>NZ_JBETXJ010000002.1:0-600000 GCF_040427915.1 Gardnerella vaginalis | reverse complement strand
AGAAGGAACATCGTAATTATCAATAGCCATATTGTCCATGTGGCTATTGAATCGCATACTAAAGCATTAGGCAATACTATTTAAACAATGTGGTTAAAGGATCAATAAACGTTGCAATTCCGCCAAAAAGTTATCCACATTGCTGTTTTTGTTGGCTGTTTTTGGTGTACTAACGTACGAGTTTTGGACTGGAAGCCATATATCTTTCAAGAAGTTCGCCATAGATTGGTTTAGTGCGCAAAATATCGGATACAAGAAGCGCAATAAAAGCAGACGCAGCAACTGGAAGAGTGTGAATCATTGTTCCTGACATTTCTACAGTGAGCAAAATCGAAGTTAGAGGAGCTTTTACAGAAGCCGAAAGCGTGCCAGCCATAACGCACACTGTAAAAATAGGCATTAGCTTTGAGTCAATGCCAAGAAGTGGAATGCTTATTATTGCGCGAGAAGCAACGCCGCCTGCAAGAGCGCCAACAGCAAGAATTGGCATAAAAATTCCGCCAGGCGCGCCACATCCAAAGCTCGTAGAAGTAAATAGCATTTTTGCAATAAACAGAAGGCACAAAAGCGCTATGCTTACTTTGCCATATTCAGATAGCTTAACAAGATTAGAGCCTCCACCTAGAACATCCGGCAAATACAAGCCAACAGGGATTGCGATTAAACATGCTACAGATACAGGAGCCCATTTTGGCAAATACTTATACAATGTTTGCAATCCAAGTAAGGATCTGTTCATTAGAGAGCCAATAAGTCCTGCAAAAATGCCAAGTGGAATCAACCAAAAATGAAGCGCCATTGGCAAGTCTGGAATTCTTCCAAAGTCTAAAACAGGTCGAAGCCCAAAGCATGTTTGAGACACAAAATCAGCGCAAATAGATGCAGCAGCAGCTCCCATAAGAACCGTAGAAGACAATCCGTGTTGAACTTCTTCCATAGCAAACATAAGTCCAGAAAGTGGAGCGCTAAATGCTGCGGATAAGCCAGCTGCAGCTCCAGCAGTTACAACATAATGCTCTTGAGTATCGTTTTTATCGCCTTTTCTAAAAATACGAGACATCATTTGTGCGCCGCAAGCTCCGATTTGAATCGAAGGGCCTTCGCGCCCAAGAGACAAGCCAAATAGCGATCCCAACAATCCACCTACAAATCGAACAGGCAAAATGGTATTCCAGCACATTTTTAACCCGCGCTGAACATATCCAACAACTTGTGGAATGCCGCTTCCAGACGCCATACTTTCTTTGCGACTCATCCAGCCAATAAAAAGCCCAGCAACAATTGCAAAAACCACACAAGGCACAATCCAAAGCATGTTTTGCAATATTTGCGCATACATCCATCGCGCAAAATCAGTTCCGTACTCAATTCCAAGTCTATAGGTTGCTACAAGCGCGCCAGAAACAAGACCAACAACTACGCCAGCAAGAACCATCTTCCATCTAAGATGCTTAAGCGTTTTAAGAACGCGATCAGAAAAGTCGCGCAAAAAATCGCGTATAAAACCGCCTACGTTCTTTAAAGTCACAATAAACCTATTCTTAAATCAAATCGCAAACAAATACATCAAGCATTTTAACATTTTTAATAACACAATAAATATAAATAAATAAAATACGTCAATTAATAAAATTCAAAACTTAAGACTTTAGAAGTAAAAACATTACAAAACACGGTCCAGCGTATGCAATAAATGCGCATAAGAATGGCACTATTAGTTCGCTAACAAAAAGCCATAGTCCAAGCTTGATTTTCTTTAGCTTAAACAGGCTTACGACTTCTAAGATTGCGGTTGAAAACGTTGAAAATCCGCCTAAAAATCCCAATGCGCACGTGTAAATAATAGTCGAAGCAAAAGTTAAATCGTATATAATCGAAGAACTTAAAAATACAACTAAGCCCATTATAAAAGACGCAAAAGAGTTGATTAGCAAAGTCGCGATTGGAAAATCATGGTTGTAAACGCGCCCAATTGCGTCAGATATTGCACAACGAAGAACAGCACCAAGTCCAGCGAAAACAACAGGCAGCCAAAAAAGAACATATGCATAAGACATCATTTTGCACCGCCCCTGTTAGCGTCTATTTTATTGATGGCGTTTGCATCACCAGCATTTTTTACGCTGCCATTGCCTTTAAAAACAAAAATTTTATCTCCAATTAGACTCCCAACAAGCACTGCTAAAACGCCAAGAACCATAGACAACGCCATAATGGCAATTACTTCTACAATGTTCATTGCAGTAAATGCGGAATGCGCACCCTCAAAAGCAAAAGTAGACATTGTTGAAAGTCCGCCGCAAAATCCTGTGCAAAAACCGTATTTTATTAAGTCTTTGTTCTTGCTGCGCAATCTTTGTGCAACAAGCGAACTCACTAAAGCAAGAATAAAACATGCCAAGATGTTAGACAAAAGAGTTGCAAAAGTAAAGCGGCTAAAAAGCATAGAATATCCCGAGTCCCAATGCATGCCGTACGTAAAACCACCTATTTCACTACGCACAAAAGCGCCAAGCAATCCACCAATAAACACAACAAAATATGTTTTTGCACCAAGTGATTTACGCTTGAGCGCGTTATGCGAATTGGGGCGATTACTACTTGGAATACTCATAGTTTTTAGCCGCCTTAAATCGCTATTTAAATAGCCACTAGTCAATCAGCGAATGAACGCTAATAATATGGTCGCGCTGAGGACCAGTACCAATTGCCGAAATGCGGCACTTGGAAAGTTCTTCTAAGCGCTTTACATAGCTTTGAGTATTTGCTGGCAATTCTTCAAACTTGTGAATTTGAGAAATATCCTCACTCCAGCCTGGAAGCATCTCGTAAACTGGCTTAGCGCTAGCAAACAGAGACTGATCTACTGGCATTTCGTTCACTCTCTCAACGCTTCCGTCAGCCAAAGTTACATCGTAAGCTACGCAAACTGGAATTTCTTTTAAACCAGTCAAAACATCTAACTTGGTAAGAACAATATCAGTTAAGCCATTTACGCGAGTAGCATAGCGGCTTACAACGGAATCAAACCATCCGCATCGGCGAGGGCGACCAGTAGTTACGCCATATTCGTGACCCTGCTCACGCAGCCAATCGCCACTTTCATCCAAAAGTTCTGTAGGGAATGGACCTTCACCAACACGAGTGATATAGGCTTTAGCAACTCCAATCACTCGCGTAATACGAGTTGGACCAACGCCAGTTCCCGTGCAAGCACCTCCTGCAGTAGGATTTGAGGATGTTACAAATGGGTAAGTTCCATGATCGACATCCAGCATAGTTGCCTGACCGCCTTCAAAAAGCACGGTTTTGCCATTTTCCATAGCCTGATTCAGTATAAGCGAAGTATCTGCAACATAAGGCTTCAAACGCTTTCCAAGCTCCACAAGCTGTGCTGTAACATCATCAATATCTATTGGATGCTGGTTGTAAAGTTTAACTAACATTTGATTCTTTTGATGCAAGCTAGCTTCAACCTTATCCCTCAAATGTTCTGCATTAAATAAATCATGCACACGAATACCAACGCGATTAATCTTATCTGCATAAGTCGGGCCAATTCCGCGACCTGTTGTACCAATCTTGTGCTTGCCTAGGAACCTCTCCGTAACCTTGTCAATTACGCGATGATAAGGTGTAATCACATGCGCAGACTCGCTCACTTTCAAACGAGAGCAATCAACACCTCTAGATTCAAGTGCGTCAATCTCCTCAAACAGAACTTCTGGGTCTATAACAACACCATTACCAATAACAGGAGTTACATTAGGGCTGATTATACCGCTAGGAAGTAAATGCAAAGCGTAAGACTCGTTTCCCACAACAACAGTATGTCCAGCGTTATTACCGCCATTAAATCTTGCGACAATATCTACCTTAGAACCAATTAAATCAGTCGCTTTGCCTTTACCTTCGTCACCCCATTGAGCGCCAATAAGCACAATTCCAGGCATGCTGAACCTCCATTTTTGGGCTAACGTTGCCCAAATAAACACAATTCCTACGTGTTAAGACTAGCGCAAAGCCAATACCGAATTTAATTTGCAACTTGATGAACTTATAAGGCTTTACCAGCAGAGCCAAGCTGTACACAGGCTTCAACAACACGCTGAGCCATTGCTTTTTCTGCCTCTTTGCCCCAAGACCTTGGGTCGTAGAGTTTTTTGGCTCCAACTTCTCCATCGATTTTAAGAACAGAATCATAGTTTCGGAACATGTGATCTGCTATTGCTCGAGTAAACGCATATTGCGTGTCTGTATCGATGTTCATTTTTACTACGCCGTAGCTTACAGCTTGCGCAATTTCTTCGGGAGTAGATCCAGAACCTCCATGGAATACCAATAAGAATGGTTTTGTTGGCACACCAAACTTGCGATTACATAAATCAAGCTTGTACTTGTTGTATACAGCGCTTTGAATGTTGTCTAGCAACTGTGGTCGCAGCTTAACAACACCAGGCTTGTATGCACCATGCACATTGCCGAACGTAAAAGCAGCCATATATCTTCCGCTCTCTGCCAAACCTAATCGCTCAACTACTCGCATAGCGTCCTGCGGCGTTGAGTATAGTTTTTCATCAATGTCTGCTCTATGACCGTCTTCTTCGCCTCCCACAGCCCCAATTTCAATCTCTAACACCGTATGAGCCTTCGCCGACGCCTCAAGCAATTCTTCCGCAACGTCTAAATTGTGTTCAAGCTTAACTGTGGATCCATCCCACATATGCGATTGAAATATCGGCTCTTTGCCGTGCGCAACTTGATCTGCCTCATAAGCCAAAAGTGGCTTAATCCAGTCATCTAAATAGCTTTCTGCACAATGATCTGTATGTAAGGCAACGGTAATATTTGGATATTGCGCTGCTACTTGATGCGCGAATTGAGCAAACGCTAGCGAACCGACAACGCGATTATTTACGCACTGTCCCGAAAAATACGCGGACCCCCCAACGGATACTTGAATAATTCCGTCGCTTTGCGCTTCTGCAAATCCTTGAAGTGCAGCGTTTAAGGTCTGCGTGCTAGTAACATTAATTGCAGGATATGCGTATCCGCCTTTGCTTGCAGAATCAAGCATTTGCGCGTAACGTTCAACAGTTGCGATAGTCATATTTTTATTATGACTCTAAGCGCGCATATTTTTTAGATTTTATTAGATTTGACTATACTTGTGTCTATTTTTGACTATTTCTGGCTATTTTTGATTTCTTGATGGCGCTTTTTTGCGGCAGCTACAACAAAATGTAAATATTCGAGCGCAATTTCTTCTTTTAATCCAGATATTTCAGCAATTTTTTTAAGTCGATCTGCTTGGCGATTTTCTCTAGATTTATCTTCCGCAGCAAGATTTGCGCGCGCTTTTATCTCTCCGACTTTTTCTGTGACTTTAAAGCGCTCTGCTAGAAGTGAAACAACTGCATTGTCAATATTGTCGATCGATTGACGCAACGCAAAAATCTCGTTCATTGAATCGTTGCGATCATTGCAACTAGGTTCAATCAAATGATTGCGCGCGTCAACCGATTCTTTAGGAAATTCACACATATTACTTCTAGTCGAAATAAGTCTGCAAAACCATAGTTGTTTCTGTGCTAACTGGCACAATTCTGTGAATTGTGTTAATTAGCTCTTCTAGCTTGCTAGGAGTTGCAACGCGAACTACGAGCATAAAACTTGGGCTTCCAGTAATCGAATAGCACGCTTCAATACCTTCAATATCTTTCAACTTGGCTGGAACAGATGCTTCTTGCTCAAAGTCAAGAGGTGTTACAGCAACAAATGCGCTTACTGGCAAGCCTCTGCGCTCATAGTCAATCAATGCACGGTAACCAGTGATAATTCCTCTGCGCTCAAGCTTTTGTACTCTAGATTGCACGGCAGAAACCGATAATCCAGATGCTTTAGCTAGTCTGGTTAATGTTGCACGACCATCGTGTTCAAGAATATCTACGATAATCGCATCTGTAGAATCTATAGGAGCAACTGTGCTCACATTGGCGTTCAAGCCAGAAGGAATATTATTTTCAATCTTATGAGAGTTTCCTGTCATACGACCTCCATCCTCATATAGCGCATCTTTCTGAATACTTTCGTGGATTTCAGATTGCGCTACCCTGCAGTCTATTCAATCGTATCGTATTTTTTAACGAAAAAGAACAAAATTATATAAAAAATCACGGTTTTTCACATTAAATATCAAATGTTTATGAGAATAAACTTTTGACAATTAATTATAATTATTTAATTTTTATTATTTGCATACGCATTATCAATAGTAAAAATTACCAAGAATAGTGTATTTTATAGGAAATTAATTATATATAAACGTATATTTTTTTTGTTTTAAAACACAAAATAAGTTTGTAATAAAAACAGTATTAAAAAATAAACAATAAAAATTACCCCTCGATTGATTAAACCAAGGGGTAATTTAAAGTGTATTTTTTAAAGTTATATTTATAAAATTACACGAGCATAACCTACTTAAGCAGCGGTTGCTGGCGACCCACCATTTGTAGAATTATTCGCTTGCTGCACAATCGCCGCGAGAAAATCGCGATTTGACGCAGTTTTCTTTAAGCGTGGCACCAAAGTCTGATAAGCCTGCTCTGGCTCAAGACCGCCAAATAGTCGCCTCAAGCGATAAATAATAGGCAATTCTTGAGCAGGAGTAATCAACTCTTCGCGGCGCGTGCCAGAAGAATTAATATCCACGGCTGGGAACAAGCGCTTATCTGCCAAATCACGACTCAAGCGAAGCTCCATGTTTCCAGTGCCCTTAAACTCTTCGAAAATAACTTCATCCATCTTTGAACCAGTTTCCACCAAAGCGGAAGAAATAATAGTCAAAGAACCGCCATTTTCAATGTTTCGAGCAGCACCAAAGAACTTCTTAGGTGGGTAAAGCGCCTGAGCATCTACACCACCCGAAAGAATACGACCAGATGCAGGAGCAGCAATATTGTATGCGCGAGCAAGACGAGTCATAGAATCAAGAAGAACAACAACATCTTGGCCAAGCTCTACAAGTCTCTTAGCACGCTCAATCGCAAGCTCCGCAACAGTAGTGTGGTCTGATGCTGGACGGTCAAATGTAGAAGAAATAACCTCGCCTTGAACAGTGCGCTCCATGTCGGTAACTTCTTCTGGACGCTCGTCTACAAGAACAACCATCAAATGCACTTCTGGATTATTAACAGCAATCGCGTTAGCAATATTCTGCAAAGTGATTGTTTTACCAGCCTTAGGAGGCGAAACAATCAAACCACGCTGACCCTTACCAATAGGAGCCACAAGATCAATGATTCTGCCAAGCATACGATTTGGCGTAGTCTCCTGCTTTAAGCGCTCTTGCGGATACAAAGGCGTGAGCTTAGCGAATTGCGGACGATTCTGAGCATCTTCTACGCTCATGCCATTAATGCTGTCAACGCTTTGCAAAGGAACAAACTTTTGGCGCTGATTCCTACGATCACCTTCGCGAGGAGCGCGAATAGAGCCTTGAACCGCATCTCCCTTGCGCAAACCATACTTTTTGATTTGGCTCATAGAAACATAAACATCATTTGGACCAGGCAAATATCCAGAAGTGCGCACAAACGCATAAGATTCAAGCACATCTACAATACCAGCAACTGGAACAAGCTCTTCTTTTGGTTCCTCTCTACGAGAAACTGATTCACGAGACTCGTGATCTTCACGAATATCATTGCGATCAGAACGATCATTCCTCGCAGGACGATCTTCACGCTCTAAATGATCAGAGCGATCCGAGCGGGAATCGTAATCATCCCTATCGCGTCCACGACCACGCATACGGCGTTGATATCTGTCATTCCTATCTGAATGCGCATCATAATCGTCATCGCCATTAGAACGCGAAGCTCCGCGTTGCCTGCGAGATTCAGAATCACGATTTGCGTTAGAATCAGAAGACTTTTCACTTGGCAAAGTAGCAAGAATCTGATCTAAATCATCTTCCGAATCATTTGCATCATCCGAGTTATTTCCGCGATAATTATCTTTAAAATCAGACTGACGACGACGCTGAGATTGATTATCACGCGTAAACTCACGACGACGCCTAGACTTACCGCTTCTATTTGAATCTTCGGATTCATCAGATTCAGAAGATTCAACAGAATCAGGCAAGCCGAGATTTTCTAACAAATCCTCATCGGCAGACTTGCGAGCAGACTCACCACTATCGTCACCAAAATTGCGACGCGACCTAAAAGATGAAGATGAATCGTATTTAGAATCATCCCCATCATTAAGCGACGAACGACTATCCCTAACAATGCTTTTAGGAACATGTACGCTAACTCCTGCTGGCGCATCCCCACCATTTCGCGCAGCGGTAAGCGTAGCAATCAAATCTGGCTTGCGCATTGTAGACGTACCGCGCAGACCCATTTGCTTCGCAAGATCCTTAAGCTCAGAAAGCTTCATATCATCAAGATTTTGGCTTGTTGCCACAGTTATACCTTTCCCTGACCCCAAGAAACAAACTACTTGGAGCTTTACATGGAAGATTTCGGAAAAATCCGTTGTGAATACAACGATAAGCACATAACAATGTGACTTAACCGCTGATAAATGTATGCTACTACACTCATGCGACTCACAACAACACGGCGTGGCAAAAAGAAAAAGCGCTACTTCTTTTCGTGATATGACTTCTCTGTATTAACAGACCAAACATTATCTTTAGACTGTTTTCCACTGTTAATATTAGACACGGCTTCAATAGCAGTAGCCATAGAATGATCCTGATTATTGTAACGATGCTGACCATTTCTACCAACACAATACAAATTACCAAAACCATCCAAATACTTAACAAGCTCAGGCATCTGAGCATAAGTATCGAAGTAAGCTGGATAAGCCTTTGGAACACGCTCACGATGAGCATCCAAAACATCATCTTCGCCATCAATAACCTGCATGCGAGTAAGCTCATCAATCGCAGATTTACGAGCCTCTTCGTCGCTCATATTCCAGAAATCATCGCCCTCATTGCAGAAGTATTCAAGACCAATCCATACAGTGTTGTCAACATCCTTAACAAGATATGGGCTCCAGTTGTTAAAGATTTGCAAACGACCAACTTTGTATCCTGGATCCTGCACATAAATCCAGCAGTCAGGCACAATAGGAGGATTACCTAACGTTGGAATATCAGTCGTATTACGCAAACGCATACGCTTAACAAGAAGTCCCACGGTTACAAAATCACGGTAAGGCAAGCCTTTAGCAACTCGTTGTAATTCGGATGGAACCTGCACGGACTCATTTCCTTCAGCGCCATGCTCAATAGCTGCAACCAAATCTTTTATTGGCATAGAAGAAATAAACTGATCCGCATGAAGCTCTTGCTGCAAACCATCTTGATTTTCAACGACAACACTAGAAATTTTACCGTCGCACTGTTTAATCGCCACAACTTTTGCATCTGTTAAAACAGTAGCGCCATTTTCACGGCAACGGCGTTCAACAGTCTCCCAAAGCTGACCTGGACCAAGCTTAGGGTACCAGAATTCTTCAATCAGCGAAGTTTCAACTTCCTTCTGATCCGCCTTACTCTTAGGCATAAGTTTTGAAACAGCGTTCTTCAAAACTTCAACAATGCTCAAACCCTTAACTCGCTGAGCACCCCAATCTGCAGAAATCTGACTTGGATGCCTACCCCAAAGCTTCTCGGTATAGCCCTCGAAGAACATTGAATAAAGTTTCTTACCGAAACGGTTAATATAAAAGTTCTCAAGATTAGTTTCTGGCAACTTGTGAATCATAGACCAAAGGTAGCTAAAACCAACCTTCATAGTAAGAACAAAGCCCATAGAGCGCAAAGTAGACGCAGAAAGCGAGATAGGGTAGTCGAAGAAATGATGATTCCAGAAGATTCTAGAAACGCGATGACGCTTAAGCATAACCTCATCTTCGACTTCAGGATCTGGACCGCCATCCTCTAAATCATGATGTCTGCCAAGTTTTTTGTCGTCGTAAGAAGGAGCGCCTTGGAGCGGCAGCATATCTCGCCACCATTGCATAATGCGATCATCTTTAGAGAAGAATCGGTGACCGCCAATATCCATACGGTTTCCGTTGTATTTTACAGTGCGAGAAATTCCGCCAAACTCTTTAGATGCCTCAAGAACAGTTACATCGTAACGATTACTTCCACCATCTTTTACAAGCTCCCACGCAGCCGTCAACCCTGCCGGACCGCCACCAATAATCACTACAGATTGTTTCTGGGATTGTGTATCAGTCAATTTTCCTCCATACCTAAAAGACGCTTTATAAAGTCAAAATCGCAAAATTGCAAGCACGTATCTATATTAAAATCTAAACATAAGCTTTACTAGCATACTCTTATCATGCGATAGATTCTGGAATATCGATATCTGTTTTCTGCACTTCTTCCACATTTACGTCTTTAAACGTAACAATACGAACGTTTTTCACAAACCGCGAAGGGCGATACACGTCCCACACCCAAGCGTCTGTTAATTGCACGTCAAAATACACATCTTGACCTGCAGAACGCACGTTAAAATCCACCTTGTTTGCCAAATAGAATCGTCGCTCAGTTTCTACAACGTACGTAAAAAGCTTAATAACGTCACGATACTCCTTGTACAACGCAAGCTCGGCGTCAGTTTCGTAATTGTCGAGATCTTCAGCGCTCATCGCTTCCCTTCCGCATTATTGCCATTAGTGTTACGCTTACGACCGCGTCCTATAATACGCCACCATGCGCGTTTAGAAGAATCTTCTTTGACTGTAGCCGCATTATACGGCCATGATTCGTCGGAATTATCTTTGCTAACAGGTATTGCAATTGAATGCTCATGTGCACTTAACGCTTCACAAACACCAGGATTATCTTCAATAACGTGCAGACCAAAAGCGTCTAGAGAACGAATGGCATCATACTCATCCACGAGAGTGTCCATAACAACAAAATCTTGATATTTTTGATTTTGCGAATCCCACAAAGCATCTCTAGCTGTTCCAGTTTTTACAAAACCAAGAGACTGATAAACAGAAAGAGAACGCGTATTCGCTGCTGGAACACCAACCCAAATCCTATGCAATGCTAAACCAACTGTGTCTGGAGCAAAACCATACGTCATAACTCTAGGCATTGCATCTCTGGAATACCCGCGTCCCCTATAGTCGCGTCCTAGAATCACCTGAATTCTAGCGGATTTAGACCAACCATCAATGTCAATCAAAAAAATCATTCCGATAATATCGCCATTGGTATTTTTAGAGTCATCAATAAAATCTGGCACAATCGACCATGCGATTGTCGGGCGCGATTGCGCATCTCCAATAGCTCCAGCATAATCAGACATACTTTTATCATTATTGCCCAAAGACCACTGCACAGAACGCTCAACCCACGCATGAACCATAGAACGTTCAGATTGTGAATCCTTGCCAGTTATAACAGCCGCACCATCAAAAGCATGTAATGAATCCATCCTCGCTAAATCTTCGATGGTTGCTTGCCTAAGACGAGCCATCTCGCCACGTATTGACGGAATTACAATACTTTCTGGTAACTCTCGAGAGTTTGTAGAGTCAGCATTGACTTCCTGCATATTCACCTGTTTCCTGTACCTAATTGACCTTGCGTTACAAAAAGTTCTACAAAAAGCATAAGCAAAATACAAATGCGTAAGCAACTACAATATAAGATTACACTTTTTGCACTTTACACAATGCTATAAAACACAAGGTTAAAACGCAAAGCATAAAATGCAAAAAGTGCATCTATAAACTATTCTTTTCTAGCTAAATTTTAATCTAACTAAAATTTAAATCAGCCCTTAATCTTTGCCATCACGATCTTAGTAACAGCTTTAGCATCAGCCTGACCTTTAGTCGCACGCATAACAGCGCCAATAATTGCACCCATTGGCTTCATATTTCCAGCCTTAAGCTTTTCTGCAACTTCAGGATCAGCAGCAAGAGCAGCGTCAACAGCAGCTTCCAAAGCGCCGTCGTCGTTCATAACCTTGAATCCATGCTTCTTAACAACTTCATCAGGCTTACCCTCGCCAGCCAAAACGCATGCAACAGTTTGCTTAGCGAGCTTATCGTTAAGATTGCCGTCTGCAATTAGCTTTTCAACTTGCGCCACATCTTGCGGAGTAATAGGCAATTCTTCCAAAGTCACGCCACGAGTGTTTGCTTCGCGAGCAAGCTCACCAAGCCACCACTTCTTAGCACCTGCCGCACTTGCGCCAGCCTTAACGGTTTCTTCAACCAAATCAAGAGCATCCGCGTTCAAAATATCACGCATTTCAAGATCGCTAATACCCCATTCGCTTTGCAAACGGTTACGGCGCTCGCGAGGCATTTCCGGCATTTCTGCCTTCATGCGCTCAATATGCTCTTTAGTGATGTGAAGCATAACCAAATCAGGATCTGGGAAGTAGCGATAATCGTCAGCGTCGGACTTTACGCGGCCGCCAGCAGTAGTCTGAGTTGCCTCATCCCAGTGACGAGTTTCCTGCAAAATCTCGCCGCCTTCGCTCAAAATAGCAGCCTGACGACGAATCTCATATTGCAGAGTCTTTTCAATACCGCGGAATGTGTTCACATTCTTAGTCTCGGAACGCGTACCAAATGGATCGGTTGGCTTTCTGCGAAGCGAAACATTCACGTCAGCGCGCATATTGCCCTGCTCCATACGAGCATGGGAAATGTTGAGCGCGCGAACAATATCGCGAATAGCGCGCATGTATGCGCCAGCAATTTCTGGAGCGCGGCTGCCAGCACCTTCGATTGGCTTAGTTACAATCTCGATTAAAGGCACGCCTGCGCGATTGTAATCAACCAAAGAATGATTTGCGCCTTCAATACGACCGTCAGCGCCGCCAACGTGAGTATTCTTACCAGCATCATCCTCAATGTGAGCACGCTCAATCGGAACGCGGAATACAGTGCCATCTTCAAGCTCAACATCCAAGTAGCCATTGCCATTAGTAGGCTTATCGTACTGGGAAATCTGGTAGTCGCGAGGCATATCTGGGTAGAAGTAGTTCTTACGAGCGAACTGGCTCCACTCAGCAATCTCGCAATGCAACGCCAAACCGAGCTTAATAGCGTAATCAACTGCAGTCTTGTTTACAACTGGCAAAGAGCCTGGCAAACCAAGGCTTACAGGAGTTAGCTGAGTATTTGGCTCGCCACCAAAAGATACTTCTGCTGGGCAGAACAGCTTTGTGCGCGTGCTCAACTCAACGTGAGTTTCCAAGCCGAAAACTGGGTCAAACTGCTCCACAGCATCGGCATATTTCATAAGTTTTTCAGCCATGAGAATCCTTCTTATTTAAGCTTTATTTCACTTTACTTAGCCAATGAATCGAGCCAGCCAGCTTTAAGCGACTTCCAGATTGGGCCGCTCCACTTTTCTTCGAGCGCTGCTTCCAACGCTGCTGCAGGCTTGTACATCTTTTCATCATGGCATTGCGGAGCAATAATCTGAATACCAACAGGCAAACCATCGTCACTTAAGCCAGCTGGGAGGCTCAAAGCTGGAACGCCAGCCATGTTTGCAGGAATCGTAGCAATATCGTTCATGTACATGGAAAGTGGATCGTTCATCTTCTCACCAAACTTAAATGCCGTTGTAGGGCTTGTTGGGGAAACAAGAACATCTACCTTATTAAACGCTTCTTCAAAATCGCGAATAATAAGCGTACGAACCTTTTGTGCAGAGCCATACCAAGCGTCGTAGTAGCCAGCGGAAAGTGCGTAAGTGCCGAGAATAATACGGCGCTTTACTTCGTCGCCAAAGCCAGCTTCGCGAGTTGCGGCCATCATGTTTGCTGCAGTCTGAGGCTTGTCTGCTGGCGGCATTACGCGCAAACCGTAGCGCATGCCATCGTAGCGAGCCAAATTAGAGCTAACTTCAGAAGGCATAATAATGTAGTAAGCAGCCAAAGAATAAGGGAAATGAGGGCAGGAAACTTCTGTTACTTCTGCACCCATATCCTTAAGCAATTGCACAGCTTCATTAAAGCGTGCTTCAACGCCTGGCTGGAATCCGTCGCCACTAAGCTCCTTAACTAAACCAACCTTCAAGCCCTTCAAATCGCGGCGAGCGCCCTCGCGCGCAGCCTGAGCCATTGGAGGAACAGGAGCTGGAATAGAAGTAGAATCGCGCCTATCGTTGCCGCCGATAATTTCCTGCAAAAGCGCAGAGTCAAGAACGGTACGAGAAACAGGACCAATCTGATCCAAGGAGCTTGCCATAGCGATTGCACCGAAACGGCTGACTCCGCCGTAAGTTGGCTTTGCGCCGACTGTACCAGTTAAAGCGCCTGGCTGGCGAATGGAGCCGCCAGTATCTGTACCCAAAGCAATAGGAGCCTCGAATGCAGCAACAGCAGCTGCAGAACCGCCGCCAGAACCTCCAGGAACGCGCTCAGTATCCCAAGGATTGCAAGTAGTTTGATAAGCAGAATGTTCTGTAGAAGAACCTTGAGCGAACTCATCCAAATTAGTCTTGCCAAGAATTGGCATGCCAGCTGCCTTGAGCTTTTCAATAACAGTAGCATCGTAAGGTGGAACCCAGCCTTCGAGAATCTTAGATGCTGCAGTGGTTGGAATGCCCTTAGTAACAATCATGTCTTTAATGGCAATTGGAACGCCTGCAAGCTCAGGCAATCCTTCAGTCTCACCCTTAGCGTTCTTAGCATCAAAAGCATCTGCCTGCTCAAGAGCAATATCTGCAGAAACGTGTAAGAATGCTTTAATTTCTGGTTCGGCTGCTTCGATTACTGCCAAGTGAGCTTCAACAAGCTCGCGGCTAGAAACTTCTTTAGCTTTTACAGCCTTTGCCATATCGGCAGCAGAAAGTTTTACTAAATCTTGAGTATTAGTCATGTTTTATTCCTCCCCCAAAATTCGAGGCGCTACAAACATGCCAGACTCACTTCTAGGAGCACCAGAAAGAGCTTCTTCTTGAGTCAAAGGTGTAGCAGGCTCGTCTGGTCGCAAATACGCTTCAAGAGGCACTGGATTTGCAGTAGGTGGCACATCTTCGCCAGCAACTTCCTGCACTTTATTAATAGATTCTGCAATGACGTTTAATTCGCCTTGCAAGCGACTGATTTCTTCGTCGCTTAAAGCAATCTGAGATAGAACGCCCAGATGCTCAATTTCTTCGCGTGTGAATGTAGGCATAACCTCAACTATATGTGTGATGCGTGACCTTCTTATAGAAGAAAAAAGCAATATTGATAAAAGATTTACACACGTTACTGTAGAAATATTTTCCCAATTTTAGAACATGATTGTCGATCCATATTTTCTAGGGAAAATTATGTGTAATATTAAAAAAATTTTATTAGTGAGACAATAAGCGAAATAACAATTATTATCACATACAGTTTTCATAAAATTAACGAGTATAAAATATGTGAAAACGAGGGTCTATGCATGTCAACACGCCATGAAATGGAAATAATTCAATAAAAGAATGTTGGCATTCCAACCTTCTTCATACGTTTATTTGCAGAATAAAAAAATTTGTTTTATTCCACTATCCCAGAAATAAAAAAGCATGTAATAATTAAATGCTATGAGATATTAAGCTAATGCAGCGAAGCATTCCATGCATAGAAGCAAATAAGTTACGGTATCTCATAAAAAATAACATAAAATATAAAATTGAAGGACACATATGAATAACACAAAGTTCTACCGTAATGCAGCAATGTTGTTGCTTGCAGGCGCAACTATTATTCCACAATGCTTAGCAGCACCAGCAATGGCCGCTCCTGCAGCTAAGGATTCTGAGCCAACTGCATCTTGCGCAGCCAAGAAGGATTCTCTGAATAATTATTTGTGGGATTTGCAATACGATAAAACAAACATTCTCGCCCGTCATGGCGAAACCATTGACAACAAGTTCTCCAGCGACAGCTTCGACAAAGGCGGCGAATTCGTCGTCGTCGAGCACCAAAAGAAGAACATCACCAATACAACTTCAAATTTGTCGGTTACTTCCGCCAATAATGACCGCGTATACCCAGGTGCGCTGTTCCGCGCTGACCAGAATTTGATGGACAATATGCCAAGCCTGATTTCCGCGAACCGCGCTCCAATCACATTGAGCGTTGATTTGCCAGGCTTCCACGGCGGCGAAAGTGCTGTAACTGTTCAGCGCCCAACTAAGAGCTCTGTAACTTCCGCAGTGAATAGCTTAGTTTCTAAGTGGAATGCACAGTATGCTGCAAGCCATCATGTTGCAGCTCGCATGCAGTACGATTCTGCAAGCGCACAAAGCATGAACCAGCTTAAGGCTAAGTTCGGTGCTGATTTCGCCAAGATTGGCGTACCACTGAAGATTGATTTCGATGCTGTGCACAAGGGCGAAAAGCAAACGCAGATTGTAAACTTCAAGCAAACTTACTACACCGTAAGTGTTGATGCACCAGACAGCCCAGCTGACTTCTTCGCACCATGCACTACACCAGAAAACTTGAAGAACCGCGGAGTAGACAGCAAGCGTCCACCAGTATATGTGTCCAATGTGGCCTACGGCCGTTCAATGTACGTAAAGTTCGACACCCGCAGCAAGAGCACCGATTTCCAGGCTGCTGTTGAAGCTGCAATCAAGGGTGTTGAAATCAAGCCAAACACCGAGTTCCATCGCATTTTGCAGAACACTTCTGTAACTGCTGTGATTCTCGGCGGCAGCGCTAACGGTGCAGCCAAGGTTGTTACCGGCAACATCGATACGTTGAAGGCTTTGATTCAGGAAGGCGCCAACTTAAGCACCTCCAGCCCAGCAGTTCCAATTGCTTACACCACTTCCTTCGTCAAGGATAACGAAGTAGCAACTTTGCAAACCAATAGCGATTACGTTGAAACCAAGGTTTCTTCTTACCGCAACGGCTACTTGACTTTGGATCACCGTGGAGCTTACGTAGCTCGTTACTACATCTACTGGGATGAGTATGGCACCGAAATTGACGGCACCCCTTACGTGCGTTCTCGCGCTTGGGAAGGCAACGGCAAGTATCGCACCGCTCACTTCAACACAACTATTCAGTTCAAGGGCAATGTGCGCAATCTCCGCATCAAGCTTGTTGAGAAGACCGGCTTGGCTTGGGAACCATGGCGTACAGTGTATGACCGTTCCGATTTGCCACTGGTTCGCCAGCGCACAATCAAGAACTGGGGTACAACCTTGTGGCCACGAGTTGCTGAAACTGTGAAGAACGACTGATACTTATCACAATTTCAAAAAATAACTTAATAAAGATAATTTAATAAATAATAAATTAAATATAAGTGAATACAAAAAGGGCTTTATCTTGTAGTTAAATCTTTTGAATCTACAGAGTAAAGCCCTTATTGTTTTTACAAAATTATTTGCAGAATATTTAAATATTTTAGATATCGCGATGCTTTTCAACAACGTGGCCAATTGCATACATGACTACGCCCCAAGCGAGAACCACCAAGCCTGATTGCCACCATGTGAAAATATATGCATTTGGTGGAAGCTGTGCACCCGAGTTAGGGGAGCTGCCCAAGAATTTCTCCACCGCTGCGGCTGGCAAAATCTGAATAAGTATTGAATTCCACTTCGCGAAATTGCTCGCAAACATAATAATGCTAACAACACTAGGCAAAATCATCACGGCTCCAATAACGCACATAATTCCGCCAGCAGTTGACTTGCAAATCATGCCAAAACCGTACGCCATTGCTGCTACAACAACCATAATTGCAGGAGAGCCAAGGAACAGCGTAAGAGGCAATTTCCACGCGTTGCTTCCAGATAATCCAGAAGTGCTATCTCCTATAAAGGCTAATTCTGCAGCGCCTAGCGAAACTGCCATTGCAATAAGTTGCACTACAAAAACGTAGATTGCAACCGCAATAAACTTAGCCGTAAAGAACATACCCCTTCGAGGTACGGCAGTAAGAGAAGCCTGAATTGAAGTCGTAGAATGTTCCGCGGTTACAGCGAGCACTGCAAAAATCGACAAAACAATCAAAGATACAGAAGCAAAACTAATAACTAAGTGGAAAATGCTATCTTGAGATGCAATAAGGCTGCCTTTATTGCTCGGCCCAACAGTAATTGCAGCGCTTGATCTACCTTGATTTGCTCCATTCTTAATGTCAACTTTAGACATTGCTTTTTGCACAATCGCGATAATAAAGCTAAAGATTACTGGCAAAACAATAGCTAATGCCATGCACCACCAGGTGGATGAAAGTCCGCGCAACTTAACAATCTCAGATTTAAGCGTGTGCATGAATGTAAGGCGTAAGTGCTGAGCGTTCATGCTGCGGCCTGTTTTGTACGCGTTGGATTGGCGTGCGTTGGACTCAGAAGATTGCACTTGTTGATTTGCTACTTGCTCACTCATTTTGCACTCTCCTTATTGTTAGATTGCTCTGCATGCTGCTTGCTGTCTGGCTTTAAATCGCTGCTAGGAACAGTCTTAGTAACGTACTGCTCCTGGCCATGCGTAAGAGCCAAATATGCTTCCTCAAGTGATGCGTGCTCTTGATTTAGCTGATATACCAAAATTTGATTATCCGCAATTTCGCGAGCAAGCTGATTAAGCTCACATCCTGTTATTCTAAAAAGCTCGCCTTCTTGAACGTCTTGAGGAGTGCGAGTATCTTGCAAAATCTTGCATTCAGGATTGTTTTGAGCAAGCACAGACTTTAGTTTTTCGCCTTCTGGAGTTACAAGTCGCACAGCGTGCTGAGAATGTGCGTCAACAAAATCTTGTACTGTTGTGCGCTCCAAAATTTCGCCATGAGCAATAATCACAAGATTATCTGCAGTAAGCGCAACTTCGCTCATTAAGTGCGAACTAAGTAGTATTGCTCGGCCTTCGCTCGCGTAATACTTGCATAATTCGCGAACCCACTTAACGCCTTCTGGATCCAAACCGTTAATTGGCTCATCCAAAATAAGATTGTGCGGATCCGCTAAAAGTGCTGCAGCAATCGAAAGACGCTGACTCATACCGAGCGAGAAAGATCCTGCTTTGCGGGTTTTAACACTTGATAATCCAGTAATATCAATCACTTCGTCAACGCGCTTTTTTGATATTCCGTGAGTTAAAGCCAGCGAATACAAGTGATTGTATGCCGTTCGGCCTCTGTGAGCAGACTTTGCGTCAAGAACTGCGCCAACTTCTGTCATTGGGGATGCGATTTTTGTGTATTCTTTTCCGTCAATAAGAGAAGTGCCGCTATTGGCATGAATAAGATTTAATGCGCAACGCATAGTAGTAGATTTACCAGCGCCATTAGGTCCTAAAAAGCCAGTGACTTTGCCGTCTTCTGCGACGAAAGAAACGTCGTTAAGCGCTGTTTTTGCGCCAAAACGCTTTGTAATATGTTGGAATTCTAACATAAATTAACAATATCACAAATAGAAAAAATAAACATCAAATGTAAGCGTTTATGAGTACAGGCTGCTGCGTTTTGTAATGCGATTGTTTATTTGTGATTGTTTGTTTATATTCGCTTGTTTGTAGCTTTATCAGCAATTTGGTGATGCATGTTGCGCAATCCACGCGTGCATGGAAACAGCCGCAGCAGCTCCTGCGTTTAGCGAGCGAACAGAGCCGAATTGCGAAATATAAACAACGTCATCCGCCATCTCTAGTGCTTTTTTAGAAAGACCTGGACCTTCCGCACCAAAAAGCATAAGGCAACGTTTAGGGAACTTGTAGTTTTCCATAGCAACAGCGCCTGGAATAATATCAAGCGCTATAACGCGCGCGTTTTTAGCGTCTTGTTCCTTAATATTTGCGATTTTTTCGGCCTTTATATTGCCTTCTGCTTGCGCTTTAAGCAAAAGTTGATGCGCTTCTTTCGCTTCTTGTGCTATATTTTCGCGCCAATTAGTTACTAGAGTTTCAATAGTTGGGCAGCACTCAACGTATTGGTAAAGCTCGGTCATTAACGAGCCTTTACGATTCCATTTATGAGGCCCTACGATATACACTTTTTTCGCAGTAAACGCGTTTGCAGTGCGAACCATAGAGCCTATGTTGAAATCGTGAGTCCAATTTTCTACAGCTACTTCAAACTCATGACGACCTTTAGAATCAAGATCCGCTTTTATGGCTTCTACTTTCCAGTACCGGTAACGGTCTAAAACGTTACGCTGGTCGCCTTCGTCTAGTAATTCAGTACTAAACCGCGCATCATAATTTGGCGATTCTGGATTATCTGGACGAGGTTCACCTGGATGCTCGTCTTCCCATGGGCCAACTCCTATAGGTCGAAATTCTGGCTCATCGGAAGCTTTTGCAGCCAAAGTAATTGGATTCGGTTCGTGCATGTGTGAGTTTTGCTCCGTTTAATACTTTTTCTTAGTATTGGCAGCTAGTAATTGCAACTAATCTTGGCAGCCGTCAGTTGCGCAATCGCCTGTGCAACCTGACTTGCAATGACCACCGCAGCAGTTATCTTCACAGCATGGCTCAGTGCAACCATCGTTAGCACAATCACCCGTGCACTCTACTTTGCAATGGCCACCGCAGCAATTGTCCTCGCAGCATGGCTCAGTGCAACCATCATGAGCACAATCACCCGTGCATTTAACCTCGCAATGACCGCCACAGCAATGATCGTTGCAGCAATCTTCGTGTTCTGCATCTGCGCGTAATTCTTCTTCACCGAAAGCTTGAACAAATGCCATTTTAGTACTCTCCTCACTTATTGGATTTACTAATTGAAGATGCCTTGTGCCTTGTTCGTCGGCGTCAACACCACCAATTAATGCAACTATAGCAAGAATTTGCGCGCCTTGCTGATTAACAATGCCAAAATCAAGACTTAATTCATTTCCGTGTCGTAAAGTCACAAGCGAAGAAGTTTGAACATACGATTTTTCAGAAAGCCAAGAGTCAAGTAACAATACTCGCTTGCCTTTAACTGACGGACCTTTTGTTGCAGGGAAAACAAAATCCATAACAAAGCCGTCGAGTGCAATTCCTTTACGTTCTGCAGCATGAATAAGCGCAAAAACCATAGGCACTGCAGCAGCAGTTAACGCTCCAACTGCGTCAACATCGCGTTCTAACGAATACCCAGCTTTCTCAATTGCATCAAAAAGAACATCACCAACCAACTTGGAGCCGCGCTGAGCAAATGTAACAGAAAACAGTTCACTAAATGGTTTCGCACTCATATCCACACAAAGCATGCGCTTAAGTTCCGCGCGCTCTTCTTGTAATTCTGTCATTTTGCACTCCTTAGCGTTAGAGTTGTTCAATTTTTTATGCTTTGATATTTTATGCTTAACGATCTTCTACTGATACTTCCGGAGCGCTCAGCTCTTTAACATCAGCTTTATCAGAATCTATAAGATCTATTGAAGCAATAACTTTACTTTGATCTAACTTCTGAAGTTTACGCGCTGTCACCAACACTCTAGACTCAAGCGAAGAAGCAAACTTATTGTAAGCTGCAACTGTTCTTGCCAAAGATACGCCAAGTTTTGAAGCATTTTCTCCAAGAACAGCAAAGCGATCGTACAATTCTCGAGATAAATCGAAAAGTTCTTTTGCGTCATCTGTAAGACTTTGCTGCTGCCATGCGTAAGCAACAGACTTAAGCACAGCCCACAAAGTCACTGGAGAAGTGAGTGCTACTTTTTGCGCAAAGGCATCATCCATAAGCGTTGGATCCGCCTCAAGAGCCGCCTGAAGCAATGCTTCGTTTGGAATAAATGCAACTACAAAATCTGGTGCTGTTTCAAAAGCCTGCCAATATGCTTTAGCTCCTAACACTCTAACGTGTTCTCGCAAAGCCTTAGCGTGCGCTTTTAGAAGCTCGCTCCTTCTAGCTAATTCTTCGTCACTTGCGTTATCTGGGATTTCGCAAGCACGCTGATAATCCGCATACGGAACTTTTGCATCAACTGGAATTGTTTTGCCTCCTGGCAGATGCACAACCATATCTGGCCTCTGCTGTTCGCCATTTACTCCCGTTACAACAACTTGCGTATCAAAATCAACATGCTCAAGCAAACCTGCAGATTCCACAATATTTTTTAGTTGAGCCTCGCCCCAAGCTCCGCGAACCTTATTATTTCGCAATGCTGCAGAAAGCGAACTAGTTTCGCGGTCAAGCCTTGTTTGCTGCTCGCTTAAGCCTTTAAGCTGAGTGCTCAGCACACCCATTTCTTGCTTACGCCCTTCTTCAATCTGCGAAACTTTATTCTTCAAAGCTTCGAGATTATCTTTTACTGGAGCAAGCGCTTCCAAGACTTTACCTTGCTCTTTCAAAGTTTTTTCACGATTTAATCGTTCGCGTTCTTCTCGCTCTGCGCGCAATTGTTCTTCGCGATTCACTCGCAATTGTTCTGCTTGCTGTGCTTTTAACAGCTCAGACTCAACAAATTTCAATCGTTCAGCAAGCTGCTCTGCTTGTGTGCGATACCGTATAGCCTGATTGCCATTTTCTTGCGCTTGAGCGCGCGCTTGCTCGTACTGCGAGCGCAATTCGTTAAATTCGCGTTGGTTTACGCCATTAGCGCCTTGCGTTCCAGAGTTGTGCTTAACAATAGCCAGCACAATAACAGCGGTTATTGCTACAGCAACCACCATTAAAACAAGCATCACAATATTATCGAACATACGTTCTATTAAACACTATTGATTCGACTTTTGAAACATAATTCAACACGTCTTTTAAGCACGTTCAAAATAAAGCAATCCACGTCCACACGTGCCACTCCATAGGCAAACTGCAATTACAGTAAGCACAACAACGACATATAACAATATGGATTGTCCAGGAATTACAGGCAAAGTTCCAGAAGGATACCATCGCAAAATCAACCCAATTTTACTTTGCAAACCTTGTGTGGCAATGTTCATCACCGCTAAAAAGACGCCAAATGCAAGGCCGTAAAACCTTCCAAAACAGGCTAATCCAATCATTATGAGCACAATATCAATCCAAGCATTACCTAAAATCATCTGCAATGTACTCAATAACTGCAAGTCAATTATACGAACAATTAACACTGAAGCGCCGAATGAAACAAACAAACACAATAAAGCAGCACTCAATGCATATATTCGCAACCTTTTCATCACGAAACGTTCCCACGATACCATAATCGGAGCAAGGCAAACGAATGCCGCGGCAATAAACCCAACTACAATAACTTCATACAGAGGAACAACAAAATTAACAACACTACTACCAGATTGACATTGAAACGTTATACCTTCTACCGCATTATGCACATTAGCAGAATCTGGCAAACAAATATAACCAACATAAACTGGCAACTGCGTTACAAATGATCTGAATATAACAAGCATTAAAGAGGGAAGGACTACGGACAATAAGATTGCAACGATTGCAACAATATAATGCCTACCTTCAAGCCAAGCGCGAAAATTATTTTTCATGCTTATCACCAAGTTCCGATAAGACTTGTTGTGGAGTTATGAGGCATTGATTAAGTTCTTTAACATGATTTTTTACAAATTGTTTCAGCTTAGCATCATCAGCATTATTAATACTCATAGCCACTTTATCGTTTGCCTCACCTGGAATAAATCCATATGACCCATACACATCATTACTTATACGAGAAGGAAGCTGAGCAAGCAAAAATGCTGTAACAGAAGCGTTTGAATCAAGATTCTTTTTTACATATACTTCTTTCATAGCACTTGATGCACATTTTGCAGGCACAAATCTTTGTAACACTTCTTGAGCGACACCAGTCATATCACCATATTTCTCAGAACGCCTAACAAATGTATCTGTTTGTTGTTGAATAACAGTAGCTTTAAGATTATGTAACTTTATTAAACCACTATTAGTAAGATTCCAAGATTTTTCAGTATTTGTTGGAGTAAACGCATTTCCAAGCACAAGCACAATTCCTTTGCCTTGCGAATCTCTCTGATTCTTAGGAAACCAAGAAGCAACAGTTTTCAAATGTTTAACAGCACGAAGTCTACGAATATAAGCTTCTTCAGGATGTACACAAACAGAAAAAGCAGTATCTTTAAACGTCGTACACTGAGGCACAAAAGGTCCAGAGCGAATCCAAGGTTTTGGACCCCACATAGCTATACAACAAGCGCACACTATTGGCATAATTAAAGAAAGACTTATTGCTTTTATGCACCAATAAGATCCCTTTTGCCAAAAATATCTAATATGCGCGCAACAAAGAATGCATGAAACGATAACAACACATACAAAGAATATGCGCAAAGTCACCAACCATGGGTTCATTCGCAAACCAGGCTCAGCACCAATACCAGCATCCGACACTGGAAGTATTGCGTATAAACTACTACCCCAATATCTAAGAAAAATATCTCCTTGAGGTATGGTGCCATTACGCATTATAATGACGCCATAAATACAGCACCAAATTATTGCAAAAGATAATAAAGCTGAGAATACAATTGCCCAACGATTGCCAATAATTACTCCTAAAGTAAAACCAATTGCAAAAAATGCACTTGGCGTCACGCCTCCACATAATAGTGGAAAATACGGGAAATTTGCAATATTTACATCACTCTGAATTACTGTTGGCAATATACTTACGCAATATAACAAACTGCACAGTATAGCGCCTTTTAATATAGGAATAGCGTAACGACTGGCTGATTTTCCTGCACACCACGCAGGATTAACCAAACATCTGGGCGAGCAAGCTTTACATGAACACCATGCGCCAAAAATGCAAGCAACAATATCAGACAAACAATGCATCCACGTGACATCAATTCTTAACCAAAGCGCATAATTATTATTATGCGCTAAAAAATTTGCCACACCCAAAAAAATAGGATATGCAATCAAAAATAAGCTAAAAATACAACTGCTTATTAGAGATAATGGGGACATAATATGTGAAACAATCGTGCACTTCTTATGACTTTTCGTAAAAAATCCGAATTCAGTTAAAAAGTTAGAATATTGACGCATATTTAATCACATCCCTACTTGCTACCACATTAACGAAATAAGAAACTATACATATCCAGTTACTGCTACTACTAATTTTTATGAAATTTAGATAGCAAATGCCTATACCCTGATTCCCATGGAGTTACCATAAGATCTTCACGATTAGCATATTGAAGAAGATTATCCATTTTCCCATCAAGCAATATAATTCCTTCATTAAGAACTATAACCCGATCCGCAATTACTGCTAAATCTTCTACTAAATGTGTACTGACAATAACAGTATGCTTTTGCGAATAAGACTTAAGAAAATTACGAATATCAATACGCTGCTCAGGATCTAAACCAACAGTAGGCTCATCAAGTATTAGTACTGCAGGCTGACTAGCAATCACACAAGCAATACCAGCACGCTGACGCTGACCTCCTGATATTTTAGCAACGATGCGATGTGCTTGTTTTTCCAAGCCAACCTGTTTGAGAGCATTCCAAGCAGCTTGATACGCAGCACTCCACGATAGACCTCGCGCCCATGCGGCATATTGAACATTTTTTAACACACTCGATGCATTCATAAGTTCAAATGATTGTGGCAAATAACCAATATTTGACCGAGCTTTAGCCCTTTCCGCACGATCAGTTACGTCAAAGCCATGAACAAAAAGTTTTCCACTAGAGGGAGCATAAATAGTCGCTATAACGTTAAGCAGAGTAGTTTTCCCAGCACCATTTGGCCCCAAAAGACCACATATACCAAAAGATAAATCTATAGAAAGATTATGCAAAATTTGTTTTTTCCCATACGAAAAATTCACATTAACAAGTTGAACATCTGAGCCCGTATATGATTCTTGCATATCTCACCACTTAATAACTAGACTACTTACCTACAACTTCGTATATTTTCTCTGTCTATTCCAACTACAGAACCACTCATCTGAGCATAAGCTGACATTGGCATAGCATAAACAATAGCAGCAAGCGAACTATTGCAAATCCTTTCTTTGCGAACATATTCGTATCTCCATTTTCAATCTGCTTCATAACGTATTCAGCCCTGAATACGTACGCTTATTCTATAAGAATTCAACATAAAAAAAAAAGAGATTTTTACAAAAACCAATTAAAATTTTAAAAGATACGCATATCCTATAATGCCAATTATCAGCAATAACTCGAAAAATTAAGTGGGAAATCCACCTTTTTATTTCAAGTTCATTCTACAAATATTTTTTATTCAGATACAAAAATAGCGCGCTGTCTACTGGAAAATAATCCAACAAACAGCACGCTTCGTTTTATTTGACTACATTATTTGACTACATTAAAGAATGCAGGCACTACGCAATCTTGAGAGTTACATGGTCGCTAGTATTCTCACAATCCGCAACTACGCGAGCGCCATCATGCACATCGCCAGAAAGCAACAATCGCGCAAGCTGATCGCCAATTTCCGTTTGAACCAATCTGCGCAACGGACGAGCACCATAAACTGGATCATAGCCATGCTCCGCAAGCCAAGCGCGAGCAGAATCACTCACATCCAAGCTAATACGGCGATCACTCAAGCGTGCAGCCACTTGACGAACTTGAATATCCACAATTCCACCAAGCTCTTCGCGGCTCAACGGATGGAACATAACAAGCTCATCCAAACGGTTAATGAACTCTGGCTTAAACTCAGCGTGAACAGCATTCATAACAGCCTTGCGTTTAGCAGCATCGTCCAAGCCCTCTTGCACAAGGAATTGCGAACCCAAGTTTGATGTCATAATCAAAATCGTATTCGTAAAATCAACCGTTCTACCCTGGCCGTCAGTCAAACGACCATCATCCAAAACCTGCAACAAAACGTCGAATACTTCTGGATGCGCCTTCTCAACTTCGTCAAAAAGCACTACAGAATACGGGCGGCGTCGCACAGCTTCAGTAAGCTGGCCGCCTTCCTCATAGCCAATGTAACCAGGAGCAGCACCGATTAGACGCGAAACGGAAGCCTTTTCCATGTACTCGCTCATATCAATGCGAACCATTGCGCGCTCGTCGTCAAACAAAAAGTCAGCAAGAGCCTTCGCAAGCTCCGTCTTACCAACGCCAGTAGGACCCAAGAACAAGAAGGAACCAGTTGGACGATTCGGGTCTGCAATTCCAGCACGGCTTCTGCGCACAGCATCCGCTATAGCCTGAATTGCTTCGCTTTGACCAACCACACGCTTAGAAAGCTCCTTTTCCATGTTTAGCAGCTTCTCATTTTCGCCTTGCATCAAGCGACCAACAGGAATACCAGTCCATTCGCTAACAACTCCAGCAATAGAATCAGCATCAACCTGGTCTGGAACCATTGGCTCTTTCGCTTCACTCTTAGCATTAGCAGCCTCAGACTCCGCTTCTTCCAAAGCTTTTTGAATGCTTGGAATTTCGCCATACAAAATACGGCTTGCTTGTTCCAAATTGCCTTCGCGCGTGAATTTGTCGGCTTCTACGCGCTTAGCATCGAGTTGCGCTCGCAAATCACCAACCTTGTTGTGGCCAGCCTTTTCCGCATCCCAACGCGCCTTCAAACCAGCAAGCTTTTCGCGCGAGTTAGCTAATTCTTCTTGCAACTTTTCTAAGCGTTCTTTAGCAGCAGCATCTTCCGCTTTCTTTAATTGCATTTCTTCCATTTCAAGACGCGTAACTTTGCGCTGCAATTCGTCGATCTCTTCTGGCTGAGAATCAAGCTCCATACGCAAGTGAGCTGCCGCTTCATCCACCAAATCAATCGCCTTATCTGGAAGCTGTCTGCCAGTAATATAGCGGTTTGAAAGCGTTGCTGCAGCTACGATTGCATCGTCACTAATCGTCACCTTGTGGTGCGCTTCGTAACGTTGCTTAAGTCCGCGCAAAATCGTCACCGTATCTTCAACAGATGGCTCGCCAACGAATACTTGCTGGAATCTGCGCTCAAGAGCGGAATCCTTTTCAATATGCTCACGATACTCGTTAAGCGTAGTTGCGCCAACCAAGCGCAGCTCACCTCGCGCAAGCATTGGCTTAAGCATATTGCCAGCATCCATTGAACCTTCTGCAGATCCTGCGCCAACAACAGTGTGAATTTCGTCAATAAACGTAATAATTTGACCGTCCGATTGCTGGATTTCCTTCAACACTGCCTTTAAGCGTTCCTCAAATTCGCCGCGATACTTCGAACCTGCAACCATCGAAGCCAAATCGAGACTGATAAGACGCTTGTTTTGCAATGTCGTAGGCACATCCCCTGCAACAATTCGTTGAGCCAATCCTTCTACAACTGCCGTTTTACCAACGCCCGGCTCGCCAATTAGCACAGGATTGTTCTTCGTGCGTCGAGAAAGAATTTGAATCACGCGACGAATTTCCTGATCGCGCCCAATCACAGGGTCAAGCTTTCCCTCGCGAGCGCGCGCAGTCATATCAACCGAATATTTTTCAAGCGCTTTGTAGTTGCCTTCTGCATCTGGGCTGGTAACTTTCGCACCTCCACGCACAGTTGGCACAGCTTTTCGCAACGCATCTGCAGAAACATTGTGCTTTTTGAAAATATCCGCGACAGCATTCGGCGCGCTTGCAACTATGCCGATAAGCATGTGCTCCGTGGAAACGTATTCGTCTCCCATTGAGCGCATTTCTTTTTCTGACTGGCTTAGCGCGGCCAAAAGTTGACGACTTGCGTCTGGCTTAGTCGTAGTAGAGCCAGTAGATGAAGGCAATGCCACTAATGCATTGCGAATTTCAGAACCGATTTGTTGTGCGTCCGCCCCCGCCTGAGCAATAAGCGCACGCACAACGCCTTGTTCTTGGCGAAGTAAAGCATCTGCCAAATGTAACGTATCTACTTGCGCATTGCCAGCTGCCGCCGCGCTTTGCACAGCATCACTTAATGCATCTTGCGCTAAGGTCGTAAATTTTTGTTCCATATTTACCCCCATTTGCACCGCTATCTAGCGGATTTTAGGTGATTTGCGTGCACTTTTTGCGATTGCACTCAAACCACATTCTGTCAATTTCTAAAACTTGAGTCTACTACACTCAAGTTTTGTTTTCAAGATGTTTGTGGCGTTTTCTTATACAACGGTTGCTTGCGACTTTTCCATATCAAATTCATCAATTGCAAAGTCGTCAGTCAAATATCAAAAAATAAATAAATATCAAAAATAAATAAGTATTAAATATGTCGTAATCTTAAAAATATGAGAATTGCACGTTTTTCCTATAATGAAGTTCCTCAATATGCGTTTGTTCAAAAAGACGAAGCAGACGGCAAGGATTATTTAGTAGCGCTGGAAGGTCATCCATTAAGCCCTCAGGGAGTTAAGCCAACAGGCAAGCGCTACGAGTTAGATGCCGATGGCGTGCGCCTGCTTGCGCCAGTGATTCCTTCAAAAGTCTACGGATTGGCAAAAAACTACGATACGCGTTCTGCTGAAGAGCGCGCATCTTCTGCTGCGGCCGCGTCGCATACTGCTGCAGATATGGTGATTTTTACAAAGCCGAGCACATCTGTAATTGGCCCAGACGATCCGATTGTTATTCCTGCTTTTTCGAACGATATGAATTTTGAGCCAGAAGTGGCTGTTGTTATGGGCAAAATCGCCAAAAATGTATCGGTAGATAAGGCAATGGACTATGTTTTTGGCTTTACTTGCGTAAATGACGTAACTTTGCGCGATTGCGCAGGTAGCGACCCAATGTTTACGCGCGCAAAGGGCTTTGACACTTCTTGCCCACTAGGCCCATGGATTACAACTGAGCTAAATTGGCGAGATGCGCATATCTCATTTACGCTTAATGGAAAAGATGTGCCAGAGGCGAGCGGCACCACAGCGCGATTGATCCACAGTATTCCAGAGCAAATCGCTGCGATTTCAAGCTTCTCAACACTTCTTCCAGGAGATGTGATTTTGACAGGAACGCCGTATCCAGCAGGAACTTTGCACGCTGGCGACGAAGCGATTGTACATGTAGATGGTATTGGTTCGCTGCGCAATGTGATTATGCATGCGTAACGGCAATAAAAGTAAAAGATAAAAATCAGAAGCTAGACAAAACTTAATACTACACAAATGCGCGCGGGCCAAAGATTGCCGAACCGATTCGAACCATCGTAGAACCTTCGGCAATCGCCCACGCAAAATAGCCAGACATTCCCATCGAAAGCTCTAATTTTGCAGAGTTTCCATCATGATCTTGCGCGAGTTGTTCACTTACGCAATCTCTAATTTCTCGCAATTTTGCGAAACCACTTCTCACTATTTTTTCATCATCCACGCGCGCTCCAAGCGTCATGAACCCGCACAAATTAAGTGATGACAAGCTAGATATAGCGAGTGCTTCGTCAATCGCACGTTCTGGCACGCACCCAGATTTCGTAGCTTCTCCCGAAACGTTCACTTCCAACATAACGTCTGTGCAAAGTCCCAAATTTTGCGCGCGAGCAGATATTTTTTGCGCAAGATCAATGCCGTCAACCGACTGAATACCATTTGCAAGCGGCAAGACTTTGTTTATTTTATTGCTTTGCAGCTGACCTATTAAGTATAGCGGAATTTCGCCGTTTACACCAACGCTTAAGCCTTCTTTAGCAGCCTCCACGCGTAAAATTTCTGCTTTTGCAACAATTTCTTGCGGACGATTTTCCCCAATTACTCGCACTCCAGCTTTAAGCGCTGCCATAATTTCGCCAACATCTCGCGTTTTAGTTGCGGCAAGTAGCCTAACAGATCCAACCTTGCACCCATAACGCGATTCGGCTTGAGCAATGGCGTCTTGCACGCTGTGCACGCCGTCGGCAATTTGACGCGCACGAACACAATCAACCTCAGTATTCGCTAAATCTTTTTGCGTCATATATGCCATTTATTGCCCCAATCTAATCTCATAAAAAATAGTCACACTAATTGAGGAATTTTATCACTATATTTACGACGTGCAGCTTCTGCAGTAACTCCAAGTGCGCGACCTATTGTATTCCAAGACTGACCATTTTTGCGGCTTTTGTACACAGCGTTATTTATCTCTTTTTCAATTGCGTGACGGCGATAATTCAATCTGCTCAATTCACGAGATGGGTCCCAACGAGAATCCAAAGTTGGATCTCCTGGATCTGGTTCCGATTTTGCTTCCATTTCTTTTGAAATAATCTCGCCATATTCCGCAAGATCTTTTTGCTCTTCTTTACTCAATTCACTAAATTTCATTTCAACCCTTCCTTTTCCAAATATCCTTTTCTTGCTTTCATCGCGTGAACTATAAGTTCCTGCGAAAATCCACGCCTTCTTGCTGTGCCAATCTCGTACCAAACAGCGCCAGAAACTCCTGGTCCCACATACATTATTGTTGGTGGATTTCTATCATAATTGACATCAACAGGGCCTCTTGATTCTCGATACGCATGAAGTATGTCGTTTTCTGAAACTCCATGCTTCAAAGCTGATGGCAAAATAATTGGCTCTTCATATTGATACATACACACAATATTACATGCCAATATATGTTGCCGTCAAATATTGGCAAATAATATCTGCAATCATATGTAGCGAAATACATTAGTCAAGGAAGGGCACGGATTTGTCTGCTAGGTTTGCGCGAACAGAATCCCACGGCGTTTCGTCGCTTTTAAATAACGCGAGCGCATCGTTTGCACTCATATCTACTGGGCGAGTTTGCTCAGGATTCTTGTATCCCAAAAGATACATGCAGTAACCAATCATGCGCTCGGCGCTCCAACCAGATTCACGAAGCGCACCAACATCTAGCGAGTGCTTACTTTTTGCGAGTCGCTCGCCTTGAGCGTTATCAATTAGCGGCAAGTGCGCAAATTGCGGACGCACGTAATGCACACCGTGATCCGCAAAGAATCCCGACTTTTCCAGCAGCTCACCAATCCAAATTTGAAGCGCTGCCGAACGCAGCAAATCGCGTCCGCGCACAATGTCGTTTACTCCAGAAAGCACGTCGTCAACAACAACAGCAAGCTGATAAGAAAATACGCCATCAGCGCGGCGAATCACCATATCTCCCAAATCGCGGTCAATATTAAAAGATTGCTTCCCAAAAATCGCATCTTCAAAATCAATATTTGCTTGCCTCGAATCAGCCGAGGGAACAGCAAGTCGCAAAGAATGTTGCTGATTATTTTGCAAACGCTTTTCGATTTGCGCCAATCCTTCCGCGTTTTTGCGAAGATTTCTGCATGTACCCGGGTAGCGTATGAAACCATCTCCTTCTTGCGGAGCTGCAATTGCGCGAATATCGGAACGCGAGCAAAAACAAGGGTAAATCAGGGAATTTCCGTCTCCGTCTTGCAAAGATTCTAATGATTCAAGAGCTTCTTGGTAGATAGAATTGCGATTATGCTGATAAGTCGGCTCACCAATCCAATCAAGACCAGCCCAATGCAAATCGTCAATCACTCGCGCGCTGGCATCCTTCGGCATTCGCGCAATATCGAGATCTTCCAAACGCAAAAGCATGTTGCCGCCTTGCGATTTTACAGAAAGCCAAGCAGCCAACATTGCTACCATATTGCCAATATGCATACGCCCAGAAGGAGTCGGTGCGAAACGTCCAATAGCAATAGTTGACTTCGAAAACATTATTCCGTCTTTCTTAATACCTTTTTAATAAGCACAAGCTTGCAAAATAAAAAGCGCGTAACGCATTCATACTAGCATCACGCGCTTCTTACAACCGTAATCAACCGTAATCAACCGCAATCAATAACAGTTAAAAGCAAATGTTTTACGCAAATAACGACTTAAACATAAGTACGCCCAAAATTGCGCCAGCAGTAGGAGCAACCACTGGAATCCACGCCTCGCCCCAGCGAGAAGAACCCTTGTGTGGAATTGGCAAAATGGCGTGTAGCAAACGTGGCATAAGGTCTCGAGCAGGATTCAAAGCAGGACCAGTCGGACCACCCATAGAAGTCACCAATCCCCAAACAACAAAGCCGACTACGATTGAAGCGCCAGCCAAATTCTTCTCTCCCCAAGGAGAAGTAAGGCAGCAAAGCGCAGCCAAAACAAGCACGAGCGTACCAAAGAATTCATTTAGGAAGTAGTTAAGCTTGTTATTGTAAGCGTCCGTAGTGCAGAACGTGCCAAGAATAGCCTCTGGCTCTTCGGTTTCGTTGTAATGTGGCAAATAAGTTACGTACACAATAAGCTGACCGACCAATGCGCCCAAAAGCTGTGCAACAATATACGGAAGTACGTTTGCCCAAGGGAACATTCCGCAAACAGCTTGCGCAATTGTCATAGCAGGATTTATGTGCGCACCAGAAATTCCGCCAAACATGAGCACTGGGAACATAACGCCAAAACCATAGCCCATAGCAATATTTAGCCAACCTGCGTGATGACCTTTAGTGTTTTTAAGTTCAACATTGGCAACAGCTCCATTGCCAAAAATCATAAGAATGGCAGTTCCAATAAACTCGGCTGCCAACATTACTGTAAATGAATGTTGCATGGTTCTTCGATCCTTCTTAATTGTTTTGCTGCTTTTGCTTTTGTACGACATCTCATTTTCAAAGAAGCTAAGAAAATGAATCCAGCAATTATTATTCCAACAATTATTCTTTGATAGTTTCCCCTATGAACACGACACTGCGAGTAAATATCAAATAGCCATATATCAAAAGAGGCCCGCCACACTGGCGAGCCTCTTACTTACAAAAACAATCTTCAGCGGTTCTATCTGCACAACATCCTCGTTGCAACGGTAAAGTCTCAAATATCCGTCCAACGTAAATTGGAATCTAACATCCATACATTTTCTGTGGTCTACCGCTCTTTTAATTTGTTCTTGTGATTCTTATTATTACTGTTTTTTGTTCTTTAGTAAAGTACAAAACCATCTTTGTTCACATATTGTAATTAGTGTTCATTCGCACACAAAAAATAGATAGTTTTGCATCATTTTGTGAATATGCAATGGTTGTCATGTTCAGATGCGTTCACATATTGCAATCATCGGCGTGTCGAGCCGCATAGCTGCCGACACTCAGTCGCGCACTTCCCTTACAACGCATACAATTACAGAGTATGGTACAAATTTTTGACGCTCCCTCAAAGGCGATTCTGCGCGGTCAAATTGCAGAGCACATCGCCGAAGACGAAAAGGCAGAAAAGCGTGAAGCTCGTGAGGGCGAGCTACCGTTGCCAAAAGATCGCTTCTTTGACCGAGAATTAAGCTGGTTAAAGTTCAATCGTCGCGTGCTTGAGTTAGCGCAAAATACTGATTTACCACTTCTCGAACGTGCTAATTTTGCAGCTATTTTTGCCTCCAACCTAGACGAGTTCTTTATGGTTCGAGTTGCAGGCTTAAAGCGCCGAATTGACTCAGGAATCGCAGTAACCGCGGCAAGTGGGCTAAGCCCACGTCAACAATTGCGCGCAATTAGCGAGGTTACACATCGTCGTCAAGATGAGCATGCGCATTACGTAATCGACCATATTTTGCCAGAGCTTGCTAAGCAGCGCATTGTTATGCTCAGTTGGGACAAGCTTACGCAATCCGAAAAAGATAGACTTTCGGACTATTATCGCAAGCAGGTTTTCCCAGTATTAACGCCACTTGCAGTGGATCCTGCACACCCGTTCCCATATATTTCTGGCAAGTCTATTAACTTGGCTGTTATTGTAGAAAATCCGAATTCTGGAAAGTCGCATTTTGCTCGCGTAAAGATTCCAGATAATTTGAATCGTCTTGTTCCAGTTGATGATTTAACAGATGAAGAAGGTCGCGAAGAGCGCTACGGATTCATTACTATGGAAAAGTTGATTGCAGCACATTTGGAATCGCTTTTCCCAGGCATGATTATTAAGGAAGCTCGCTCATTCCGCGTTACACGTAACGAGGATATTGACGTTGAGGAAGACGATGCAGAAAACTTGCTTAACGCTATGGAAAAGGAGCTTTTACGCCGTCGTTTTGGACCGCCTATTCGTCTTGAGATTTCCGACGAAGCTAGCCCATTCCTTTCGCAGCTTCTCGCTAATCAATTGCGCGTAAGCCCTGAGGAAGTCTATCGTTTGCCTTCGCCACTAGATATGACGGTTCTTTTTGAATTACAGGCACTCGATCGCCCAGATTTGAAGTATCGTCCATTTATTCCTACTACGAATCGTCAGATTGCAGAAGTTGAAACTAGCCATGCGCAGGATATTTTCGCGTCGATTCGCGAGCACGATATTTTGTTGCATCACCCTTACGATTCGTTCTCTACGTCTGTTCAGGCGTTCTTGGCGCAGGCGGCGGCAGATCCAAAGGTGCTTGCAATTAAGCAAACTTTGTATCGCACGTCTAGCAATTCGCCAATTATTGACGCTCTTGTTGACGCAGCCCACGCCGGCAAGCAGGTACTTGCGCTTGTTGAGATTAAAGCGCGATTCGACGAAGACGCCAACATTGCTTGGGCGCGCAAGCTTGAGCGCGCAGGCGTTCACGTTGTTTACGGCATTGTTGGATTGAAGACGCATTGCAAGCTTTCGCTTGTGGTTCGTCAAGAAGCCGAAGGATTGCGCCGCTATTGCCACGTTGGTACTGGCAACTATAACCCTAAGACGGCTCGCCTTTACACAGATTTGGGCTTGCTTACTTGCGATCCTGTAGTTGGTCAAGATTTGACTCGCCTGTTTAATCAGCTTTCGGGTTACGCTCCAAAGTCTAGTTTCCATCGCTTGCTTGTGGCTCCTCGCACAGTTCGAACGGGCATTATTGAGCGAATTCGCAGGGAAGAGGCAGCGGCTCTTGCTGGAAAAGAAGCGTGGATTAAGATTAAAGTCAATTCTGTTGTTGACGAAAAGACGATTGACGCTTTGTACCGCGCGGCTCAAGCTGGAGTAAAGATTGACATTGTGGAGCGTGGAATTTGCTCGCTAAAGCCTGGCATTGAAGGATTGAGTGAGAATATTCGAGTTCGCTCTATTCTTGGCAGATTCCTTGAGCACAGCCGAATCTATGCTTTTGCTAATTCTTGCGGTCCGCAAATTGGCGATGGTCCTGCAAGTGGCCCAGAAGTGTGGATTGGCTCGGCCGATTTGATGCATCGCAATCTTGATAGGCGCGTTGAAACGCTGGTTCGCATAAGCGCTCCAGACCAGGTGGAAGCGTTGATTCAGTACATTGATTTGCAAATGGCTGATTCAACAGTTTCTTGGTGGATGGATGGAGATGGCACATACACGCTACATTCTCGCGATTCCGAAGGTCGCCCTCTAGTCGATAGCCAGGAATATCTAATTCATACTCACACACGCAAACCTCGAGGTGTGAACTGATCGCGAGTAACTAATAAACGATAGACAAAGAGCCAGATTCAGCAATATGATTCTGGCTCTTGTTGTATTTATTGCTCCTTCTAATCTGACTAAATCTCAAGCGTTCCAGCAGCCAAATCGTCATAGCACTTTGCCAGTTTTAGTAGTTCTTGGGATTATACAGCAAAAATATCTGACTTACTCAAAACACGTGCATCACAATTATTACTGTGCACAAAATATAAAACATTATGGAACAACTAAAAGTTGCGGAAGAAAACCGCTAAAATAATGAATATGAGTGTAGTGACGACGCGATACGTTGAGGCTGCTGGCGGAATTATTTATCGCAAGCGAAATACAATAGACAGCTCAAACACAAGTGACTTGAAAAAGACAAGCAATCAAGCGAACATGATAAGCGATGACGACTTTGAGCTTTGCCTTGTTTACCGACCAAAATATGACGATTGGAGCTGGCCAAAAGGCAAGAATGAAGACAATGAGTCCCATCGTCATACAGCTGTGCGCGAAGTTGGGGAAGAAACAGGCTACGCAGTCACACTCGGACCTCACATTGCCCAAATAGAATATCCGCTTGAAAACGAAGGCAAAAAATCAATCTCAAAAAGCGGTGCGAAAAACAATTCACAAAACAACAATAAAACAGAAGTAGTTAAGCGAATTCACTACTGGATGATGCGCGAAATAGACGAAAATGCTGCAATGAGGCGACTACCAGCATTTGGCCCAATAAAACCAGCAAAACCTACTGAAATTAGCAATGTTATATGGCTTACTCCTTCTAAAGCTCGCAAAAAACTCACACACGATAGCGATAGAAAAGTTTTAGATGCTTTTCTTGAAAAGCTACACGCTTGTCAAACTGAATATAAAACATTAATACTAGTACGACATGGAAAAGCTGAATCCCGTAAATCATGGCAAGGCAGCGAAGCAACTCGTCCAATCACTCCTCTTGGATCTGCAGCATCCTACGCTCTAGGTCGTGAGCTTGCTTGCTATGCTCCAAATCGAATTGTTTCGTCACCTTGGAAACGTTGCGTAGAAACTGTTGCAACTTTTGCACACGATTCTTCTCTTTATATAGAACAGATTGCGGAACTTACTGAAGATCATCATGAGAATAAACCAAAATCTACATTATCTGTTCTTATAAGTGAAATACAAAATCTTGATTGCAACGTAAAAAACACACAAAACACACAAAATGCAGAAGAAAACATTAACAATTCAACAGTTATGTGTTTGCACCGCCCTATTATCGGCACTTTCTTTGACTATTTGCGAGGAATCACAAAACCGCGAGCGAATAAACGCATACTTAGCCAAAAATCTCCATACATGCCTACTGGCAGCGCAATAGTTTTGCATATTAGCAATACTTCTAAAGGCGCTCGCATTATTAATATTGAAAAGGTGTTACCAATTGTCTACTAGCCTTAATTCACAATCGAGTTCTATTCATTCGAGCAGATCTGCTTTTATGCCAAGTCCAATAGGCGCAAGTCGCCCAAGCCGACCTGCACAAATGGATCCTGCAATGCTCGCACAAATTGAAGGTGGCACAGATCCACAAATTGTAAACGAAATCAGCCACACTTCAGCAGCAGTTCTGCTTAACCGTGTGCATAAAACACAATCTCCAGAGATTGTGGAACGCGTACTGAATTTGGTTGAGAATGAGGGCATTGAGGTCATCGCAGACTTGTGGAGTCAAGCGCAACCTGATTCGCTTCCTGGAATGCTTTTTAGGCTATATTTGCTTCGGGAGTCTTTGCATAAACAGCGAGAAGCATATGCGGAGTATTGGAATCTTGGAGAACCTTCTACAACTAGCGCTTCCGCAATTACTGGAATTGACGAAGCTCCTACAGGAGAAGATATTGCGCGACTCGCGGATTCTATTCTTTCTGGTGCTTTTACTGGCGATTTTGCTGTTGCTCTATATCGAGCTTCTGCGTTTACTGCGATTATTTCGCGCGGAATGCGTTCTTATGCGAAAAAATTAACACAGAAGATGAACGATTCCAAAAGAGATGATTCACAGCTTCTTGCTCGCGTTTTGCACAAATCTGCAAACGTGCATGCACTTTCCTTATGCTTCGCTAATGGAGCTAAATTGTGGAGACTTGGAAAACTCGATTAGTTTGTTTGCTATCACACTGCGTTTATTTGTTATACAATAATGCGGCGCGCTGAAATTTAAAAGCATGTATACTCAGGAAGTGACGCTGGCTTGTGTTTAAGCCCCGGGCTCCATTTTTTGCCGCTGCGAGCGGCGTTTGCGCCGACAGGCGCTTTCGCAAGTCAGCGTTTTTAAGAATGTTTTATATTCTCCAGCAATTCACAAAATTCAACCTTCATTAACACTTGTTTATATTTTTTCTAAATAGTCACGGCACGCCGATAGCTTAACATGCCGCGCTTGCACTAATCTAGAAGGTATGGATCTTCATGTTTTACATCATCCGCTGGTGGACCACAAGCTCACCGTTTTGCGTGATAAGAATACACCTTCTAACATTTTCCGCGAGTTAGTTTCCGAATTGGTAACTCTCGAAGCATACGAAGCAACCCGCAATTTGGAAGTTAGCGATCGCGAGATTGAGACTCCTATTTGCAAGATGACCGGCAAGCATTTGAACCGTCCACGCCCAATGGTTGTGCCAGTTTTGCGCGCTGGACTCGGTATGCTTGACGGCATGACTCGCCTTCTTCCAACTGCTGAGGTTGGATTCCTTGGTATGAAGCGCGACGAGCAGACGCTCGATATTGTCACTTATGCCAACCGTTTGCCAGAAGATTTGACTGGTCGTCAGTGCTTCTTGCTGGACCCAATGCTTGCTACTGGTGGCACTCTTATTGCCGCTACGCACTACTTGGCAGAGCGCGGCGCTAAAGATGTTACTGCTATTAACATTTTGGCAGCGCCAGAAGGCTTGGAGCGCATTGAGAAGGAGATTGATCCTTCTATTGACTTTAAGGTTGTTGTTTGCGCTGTTGATGAGCATTTGAACGACAAAGCTTATATCGTTCCTGGTCTTGGCGACGCTGGCGATCGCTTGTATGGTTTAATTGACTAATAGTTACTAACCAAATAAAACGAAAACTAGAATATAGAAGCTAGAATCAAAAACTACAAAATAGCCTGCTGATTTGCAACACTTTGCAAGTTCAGCAGGCTTTTGTATTCAGGCTTTGTATTTAGATCTGACAAGTTTTAGAATTTGCAAGTTTTACCGCGGACGAGTTACAGCAACTTCGCGAGCGCGATCTGCTAATTCGTCTAATTTCGCAAGCTCCGCGCGCTGAGCATCAGTTTGTTTTGGCTCAAATTCTCCATAACGATTCTGCGCAGCTGTACGAATTAAAAAGTCAGCCAAACGCGGATTTTTCGGCAAAACTGAGCCGTGCATATAAGTGCCGATAACGTTGTATTTGCGCGCGCCTTCAGTGTGGTCTTCACCATTATTACCACAATTTTCACCATCAACCGAGCCGAGTGGCTGCGTGCCACTCTCCAAGCTTGTGCGTCCAGAATGGTTCTCGTAGCCCACAATATCGCCAAAATCGCGGCTATGCTCAACAAGGTTTCCAATCATGCGCACGTCTTGACCAACCGTATGCTCGCCGAGTACGCCAATGCCTTTAAGCTTTTGACCTTCAACAGTCTCAAAGTATTCTCCAAAAAGCTGGTATAGTCCACAAATCATTAACATTGGAACACCATCTTTTGCAAGCTCACGAATTGCGTCTGCGCGCGCAAATAAATCATCCGTAACCCTACTTTGACCATGATCTTGACCGCCGCCACCAAGAATCATATCTACTTGCTTTGGCCAATCATCGCCAACGTTGTACTCGTGAAGCACAGGCTTGTAACCATACAATTCCGCTCGACGCATAATCGTAAGCACATTGCCATAGTCACCGTAAATATTCATGTCTTTCGGGTAGAGCGACACAATATCTAATACACGATTTTCGGCTTCATTAGTAGCATTCGCTTGACTAATATCATTAACATCACTCATATCATTCATGACGACTACTTTCTTGCTACTTTCCAACTCCAACGTCTTTAATGCTTGCGATTTGTCCTAATGTAGCTCGCACGCGAAGCATAGCAGTGTATGTGCAATATATGCGCTTAGCATTTTTAGCATTGCTACTAAAATCGCCATTCACAAAAGCTTTAACGTCTTCTTCTAAATCAGTGTTCACATTTCTAGAAGCAACTTTGTCGTATTGCAAACGCAAAGCCATATCCCACGCGCGTGTGCCAGAAACGCAAGCGACTCCAGTGCCACTAAAGCACGTAAAATCAACGTCCCACAGCCAGCTCATGTCTCGACCGTCCGCGTATTCGTCGCAAATCGCAATCATTGTGTCATGATTTGCAGGCTTATCCGAAGCGAGTGCAAGTCTAAATCCAATAGGATTTTTCACTAGAACAAGCTCCACAGGTGCGCCGTTAACTTCGATTACTTCGCCTCGACCAAATGCTGGCGTTACGCGAGAAATAGCTTCCATAAGCGCATCGTCGTCGAATTTTGCGAGTGTTGCATCTTTTTTATCAGCATCTGCCAAAATAGCGCGCACAATCGTAGACGCAGCAGCCGCGTTAAAAATGTTATACACGCCTCGCAACTTAACGCTAGTAGTTTTTCTATGCCCATCAATCAAAAAATCGGCTTTATTATCTGCATCTGCAACTTTTGCCAAAACAACATCTGCATGCGGAAGATTGCGCGAATCACTATGCAAATCGCCGCCCAAATCATTGTGCAAATCGTCGTCGGTTGGAAACATGCTTCTTAACGATTCGTCCAAACCGAAATATTTTACCTTACAAGACGGCAAAACATCTTTAGAAAGCGCAGAAATTCGCGGATCTTCACGATTTAACACAACCACTCGCTCTGTCGAAGACGCAACATTGCTCAACAATTTAGCTGTAGTGTCAATCTCGCCAAATCTATCTAACTGGTCTCGCATAACATTTAAAAGCAGAGAATATTGCGGCTTTATTTGATTTACAAAATGCACCGCGTAAGCTTCATCAAGCTCTAAAACAGCTATATCCGCATCTAACTTTGTACCAAAAACTGGCATTTCTTGCACCAATGATGCAACAACTCCGCGTGTAAAATTCGATCCCGTAGGATTTGTAAACACGCGCAATCCAGCATCTCTAAGCATAGACGCAACCATGCGAGTCGTAGTTGTTTTACCGTTAGTTCCAGAAATTAATACAACACCATAAGGTAATTTTCCTAGCGTTCTTGCCAAAAACCCAGGGTCTAGTGTTTCTACAACTTTGCCCGGTAAAGCACTTCCTCCGTGGTTTGTCGCGCGCGAAATCATCCTAACCAGTTTTCCTACAGCTGGCATTATGAATTCAAAACAACAGCGTTTTACCACTTTATTTTTGGCGATCATCAATCCCCCTATTAACTTCTACTGCTGATATGCCTGAGACTGATGCGAATCATAACCTTGAGCATCATTGCCTTGCGAATATGATTGTGGCTGGTATCCTTGCGGCATATCTTTAAACTTAGATGTTGCTCCAAGAAAAGCTAGATTAAACGTTTCTGTAGGACCATTACGATGCTTTGCCATGATAATGTCTGCTTCTCCTGGGCGATCTTCTTTGTTGTAAAAATCAGGTCTATGCACAAGAAACACAACGTCAGCATCCTGTTCAATAGATCCCGATTCACGCAAATCCGAAAGCTGAGGCTTTTTATCGTTTCGCATTTCTGGTCCGCGGTTTAGCTGGCTTAGAGCAACAACTGGCACTTCCAGCTCTTTTGCGAGCAGCTTTAATGCACGCGAAAACTCCGAGACCTCTTGCTGTCTAGATTCAACTTTCTTTCCAGAAGTCATAAGCTGCAAATAGTCGATTACAACCAATTTTAGATCGTTCGTTTGCTTTAGTCGTCTGCATTTTGCGCGAATTTCCATAAGACTCATATTTGGGCTATCGTCTATAAAAAGCGGAGCGTCTTTCATCTTTGACCAAAACGCATTTAGCTTAGTCCACCTATCTGTTGTAATGTCTTCCGAAGTTCCGCGATGCATTGCAGTCATTGGAATATCTGTTTCGGCTGCGATTATTCTTTGAGCAAGCTCCAACTTGTTCATTTCTAGCGAGAACACGATTGTTGTCATATTGTGATGCAACGCTGCAGAACGCGCAAAGTCGATTCCAAGAGTTGACTTTCCCATTGCAGGCCTACCGGCTACGACTACCATTTGCCCTGGTTGCAAGCCTTGCGTCATATCGTCAATATCTCTAAATCCTGTTGGAACGCCTTTTTCAATCTCGTTACTTTGCAACTTGTCTAACTGCTCTAGAGCATCTTGCACAACAGGACCAATAGCGGAATAATCCTGGTGAACTTTGCCAGAACTCATCTCATAAACTTCGGATTGTGCAAGATTTACAACGTCTTCCGCTTGATCTCCCGTAGCAGAATACCCCATTTGCGCAATCTTTGTTCCAGAGGCAATCACGTTTCGCAAAATTGCATTTTTGTGCACAATATCCGCATAATATAGCGCGTTTGCGGCTGTAGGAACGCATGCTACAAGGCTATGCAAGTAGTCTGCTCCACCAATTTTCTCCAAGTTTTCGTCTTTTAGAAGCTCGTTTGCAACTAAAACAACGTCTACTGGTTGTGAGCCAGAAAACAGGCTTATAATCGCGTCGTAAATCGTTTGATGCTTTGGAACGTAAAAGTCTGCTGTTTCTAGTATTTGCGAGACTTCGCCAATAGCATCCTTGCTCATTAGCATTCCGCCTAAAACAGCCATTTCCGCATCTTCATCGTGAGGAGGAACCTTGTCAAACAAGCTAACATTAGCGTTAGCGTTGTTTAATCGGTTTGAGTCATTTCGATTTGACTGCCACATATCATTATCTGCCATAAAATCGAGTATAAACGTCTGCACGGAGCACACCAACAAAAGTTGATATAAACCAACACAAGTCGCAAGTTGCATATTTTACATATTTGTATACTTCACATATTTGTATACTTACATAATTGCAGACTTCATCCAATCATCTGTTTTAACTCTATGCGAATTTCCTAAAGCTCTTCCACCAATGTATACAAGGTTTAGCGCCACCCACAATGACACAGTTCTAATTATGTCAGTAGAGCAGAAAGCTATATTTACTAAGCACATTGCACTAATCGCAACAAGGTACACAATAGCTGTAATCGAGCACGATTTGGCCAAATACTTGTGATCTCCAGCTCCGATTAGCACTCCGTCTAAAGCCCACATAAATCCAGATAGAGGCAAGAAAATTCCAAGAATCGTCATTCCTATTGAAACTAAAAGTTGTATTTCTACGTTTGGGCTAAACAGTGGGGATAGTAGCCATCCTGCAAGCATCATTAATAATCCAACCACTACACTACTCAATGCGCCTACTTGTGCGCATATTTTTGTGATTATGTTAGCACGTGTTTTTAATCCTGCTCCAAGCGCAGAAGCGACTATTGTTTGAGCTGCAATTCCTATAGCGTCTAATATGTTCATAACAAAATTCCAGCAAGAATTTGCAACTTGGTATGCGGCTAAAGTGTTTGTTCCAAGTCGCGCAGCCGCTGCAACAGTTGCCACCATGCATGCACGCAACGCCAATGTGCGTATAAACAGTGGAATTCCACTTCCAGCGCTTTTAAGTATGCTATGCGCTTGCGGCATAAGTCTTGCTTTTTCGCGCGCTGCCCAAAAAATCGCTGGCAACGTTAAAACAATTCCCATATACCATTGCGCTATCATTGTTGCTATTCCAGAACCAAAAATTCCAAGGTTCATTCCGAACACAAATAGAATATCTAAAATAGCGTTTAGCACAGCTCCACTTATTGCAGCAAAAAGCGTGATTTTTACTTTGCTAAGTCCTCTAAAAATGCCATTTGCAGCGTAAATTAGCAACATTGCAGGCAATCCAGGCATAACAGTTTGAGTGTAAATAATCGCGTTTTTAAGCGTTTCGCCGCTTGCGCCAAAGCTTTGGCAAAGCGGACTCGCAAACAGCATTAAAACAAGCGTTAAAACAACTCCAAGCCCAAGCGCAAGCCACAATCCGTCCATTCCAACGCTTAGTCCTTGACGATTTTTCCCAGCACCTAATAGTCTCGCAACTTGGCTTGTGGTGTTGTACGCCAAAAACAGGCATAGTCCCGTTGTTGTTAAAAGCACGGTTGATCCTATTGAAAGCCCCGCTAGCTGCGTTTTACCTAAATGACCTACTATTGCGGTGTCTATTAAAACAAACGCTGGCTCTGCGATAAGCTGGCCAAATGTAGGAATAGCTAGAGAAAATATATGCTTCAGTAAATCTTTTTTGTTTATAGTAGATTCTTTATCTTCTTGACTATTGGTAACTGTGTTGCTCTTAGCTATTGTCATAATGCACTATTGTACTGTCGAAAAAACTTATACGATTAAGTATTTAATAAAACTATTATTTTTATTACTTTTATTATTTTTATTACTTATTACATTACTTTTCTAAATCTGATGTTCGGAAGCTTGCGACTTTTCCTTTTCCATTTCGCTATCATAAATATTTGCCAATTGCAAATCAAAATTATTTTTGGAAAAGTTATCCGCAGGATATCCACAATGTTATCCCCCATTTGTGTATAACTTTTTGATATACGCACAGCAACACGCCTAAAATGTGGATAACTCAAAGTTTTTATCCACATCGCTTAGCCCGTGTGTGTCATAATCTTGAGATATTCACACCAATGGGGGATTACTTTACACAAACTTTGATATTTTATTGCTTTTTTTGAGATTTCTTAGAATTACTTCTAGATTTATCCGACTTATTTTCCACAGAACTAGAATCAGCTTCTTCTGAATTTTCTGACTCTTCTCCATCTTTTTCAGTTTCAATCTTCTCTTCGCCCAATTCAACTTCGTCTTGCGATTGAGCAGAAACATTGTCATAAGAATGAGCTGAATTGTCGCCAGCAACCGCTGAATCACTATCTGAATCTACAAAATCACCATCTGCATCTACAACTGATTCATCAACAGAAATAGCTACTGGAGTAAGAACTGCAACTTGGGTTTTCCCTTCTTCAGAATCAGCAACTTCTACAACAGCTCCAGCTCTAGCTTGAGCAATACTCGAAAAGTCGTATGCGCGCTCACCCTGATCTGCCAAATCAACACCCTTACGCTCCTTAGCTTCCGATATTCTCCAACCAAAAAGCTTCTCTAAACCAAATGCAACTAAAGCAGTAACTGCACCGGAATAAAGCACGGTGATTACAAGTAGACAAATCTGAGCTATAAGCTGATGCCAGTCACCAACGCAAAACAGCCCGCTACCATCAGCAAACAATCCCACTGCAAAAATACCGATAAGAGCAGCGATGCCGTTCACACTCACAACGTGAAGCGCTCCATCATAACGCGCAAAAGTCTTAGAATGCGTTGCAAGGCATGTAGCAACACCAACAATAACACCTAATACCATTGCCCATAAAGGCGCAATCACATCTGCAGCGGCAGCGCTAGCAGCCAAACCCGCCATAATTCCAGACGCGGCACCAACAGCAGTAAAACAGCCTGAACGCAAGCGCTCTATAACACCCCAAGCAAGCATAGAAGCAGATGCTGTAATAGTGGACGAAACCCAAGCATATCCAGCAACTCCAGGAAGACCTACAGAAGATCCAATCATTAAGCCAAGCCAGCCAAACCAAATAATAAAAATTCCTAGAACAACAAACGGCACATTATGCGGATGGCGTTTTAGAACATTTACAGAATTATCCGCAACATCACTAACAGCTTCAACAGAACCACTAGAATCTTCTGCCTTAGAAGATGACGAACCCGTATTAGTTTCTAATTTACTAAATCTCGCAACGTCAGCCCACAATGCACGAACCAAATTCCCCTTATGCTCAGAATTGTTACTACTGTTACTACTCTTATCTTGAACAGCAGAGGATTTGGTATGAAGCACAAATCGCTTTAACGGGAAGTGCGCATGACCACCAATAATTAGCACGATTGCGAGCGCAGAAACTGCTGCAGTCAGGTGCAGCAACGATCCTCCAGCAAAATCATGTACTTGAATTCCTAGAGCTTGTGATATTGCGCCATTAGGAGAAAGCAATCCTCCTCCGCAAACCATATGCGCTAGCGGAGCAAATACTAAAGTGACCCACACCGCCACAAATATAAGCCAAATTGCGTATTTTACGCGCCCAGCCAACGCGCCAGTAATAAGAGCAACTGCTACAACAGCGCACGCTAATCTAAAGGCTGCTGGAATACCTCCGCCAGACAAGCCTGTGTTCGCGTCCATAGAAGTAAAAATTCCATGATCTGCAACCATTGAATCACGTAGCAGCAAACCACTCACAGGATCGCCCACAACGCCGCCAATCATGTCTTTTCCAGCGAAAGCCATTGACCATCCCCATAGCGTCCAAACTATGGTTGTTACCGCAATCGCTCCAGCAGAAAGCATCATCATGTTGACCATAGATGTTGCTCGTTCGCGACCGCCATAAAATAGAGCAATCCCTGGCGTAATTATAAACACTAAAGCAGCGGCCAATAATGCCCATTGCGGATCCATTGCGGTCATCTTTCACCTCACAATACACAACCCTCGGCGGTTATGCTTTCAATATTCTATTTTATATGTTCTTTTATATTCTACTCAACTGGCGCTGCGTGATTAATAACTAATTACTATAGATTAATCCAATATTCCATCCACAAAACTTTCTGGATCGAATGGAGCTAGATCGTCTGGACCTTCTCCCAATCCGACAAGTTTTACAGGAACACCTAGCTCTTTTTGAACAGAAACCACGATGCCGCCTTTCGCGGAACCGTCTAGCTTAGTTAAAACCACACCTGTAATTCCAATTGCCTCAGCAAAAACTTTTGCCTGAACCATGCCATTTTGACCAGTTGTAGCATCAAGAACCAAAAGGACTTCATCTACAGGAACAGTTTTTTCAATAACTCGGCGAATTTTGCCAAGCTCGTCCATAAGATTTGCCTTATTTTGCAGCCTTCCAGCCGTATCTACGATCAAAACATCTGAATTGGATTCCTTTGCTTTAGTAGCACCGTCAAATGCTACAGAAGCTGGATCTGCACCGTCTTTTTCGGATCGAACGATTTTAACACCTACAGCATTTGCCCAAGTTTCAAGCTGATCGGCAGCTGCAGCGCGGAAAGTATCTGCTGCAGCTAATATTACCGAGCGATTTTTCGAAACCATCAATCTAGCAAGTTTCCCAGCAGTGGTGGTTTTTCCAGTGCCATTTACACCAACCATCATGATTACACTTGGCTTATGTGCTTTAGAAGAATCCGCATTTAGGCTTCTATCTGTTTTGGCACCAACAATATCCAGCAATTTTGCACGAAGTATTTCACGTACATCTTGTGCACTTGCTGTTCCAGAAATCCTAGCATCTTTTCTAAGTGATTCAACCAATTCATCACTTGCCTGTGCTCCAACATCTGCCATTAAAAGCGTATCTTCTACATCTTGCCAATCTTCTTCTGAAAGATTATCTTTGCTCAATATGTTGAACAGAGCACGACCAAAAGGATTCGCACTATTAGCAAGTTTAGAGCGCAATCTTGTAACTCGAGAGGCAACGTTTTCAGGCGCAGATGGTTCAACATTGCTATCACTTTTTACCACGCTAGGCAGTGGATTATCTTTGCTAGTAGGTATTAAAGGACCTCGCGACTTGCTGATAATTCTCAGCACAACTGCCGCAGCCACTAAAAGCACTGCTAAAATAACTGTGCCAACAGCGGACCATATAATCAAATCTAAATCCATAACTATATTCATATAATAAAGACTATGAAATTAAAGGGACAGTTGATTAGATTGCAACAAAGACTGTTGCTACAGTAAGCAAAAATCACGTAAATATTAGCATTTTAATACAATACTTTTGTAAGTTAATTTTGTAATCAAAAATTGAATTGGAGTATTGCGTATGGAAAACTCGCCATTGATTGATGTTTATGGAGCAGATTGGTGCGGCGATTGCATCAGAGCTAAAGCTGCGCTTAATAAGTTTAATGCTGCTTTTACTTGGCATAACATTGAATCTGAAGAAGGCGCCGAACAAAAGGCTATCGATATTAGCGGGCAGAAGCATATTCCTGTCGTTACTTTTAGCGATGGAAGTTTTATGGTTGAGCCGACTGCAACTCAGATTAAAGAAAAACTTGAGGAACTAGGACAGATCAATTTGTGATTTTTGCTTGCAATTTTGCAGCGACTTTCCGCAAAACACACGCTACATGTAGACATGAGTTGGATTAGTCTACAAAATGTAGTACACTAGGCATTTGTTGCCCCTTTAGCTCAATTGGCAGAGCAGAGTCCTTTTAAGTCTTGGGTTGTGGGTTCGAGTCCCACAGGGGGCACTTTTTTATACTCATTTGCATTTCGAAGTACTGCCTGTACAACAGCAATGCTCTCACCACGTAAAACTATGTCATTACCGCAAGAACATTGTTGTACACGAATAGAATGATTTTGTAATGTTGAGGCGGCTTCGGCATTAATTGCATATTCGGTTGCGCCTAAAAATATATCATCGACAATATCTTTTGAACCGTATACAAAAATATCATCTAAATCAAGTAAGCTAACCGACGGAGCAAGCACATGTCCAAGTGAACGACCTGCTTCCTGTAGTATTGTTGTTCTGTCTAAAGGATTCTCATTAATTCTTCTTCGTAAGTTAGCTGCAGATATAAAAGTCTCTAAACAACCACGCTTACCACACGTGCATTGTGGACCATCTGGATCAACAACTACGTGGCCGATTTCACCTGCAGCATGATGAATACCCAAAACGAGCGAATCATCGATTAACAATGCTGCGCCTACGCCAACAGCGATTTGAACAAAAATGCCAGTTGCTCTGCCAGTCCCACAAAAACGTTCACCGATCAAAGCACTATTCGCGTCATTATCTACTGCACAAAACTTACCAAAATGTTGTTGAAACATCTTACGTAAAGGTACATTCTTCCACCCAAAATTCGCAGTTTCAACTACTACACCATCTTCATCAACAATGCCTGGGACAGCAACACCAAAACCAAGTATGTGCGAGGCACCATCAAGTAGTGACTCAGCTAAAGCAATTACAGTTTCAGGCGTAACAGCAGTAATTTTATCAAAGGATTTTTCAACCCTAGTTACAATTTCACCGCGTAAATTCATGACAGCAGCTTGCAACAAAAATGGCATTGATAAGTCCAGAACAATCACATTCCAATATTGATCATCTACACTTACTAAAGTACCTTTTTTACCAGGTCGCGTTGGTTGTTCATATCCATTTTCCATCAGAAAGTGTTTATCTAACATATCAGACACGACTTCGCATGCAGCAACTCGCGATAATCCGGTTTTCCTGCCAATTTGTGCTCTAGACATAGGACATGATGAAAAAATTTGTCCAAAAACCATCATGCGATTATTGATTCGTACATCAGCGGGTTCATGTTTTTTAGTAACTGTCATAGAAGGTGATAGAAAGCAAGACAGGGCATTATCATCAGTTGTTCCAAACATGACACTCCTCAAGTATAGGGCTGTTGCAGCATACTGAAAGTAAGTACTACATCGTACCATCCCACCAATAGGCCAAATCATCAGGAAAATTGTTGTCAGCGCATGCACTCACAACAAAATTTCACAATAAACTATATTGTACTCTCTCAACCATTGTAGCCATCTGTAACGCATACGCGCTAGGCATAACTACCATAATTACCATAATTCTTAACAATGATTTCATCCCAATATACACACAAGTGTTTGTATATTTCTTGGCCTTTACAACAAATAAATAATTTGTTAAGATAGTTAACATTGAATGTTCCAACGACATAGATGCCGCCGGCAATCAATACACAACTCGTCAAAGTCGACAAGTAAAGCTTCAAAGAAAGGAAGCGCCATGCATAGTGGAAAGAAAATTATTGGCATCATTGCAGCAGCGAGCGCCGCTCTACTATCGCTTGCTGGATGCGGTAACACCAATAACTCGAGTTCATCAGCGCAAGTTGATACTAAAACACCTGTTAACCTCACTGTGTGGACTGGTAATACAACACCAACAAAAGCAGCAGCAGCAATATTTGAAAAGAAATATCCAAACGTAAAAATTAAAGTAGAAACTGTAACAGACGCTTATCAGGCTCTGGATACAGCCATTCAAGCTGGATCTGGAATTCCAGACGTTATGGAATTTGAGTACTTGACAGTTCCTTATTTCGCAATTCAAAACAAACTTGTAGATTTAAGCACTCTTGGCGCCAATAATGATAAAGGCACATTTGTGAAAGGCGCATGGCAGGACATCAGCTTCAACAATAAGCCATACGCAATTCCAATGGATTACGGCCCAAGCGTTATGTTCTACAATAAGGCCATATTAGAAAAAGCAGGAGTAAGCAAAGTACCAGAAACTTGGGAAGAATATTACCAAGCAGCTAAGAAAGTAAAAGCGCTCGGAGACAAGTACTACATAACAAATGACGCAAGCGATATCTTCACATTGCTATCTCTTGTATGGCAAGCTGGAGGGCATCCATTTAAGGTGAACGGAACCACTGCTCATATTAACGTAAAAGATCCAAAGATGCAGGAAGCTGTATCTTACTATCAGAAGATGATTCAAGAAGGATTGATTGCAACTAATATCAAAACTTGGTCCGATGATTGGAACAGAGCTTTAAACGATGGAACTATTGCCACACAAATCATAGGAGGATGGTTCACCTCTAGCATTAAAGACCGCGCTCCAAAACAAGCTGGAAACTTCCGTGTTGCTCCTATGCCTCAATGGAAAGCAGGCGAACAGTTGAGCGCAGAAAACGGCGGCTCTGGCTTTGCTATTCCAGCGAAAGCAAAGAATCATCAATGGGCTTGGAAATTCTTGCACTTCCTCGCCTACGATAAGGAAGGCGTGAAAGCACGCGTTGATGCTGGAGTATTCCCTCCAAATGTTTCCGTACTTAAGAATAGCGAGTTCCTCTCTTCTACTGACCCTTACTTCGGAGACCAGAAGTACCGTGAGCCTATTGCTGATTCAGCTCAAAAAGTAGGAGAAGGATGGCAGTACCTTCCGTTCATGGAAAAAGTGCGTGATCTATATGGCGACAATATGGATTATGCAAAGGTTGCAAAAGGCGAATCACTTCAAACGCAGCTAGAAAACTGGGCTAAGCTGTGCATTGACTATGGAAACAAGCAGGGCTTCACAGTAAGCAAATAATGTTTACTCATAGTAGCAAATAAACTCATTACCATTTTAAGGTGCTGTTGGTGCTACAACACCAGCAGCACCTATTTAACTGAAAAATTTTTACATTGGGGGAAAGCAATGATATTGAACACTTCTAAAAATAAACGAGCGAATTTAACACGGCAACGCAATGGCATTAAACGCGAAGGAGCTGCTGGTTGGATGTTCGTGCTTCCATTTTTGCTTCTCTTTACCTTCGTGTTTATTATTCCACTTGTATACTCGATGTACATTAGTTTCTTTGGACACCAATTAATTGGCGGAACTGTGTTTGTCGGCGCAAAAAACTATCTCGAACTCTTGAAAGATCCATTATTGTGGCAGGGTATTGCACGCGTTCTCATATTTACAGCAATCCAAGTCCCTCTAATGTTAATAATTTCGATTTGTCTAGCGCTTGCTATCGACTCGAAACGTCTATATGGTACAAACTGGTGCAGAATCTCAATATTCATTCCATACGCCGTTCCTGGTGTTATCTCCACATTAATGTGGGGGTTCATCCTAGGAACCAGATATGGTCTGTTTAAGAATTTTAATGAAATATCTCATACTGATATAAATCCATTTTCTCCTTCATTTATCATGATTTCTATTGGAGTAATGATTAGCTGGGCTGCTATTGGATATAACATGCTCATCTTCTATTCTTCATTAAAGGCTATTTCACCAGATCTTTACGAAGCTGCTGTAATTGACGGTGCAAGCTATCGCCAAATAGATCGTTATATCAAGCTTCCAGAGATTAGAGGCTCATTGGCTATCACTACTATCTTCTCAATAATAGGTAGTGTACAGCTTTTCAACGAGCCGCAAATTTTGTCTAAAATGGTTGGAGGCACTGGCATTACAACCAGTTGGACACCAAACTTATACATTTACAATCTAGCTTTTGGTGATTCTTCACAGGGATATGCTGCAGCAGCGGCATTGATTATGGCAATCATTGTTATTGTTGTTACATTTACAATTCAAATTCGCAATATGCGCAAAAATGTCACTGCTGATTAACACTAAACAAACATGCAATGAAGCATCCAAAGGAAGAACAAATGATTAATACAACAAAATCATCAAACAATCAGGCAGCGATGCCTCCACGCACGAGGTTCTACACTGTTGAACATCCAAAGAAGAGCCCAATGATGACATTCTGGGTGTATCTATATCTCTTATATGCCCTCGTTCCATTTGTTTGGCTATTCATAAATGCTACAAAAACTAAGGCTGATTTTGCTTCTACATTCGGCCTATCATTTGGATCCTCATTCGCGCTATGGGACAATATAATAGAGGTATTTACATATAACAATGGCATTTTCGCGCGATGGATTCTGAATACGGTCCTATACACAATAATTGGCACTATTATTTCTGTATTGTTTGCAACTATGGGAGGATATGCTCTAGCAAAACTCAATTTTAAAGGTAAACACTTTATTTTGCTAACCATCTTAGGATCTATGGCAATTCCAGGAGTACTGCTGGTAGTTCCACAGTTCTTGATTTTCTCGCAACTTGGTTTAACGAACACTCCTTGGGCTGTAATAATCCCATCGCTCCTAAACCCATTTGGTCTATATTTAATGTGGACATTCTCAGGGCAAAGTGTTCCAACTTCTCTTATAGAAGCAGCACGTATTGATGGCGCTGGTGAAGGACGCATTTTCTTCCAAGTGGCATTACCACTTATGAAGCCATCATTGGTAACAGTGTCATTGTTTGCATTTGTTTCTATTTGGTACAATTACTTCCTTCCATTGATAATGCTTAAAGACTCTAAATGGTATCCATTGGCATTAGGACTTGCACAGTGGAATGCTCAAGGAAATGAAGGCGGCAATATGCCGATTATTCCAAACCTAGTCATTACCGCATCTTTGCTGGTCGTATTCCCACTGATCCTGTTGTTCTTAGCATTGCAACGCTACTGGCAATCAGGCTTAGCAATTGGAGCAACAAAAGGATAACCTACTAAATCTGCTTTTATTGCTTCTGACAGTTTTATGCTGTCAGAAGCATAATTAATCTATACGTATTCTTAACTTTTACTAACACAATTTGGAGCATGTAATGGCTAGGCCATCTATTTATAATGACAATACTTGTTGGGATGAGCCAACATATACTTGCATATCTTCTAATAATGCAAAAACTGATTGGATAACGAATCCTCAGGTTTTTGCCGTTAACACTATTCCAGCGCATTCACATCATCATTACACAATCAACGGTACCACACCAATACAGTCACTTAATGGAACGTGGGAAGTAAAGCTACTTTCTTCCCGCATATTCAACCCTGAAAACTTAGATGAGAATATTAAAAATTACGAAGATTCTTCATATAAAACAATCTCAGTTCCATCACACTTACAGATGAATGGTCTATTAAAACCGCAATACGTTAACGTTCAGTACCCTTGGGATGGCCATGAGGACGTTCAAGCACCAAATGTTCCTTCCTTAAATCACGTGGCAATTTATAAGAAACATTTTGTTTTACAAAATAATCTTAAACAGATTTTGAACGAAGAAGGTAAAGCTACTATTACCTTCCATGGAGCACAAACAGCTATTTACGTATGGATTAACGGAAAGTTTGTTGGATATGGTGAAGACTCTTTTACGCCGAGCGAATTTGATATTACTCAATTTTTGGAAGATTCTGAAAATAGTATTGTTGTAGCATGCTACGAATTTTCTAGCGCATCATGGTTAGAGGATCAAGATTATTGGAGACTACACGGCATTTTCCGTTCCGTTGAACTGCGTGTACAGCCTTCCAACCATATATCAAATCTTCATGTTGATGCAGATTATATTAATGATACAAATACTGGGAAACTCGCATTTAGAGCAAACATAGAAGGAGACAATTTAACAGATATTACACTGCACGCTTATCTTACAAATCATAAATACAGCAACGATAAATTCACAAATAATAATGAGATCTTGTGGGACTGCACGCTACCTGCACAAACAATTACTGAACTAAAACCGACTACTATTCCTAACGCACTACCTTGGAGTGCCGAATATCCTGCGCTATACGACTTACATATTGATGTTGTAAGCAAACAATCAAATATTATTGAACATGTAGTGCAGCCGATTGGTTTTAGACATTTTGATATTGAAAACGGCATAATGAGATTAAACGGAAAACGCATTATTTTCAAAGGCGTGAACCGTCATGAATTTAATTGCGACAGAGGCCGAGCAATCACATATGATGACATGGTTTCCGATGTGCGTTTTTGTAAGCAACACAATATAAACGCTGTACGAACTTCTCACTATCCTAATCAAGATGTTTGGTACGATTTATGCGACGAATATGGGTTATATCTTATTGACGAAACTAATCTAGAAACACATGGAACGTGGTCAGATGGGCGCGGAAACATAACTCCAGAATGCGCTATTCCTGGAAGTAGAGACGAATGGCGTGCCGCGTGCGTAAATCGCGTCGATAGCATGATTCAACGCGATTACAATCACCCGTGTGTGCTGATTTGGTCTCTCGGAAACGAATCCTTTGGTGGAGACGTATTTCGTTCTATGTATCATCATGCTCATGCACTAGATGCACATCGTCCAGTGCATTATGAAGGTCAGACTATGGATAAGTCTTGGCGCGATACTAGTGACATTGAAACGCGCATGTATGCTCACGCAGATGAAATAGAAAAATACGTATCAAACAACCCAGATAAACCTTATATATCTTGCGAATACATGCATGCTATGGGGAATTCATTGGGAAACATGAACGAGTATGTTGCTCTTGAAAAGTATCCACATTACCAAGGTGGTTTTATTTGGGATTTCATCGATCAGGCGATAAAACAAACTCTACCGGATGGAAGCACACGTTTGACATATGGTGGAGACTTTGATGATCGACCTACCGATTATGAATTCTGTTGCAACGGTCTATTATTCGCAGATAGAAAACCAAGTCCTAAGGCCATTGAAGCTAAACAACAATATGCAAATATAAGACTATTTCCAAACGAAAATGGTGTTCGCATAGAAAATCATCAGCTTTTCACAAATACTGAAAATTACGTATTTTTGGCACAATTACGAGTTGACGGCAAAATTATGTGGTCTCAACCATATACGTGTAATGTGGAACCTGAAAATGATTTTGAAATGCCGATAGAGTGGCCGTTGGAACAGTATCAAAGCAGTGGGGAAGAAATTACTTTTGAAGTTTCGTGCGCGCTTGCAAAATCTACATGTTGGGCACAAAAAGGATACGAATTATCGTTCGGACAATACACAATACTCACTAAAAATTCAGAATCACAAGCTAAGCAAATATCAGATGCACGATTACATAAAGATGGCACTGTTACTATTGGACGCTGGAACGCAGGAACACGTAACTCTTCAATAGAAACGCTTTTTTCATATTCACAATGTGGGCTTATTTCATACCGCCTTGGCGAACGAGAATTTGTGATTAAACGCCCTTTGATCACTACATTCCGAGCACTAACAGACAATGACCGCGGTTGCAAACATGGTTTTGAGCGTGCTCAATGGTCCGTAGCAGGTAAATATGCTAAATGCGTAGATCAAACAGCCGAGAAGCTCGACGACAATACGCTACAAATTGTATACAAATATGAGCTTGCTAACGCAGACCATACAACAGTGAATTTAACATATGTGTCTAAAACATCAGGAGATTTACACATTGAACTAAATTATGTTCCTTCTGGAGAAGATTTACCTTCCATTCCAGCATTTGGATTGGAATGGATGCTACCGATAGAATACAGAAACCTTGAATTCTATGGTATTGGTCCTGTTGAAACATATGCAGACCGTATCAGTGCGGGACGTTTAGGAATTTGGAAAACAAATGCTTTTGACGATTTTATGCCATATCTTGTTCCACAAGAAACTGGTAATCATGAAAAAGTAAGATGGGCAAACATAACAGACGATTCTGGGCATGGCATGCGTATTCAGCGACATAATAGTACCAGCAACTTCTGCATAAGTTTACTTCCATACAGCAGCACTATGATAGAGGAAGCACAACATATAAGTGATTTAGGTGACTCAAAACATATGTTCTTGCGAATTCTTGCAGCACAAATGGGAGTCGGCGGCGATGATTCGTGGGGCTCGCCTGTGCATACCGAATATCATTTGCCTGCCAATAAACCATATTCTCTAAATGTGGATTTGCAATTATTCTAACCCTCCCTCCTATAGCCAATACCGCTGATATAGTTACAAAAAAGTTTCTATGTCAGCGGTATTTTATTACTAGTGAAATAAATTTATATCAGAGTTTTGTTTTCTACTACTCGTCTTGTGCAACTAGTGGATAGCATGATTGAAGAGCTACATATTGACGAATACTAGTTATTTTCACAGTTAACGATACTGCACGAATCGTGTCAAAACGTAGAATTTTGCGATATCCTATGGCATGAACATCTGAAACATGATGATTTACTCCACTTTCATCAACAATGTGAATTTCAGCTGTTTCAACATGTTGTCCTTTACTAATATCTTCTTCAATAACTAAGCCATCAATATCAGTAGGCTCAGTAAATACCATACGAAAATCAATCGGCTTAGAAGATGACAATGCCGTACCCTGTTTTCTGTCAATCAAGTACTTTGGATTTCCCTCATATGCATTAGTACTTAAAACTTGTATTGATAATGCTTCAGGATCTCGTAATTCACGCTCATGGAATTTACGAATTTTATCGCCCAATTCTTTTAAAATCTTAACATCAGAATCTGCTAATAAACCATGACGCGTTGGCGGCACATTCAACAAAAGTGTTGAGTTACCCCCTACAGATTGACACCATATATCAAATAATTCATCAGAACTGCGAACATTATTATCCTCATTATCGTGATGGAACCAACCTTTGCGAATAGAGGTATCAACTTCTGCTGGATACCAAGCAAAATCGCCTTCGTAGTTTGCAAGCGCTTTACGAGACCCCAAATCTTCATCAGTAGACGCAAATTTGCGAGAGAACTTACCATCATCTGATTGTTGTGATTTTGAAGAGGTTAATTCAGCACTACGTAATTCTGTAGGCAATACGCTCCACTCGTTAGAGCGTGCATGACCAGCTTCATTGCCGCACCAACGCACATCTGGACCGCAAACACTGATAACAGCATCTGGTTGCAAAGCACGGATTGTACTATAGATTCGTTGCCAGTCATAAGTTTGTGTTTTACCATTCTCCCCCTCGCCGCAAGCACCATCAAGCCAGACGGAAAAAATAGGACCATAGTGCGTTAGCAATTCAACAAGTTGATTAATATAAAAATCGTTGTAAATTTTGCCAGTTCCGTATGATGATTCGGTACGATCCCATGGTGAAAGATATACGCCAAATTTCATATTATGTCGACAAGCTGATTCACTCACTTCGCGCACAATATCTCCTTTGCCATTTTTGTATGGAGAGTACGCAATGGTATGCTTGGTGTACTTTGATGGCCACAAGCAAAAACCATCATGATGCTTGCAAGTTAGAATCACACCAGTCATACCTGCCGATTGTAAAGCATCAAGCCACTGGTCAACATCTAAATTATCTGGATTGAATAGCTTCGGATCTTCATGGCCAAGCCCCCATTCACGATCTGTCATAGTATTCATTCCAAAATGAATAAAACCATACATTTCCATACTCTGCCAAGAAATTTGACGTGCTGTAGGCCTTACATTTGCGAGATAATCCTCATTCATACTGCCACCCTGCTTTAGTAATCAATGCAACTTCACACCGAACAATTAATTGTTTACTATATTAACAAAAAACAAGGATGTGTGCCAGTTAAATCATTATCAATACAAAACTAAAAACACTGCAGCGCAAAATAAGAAATTACAAAAATCTTATTTACAACGATGCAGTGTTAAAAATACTCTAACCAAAATCTCTGGTAGGGTTTATTTGTTTAAGAGTTATTTATTCTCCAGCGAAAACCACACCTTTTCGAAGCATAATATTCGCATATTGAGCGCGTTCACCAGTAGCAACCACACAATATGCATTCTTAGCTTCATCATAAAATGCAAAACGCTCTAAGGTTCCTATGGCATTAGCGCCGCGCTTATCAAAACCAGAGATAATATCTTCATAGTCGTTCCAAATTGGGGTTTCACAAGGATCCCCTGGAACAACTTCCATAAGAGTAACTGGCTTAGATGTGTACTGGTCAAGAGGCATAAGCTTCAATATAGCTTTTAACAATTCTGAAGTACCATGTCCATCGCAACGAACAACAATTGCATCTTTTCCTACCGATTCGGTTGGAAAATTTCCATCTGCCAAAACCAAAACATCTCCATGTCCCATTTCGCAAAGTACTTTCAATAATTCTGGCGGTATAATGGGATCAATGCCCTTTAACATAGAAATCTCCTTTGATTTACATAATAACTATTTCCGTTAGTTGACAATCATTGGCAACTAACAGGTTGAATAATATCACACGATATTAATAAAAAATTCCATAATTATAGCAAAATATTCTTTGCTAACTAAAGAAAAATATGCACTAACGAGTGAATTCAACTAGCCCAAACGCTAGCGTCTTGGTCATCTTCATCAATATCGCGAGTCATAGGAGACGAAGTAGAATACGTGTATTCATCGTCTACCACACCAGAATCAGCATCTGCATTAATCGCGGCCAAAACACGCTTGTCCATCTTATATTGCGGCAAAACGTTCTTAATATAGCTTGTTACAGCATCTTGCATAGAAACATCATGCCCAACGCGTTCCGCCATAAACCAACGATGATCTAATACTTCATGGAAGAACTGTGCAGGTTGGATTTGCGATCTAAACTCAGCAGGAATCATGCGTACCGTAGGCTCAAACACCTCACGCATCCAATCAGTAGCAACAATCTCCAACTCTTCACCCTGGCGCCACGTAGACGTACGATAAGCGTCTAAATCATTAAGAAGCCTACGAGCCTGGTTCTCCTGAACATCAAGACCAGTCAAACGAAGTAGCTTACGTGAAGCATAACCAGCATCCACAACTCGTGGACGAACCAACACTCTTCGCCCATCCACAGAAGTTTTCATTTCCAACTCGTCAACATAAAAACCAAGCTCATTAAGCCTATTGACTCGTCTTTCAATACGCCACATTTCGTCTGGACTAAATTTGTCCACATCTGTAAGCGTGCTCCAAAGAGAATGATAACGGTCAACGAGCCTATCTCCAATGCTAATCTCATCGACCTCACCAGGCAAAAGTTGACCAGAACTTAAATCCATTAGTTCGCCAATTATGTTTGTGCGAGCTAAATCAATATCGTATTCACGCTGACCTTCTGTAAGGCTTCCATGCAAATCACCTGTTTCAGCATCAACTAGAAATGCTGTAAAAGCATCCGCGTCTCTTAAAAATAGAACGTTAGAAAGAGAAACATCTCCCCAATAGAATCCCGAAAGATGCAGACGAACCATAAGCACAGCAAGCGCATCAATCAAACGCTCTGCAGTATCAGGTCTTAATGTACGAGCAAACAGAGCGCGATATGGAAGAGAGAATTTAAGATGACGAGTTACCAGCATTGCCTCAAGCGGTTCACCGTTCTTATCTTTTCTACCAGCTACAACAGCTATAGGAGTAACAGTTGGAAGCTCCAATTTGCGCAAACGCCTTAAAAGCTCATATTCGCGTTCAGCAACTTGACGAGTAATTTCCTTCATTGCATACACTTCGTCGCCTACGTGCACAAATCGCACAACGTGCCTAGAGATACCGCGCGGCAAGTTTACAAAAAGATTTGTAGGCCATTGAGATAATGGAAGCTCCCACGGAAGCATAAACATTTGAGGATTAGAGCTTGCAGCAGTAATCTTCAAAGCTTGAGGCTCTGCAGAAGATACAGTTTCATCCTGCGCAGATACTGATGTTGCTTGCATAGCACGTGGATCCAATAAAGGAGTATCGTTCCATTCCATAAAGTTTAATCTACCCGTTAAGTTCGAACGCCAATAATCGAATAATAAATCGCAATCAAATTATAACTAATCGTAAATAATTCAAACGATGCGAAAACGGGGCTCGCGTAGCGAACCCCGCCATACCCTTATACAGAAATCTTGGGCACTTTAAACAAAGCACCCAAGAAAACAGCAATTAGTTCAAACGCAGCTCTGTAGAAGGTGCAAACAGGTGCATCTTGGATGGATCAATCTTGATCTTTACAGTGTCACCGACCTTTGGAAGCGCACGTGGGTTCACGCGAATCGTTGTGAGCTTGTTCTGGTCGCTCATCATTGTAGATGCCTCTTCTGGAGAGCCATCAGTGATGATGTTGCCGTAAATATAACCGTCAGAGCCAAGATCTTCCACGTTCACAACCTTCAAGGAGAAGGCATTTGGATCATCAGAAGTTGCCAAGCTTGCATCTTCTGGACGGAAGCCGACAATAATCTGACCCTTATCTTCTTCAGTAAGCTTATCAACAGCTTCTGCTGGAAGAGTGATGGAATCTTCGCCAATCTGAGCCTTGCCGTCAACAACTGGATGCTGGTTGATGTTCATAGATGGGGAACCAATGAAGCCTGCAACGAACACGTTCGCTGGACGATCATAAAGCTCGGTAGGAGCACCAACCTGCTGCAAAACACCAAGCTTGATTACAGCAATACGGTCACCCATTGTCAAAGCTTCAGTCTGATCGTGGGTCACGTAAAGGGTAGTGACGCCAAGCTGACGCTGCAATGCTGCAATCTGTGTACGAGTCTGTACACGAAGCTTTGCATCAAGGTTGGAAAGAGGCTCATCCATGAGGAAGACTTTTGGTTCACGAACAATTGCACGACCCATTGCCACGCGCTGACGCTGACCACCAGAAAGTGCCTTAGGCTTACGATCCAAGTACTCAGTCAAATCCAAAACCTCAGCAGCCTTTTCAACACGCTTGCGGATTTCTTCCTTACTTACGCCTGCAATCTTAAGAGCAAAGCCCATATTGTCTGCAACAGTCATATGCGGATACAATGCGTAGTTCTGGAACACCATTGCAATATCGCGATCTTTTGGCTGCATAGTAGTAACATCTTGACCACCAATAAGAATGCGACCTTTGTTAACCTCTTCCAAACCAGCCAACATTCTCAATGTCGTTGACTTACCGCAACCAGATGGACCAACGAGTACAAGGAACTCGCCATCCTTAATAGTCATGTTCAAATCATCAACCGATGGCTTGTCATTGCCTGGGTAGATACGGGTGACATGATCAAATACAACTTCTGCCATGATATTTTCCTTTCATCGGCAGGTACGTGCCGAACGATCCGTTGTGAAGGGTGTGCACTCAAGACCCCAAGTCCTACATCGGCGGCGTCAATCGTCCACATTTACTTACATGGTTCATTGAAGGTTCTCTTCGTTGAGCCATGCTCCAATATATCATGTTTATTTAGTAAAAACAGCAAAATTACAGTATTTTCTGGCATTTCGGCGTGTCGAACAGATAAATCACATATAAACAATGTTTAATAAACACGCATTAATATGTGTTAAATATCTAAACATTTGTTTATAAAATTTTGTATAAATTTTCCTCTGGAACGCATAATTGGCATACTCTCCCATTACCATAATGCATTATGGAAGATGTGAGCATATTTGATTTGCGTTCTGGCCAAAACATTGGCGGATACACGCTAATTGAACGCTTAGGCGGAGGAGCTATGGGCTCTGTCTGGCGCGTCCACGATGACGGTGGCCAATTTTACGCAATGAAAATTCTGCGCGCATCTATGTTAGAAGATCAAAGTGAAGATTTAGATTCATTAGAAAACACTAATCCTCAAGAACAAGCAAGACTTAGACTTAGACGAGAAGCTCTAGCTTTACAAAAAATTCATCACGAAGGCGTGTGCTCAATAGTAGATATGGAACTTGACGCTTCCATAGCATTTATAGTTACAGAGCTAATTGATGGTCACAATCTTAAAGAAGATGTAGCTATTAACGGTCCATATGTAGCAGACGATTTAGAACGACTAGCTCACAAGCTAATCGATGCAGTAAAAGCGGTTCACAACGCTGGAATAATACACAGAGACATTAAGCCTACAAACGTTATGATTTCTACAACAGGACCAGTTTTGGTTGATTTTGGTATATCTATGGGTCAGGGCGAATCGCATGTTACACGCACTGGTTTAGTTATGGGCACCCCTGGTTTTATTGCTCCAGAAATCATTGAAGGATCAGATTCTGACGAGATTACAGATTGGTGGAGCGTCGCTGCAGTTCTTGCTTTTGCCGCAACAGGAAAGCCTGTTTTTGGAACAAAACCAATAATGGCGGTTTTGGAAAGGGCAGCTTCAGGAAACGCTAATCTTAATGGACTCCCTATAAATACTATGCGTGCATTTAAGTCTGCATTAAGCCCTAAAAGAAGCGAACGCTGTACTCCCGAACAACTTGAACAAGCTATTTGCCAAGATGCATTAAATCCTATGGCTTTACAGGAATCTAATTACCCTTTTGACCATACGTCTGATGGGTTAACTGTACCTAATCAGCTAACACAAACTCGCATTATGCCAGAAAATCCTAGAAAACTGTGGGTTGCTGAAGATCCTAAAAGCAGTGATTTTACAACACCTGTTGATACGACACTTTTTAATACAACACGTTTTAATACAGATTCTGATGACTCTACAAAAATTGTTGATAGACAAAATTTTGATCAACAAGATGTTGATGAACAGAATAATGTTTATCAAGATGAACAAGAATACGCGAATGAACAAGAATACGCGAAAAATTCTGAACAGGGTAATATACATCCTAAAACAAGTAAATATATGTTTCGCGGAACATTTTCTTTAATAATATTTGCAATACTTTCCTCATCTATTTCAGTATTCTCTATTATTGACGCACTATCTGCAAACATTATTCTTATGCTTGTTACAGCCACAATAGGATACAATGTTTGCGCACAATTACGCAGACAATCCGCAAACGATTCGACTGGTGGGAAAGATTGGTTGATAAGAATCGGTAGTATACCTTGGCATTTTGTACGAGCGTCTATTTACACGATTCCTAGATTAGTCACAATGATAATTACAGGTGTTATTGGCGCATATATCTACCCACTTATGATTCATGCGACTCCACAATTAATTAAATTCAAAATATGGTTTATTACCATACAATTTCCAACTTACTCTCCAGATGTTTTCTCTCAAACATCAATTGGATATCTTATTGGTTTTATAGCAGGATGGATTATTGCTTTTATTTTAGGGAAAACTAAGATTTTCAGAATCGGAGCAGGAGCAATTCTCGGAGCGGGAAAAATCTCAAACGAGCAAGAAATATAGACAGTTGATACCGTCAACTAGACTATTTTGCAGATATTTTTATTCCACGAGAACATCACCAAATTTGCTTGTACAGAAACCTGTGCAGAAAGGAATAACATGCCAGATATTAATCAAAACAGCATGCAGAATCACAATGGTAAAGATCTTAAAGATAAAAAGGCTAAAGAGTTACGCCAGCAAACTATTGTTGGAATCGTTGTTGTGGTTATTTTAATTGGCATGATTGCTGCAATTGGCATTACGGCTCTTAACGCAAGCAATATGGAAAATCAAAAGAAAATTGAGCAAGCTCAACAAGCAAAGAAAGCGGTTAAAAATCTTACAGGTGACCAAAAGCCTAAGTACGCTAACAACGAGGGCGGAATTTTAATCAGCAAAAACGGATATGGAACAACAGTTGAGAATGCTCCAACCATTGCAGTTTATGCCGATCCACTATGCCCTGGGTGCGGTAATTTTAATCGCGAATCGGATCAAATGCTTATTGCCATGATGAAGGCTGGTCAGATTAATCTTGAAATTCACCCAATGTCATTCTTAGATCGAATTTCTAGCGACCACTATTCAACACGTGTAACTGGCGCAATCGCATACATTTCGTCTAACGACGACAATCCTTTGCATTTACTTCAATTTATTAACAACATTTTTGCTGAAGATTTCCAGCCAGAAGAAGGAGATGATTACAAGCCTGTAAGCAATGAAAAGCTTATTGAACAGGCAATTAAGGCTGGAGTTAGCAAAGAGGTAGCAAGTAAAGCGTTTGATAGGAATTATCTCGCTTGGCAAGATGCTATTAATTCCGATACTCCAAATCGTAAAGCTTTGTGGAATGTTAGCGGACAAAATAAGGGCGCTATGACCACTCCAACAACTACTATCAACGGAAAACTGCTTGATATGGTTGTGGTTGGTAAGAAGAATCTCAGTACACCGGATGCTATTCTTAAGTCTATTGGATTAGACAAGTCTAAGGTTGGCGTTTCTGGCGTTATGCCAAAAATAACTGACAAAGATCAGCCAAATCCTATTGACTAGTTCTTGTTGATTAGCGTTTCAGCGCGAACAAGTTGCATTTTGGCATTGGGTGCTGGTACACTAATCAATGTTTTGCGCGCACGCTAGTTATTGCACGCAGGAACGCGCCTCCTTAGCTCAGATGGCCAGAGCGGCCGCCTTGTAAGCGGCAGGTCGCCGGTTCGATCCCGGCAGGAGGCTCTGTTTTATTCTTCTACTTGTTGAAATATAATTGTTGATAGTGTTAAGTTGAAGGCCTTTGGCAATTTTAGTAAAATTTGCGTTAAAGGGTTAGAATTAAAGCAAATAAGTTTATAGATTTGTCGTATGATAATTTATAAAAAGTAAGACTTGTATTCATCATAAAATATAAAATAAAAACTTACAAAAGATTTGCATTGTAGACTTTGCTTGAGTAAGTTCTCGGAAATCTTCCCCCAACTCAGGATTTCCGAGTAAGAGGGTGGAGCGTCCCCCAACCAGCTCCTCCTCTATGGGGGCGGGAACAATCCCCTTCTCTCCCGCCCCCACTTTTATGATAGATTTCATCAACATTTATAAGCTTTTAGCTCAGTTGCGAGCATTATATATAATTAAAGTTCAGTTTTACTTTGGAAGTGAGGTTGAATGGCACGCAGATGGACGCCTCAAAGGTTTGTTGTAATGAGAAGAATACGCATCCTTGTATGCGTTTTGGCTCTTATTATTTCAAGCACTGGGATTTTTACTCTTTCTGCGCGCAAATCTGTAGCTCTAATTGTCAATGGTAAAACAAGAATTGTCACAACCTATGCGTCTACTGCACAAAGACTTTTGCAGGAACAAAAAATACCTGTTAAAACGCATGATCAAGTTATTAGTACTTCGGGAGAAATTCTTGCAGATCACACAACTGTAACTGTTAGGAGCGCTTACCAAACTTCTGTAACAGTAGATGGCATAACAATACCATTTTGGACTGTTGCAACCAGCGTAGATCAACTAATTGGATTCTTCCAAGCAAATGCATATCATGCTGCAAAAATCACAGTAAATTTGCAAAATATTTACGACAAACTCACTGGAGGATTGTCTATTAACAAAAAAGGACCTGTAGAGGTTATTTGCGATGGCAAATCTAGGATAGCGCCAGATGGAACACTTCCAGCAAGTTCTATTCTCGATTCTCTAGGAATCGTTTTGGGAAAAGAAGATAGAGTTACCGTAAGCGAAAATGGATCACAAACCGTATTACGCATTCTTCGCGTAACTCATGGAAAAGAATCTAGAAATGTCATCATTCCTTTTGACACTAGAACGATAAATGATCCAAATTTGCCATCTGGAGTGAGAGTTGTTAGACAATCTGGCATAAATGGCGAACGCACAGACTTATACAATGTGACTTATGTTGACGGTAAAGCAGAAAGCTCTGTATTAATAAAACAAAACGTGATTACTCCTGCAACAGATCAGATTGTTGCTGTAGGTAGCAAACCTAATCCTCAAACCCCTAAGCAGAATAAGCAAAGTAGTAACAACACTAACGGAAAGACTTCACAAAAACCTTCTAGTAATACTAATTTGAATAAAACTAACACTAAACAAGAAACAAAAACACAAGAATCTAAAAAACCTTCTCAAAATAGTCAATCCCAACAAAGTGTGCAAAATTCTCAAAACCAGAGCAATAGTAGTTCACAAAATCAGCTTCAACCTAATGCGAATAATCAGCAAAATCCTTCTTCCTCTTCTCAAACACAAGCACCTGCAGCATCACAGCCAGCATCACAAACACCAGCTCCCGCTCCTTCAGCTCCACCAGCACCTGCTCCACCAGCCAACAATCCCAATGGCATGGTTCACGCCACTCCTGAGCAAGCAAAACTATATGCTCAAGCTGCATGTGCTCAAATTGGTTGGACTGGCGCAATGTGGGAAGATCTTGTTAAATTGTGGACAAGAGAATCTCACTGGCGTTGGAACGCAGAAAATAAAAGCTCTGGCGCATACGGAATACCACAATCTCTTCCAGCAAACAAAATGGCGAGCGCAGGAGCAAATTGGCACGAAGATGCATCAATACAAATAACGTGGGGAATTAATTACATTAAAAGCAAATACGGGAATCCTAGCGAAGCATGGAAGCATTCAGAAAAGTTTAGATGGTATTAAAGTTTGGATGGTATTAAATTGACAGAAAATAATATTAGTGAGCAAGAAGGCTCTCTTCTTGGAGCCGCTGACATCCGTAGGATTGCAGCAGAAGAGGGTATTACTCCTACTAAAAAATTCGGTCAAAATTTCGTTATTGACCCTGGTACGGTTAAGAAAATCGTTGCTGCGTCAAAAATTAATTCATGTGATTACGTTATGGAAGTAGGTCCAGGTCTTGGATCTTTAACACTTGCTATTTTGCAAACTGGAGCAAATCTTACGGCTGTAGAAATAGATCCTCCGCTTGCTAAACGTTTGCCTAGTACCGTTAAAGAATTTATGCCTAACGCCTTGGAACGATTTAATGTGATTCTTAAAGACGCGCTCGAATTAAACGCTCAAGACGTTCCAAATTTAGCAAATGCACAACACTTTACTCTTGTTGCTAATCTTCCTTATAATGTTGCAACCCCTATTATTCTTACTCTTCTTGAAAAGTTTAATAATCTTACGAGTTTCCTTGTAATGGTTCAAAAAGAGGTGGCAGATCGCCTCTGCGCTCAACCAGGCACAAAAACATATGGAACTCCAAGCGTAAAGTTGGCTTGGTATGGCGAATCTCAAAAAGCTGGTTTAATTGGTAGAAATGTATTCTGGCCTGCTCCAAATGTTGATTCTGCTCTCGTTTATTTTGAAAGAAACAACGCGATAAGAGAAGATGATCAAGAGCGAGAAAAAGTGTTTAAAATTATTGATGCAGCGTTCCAACAAAGAAGAAAAACACTGCATTCCGCTCTTAAAGGCATTATTTCTAATGAATCGTACGATATTGCTGGAATAGACCCAACTAGGCGTGGAGAGACCCTTACATGCGCAGAATTCTTGGCTCTTTATAAGGCTTCACAGATATGAATTATTTTTAAAAACACAGTCATACATAGTAAGTAAAATTGCTAGTATTGTTTTGTGCATAAAACATTATGATTTTATGCACAATTGCAAGTCTCGTACAATAAGATACGCAACAGAAACATAGTACAGATCGGAAGTTAGCATGACGCAATTTTACGACGAGCGACTGGCGCGCAGAGAGTTCATGTACCAAAAGAAACGATTTGTACTTACTACTGTTGGAATTTGTGTTGGAGCAGCGTTTCTTCTTGCTGTTCTAGTGCAATGCCATGTATTTGGTATTGCTGCCCCTAAAACTCCAGAAATCGACCCAAATTATGGAGTTCAAGCGCCTTGCCCTACAAAAAATAAAGATGAGAATAAGGCTACTTATATCGATAATCGTGCTGTTCCTATTCGAGTACTAAACGGAACAAAATTCCGTGGATTCGCAAGAGCAGTAGGAGAAGGACTAAGAAACCGCGGTTTTAACCTGATCGAAGTTGGAAATAGCGAAAAAAGTGTAAAACGCACAACAATCTACTTTGGTAAGCAATCAATTAATGAAGCTTATACTTTAGCTGCTAACTTTAAAGACGCTATTTTGCGAATGGACGATAGACAAGATAAGCTAATTGACGTGGTTTTAGGTGCAACATTCAACAATCTTAAACCTAAGACTGATGTTCCTGCAGCAGGTGCAACAATAGCGGAAATAAAAGGATGCGCTGATTTTAACTCTATGAAAAATCTTCCAAAATCCGCAAATCATAATCCAGTTCAATAAGTTTTATTCAACTACATGATGTTAAATCAAGGATGTTAAATAAAGCAAAATAAAGTTTGAATGATAAAACTTTACTTATTTAAGCTATTTATTTAAGCTGGAATACCACTTCTTTAATTCTTCAACAGCAATATCGTGATCTACTGGACCGTTATCAAGGCGATAATCCAACATATGCTTATATGCTTTACCAACAATAGGACCAGGTTTCAAATCAAGCAATTGCATAATCTCATTGCCATCTAGATCTGGGCGAATCGCGTTAAAATCTTCCTGCTTTTTAAGCTCTTTAACTCGCTCTTCCATCTCATCCATAGCCTGCTCAAACATGAGCGATTTACGCTTGTTCTGTGTAGTTGCATCCGCGCGTGTTAGGCGATTTAATCTCTCATACAAGTGTCCTGAATCCTTAACATATCTGCGTACAGCAGAATCAGTCCAAGGCTCGTCAACATATCCATGGAATCGCAAATGCAGATTCACAAGCTCGCTTACATCATCAATAATATGGTGATCAAAATGAAGAGCTTTCATGCGTTTGCGAGTCATTTTAGCTCCAACAACATCATGATGATGGAAACTTACTTTTCCGCCTTCTTCAAATTTTCTAGTGCGAGGCTTGCCAATATCATGCAAAAGAGCAGCAAGTCTCAAAGTCAAATCAGGTCTAGGAACCGCACCTTCGTCATCTGTTTCCAAAGCTATTGCTCGTTCAAGAACCATCATTGTATGCTCAAAAACATCCTTATGCCTGTGATGTTCGTCAATTTCTAAGCGCAATGCAGGAATCTCTGGCAAAACCCTATCTGCAATACCAGACTCGACCATAGCTTCAATACCAGCACGAGGATTAGCAGAAAGCAGCATTTTTGTTATTTCATCGCGAACGCGCTCCGCAGAAACAATATCCAACCTAGAAACCATATCTAAAATAGCTTCTGCAGTATTTGCTTCAATAGAGAAACCAAGTTGAGCAACAAAACGAACAGCACGCATCATTCTTAAAGGATCATCGTCAAAAGATTGACGCGGATCTACCGGAGTACGCAGAATACCCTTTGCTAAATCATTCGCTCCACCGAATGGATCTACAAATTCCAAATCTGGAACACGCAAAGCCATTGCGTTCACAGTAAAATCACGCCTAGAAAGATCACCTTCCAAAGTATCGCCATATTTTACTTCTGGTTTCCTAGAATCTGGCTCATAATCATCACATCTGTATGTTGTTATCTCGACTTTTACTTCTGTTCCGTCTTTTCTGCGACGCACAGCTCCAAGCGTGCCAAATTTTCGACCCATATCCCAAAAGCCATCATGCCCCCAACTCCTAAGAATATGCTCAAATTCTTCTGGTTTGGCAGAAGTGCAAAAATCAAGATCGTGCGACGTTCTATGCAACAACATGTCTCGTACAGGACCCCCTACAAGAGCCAGCTCATAATTATGTTTAGCGAATAATCTACCCAACTCCATGGCTTCAGGCCAAACTTCAAAGTTCACAGACACGCTTGGAAACACCCTTTCAACAAAAATCAAACTATATTCCAGCATACCGTTACCCCAATGCACAGCGGATTGAGTAAGGTGGAGTGTATGGTTACCCCAGCAGACTTAAGACGCATGCTCGCCAGAGCCTCGGATAATCATGCCCAAAATACGCCAGATATTCGAGTTACACCACTTGATATCGCTAGGATGAAAAGCAAAATACAGCCTCAACAGGCAGAAGAAGACGAGTCAATTTTCGTTGATATTTCAAGCTTTTCGAGCGATTATCACGTTGAAAATATTCATGTTGATATAACGGAATCTCGCCAACAAATAACATCATTAGAAGCACCTTCTCCGGCTTTAATGCCTCAGAGAAGAGTTAACGACGGTCCTAAAACTTTTGCATCTTTAGATGCTCAAGACTTACCTATTGTGAGAGAATATTCCGCTGGAGGACTAGTTTTTGACACCCTCGGGCGTGTCGCGATTATAGCTCGTCATTCAAGAAGTGGACATATGGAATGGTGCTTGCCGAAGGGCCATATAGAAAAAGGCGAAACTCCTCAGCAAACAGCTGTTAGGGAAATTCATGAGGAAACTGGAATTCTTGGAGAAGTAGTGGATTCTATTGCTACTATTGACTACTGGTTTACTGGAACAAGTCAACGTGTGCATAAGCTAGTTCATCATTTTGCTTTGAAATATGTTAGTGGAGAACTATCTGTTCTTGGAGATCCAGACCATGAGGCAGAAGATGCAATTTGGGTGGACTTCAAAGAGCTTAACGATGTGTTAAGTTATCCTAATGAGCGCAAGATAGCGTGGATGTACGCTAAAAAGGCAAACAGGCGGTCTAATCGTGATTAATGTGATTGATTTTGCAAACAACCAATTACGGGGGTTACAAAAAGTCACTAATAAAATCGCCCGTAAAATGTTTTATTTTAAAAATCCTATTCAATTTTGTTTTAAATTTAGTATTACTTTAATTCTAGTAGTGCTTTCGCTTGTTATTACACCGCTTTATTGTGTTTCAAATACAGCTTTTGCTTACGAAGCATCGCAGAATACAAGCCATTCATCTAATGTAAATCAAGCTTCTGTAAAATATTACGAATCTTATAATTCCAAAGCTAAGGGCATTTCTTTACAAATAGTTAAATCAACTTCAATTCTTACAGACAAAAGCGGATACCATATAACTATTTTGCTTAAAAATACTGGTTCGCAAGATTTTCCAGATGGAAAAATTCAGGTTGCATTTAACCCTTGGTACACGTTTATGTCTAGTACTGATTTGCAAAAATGGAGTCAAGCCGAATCCAGAATCCCTACTCCTCAGCTAATTGGTGAAGTTAGCGTTCCAGCGCTTGCTCGTGGCAAATCTTATAACGCGCAAATTGATGTTGATTCAAGCAGCCCTAATCTTTCTAACATTCTTTATTGGGGACCAAAGCCTCTTTCTGTAACGTATTCTTCATCGGATTTTAAACATTATTCTTCTGTAAAATCGTTTGTAACACGAGCAAATATTGGCGTTAGAAACATACAAACACCTCCGATTAATGTCACATTGCTTATTCCTATAGTCGCTAAAGCGTCTGACTGGCGTTATGAAATTAACAAGAAGAATATTTCTCCTTCGATGAATATTCCACCTAGCGAATCTAATATTGCTTCTAAAGAGGAATCTAAAGTAGATACTAAAAAAGAAAATCCGGGCAAAACTAACACAAAAACGGTTGCTGGCGACTCTTCCCAAGTAAACAAAGATTTAAACCAATTTAAAGACAATAAAATAAGGTTAAGTAAAAAGAGCATAAAGCATATTGCTTCTTTGATATCTCTTGCACAAAAGCATCCTCGATTACAAACGATAGCAGATTTAAATACTCTTAAATCTTCTGGAATTAGCTTCACTCCTTCTGCATTTATGCAAAATAACGGTTTTGACATAAGTAAATATGCTGAAACAAGTAATTCTTCTTACTACCAATCATCTGGTATTGACGCTGAGTCTTGGAGTGAAGAATCGTCAATTCCAAAAGATCATACAGGTAAAGCGCAAAAATTCGAGTCATACGCTTTTCAAACAGGCGGAAAATGGACCTTAAAGGCACTAGAACAGGCTAAAAGCAATGGTTATAAGACCGTTGTGGCAACAAACGGATTTGATGCTTTAGCGCACCGTTTTGCAGTTAAGAATGGCGTGTATGACGTTCAGACTTCTTTTGGAAACGTAAAAGTGCTTTCCTCGCAAGAAACTCTTAGTGATTTGGCAAACGAAAAACCAACAAGTAGTAAGTCAACTGGCGAAAACACTAATGCTGGCAAACTAAACAGGATTGTTGCTCAAAGCGCGTTTTATCAGATGGAACAACCGTATTCTTCAAGACACTTGCTTATAACATTCCACCAAGATACTCCATCTTCTTATATCGATTCTGTTATAAGCAATTTGGAAAAATCTCCGTGGATTTCCCTGCTAGATTTAAGATCTTTATCTAACGCAAAATCTTTTTCTAAAGAATATCTTGGGTACAATCCAGTTCCTAAAGATAGTGCGATATCAAACGAATCTATAATCAATAGAAAGTCAATTCTAAATCAACTATCTTCAGATAGAGAAAATATTAAACAGTTCATAAGTAATATTCTTGACCACGGTGAATTAAATAATCATCACATTAATGAGTCAGATGTTCAATCTCTTGCAAAACAAAACGCAAAACTGAAAATTAACCAGAACAGTAATATTTGGAGTAAGAATCTTCTTAAACTTTTTGATGCTATGGCTCAACGAGAAGTAAACGATAGTAGACCAAATAATGTTGATTCTAAAGGCACTCATAATCTATCCAAAATTTTGATTTCTGGAATACATATTATTCCTCCAAAAGATGTAACGCTTGTAAGCGAAACAGCAACAATGCCGATTACAATCAGCAATACTAATCCGTACCCTGTTAGCGTATATCTTACTTCTTACACTAATTCGATGGAGATAGTAACTCCTAGAAAAACTCCAGTTAAGATTGCTGCAAATAGTGAAACACAAATTATTTTGCCACTTAGATCTACAACTTCTAGTAAAGTTAGAGCAATTTTCGGGCTAGAAGATAGAAGCCATCGCGCTTTCTACAATCATAAAGAAACAATGATTACAAGTACGCTGCAAATCAGCGATAAAAGCGGTACGATTATTATAATATTTGCCTTCGCGCTTGGAATTTTGGGGCTTTGGAGGCAGTTCCACCGTAAAAAGGATCCAGACGAATGAATTCAGTAGGCCGCAACTCAATCATAATGGCAAGCGGCACGGCAGCTTCAAGAATAACTGGTCAGGTTAGAACTATATTACTTGCTGCAGCCCTTGGCACTACAGGTCTAGCAGCTAATGCATATCAGGCTGGGTCTATGATCCCTCAGCTTATTTATACTCTTGTGTCTGGTGGAATTTTCAATGCTGTTTTAGTTCCACAAATCGTTAAAACTCTAGAAAAACAAGATGCAAAAGATAGGTTAAATAAGCTTATAACCTTTGCGATTATTCTGCTTTTAGGCGTAACCGCTTTAATGGCAATTGCCACACCTGTTTTAACATGGCTCTATGTTGGCTCAAACCAATCCATGATTGCTCTTACTAACGCTTTTACGTTATGGTGCATGCCTCAAATATTTTTCTATGGACTTTACACCGTGCTCGGTCAAGTTTTAGCCGCAAAAGGCAAGTTTGCAATGTACGCTTGGAGTTCCGTTGCAGCAAATATCGTCAGTTGCGTAGGCTTCGGCGTTTTTATTGCAATTTTTGGCAGAGCAAGCAGACAACCAGTGGGTTTTTGGAACAACACTACGATGCTTCTTACCGCAGGATTTTGGACTTTGGGTGTTGCAGCTCAGGCGCTTGTTTTATTTATTCCTCTTAGAAAGATCGGACTAAGATACAAACCAAGTTTCGGCATTAGCGGCATTGGCTTGCGTTCAATGGGCCCTGTTGCAGCATGGAGTTTTGCAATAGTGGCTGTTAGCCAGCTTTCTACAATGGCAACTACTCACATAACTACAAGTGCTCCTTCTGTAGCAGAAAAAACGTTGGGGTTAAGTCAATTTGATGTTGCTGGAAATGCTACTTTTCAAAATGCATACACAATGTTTATTCTTCCTTATTCGCTTATCGCCGTATCGGTTGCTACCGCTGTTTTTCCTAAAATTTCTAGATCAATAGCAAATCATGACTTATCAACAGTTCGTGTAGATTTAAGCTCTTGTCTTAGAAATGTAAGCATTTTAATGTACTTCTTTAGTGTTGCTTTTATTGTGATTCCAATGCCTATATCTTTGGCTCTTTTACCTTCAATCAGCATAAAAGAAGCGTATCTTATGGCAAATCCACTTATGATGCTTTCGCTTGGATTGCCTTTATCTAGCGCGTATTTAATTATTCAACGCACATTCTACGCTTTTGAAGACGGTAAACATCCGTTTATGTTTTGTGCAGCACAATTATTTGTGGAACTTATTATTGTATTTTCTTGCATACAATTCCTTCCGCCAAATTATTGGGTTACCGCTTTGGCTGCAGCCGCATCTTTTAGTTATATTCTCACTTTTCCTTCGCTTGTTAAAATGATTAGATCTCGTTTTAACAACGATTTAGACGATAAGCAGCTTGTTATTACGCATCTAAAGGTGCTTGCAGCTTCTATAGTGTCTATTCTTGTTGGAATTTTGTTTAGAGAATTTATTTACAGATGGATTTCTTTAGATTCGCCAAACCTTCATGGTGTTAGTCGTTGGTTGCTTGCGATTTTTGTTTGTGCAATTATCACCATTATTTTGGCGATTATTTACATATCTATTTTGTTACTTTTAAGAACAAGTGAACTGGCAGGTCTTATTAATCCAATTCTTAGAAGAATAGGCGTAAAACTGCCATTTTTGTTGAATCTTGAAAACCTCAATAAAAACAATTTAAATAATAAACAGACTAATCATAGTGAAAATAATAAGAATGCACATACTAGGATTATTAGATCGAAAATAAATCAACACAGTGAGCGATAATTAAATCAAGATAATTAAATGCAGTAACTCAGGGCGTTTCACTAGATTCTACAGTTACAATAATTTGTGGGATTTATTATGTAACGCATTATTATTCATTACTCATGTAGGAAGACGGGGAGTAGATGAAACCTCAGTTGGGAGATATTATACTTGATCGCTACGCTTTAGTATCACCTTTGCGCGAAGAAGCGGGTCTTCAAGCATGGCACGCTAGCGATCGTATACTTGCTCGCGATTGTCAACTTTTTATAGTACGCGATTCTCGTTTTCTTCCAGAAGTCAACACTATATCTTCTACTCTTGCTTTGTCTAGAATACGCAAATTTACGCCAGTTTTGAAGCTTCATCATATAGATGATGTCGCGATTATTATAACCGAGCTGGATTCTGGAGTAACTTTAAGCGATTATATGAAGCTACATAGTTCAACACTTAGCTATGAAGCAATACGTTCCATAGTTGCAGAAACAGCTAATGCGCTTAGTAAACTGTTAGCAGACGGAATAACACACTATGCTATTTCTACGAATACTGTAAGGCTTACTGATTCTGGAGTAGAACTGGCAGATGCTCCGATAAGCCCTCTTTTAAAAGATGTGACTATTAAAGATGAAGAGCCAAAAAAGTCAGCAGAAGATGGGGAATCTGCTGTAGAGTCTACCGATGAAGGTTCAGGTAATGACTTTAACTCTCCTAAAGCTCAAAATAAGAGCATAGAAAATATTGCTACGCATCAGCTTTCAGCATTGCTATATGCTCTACTAACTAGAACAAATTACACTCAGAATAATTCTGTATTTAATCTTTCTAGGCTTACAGATGGAGTTCCTAGTGAATTTTCTATGATTTGTAGAAGAGGACTTTCTTCTACAGAAGATTCCAATATTATACCTATGGCGTCAATAGGAGAGCTATTAGCATTACTTGGGTCTTATACTCCTGTTAGAAAACTTTCTGATAAAGATATTATTTTTGATAAAACTACAAGTAAAGCCTCCGTTCAAAATGCATTATTGCTTCCAGAAGACGATAAAAATCTTCTTGATTTTCCAGAAGGATTAGCTCAAAATGAGGATTTGCTAGAAAATCAATTATCAGAACAGGAGTCCAATAACAGTCTTGACTCTGTTGAGAAACTAAATGATAGTAAACAGGGTAAATCCAATAAAAATGTTGGTTTTACGGGCGGACTTTCTGCAGCAGGATCTGGTTTAAAAAATGCTGGAAGGACTATAGGAGCATTAAGCGCTCTTCTTAAAAGAAACAATAAGAACGATTTAGATAATAATTCAGATTCTTCTACAGAAACTGACTCTACTGGAACAGATTATGATTTCCATGATATTGCTGCCGCAGAAATGGCTAATATTTTAGCACCTACGGAACTTGATGCAGATGATTCTATATTCCACAACCTATCTTCCACATACACAAGTTTTCCTAGTTATTCAGAAAACAAGTCTTCTGATGCGCTAAATAATGAAGAAGCAGAAAAATATAACAATATAGAAAACGAATCAGATTCTAAAAACGATTATTCACAAAAAGATAATTTAGCTTCTCCGTTAATGCCTAGAAGATTTGATTTTGAAGACCTTCTCACAGATAACACTAAACACACAGAGCTGATGTCTAGACCACAAAGTTTACCTTTGGAAGCAGAATCAACAGGTAGGGTACCAGTTGTAGATAGTAATGGGCGTTTTATTGCTCCTGGAGAAGAATCTGCACGCGCTTTGCGCGAAGAAGAGTTGGAAAATGGCGACTATGAAGATTATGATGGCAGTTCTTTAAAGTCATCTTATTCTTCAATGCCTCCTAGTTTCCAGCCTCATGAGCGTCAGGAATCTCTGGAGTCCAAGAAGAATTCTGGGCAGAATGGCGTGGATATAGCAGACGCAAAAATTTTTGGCGGTATTTCAACGAAGGTTCTTGCAATCAGTGTTGTTGCAATATTGGTTGTAGTAGTATTCGCATTATCTTTGCATAGTCTTTTTAATTCTCATGATGCTCCTTCTAGTTTTACAAGATCCAACTCGTGGGATTCTCAAAGCGTAGAAAATGTTCCTTTTGGAAGTCAAGGTGTTCTTCCAGAAGATAAAAGTGATTCGCCTAAGAATAAGGCAAAATCTGACTCAAATTCTGTTTCTAAGGCTGATACAAACGCAAAGAAAGACAAATCAAATAAAGAAACCAAATCAAATAAAACTAAGCATAAAAAACTTAATAAGAATAAGAAGGTAAAGCAGGTTCCAAAACCTAAAATGCCTACTAACACTACGCCTTATCCTATAGATGTACAACAATTCTTGGATTACACGGCTAACCAGAGAGGTTATGGCTATTACATGCATTTGGCTCAACCTCAAGAAGCGTATCGTTTTGTTGTTTCAATTCGTTCTTCTGGAGGACATGGTTATTTGATCGCGAATTCTAAAAATGATCCTAGTGCTGGAGATAAAGTTGCTGATTTTACCTTTGATGCCAGTGGTGTAACAGATGTAAAGTTCAAAAAACCTATTACGGCACAAGACTTTATTTTGTGGGTTCCAGAGGACTCTATGCCTCAAAACAGCCTATACATTAATTACGTAAAAATTTACTAAATTTTATTAAGATTATTGGGAATATTAGGAATATTTTATGGAAAAACTAAACAAAAAAGTAATAATTATTGGCTCTGGTCCTGCGGGTTATACTGCAGCTTTGTATTTAGCGCGCGCAGGCTACACTCCTTTGGTCATTGCCGGAGCATTAACTCCTGGCGGACAACTCATGAACACTACAGAGGTTGAAAATTATCCAGGATTTGCAGATGGAATACTTGGACCAGATTTAATGGAAGCTATGCAAAAGCAAGCAGAAAAATTTGGAGCACAAATTATATTAAACGATGTCGTGTCTGTAGATTTTAAGGACGATTTGAAGACGGTTACGACAGACGACGGAAAAACTTATACAGCAAATGCAGTAATCATTTCTACCGGCTCTCAAGTGCGAAAATTGGGAGTTCCTGGAGAGCAAGAATACTCTGGACGAGGTGTTTCCTATTGTGCAACTTGTGATGGATTCTTCTTTAAAGGAAAACCAATCGTTGTAGTTGGCGGAGGCGATTCAGCTTTTGAAGAGGCATTGTTCCTAACTAGATTTGGTTCTTCTGTAACATTGATTCATAGGCGCGATTCGTTCCGTGCTTCTAAAATCATGATTGATAGAGCTCGCAAAAATGAGAAGATTAAATTTGTTTTGAACTCTGTTGTTCAATCAATAAATGGTTCCAACGAAGATGCTCAGTCTGTAACGGTAAAAAATGTTGTAACTGGAGAAACTCAAGATATTGAAGCATCTGGTATTTTCGTTGCTATTGGTCATCTACCATCAACCTCATTCTTAAATAACTCTATAGCTCTTAACGCAGATGGAACTATTTCAGTACAGGGTGCGTCTACTAAAACGTCTATTCCTGGTGTTTTTGCCGCAGGAGATGTGGTAGACAGCGTTTATAGACAGGCAATATCTGCAGCGGGAATGGGCTGCCGCGCTGCTCTTGATGCTCAAGCTTATTTAAATGATTTAAGCGAATAATAAATTATGTTCCACGTGAAACAAGAAGCCCAGAATTACTTTTAAAGTAATTCTGGGCTTTTCAGTTTATATCGCTAATCTTATATCGCTAATCTTTTTTGTTTACTAAAATGTCAAAAATCCTCTGCATTTCTTCTGGAGATGAAAATACAATTTCGATTCTTCCATGGTTTTCTGTGCCCTTAATTGCAACTTTTGTAGAGAATATATTCTCAAGTTGTTTTCGAATAGGCGAATGAGCCCACTTATTGTTTCTTTGAACCCTATTTCTCTTAGAAGACTCATCACTATTGTCCACTTTAATAGACACAATCTCTTCAGTACTTCTAACAGATAAGCCTTCTGCAATTATTCGTTTTGCCAATGATTCCATTTCTTCAGGTGTAGGCAAAGCAAGAAGTGCGCGAGCATGACCTGCAGAAAGCACACCAGATGCAACATGTTTTTGCACGCTAGCTGGAAGATTTAACAGACGTAAAGTATTTGCTATTTGTGGACGAGATTTAGACACAGATTTTGAAAGTTGAACCTGTGTTAATCCAAAATCATCAATCATCTGAGCATACGCTGCAGCTTCTTCTAAAGGATTTAAAGCAACTCTGTGCAAATTCTCCAAAAGAGCATCTCTAAGCATATTCTCATCAGAAGTTGTTCTAACAATTGCTGGGACTTTTTTAAGACCAGCTAATTGAGTTGCTCTCCATCTGCGCTCACCCATTATTAATTCGTAATGAGCATTATGCGTATCATCTTGATCTACGTTATTAATTTTTCGCACAACAATAGGCTGCAAAACTCCAACTTCTTTGATTGATGCAGCTAATTCTTGAAGCTCTTCTTCATCAAAAATCGTACGCGGTTGGTGAGCATTTGGAACAATATCAGTTGGATCTAAATATGCTAAATAACCACCTTCAACTGGTTTTAATTCTTTATTTTCTGCGTTGTGTTCTTCGTCAATTGTTTTATTAGAAATTTTCTTTTCTTCAATTTTTTGTTTTGAAGACACAAACGTTTTAGATGCAGAATCACCAAAGAAAAAGTCAATTGGTCTAGTTACATCGTCAATTGATGGCATAGAAGATCGCTTTGACGAATGCTTGTTTTTATTAGTAATCGGAGGCACTGTTTCACGTGAAACGGTGGCTTTTTGAACATTATTTTGACCTTCATGTGGAGAAATTGCTTTATCAATACTAGGAACCTTAGTTTCACGTGAAACATCGTTAAAAACATCTTTTTGTATTAATGTTTCATGTGAAACATTTTCATTATTTTTTGCCTCAGCATTAACAAGAGCATTTTCCCCAGGTAGTGCAGGAAATAGTGCCCCTAATCCTTTGCCTAAACGAGATTTAGTTGTACTCATTGTGCATTACCCTCTCTTTTAGCGTCAATCACAGCTAAAATAGCATCAGACTTATTTGCTATCTCTAACGCAGCTTCTCTATACGACACTGCTCCAGTTCCGTGTGGATCATAAGTTATAACACTTTGATTAAAACTTGGTGCTTCTGGTATTTTGACAGTCCTTGGAATGGTAGTATTTAAAACAATATTTGGATAATGGTTTTTAACTTCTTGGAATACTTCTCTACCAAGAAGAGTTCGTTTATCAAACATCGTTACTAACATTGTTGAAACAACCAACGTAGGATTGTAATGTTGTTGCACTAAGCCAATTGTCCTAATGAGTTGTCCTAATCCTTCTAGTGCATAATATTCCGCTTGGATTGGTATTAGCATTTCATGAGCAGCGCACATTGCATTAATTACTAAAAGACCTAGAGATGGTGGACAATCAATAAACACATAATCGTAGTGCTCATTATTATTATCGAGAAACTCATTAACTGCATTTTTAAGAAGATTATTTCGATCTTCCATCTGCGCAACTTCTAGTTCTGCTCCACTTAAATCAATAGAAGCAGGAACAACATCAAGTCCTTCAATATCTGGGCAAGTTTTCTTTACTTCAGAAATAGTTTTTCTTCCCTCGATAACATCATAAACAGAAGGATCTGCTGATGAATGAGGTATATTCATAGCTGTGGAAGCATTACCTTGAGGGTCCATGTCAATCAACAAAACTTTTGAACCACCAATAGCCATAGCTGCAGATAAATTTACAGCCGAACTGGTTTTGCCAACACCACCCTTTTGATTAGCAACAGCGATAAATCTCGTTTCTTTAGGCTTAGGAAAAACTACCCCATCAATGGCATGAAATCGGCTTGATATATTAGCCAATTCACTACCTAAGGAAGATCCAGAATCTCCAAAAATACGCTTAATTGTATCTTCAGCTGACTCCACCATAACTTCATCCACCCCCGACCACCTATGGGAAAATTACCATAATTCAACTAATTTAAACCTTAGTATTTTCAAGTTTCGTTTCTTCTATGGACATAAAACACAGCAAAAAGAGCACAAGTTTCACGTGAAACACGTGCTAAATATAAAAGAAAATAACGAAAAATAGAAAATAAAGTAAACGATTTTATATGTATTTTATACAAATATTTTTACATAAAAATATTTGTTTCACGTAAAACATTTGAAGATTAAAGTTTCACGTGAAACGAATTATTTTATATGTAATTAATAATATGAATTATGCTTTGTCAACTAATACAACGGTTGTAGATTGAAGACCATTTACAACAGGAGCATCAACAACCCTAGGATTTACACCCTTAGCCTTTTTGATCATTTTTGCGGCTTTCTCAATTTCAGCCTGTGCAGATTTCCCCTTTAACGCAATCAGTTGACCATGTGTATTTAATAGAGGGATAGTCCACCCTGCTAGTTTTGTCATAGGCGCTACAGCTCTACAAGTTACAACGTCAAACGGTGATATATCATGAGATTTTATTTTTTCAATAATTTCATCTGATCTTCCGTGAAAAATAGTGACATTGTCTAATCCCATGAGTTCTACACATTCTTTCAACCAAAGAACGCGTCTTTCCATAGGTTCAATTAATGTTACATCACAATCAGGCAAACATGCTGCTATAACAATACCAGGAAATCCGCCACCACTTCCTACATCTGCTATAGATTTTTTCTTAGAATTTTTAATAGCATCCTTAATAAAAGGGACAACAGCTGCGGAATTTAGTATATGCCTTTCCCAGAGAATACTCATATCTCTAGGTCCAACTAATCCTCTCAGCAAGCCCTCTTTTTGAAGTTTCACGTGAAACATCTTACATTTATCTAGAGCATCACCTAGAACTTCGCTTAGCAATGGCGAATTTTCTAATTCATCAATTGTTTCTTGAGTATTATCTTTATTATCTATATTTAAATTTTCTTCCATACTTCCCCGCACTTATCAAATAAAAAGTAACACAATAAAACATTTTTTGTTTTATTGTGTTACTTTTATAGTGTTTCAACAGCCTCATGCAATCATAAAAATTGCAAAACCTTAAATCAGTCTTCTATATACTCTTCATCAACATCAGCAGCTATATCATCAAGATCTTCATCTTCAACTGCACTTACAGGCATATAAACAGTTACATAACGATGTGGTTCTTCTCCATGAGACCTAGAACGCAGGCCCTCGTCTCGCACAGTGTCATGAATGACTTTACGCTCAAATGAATTCATCGGCTTCAATTCAACTGGATCCCCAGTCTCACGAACCTCATCAACAGCATCCAAAGCAATATCACGCAAATGCTGACGCTTACGCTTAAGGAATCCATCAACATCAACAATTAAATGAGATCTCTCACCAGTTTTTTGTTGAATAGCTAATCGGCTAAGCTGCTGCAATGCGTCAACAACTTCTCCATCCCTACCAATCAAATGCTTAATATCGGAATCATCATCCGCAACAATCTGAATCATCGGTCTATTGTTACGAACACCCATTTCAATATCGCCCTCGTAATCAGCAATATCTAGAAGTCCTTCTAAGTAATCGGCAGCTATATCAGCTTCCTCATTGAGCTGGTCAATGCTTCTAGTTTCGTCTTGCGCCATTTACATACTCCTTAATTGCAATAAATGTCAAGAATCACAATTCTGTCTACAAGTGTAACTGAAGATAAATCCAAAATTACATACTTGCTTATTCACATATTTTTATCTATTTATTTTTTCGCTTACGTGTAGGCTGCTTGCGCTGGAACCCTTCGGCTTCTCTGCGCTTAGCCTCTTCACGAGCTTGTTGAAGCTTTTCTTCTTCAATAGATGGCAATCCTTCACGTTTACGGCGTTCGGATTCATTCTTATAATCTCGCTTTTCTTTTTCCTCAGCTGCAGGAGAGCCAGGAGTTGGGAAGGCGTACACCTGCCAAATAGAGCGAAGCATATTCATAATGTTGTTTACAAGCCAATAAACAAGCATTGCAAATGGAAGAGCAAATGCAGAGAAAACGTAGATTAATGGGAATCCCCACATCATAAGTTTTTGCATAGTATACTGGGGACCCTGCTTCGATTCTGGCGGAAGATTCTTACGAATATTGTTAAATTGCATGTACCACATTGCAGCACACATCAATATAACAAAGATTACAATAACAACTTTTCCGCCCGCTTGAACCGTCATAAACGTGTCGGAAACACCAACGCCAAACACATGAGTTTTAACAAATTGCTGTGCTGTAGCAATATCAAAAGCGCCAAGAGGAGCATGCTTGCCTCTAGCAATAAATGGTATAACGGAAAGCGTGTACCAAATACTCATAAACGCTGGACCTTGAATCATCATTGGCAGGCAGCTTCCTGCAGGATTTGCGTTGTTTTCTTGATACAGCTTCATCATTTCTCGCTGCATGGCTTCTTTGCTAGCAGGATCGTTTTTACCCTTATACTTTTGCTGAATTTTCTTCATTTTAGGAGCGATTGCTTGCATATTGCGCATACCTTTAATGCTTTTTATAAAGGCAGGAAATATGCACGCATGCACAACAAGCACAAGAAAGACTATTGAAAGAACCCAAGAGAACCCAATTTCATTCATCCCAATAAGAACGAATAACTTGTGAAAAAGTGACATTACTTGAGTCATCAGCCATTCAACTGGCGTAAGGATTTTATAAAACCATCCCCAAATTCCGTTATCAAGTAAGAAATGATCTTGATTAAACATTAGTTATCCTTGTCTTCTTCAGCCAAGGGAGTTAACCGTGGCTCTTCATGCGCTTTAGACCATGCGCAACGATAAAAAATTGAATATTTTCGTGGTACGTCGTCAATACTGCAGCTAGTCCATGGTCTACAGCGCAACAGACGTAAAACGGCTAGAATACCACCCTTAAACGCCCCATAGCGGCTAACGGCTTCTATAGCGTATCTTGAGCACGTTGGATAATAACGACAGCAAGCAGGTCTTTTGGCAGAAATCACTCGTTGGTACCAGCGAATCGCTTTTATAATCAAATTCGCTACAACACTATTTCTACCGCTCATGACTTATCACTGATCCTGCGAGCCTGCTTTACTATCACTATCTTCGCTAGTTTTTAGGCACATAGTTTGCATGAATTGATTTTGATCTTGAAGATTTTTGGCTATTTTGCCGAAAATCTTTTTGATTTGCTCATTCAACGAATCAAACGAAGATTGTGCAGCAGTAGGTTTTGCACGCAATACTACATCGCAACCATATGGAAGCAACGACTCGTGCTCTTTTGCTATTACCCTAAAACGTCGTTTTACCTTATTTCGAATAACAGCTTTTCCAACTGATTTAGATACAGCAAGACCCAACCTTAAAGCAACATCATTTTTTTGAGGTTGCTTTAAGGTATCACAAAATGCCGCGGGAGTGTTTTCAAAACCCGTGGCAATATCATCTGGACTTACTTTCCTGTCTTCGTTAAGCGCGTCTAACACGGTCACGCATCCACGCATATCATAATGCGCAACGATATCCCGTGAACACACTTTGCGTCGTTTTTTGAGCACCGCAACAAAATCGCGATGGCTTTTCAGCCTATCCATGCTTTACGACGCGTCCCAGCTCAGGCAGAAAGTGTCTTGCGGCCCTTGGCACGACGACGGTTAATCACTGCGCGACCAGCACGCGTACGCATGCGAACGCGGAAGCCGTGCTTCATGTGACGACGACGGTTGTTAGGCTGGAATGTCCTCTTCATAACTAACGCTCCTGTATTTAGCCATGCAAAAGCATGGCTCCGTATGAGTCAAGCTATACCAAATTACTATCACCCCTCACCAAGAGCTAAAATTTTATTAATTATCGTGTTTTAAATAAGTCTTTTAGAATAATTCTTATTCTCTAAATAACTTTATAAATCTATTAAAAAACGTAAATAATTCGTCTTAAAATCGTTGGAAAATGTGGATTACTAAGTTTTACATTATCCACAAATTACACACATGTTATTAACATACAAGTATTTTCAACACGCTAGGCTGTGGATAACTTCTTAGGGTCGGAGTAAACATATTCTACTAGCACTCTTTTCACACATAAACGTGTATTAAAAAATACACTGAGTTGCTAATGCGAAAAGAAAATTACTTTTGATTGGGGGTGTAACATGTCTGAAGCCTTTGAGGATCCTAGTGCTCAAGCTGCCATAGTATGGTCTAATACTCTCGCCGTGTTGCGCCATAATGCACTTCTAAGCAATCGGGATAAAAGTTGGTTTGAGAGTGTAAAACCTGAAGCTATTTTTGGAACAACAATTGTTTTATGCGTTTCTAATATTGAAACTCAGCAAGCTCTGCAAAACGAGCTTAGTTCTGCTTTGCTAACTTCTTTGAAAATTTGTACTGGAAAAGACATGTTTCCAGCATTTAAAATTATCCAAAATAGTGAAAAAGAAAATAACAATACTTTACAAAATGTAAGTAATACTTCAAAAACTTCTCAATCGCTAGATAATACTACAAATAATAATTCTGATTCGTCAGATTCTAATGATTCTTCTGATTCTAAAAAAGTTGAATCTTTTTTGGACGATTCTTATGATTCAATTCCTGTGCAGAAAGATTTTGATTACGCAACTGGTTTGAAAACCATGCAAAATACAAATCTCAATGTGCAATCTATTAATCAAAAGCAGACAAATATACCTGCATCAGTTAATAGAGATCCAACAACTCATTTGAATACTTATGCCACTTTTGACACATTTGTTCCTGGCGATTCCAATCGTTTTGCTCGCACAGTAGCATTAGCAGTTGCAGAAGGATCAGGACGTGATTTTAATCCTTTGTGTATTTACGGTGGATCTGGTCTTGGTAAAACCCATTTGCTTAATGCAATTGGAAATTATGCCCTTGTTAAAGATTCTTCACTTAAAGTTCGATATATTACAAGCGAAGAGTTTACTAATGAATTTATTGAGGCTTTACAAAATACAAGTCAAAATCAAGGTCAGATTGCTAACTTTAATAGAAAATACCGCGAAGTTGACGTTCTACTAATTGATGATATTCAATTTTTAGGTGGTAAAGAAGCAACTCTTGAACAATTCTTCCACACTTTTAACGCTTTATATCAGGCTAATAAAAGAATAGTAATAGCTTCTGATGTTGCTCCTAAAAATCTTAGGGGATTTGAATCTAGGCTTATCTCTAGGTTTGAATCTGGTTTAACAGTAGATATTAAACCTCCTGATTTAGAAACTCGTATTGCTATTTTAAGAATGATGGCTTCTATGAATGGGTCCAATGTTCCTAGTGATGTTTTGGATCTTATTGCGGAACGTTTTACTGAAAATATTCGCGAACTTGAAGGTGCTTTAACTCGCGTTACGGCTGTTGCTTCTCTTAGTAACCAACCAGTTAGTAAGGCTTTAGCTGAGCAAGCCTTACAAGACTTTTTTGCATCCGATATTGAAGTTAGACCAACAGATATCATTGGTCAGGTTGCTCAATATTTCCATATGACTTTTGATGAGATGGTTGGAAGATCAAGAACTAAAAATGTTGCTTTAGCTCGTCAAATTGCAATGTATTTAGCTAGAGAAATGACTAGCATGAGCTTGGTTGATATTGGAGAAGTTTTTGGCGGTAGAGATCATACCACAGTAATGCATGCTTATACCAGAATTAGTGGCGAAATGCAGGAAAAGCAAGAAATTTATAACTATGTAATGGAATTGACTGTTCGTTTGAAACAAAATCCTTCTAAAAAATAGATTTTTACACAATTTTATTCATAATTTGTTTATTAAAATAAATAAAGTTATCCACATAGTTAGTAACAAATGTGGGTAAAAGCTGCGGATAGCTGGTGGAAAACGCCGTTTAAAAAGTGAGTAAATTGTTTTTAACTGCAATAAAAATGTTAATAAATCAAAAATTAGAAAATTCTGTGGATAACTCCAGCATTTATGCACATACTTCTATTTATGTTATCAACATTTTTGGAATGTGGATAACGGCTTTAAATCAGCAGTCCTTCAACTTTATCCACATGTTAACAACCTTTATTACGTTTACTATTTTATTTTTATCTAATATTCATACTTAATTACTTACTCAACTAACTTTCATAAAATATGATTTTTTAATTGGCAGCATGATATAGAATAAAACACAGATTTAAACAGAAATGAGGAAAAATGAAAGTTGAAGTTAATTCCGCTTCTTTTGCTGATGCAGTAGCTTGGACAACTAGAGTCATAGATTCTAGACCAGCTAATCCTATTCTTGCAGGATTAAAACTAGAAGCAAAAGATGGAATTCTGCAACTTTCTGCTTTTAACTATCAACTATCTAGCAGGCATCATGTTGAAGCTGGAATAGATGAGCAGGGTAGTGTACTCGTATTAGGTAAATTGATGGCAGATATAACTAAATCTTTGCCATCAGAAAAAACCTATTTATCCTCTAATGAAACTACTCTTACTATTTCTTCTGGAAAATCAACTTTTACACTTCAACTAATGCCTGAAGGAGAATATCCTGATTTACCACAAATTCCTGAAAAACTTGGTCAGGTAGATGCTCCTACTTTTGTTCAGGCAGTAGTACAAGCTTCTGTGGCTGTTTCAAGAGAAGAAGATAGACCTGTTTTGACTGGAATTCATGCTCATTTTGAAGATGATTCTGTTACTTTCACTGCTACAGATAGATATCGCCTTGCAAGATCAACTTTTAAGTGGACACCAGAACATTCTGACATAAATACTTCTACTCTAATCAAAGGAAGCATTCTTAGAGATATTTCTCGCTCAATAGATGAACATCAAAATGTTATTGTAAATCTAAACGATAAAGAACCATCTATTCTTGGTTTTGAAAATTCTGGTAGAGTAAGTACTTCTCAACTAATTGATGGAGAATTTCCTTCTGTAGATCGACTTTTTGTTGATGAATATCCTATTCATGCAATTATTAATCGAACAATGCTTATTAATGCTATTAAGCGAGTTGCACTTGTTGCAGAAAAAGATGCTCCTATTTACATGTCTTTCTCTGGAGATGAGTTAACTTTAAGTGCTGGAAATGATTCAGAATCTCAAGCAAAAGAACTTATCGATGTAGACATGGACGGTCAAGATATTATAGTTGCTTTTAATCCTAATTATTTAATTGAAGGTTTGAGCGCTATAAGTGAGCCATTTGTTCATGCAAAAATCACATCTGCAGTTAAGCCTGTTGAATTTAATGGTCAGCAGGAAGCTGATGGCGATGAGTCTATGAATTACAGATATCTTGTTGTTCCAATGCATCCTTAAAGATAAATAAATGTATGTTTCAAGACTTGTACTAGATCATTTTCGTTCTTGGAGTAATTGTGTATTAGACTTTTCTCCAAAAATTAATGTTCTATTTGGCTCAAATGGCTTAGGCAAAACCAATATTGTTGAAGCTATAGAAGTTATTTCTACTGGAACAAGTCATAGAATATCATCTTTGATGCCACTGATAGAGTGCAATAACAGTTGTGCTACTATACGACTTAATGCTAAATATTTTGATAATAATGATTTAGATGAAACTACATATGAGCTTACGATTAATTCAAAAGGAGCTAACAGAGCAAGAATTAATAGTGGAAAATCATTATATATGAAGGACATAGTTGGATTAGTTAAATCCATTTCTTTCACTCCAAGAGATCAAAATTTGATTTTTTCAGATCCTAATATTCGTAGGACTTTTATAGATCAAGCTGGAGCGTTATTAATACCAAATTATTTACAAGTTCTACAAGAATATAATCACATTGCAAAACAGCGGTCGTATCTTCTTAAAAGTATATCTAATAACAATTTAGCTAGTTCAACAAATGGATATAATCCTATATCTGATTTGGAAATATGGACTGGTAAATTTATTGAGTCAGGAATAATTCTTACAAAAAATCGAAAAAAAATAATAAATTTGTTAAATGAAATTTTTCCTAAAATAGTGGATAAACTTTCTAAATCTTCTAATTTTGCTTCGATACAATATAATCCGTCTTTTGAAGAGTTAGAAGTTGAATCAAAAGAAGATTATTTTCCACAAAAGGCTATAAGCGAGCATTTTCAACGAATTTATGCTGGGGAAGTTGCTAGAGGCTACAACCTAATAGGTCCTCATAGAGATGATTTTACAATATTAATAAATAATCATCCTGCAAAAGAATTTGCTTCTAATGGTGAATCGTGGACTTTAGCATTAGCTTTAAAAATGGCTTTATTCAAGACTTTAGAAGAAAAAACTAATCAAAAACCAATAGTTATTTTGGATGATGTTTTTTCACAATTAGATGAATCTAGAAGAAAACAGATTTTAGAGTTTGCAAAAGAACAAGAACAAGTTTTTATTACAGTTGCATCCTTAAGTGATATACCAAAAGATGAGAATCTTTCAGAAGAATCATTTATTGATATATCTAAAATAGTAGAAAAAAATAATAATAAAGATGAAGATTTCTTTAATAATAATCTTGACTCTAATCACAAAGATCTATTAAAAGATATTATTAATAATCGAAAAAATAATATCGAAAATAATTCTAATAGTTAAGGGGAAAATAATGAAAATTCCCGTAAATAAATTATTAAAATTAGACACTAGAAAGCTTCCTGAGATTGTTTTTTCTCCTATAGAAAAAAGGGGAGAAAAGAAAACAATAAACGAGCAAAATGCTTATAAAGCTTGGGAAAGTTTTGGAAAACCTGGTAGGGACCCACAAAATCTGTATTCGTTGCTAGGTAATTTTGCTAATCAAAAACATTGGAATGAGCCGCTTGCTATAGCAAGAATGCGAGAAGATTGGTGGAAAATAGTTGGCAAAAGTGCATCTTTAAATTGTTATATAGATCAAATAAAAGACGGTATTTTAATAGTTAGAACAAAATCAAACGTTTGGTATACACAACTTAGCTATTGCAAGCCTATGCTTGAGAAAAAAATATTTGAATATTCAAAAAATATTAATATTAAAGAAGTCAAAATAGTAGGTCCAACATCATTTGATTTAAGTAAAAAATCAAATAATAATAGGTTTATTATTAAGAATCATTAATAAAGCCTCTTACTAAAGAGCGGTCATTATGTGTGTGTAGAATGTCATGTAATGTAGTTAAATCGCTAGAAACCCCTTTTTTGTGCTTTCTAGCGTGTATCGACCTCGTAAATGCCTCATGGCATGAGGTAATGCGGGAAGGGATCTAAAGTGTTAAACACTGAAGATAATTCAATGGAAAATTCTGTTGAAGAACATAAACTCGATGACGCTCAGCTTGATGATTCACTTTCTCCTGAACATTATGATGCTAGCGATCTTCGCGTTCTCGAAGGATTAGAAGCAGTTCGAATCAGACCAGGTATGTACATTGGTTCAACTGGTCCAAGAGGCTTACACCACCTTGTATACGAGATTGTAGATAATTCGGTTGATGAGGCTTTGGCTGGTTATGCTTCTCACATTGAAGTGACAATATTGCCAGACAATGCAATAAAAGTTGTGGATGACGGTAGAGGAATTCCAGTTGACGAAGTACCAGGAGAAGGCGTTTCTGGTGTTGAAACAGTTATGACTAAGCTTCATGCTGGTGGAAAGTTTGGAGGCGGCGGATACGCCGTTTCTGGTGGTTTGCATGGCGTTGGTATTTCTGTTGTTAACGCACTTTCTACACGCGTAGAAATTGAAGTTCGTCGTCAAGGATTCCACTGGACTCAAACTTATGTAGATCAGCATCCTACAGCACCATTGGAAAAAGGAAAGCCAATGGAAGAAGGTGAATCTACTGGTACATCCGTAACATTCTGGCCAGATGGTGCTATTTTTGAAACAACTACATACGATTTTGAAACATTAAGATCTAGATTCCAGCAGATGGCTTTCTTAAACAAGGGATTGAAGATCTCTTTGACTGATTTGCGTAAACCTGATGAAGCAGGTGACGAAGTCACAGGAGAAAATGAATCAGATAGCGAAGAGAAGCATCAAAGCGTTAGCTACAAGTATGATCACGGAATTAAAGATTACGTTGACTACTTGGTTAAATCTCGAAAAGCTGTTCCAGTAGAGCCAGATGTTATTGATTTTGAGGCTGAAGACCTTGAGATTGGTATTTCTGCAGAAATTGCTATGCAATGGACTGTTGCCTATTCGGAAGCGGTTCACACTTTTGCAAACACAATTTCTACTACAGAAGGTGGTACTCACGAAGAAGGCTTCCGTGCAGCGCTTACATCTCTTGTAAATCGTTATGCTCGAGAAAAGAATATCTTAAAGGAAAAAGATACTAATCTTTCTGGTGATGACGTTCGCGAAGGATTAACAGCGGTTGTTTCAGTAAAGCTTACAACTCCACAGTTTGAAGGTCAGACTAAAACCAAGCTTGGTAATTCAGAGGCTAAAACCTTTGTTCAGCGAGTAATGACTGAAAAGCTTGGAGATTGGTTTGACGCTCATCCAAGTGAAGCAAAGAACATTATTCAAAAAGCAATTGAAGCTTCTCGTGCGCGTATTGCAGCTAAGAAAGCTCGCGAAAATACTCGTAGAAAGTCAATCTTTGAAACAGCTGGAATGCCAGATAAATTGAAGGATTGCCAGTCTAATAACCCAGAAGAATGCGAGCTGTTTATAGTGGAGGGTGATTCCGCAGGTGGCTCCGCAATTCAAGGACGAGATCCTATTACTCAAGCGATTTTGCCTTTGCGCGGTAAGATTTTGAATACTGAGCGCGCTTCAATTGATCGAATGATGAAGTCGGAAACTATTGAATCCTTAATAACTGCTGTTGGAGGCGGTTATGGTGAAGACTTCGATTTAAGTAAGGTTCGATATCACAAAGTCATTATTATGGCTGATGCTGATGTTGACGGCGCTCATATTGCTACATTGAATTTAACACTGTTCTTCCGCTATATGCGTCCAATGATTACAGCAGGATACGTTTATGTTGCTATGCCGCCTCTTTACCGTTTGAAGTGGAGCAAGGGAGCACATGACTTTGTTTATACCGATGCTGAGCGTGATCGAGTTCTTGCAGAAGGTAAAGCTGCAGGCAGACAACTTCCTAAAGGCGAAGGTATTCAGCGATACAAGGGCTTGGGTGAGATGAGCTATCAGGAGCTGTGGGAAACAACGATGGACCCTGAACACAGAATCTTAAAGCAAATTCATATTGAAGATGCTGCTCGAGCTGATGAGACATTCTCAATGCTTATGGGAGACGAAGTGGAACCTCGTAGGCTCTTTATTCAACGTAATGCTCATGATGCAAGATTTATTGATGCTTAAAAATAGTTAATAAATCAACGTAAAAATAAAGCAAAATAAACTTTAAAATATAAATAAGAAGGAATAGCAGTGGTAGACGAAATAAACGCCGCTAATGATGGTGAATATAGAGATCAGTTGCCTGATGGGTCTATGGAACCACAAAGTCCGCAAGAATCAGATAATACTGATTATGGCTTAATGAAAGGTGCTCGCGTAAAGCACATGGATTTGCAGCAGGAAATGCGTGAATCATATCTTGCTTATGCACTTTCTGTTATTGTTGAGCGCGCTTTACCAGATGTTCGAGATGGCTTAAAACCAGTGCATCGTCGTGTTATTTACGCTATGTATGATGGCGGCTATAGGCCAGATAGAGGGTACAACAAGTGCTCTCGCGTTGTTGGCGACGTTATGGGTAAGTATCACCCTCATGGTGATTCTGCTATCTATGACACTTTGGTTCGTATGGCTCAGTCTTGGTCAATGAGATACATGCTTGTTGATGGTCAAGGAAACTTTGGTTCCCCAGGTGATGATCCTGCAGCAGCAATGCGTTATACGGAATGCCGTATGGCGCCTCTTGCTATGGAAATGGTTCGAGATATTGACAAAGATACTGTTGATTTCTTACCAAACTACGATGGTAAAACTCAAGAACCAACAGTTTTGCCAGCTCGTTTCCCGAATCTTTTAGTTAATGGTTCTGCTGGTATTGCTGTTGGTATGGCAACAAATATTCCACCTCATAATATGCGTGAGGTTGCCGATGGTGTACATTGGGCTTTGGACCACCCAGATGCTAGTAATTCTGAGCTTCTTGAAGCTTTAATTCAGAGAATTAAAGGACCTGATTTTCCTACTGGAGCAACGATCTTAGGTCACAAGGGAATCGAGCAAGCTTACCGTACAGGCCGCGGATTAATTACAATGCGAGCAGTAGTTAATACCGAGGAAATTAAGGGACGTATGTGCTTGGTTGTTACCGAGCTTCCATACCAAGTTAATCCTGATCGCTTAGCTGCTTCTATTAGGGAAGCTGTGCGAGATGGAAAGATTCAAGGCATTGCAGATATGCGCGATGAAACGTCTGGCCGTACTGGTCAGCGTTTAGTGCTTGTTCTTAAAAGAGATGCTGTTCCAAAAGTTGTTTTGAACAACTTGTATAAGCATTCGCAGCTTCAGCAAACTTTCGGCGCTAACATGCTTGCTTTGGTTGATGGTGTGCCGCGCACTTTGAGTTTAGACGCGTTTATTCGTCATTGGGTAAGTCATCAGCTTGAAGTTATTGATAGGCGTACACGCTACTTAAAGCGTGAGGCAGAAGAGCGAGATCATATTTTGCAAGGCTATTTGAAAGCTTTGGATATGATCGATGAAGTTGTGGCTTTAATCAGATCTTCTAAAGATGTTGATTCTGCTCGTACTGGTTTGATGAATTTGCTTGATGTTGATGATGTTCAAGCAGATGCTATTCTTGCAATGCAGCTTCGTAGACTTGCAGCTTTGGAACGTCAAAAGATTCTTGACGAGCATGAAGAATTAATGCGCAAGATTGAAGATTACAACGATATTCTTGCAAGCCCAGAGCGTCAGCGCAAAATTGTTGGCGATGAGCTTGATGAAATTGTTGCTAAGTATGGTGATGAGCGCAGAACTAAGATTCTTCCATTCTCGGGAGAAATGAATGTTGAAGATCTTATTGCAGAAGAAAACGTTGTTGTTACAGTAACTCGTGCAGGCTATATTAAGCGCACAAAAGCAGACGAGTATCGTGCTCAGCACCGCGGAGGCAAAGGCATTAAGGGTGCAAAGCTTCGTGAAGATGATGTTGTAGATCACTTCTTCTTAACTTCTACACACAATTGGTTGTTGTTCTTTACTAATCGCGGACGCGTTTATCGCATTAAAGCATATGAGCTTCCAGAAGGATCAAGAGATTCTAAAGGACAGCATGTTGCTAATTTGCTTCAATTTACTCCTGGAGAAACAATTCAAGCAGTGTTATCAATTCCAAATTATGATGTAGCGAAGTATTTGGTTTTGGCAACTCGTTCTGGAAAAGTTAAGAAAACTGCTTTACAAGAATATGATTCTCCACGTCAAGGTGGTTTGATTGCTGTTCGACTAATGACAAACGAAGAAACAGGCGAACCTGCTGATGAGTTGATTGGTGCAGCTTTGTGCAATCCAGAAGACGACATTATTCTTGTTTCTAAGCTTGGAATGAGCCTTAAATTTAGGGCAGATGATGAGCAACTTCGACCAATGGGTCGCCAAACTGCAGGCGTTCAAGGCATGCGATTTAGAGAAGGCGATGAATTACTTGATATGGATGTTGTATCTGTAGAAACAAGTAAAGATCTTCTCGTTGTTACAAACGAAGGATTTGCTAAGCGAACTGCTATTGAAGAGTATCGTTTGCAAGGAAGAAACGGATACGGTGTTAAAGCTGTTCAACTTGCAGAAGGTCGCGGGTCTTTGGTTGGTGCCTTGATTGTTGAGGAAACAGATCAAGTAATGGCAATTATGAAGTCTGGTAAGGTAATTCGCTCTGATGTTAACGAGGTTAAGCGTACTGGTAGAACAACTCAAGGCGTGACTTTAGCTAAGCCAGATAAGGGTGACGAAATCATCTCTATAGCTCGTAATGAGGAAAGAGATGATGAAAGTGAAAATAAGAATGAAGAAGTAGAAGAAAATACTAGCAGAAGGAACTTAGATGAGTGAGGATTTTGAAACATCCAATAGCAAAGTTAATGGCGAATCTAACACTAATTCTCCAAGAACAATTGGTGGAACAGCTAGTTTTGAATCTAATGGTTATGCCAAGAGAAAAACTAGTCAGCCGCGTGCTAGAAGAATGAGTCTTTCCTTAGTTAGGGTAGATGCGTGGTCTGTTGCAAAAGTTACTTTTCTTCTTAGCGTAGCTGGAGGAATAATTCAAGTAATTGCAGCAGGATTAGTTTGGCTATTTCTAAACATGGTTGGTGTCTTTGATCAAGTAACTCAGATTGTTTCATCAACAGGTTTGGATAGCAACGGTTTTAATCTTGCTGACGTATTCTCTCTTCCAACAATTTTAAGTGCTGTAACAATTCTTTCTGTTGTGGAAATAGTTATTTTAACACTACTTTCTGCAATTGGTGCTTTGCTATATAACGTTGTTGGTTCATTAGTTGGTGGAATCCATCTAACGCTTGGCGATGATTAAAATAAGTGATTTAAAATAAAATAATCAAAAATTCCCCCGCTAATCTTATTTAGACTAGCAGGGGAATTTTTAAATTAAAATCAAAGCATTTTTACTTAGAAACAGAATCTCTAATATCTTCCAATACTTTAATCATTTTTTCTTCACGTTCTTTGCGTTTTTCTTCATCTGTTTTTTCTTTTTCAATATTTAAGAAATTAACACCCATTTCTCTCAATTTGTTAATAGGCAAAACAATGAAAAAGTAAACAGCTACAGCAATAATAAGGAAATTTAATACAGATCCAATAACAGCACCAAACGAAATAGTTGCACCATTTATTGTTATTGTTAGAACACCATCTAAATCTGGTTTTCCACAAATTATTGCTATAAGAGGATTAATAATATTTTTAACTATTGAATTAACAACTGCTGTAACAGCACCGCCCATAACAACACCGACTGCCATGTCGATAACGCTGCCACGAGAAATAAATTTTTTAAAACCATTAAACATTGTTTATTTACCTTTATCTTTTTAATATTTTTCTATTAATAAAACTACTGTTTTTAAAGAAATCAAGATTATACATAACTAATATTGGATACATTATTGCAGAAGTTATAACGTCAGTAGGGAAGTGAGCTGCAACAACAAGCCTAGAAAGAGCCACTATTACAACAACAACAATGCTTATTATCAAGCCAAGTTTTAACAATGATTTATTAGATACATAAAGAATCATAAGAATCATAGCGCAAATCGCAACAGCTGCTGCAGTATGACCACTTGGGAAACTTGGATCTGGTGGAAGTTTAACCTTTACTCCAATAAAAGGCCTAGGTCTATGAACTATGAATTTAATTGCAAAAATATAAACCATAGGCAAAAGAGAAATAACAAGTTGTGTAAGAGTTATACGCCAATTTCTTTTAATAAAGTAAGAAATAATAGATAAAACAAGAAGTATGACTATGCAACATTTTGTAGAAAAAATTATTGCAAGAATCTTTGAAATAGACATTATGAAAGATGGGGAATAATTATGGAAAAATGCAACGATGCCTGTTTCTAAAGATCTTTCCTCACTCATAACAAGCAGCCCTTTACCAATGCAAGGGATTAGAATGGCAAGAAGTAAAACAATAGAAGACTTCTTATTGTTTACTATTTTTTGCCAAAAGTCATAAAATTGATTTTTTTGATTCATAGTTAAAGATTACACTTAGAAATATATATGATAAATATGTATTATGAGTGTATGTGTTAATTCATTTAAATGGATGATTTGATGGATGATTTTGTAATATAAAAGAATATTGATTAAACAAGTATTAATATACGAATGTAATAAGTTGAACACCGTACGAGGTGACGAGTAGTATGAGGAAAAGATAGAAAGGGTTTACAATGAGCATGCTTGACCGACTTGAGAAGAGCGTTGAAGGTGCAATGAACGGGGTCTTCGCAAAATTCGGCTCTAAAGACTTGCAGCCTGTTGATCTTTCCAGTGCATTAGAGCGAGAGATTGATAATCAATCTATGCCAATTGATCGCGATCGTACAGTTGCTCCGAATGAATATCACTTTAAACTGAGTACGCCAGATTTTGATCAGCTTGGTAGTGAAGCGTTAGCTAACGAGCTTGCAGATAATCTTACACAATATGCAAAAAGCCAGCATTATGCATTTGTTGGACCTGTTGCAGTTATTTTTGAAGAAGACACAGATCTTGCTAAAGGTAATTTCAATTTGATTTCTGACTCTGTTCCAGGAAATGCTGTTCCTGTAACAACTCAAGAGCAGTCAGAAAATCATCCAATGCTTGAAATTAATGGAAATAGATATTTGTTAACAAAAGATCGCACGATATTAGGCAGAGGATCTGGCTGCGATATTGTTATTGACGATCCTGGTATTTCTCGTCGTCATCTTGGAATAGATATTACGCCTGATGGTGTTATTGCTAGAGATCTTGGTTCTACTAATGGAACTTATGTTGAAGGACATCAAACTCCAGCAGCAACACTTTTAGATGGAAATACTATAACTATCGGACGTACTCGTATTTTCTATTGGGCTTCATCGCAGGATCAGGAGTAATAGACGAATACATAAAGAGATACGAGTACGCGCATGATATTAACCGAGTTAACTTTTGCTATACTTAAGTACAGTTTCTTAGTACTTTTGTGGGTATTCGTGTGGTTTGCTGTTCGTTCTCTTCGTAGAGATATTGAGATTTTTAGTCCTAAAAAGTCTCGTTCTTTTAAGAATAAGTATCGTCGTAAGCCAAGTAATTCAAGTAGTGAAAATAATCAAAATAATATAGTTTCTAGGAATGAAGAATCTAATAAACTTTCAGAAAATCCTACTTTACTTGTTATTATTGATGGTCCTTTGGCTGGTTCATCCTTCCCTCTTGAACCATCTGGTGTAACTCTTGGAAGATCGGCAAACAATACTGTAGTTTTAAATGACGAATTTGTATCGTCTCATCATGCTCGCGTTTATTTTAACCAATCTGTAAAATCTTGGGTACTCGAAGATTTGGGCAGTACTAATGGAACTATGATTGGCCATAATAGAGTTAATGAGCCAGTCGTTTTGCAACCACGCACTTCTGTGCGAATTGGCGCAACAATGTTTGAATTGAGGTGATTATATGACACAATTAAATTCAGACATTGATAGTAGAAATTCCGATATTATAAATAATTCTTTAAATAATAAAAACACTAATCGAGATGAAGAAAATAATTTTAATAAAGCTTCATTTATTGATAAAGCGTTGTTTATGTATTCTACGGCTGTTAGTGATGTTGGTACAGTTCGTAGTAATAATCAAGATTCAGCGTTCGCAGGAGAGCGTTTAGCATCTATATGTGACGGTATGGGTGGTCATGCTGGTGGAGATACAGCGTCTACTATTGCAATAAGATCTTTAGCTCATATTGAGCAGGATTCAAGACCAAATGATGTAAAAGCTGTTTCTTCTATGATGGAAACATCAATTATGGCAGCTCACGACGCGATTGTTGGAAAAGCAAAGCGTGAAAGACGACTTGCTGGCATGGGAACGACAGTAACAGCTGTTTCTTTAGTAAACGGATACTGGGTTCTTGCACATTTAGGTGATTCTAGAGCATACTTGTTGCGAGATAATCATCTTATAAGAATGACTTGTGACCATAGTTATGTTCAACATTTAATTGATACTGGTCATATTACTCCAGAAGAAGCAAGAAATCATCCACAGCGCAATGTTGTTATGCGAGTATTAGGTGATTTTGATATTGATCCACGCCCAGATATGGCAATTCGATTAGCTCATCCTTCAGATCGCTGGTTGCTTTGTTCAGATGGAGTATGTGGAGTATTAGAAGATTCCACTATTCAAGAAGTTATGAGCAGCGTATCTAATCAAGAAGAATGTGCTCAAAAACTTGTTTCAATGGCTCTTAAAGCTGGAAGTACCGATAATGCCACAGCTGTTATTGCGGATGCGACTTTGGCACTAGACGCAGATGCGTTTGATTTGCCTCACCAAACACCATTGATTGGCGGTGCTGCAAGTAAGGATTTAGAATCGATAGCAGATATTGTTAATAAGGCAGTATCTTCCACACCAGTGTTGCGAGAAGGTAAAAATTCGCCTGCTCAAAGAGCCGCTGCTCTTATACAAGATGGTGAAAAGTCGAGTGAAAAAGATGTTGAAAAAGTTGAGACAACTCGTTTAGTTCAGCCTTCTCACTTAAGAAATGAAGAAGAACTTAGGTCTACAGATACAAATGAGATTCCTATTGTAAAAAAGAAGAATGGAAGAATCTCAACTGATCCTAGAGACCCAGATGTTGCTAGAGCTGTAAAAAGAGAACAAGCTGAAGCACACAAAGCAAATAAGATTAGAAAAAGATGGATGAGAATAGGAGTTGCTTTCGCAATACTTGTAGTATGCGCTATTGTTGCTTCTGGAGCATATCTTGTATATTCGTGGACTCAAAAGCAGTATTACATTGGTAAAGGTAACGATAGAGTAGTTATTTACCAGGGTGTTCCTACAAATATTTTTGGTTTAGAACTTTCGCATCAGATCGAAGAAACAGATATAAGAGTAAAAAACCTAGATAAATCTTGGCAAGATCAGCTCGATGAAGGAATAAGTTTTAGCAGTCTTAAAGAAGCTAGAGGACACGCAAAATTAATAAGACGTGAAATGCGTGCCAGAGAGATTGAAAAACGCACTAATAAACAAAAAAGTGCTAAATCTAGTTTAGACGATAAAGATGGCAATAATAGTGGAGTTGTAAATTCAGACTCTGATTCAGGGGGTAAAACCTCATGAATATGTTGAGTATTAGGATTAAACAAATTTCTCTACTTCTGTTTTCCATAATTATATCTTCATTAGCATTTTTGCAGATGTTTTTGAGGATTAACGGATATATTCCAGCAGATTATATTGGAATGCTTACTTTTACAACAGCCTTATACTTGGTTCTATGGGGAGTTTTAATAGTAAAAAAACCTTATTGCAGTCAAGTTATATTGCCATGTATGCTTCTGCTTACAACTATCGGAACAGTACTGATTGCTAGGATAGATAAACAGCACAATACAGATATTGCTATGAAACAGCTTATATGGGTTTGTGTTGCTCTTGTTTTGTCAATAATTTTTGTGCTTGTTCTTGAAGATTACAGAATACTTAGACGCTTCTCGTACGTAAGCATGATAATAGGTCTTATATTGTTACTATCTCCAATGCTTCCTATAGTTGGTAAGGAAATTGGCGGAGCAAGAATATGGATTGGTTTTGGTAACCACACTCTTCAACCTGGAGAATTTGCAAAGTTATTCTTAGCATTCTTCTTTGCAGCATATTTGTTTGACCATAGAGACAGGCTTGCTGTTGGCGGAAAAAAGATTTTAGGCGTGCATCTTCCGCGATTTAAAGACATGGGTCCTATTGCACTTGTTTGGGCTGCATCAATGTGCGTTCTTGTTGTACAACATGATTTAGGAACATCTTTAATGTTCTTCGCAATGTTTGTTTCCATGTTGTATGTTGCTACAGGCAGAAAAGGTTGGCTTGCAATTGGATTTATAGCATTCATGATTGGATGCTTTGTAGCTGTTAAATTATTTGCTCACGTGCAATATAGAGTAGATGCTTGGCTTAACCCGTATGACCCAGTTGTTTACAATAGATTCCCAGGTGGTTCTGCTCAGATTGTTACAGGATTATTTGGATTGGCAGCTGGTGGTGTTACAGGAACCGGATTAGGGCAAGGTCACCCATCTTTGACACCTCTTGCTAATTCTGATTTTATTTACGCTTCAGTTGGTGAAGAATTAGGATTGACGGGTTTGTTCATAGTATTAATGCTTTACTTGATTATTATTGCTTCGGGTATGATAACGGCAATGAAAATCAAGGATGGTTTTGGAAAACTCCTTGCATCTGGTTTAGTTTTTACAATGGCTTTCCAAGTTTTTACTGTTGTTGGAGGTATTACTCTTGTAATTCCTTTAACTGGTTTAACAATGCCATATATGGCTGCTGGAGGATCCTCATTAGTGGCAAATTATTTGCTTGCTGCTATTTTGATTGTTATCTCTAATGCTGCAAATAAGCCTGAAACTGCTGTTATGTCTGATACTTTCCAATACGAAGCTTTAGCTGCCTTAAGAGAACGAGAACTTAGGGAGAGAGAAAATAAAGCCTCTGATCTTAAAGAAGATGGAGGTGAAAGTTATGAATAAATGTTTAAAAGAGCTTTTTACTGCAGTAATAATATTATTCGTAATACTTTGTGTTTCTAGTACCTACATAACTTCTATAAAAGCAAACGAGTTAAATTCAGATCCTAGAAATAGACGAGCACTATACCATGAATTTGGGTCTCCTAGAGGAGCAATACTTGCGTCTGATGGAACAGTATTAGCGAAATCTGATCCATCTAAAGATGCTTTTGTTTATCAGCGCTCATATTTCAATGGTGAAGTTTATGCTCCGATTACAGGATATTATTCAATAAGTCAAAGAGCTGATAGAGGAATAGAAGCGTCAAGGAATGAGCTTTTAAGTGGACAGTCAGATGCTTTATTCCTTCAAAAGTTTAAGTCATTGTTTACTGGAGCAGAAAATAGGGGTGCTTCAATAGAAACATCTATTAACACTAAGCTTCAGACTCTTGCATATAATTTACTAAAAAATAAAGAAGGTGCTTTAGTTGCTATAGAGCCAAAAACTGGACGAATACTAGCAATGGTTAGCACTCCAAGTTACAATCCTTCACTTCTTGCTTCTCACAATGTTTCTTCTGTAAATAGGTCTTACAAGGATCTTATATCTAATATTTATAATCCGATGCTTAATCGTTCCATTTCTGAACTGTATGCACCAGGATCTACTTTAAAAACACTTATTGCTGCTGCAGCGTTAGAATCTGGAAAATATGATTTAAATACTCAGATTCCGGCTGGTTCAAGCTACACTCTTCCCGGAACTAGAACACATTTAACAAATGTTGTTGTTCCCGCAAATGGAGTTAACGGACAAATATCATTTGAAGATGCTTTAGCTTATTCTTCAAATACTGCTTTTGCACAGTTAGGAATATCGTTAGGGTCTGACGCAATAATAAAGCAAGCTAAGAAATTTGGATTCTTTAGCTCATTTACTTTAGATGGATCAGATTCAACTGGTTTCCCTATGAGAGTAGTAACATCATTACTTTCTACTAAACCATCTCAAGATAAATTAGCTCTAGAATCTATAGGTCAAGGAGATGCAAAGATTACTACGCTTCAAAATGCTATGATTGCGTCGGCTATAGCTAATAACGGAACTCTTATGAAACCAACTTTGGTTGATTGCGTAAGATCTAGTGATTTGTCTGTTATATCGCAAACAAATCCTACTGTTATGAGCCAAGCTATTAGTGCACAGACAGCTGCAAAACTTAATAGTATGATGCAAAGTGTAGTAGTTAAAGAAAATTCAAATCTTTCTCTACCAAATATTCATGTTGCAGCAAAAACTGGAACAGCGCAGATTGGTGTAAAAAATCAGTCTGCAAATGGGTGGGTAATTGGATTTGCCCCAGCAGAAGACCCTAAAATAGCTATAGCAGTAGTAGTTCATAATGCGAACACATATGGAACTTATACTGCAGGACCTATTATGAAACAGGTGATGAAGGAGGCTCTTAAGCAATGAAACTTGTTGAAGGACAATTAGTTCATCATCGATATAGGTTAGATAGACGTCTTGCACAAGGCGGTATGGGCGAGGTATGGAAAGGTTTTGACATACAGCTCGGCAGGATTGTAGCAATTAAAGCTCTTAGAACAGATACCAACAACGTTGAAGCTAAATTGCGTAGACTTCGTGCAGAAGCACATAATTCAGCCAATTTAGCGCATCCTAATATTGCGGCATTATTTGATTATTATGAGCATGATGGTATTGGCTTCCTGATTATGGAGTATGTGCCTAGTAAATCTTTAGCAGACTTGTATCATAAAGAAAAAACTGTGGAACCAACTCGTTTGCTTCCTATTCTTATTCAAACAGCTAGAGGTCTTTTTGTAGCTCATTCTCATGGTGTTATACACAGAGACGTTAAACCAGCAAACATTATGGTTTCTGACACTGGAAGTGTAAAAATAACAGATTTTGGTGTTTCTTATTCTAGTGATCAAGAACAAATAACCCAAGATGGAATGGTAGTAGGAACGGCTCAATATATTTCTCCAGAACAAGCTCAAGGAGAACAAGCTACTGCTCAATCTGACATATATTCTCTCGGAGTCGTTGCTTACGAAGGACTTTGTGGACACAGACCATTTACTGGAGCTACGCCTGTAGATATTGCAGCAGCTCATGTTAACGATCCTGTTCCACCTCTTCCAGATAGTGTTGATATCCAATTAAGACAATTTGTAATGTCAATGCTTTCTAAGAATCCAAAAGACAGACCTAAAGATGCTCTAGTAGTGTCAAAAGTTCTTTCAAAAATAGAAAGAAGACTTTTAGATCAGCAAACAGAATTTAATAATAAAAACTCAATACCTTCTTCCGCTGTTCAGCGTCCTGCTCGTAGCGTGAGAAGTGTTCCAAAAACTCAAGTGAATATTATTAACATTTTAAACAATAACAACCGCAAGGAGCAGCAATGAGTAACACAATGCCTACCTCATTAGCGAATGGACGGTACCAATTAGGTGAATTAATTGGTCGTGGCGGAATGGCCGAGGTGAGAATCGCAGAAGATAAACGTCTTGGTCGTACTGTTGCGGTTAAAATTATGCGTTCTGATCTGGCAAATGATGAGATTTTCTTATCGAGATTCCGCAGAGAAGCACATTCAATTGCTCAGATGAACAATCCTAACATAGTTAATATTTATGATTCTGGAGAAGAATCTGTAGAAGATGACAATGGTGTAGAAGAGCATCTGCCATATCTTGTTATGGAATATGTTAAGGGTAAAACTTTACGCGATATTCTTAAAATGAATGGTGCTTTGAGTCAAAGAGACTCTGAGCAGGTTATGCTCGGAGTTCTTAATGCTCTTGAGTATTCGCACAGAATGGGTGTAATTCATAGGGATATTAAGCCTGGAAATATTATGATTTCCGAGCAGGGCATTGTCAAAGTTATGGATTTTGGAATCGCTAGGGCATTGGACGATTCTGCAACAACAATGACACAATCACAGGGTGTGGTTGGAACTGCTCAATACTTGTCTCCTGAACAGGCTCGTGGAGAACAAGTAGATATGAGATCTGACTTATATTCTGCTGGCTGTGTTTTATATGAGATGCTAACTGGTAGACCTCCTTTTACAGGTGATTCAGCTGTTGCAATTGCGTATCAGCATGTGTCTGAGGTTGCAACGCCATTAAGTACGCTTGTTCCTGGTCTTCCTGTTATGTGGGATAAAATTTGTGCCAAAGCAATGGCGAAGGACCGTCAGAATAGGTATGCAACTGCCGCAGAATTTAAAAATGACATATTGGCTTTTATGAATGGTGGTGTTCCTGTTGCTGCAGCATTTAATCCTCTGACGGATTTGGCTAATATGCGTGCTAGAAAGCAGGCTGAGCAGAATGCTGCAACACAAGCAATGAACAATGCTGATACTGCATCAACACAAAGCTTTGGTGCTATTACAGGTCAATTTGAGCCTTATACTCAAAATACTGGTTATAACACTAGAGCAGCGCAGCTTGCAGCTAATAGAGCAAAAAGAAGTAAGAGAATTGTTATTACTTCCGTTATATCTGCTGTAGTTTGTGCAATTGTTGTTGCTGGAATTTTATTGGTTTTGAATCGCAGTAAACTTGCTGGAGAAGTTGTAGTTCCTACATTTACAGAAACAACAACGCAGGATGCTGCTCGCGAAAAGTTGCGAGCTCTTGGTCTTATCCCAGATATTTTGGAAGATGATAAATCTTCTCAACCAGAAGGAACTTTTACCAAGCAGCTTCCTAAAGGTGGAGCTAAGGTTTCTTCAGGATCTAGAGTAAGCGTATGGTTCTCTGTAGGTCCACAGTCTACTAAGGTTCCAGATGTTACTGGTAAATCGCAAGATGTAGCACGTAAAGCTCTTGAACGTGCTGGATTTAAGATATCTAATGTTCGTGTAGAAGATAGTACGGAAGTTAAGAAGAATCACGTTACTCGTACAGATCCTTCTGCAGATTCGTTTGCAGATAAGGGATCTATGGTTACCTTATACATTTCTTCTGGTCTTACAAAGATTCCTGATGGTTTAGTTGGACAATCTAAGGATGTTGTAACAAGCGAATTGCAAAATCTTGGTTTTACTGTAAATGTTGTTGAGGAAGAATCTGATACTGCATCTGAAGGAACTGTGACTAAGATGAACCCGTCTTCTGGAGCTGCAGTAAAGCCTCATAGCTCTGTAACAGTATATGTTTCTAAAGGAAAGCCTAAGGTTGAAGTTCCTCGTTTGTCTGTTGGTACTGTAACCTTCAAGCAGGCTAAACAAGTATTGGAAGCAAAAGGTTTTAAGGTTGTCGCATCTGATGCATCAGCTAAAGATGATGACATAGTTACTGGAATGTCTGAAAAAGAAGGATCAAAGATTGACAAAGGTTCAACAATCACTTTGACCGTGAAATCTGCTACTCCTCCGTCAGATACTACAAAGCCAGGTACTGGATTAGACTTGAATAAACCTTCTACTGAAGACCCGTCTACATCTACTACAACAACAGATACAGGTTTGTAAAAAACATAAAGCCAGTAAGTTTAATAAGCTTACTGGCTTTTTTATATTCTTTTTTATATTCTTTTTTATATTCTTTTTTATATTCTTTTTTATATTAATTAAGTGCATGTTTAGTATCTACGTGTTTTAGTTAGTTTGCATATAAACTACATATAAACCAAGAGTAGATTGTTTAATCTTATACAAATTGTTTAATCTTATACAACAAAAATCAGGGTTAAGAAATTATCCTAACCCTGATTTTTATTATCTATTAATCTTATCTACTTATTTCTTATCTACTTAACCTTTAGTAAGGCGTTGCCGTATATGCTGACATCTCTCTTAAGAATGGTATATTTGCCGAAACAAACGGGTATACCCATTGCATAAGTATCATCATTAATATTAGGTAGATAATCAAGGAGAGAATTAATCTCACTGGAAGAATTCCAGGCTGTAGCCTCATAAGTCCGCCAAAGATGCTGAATTCAGGCTTTGGCTTTAGACCTGCTTTAATCTCGCGTCTTAAAGGCCACTGCCATGCAATAGCTCCAGCAGCAAAAATAATCAGATATACTACCAGTGCACCGATCATAAGCGGAACAAGTGAATCGAGGTGAGAAATCAAAGATTGTTTCTCGTTATTAACAAACTTAACTTTTCCGTTTTCGTCTAAAGTAGAAAGCTCTTTTGGAATACCGTCAGAAACTTTAGCCCAATAGTCAAGCTCTCCAAAGCTAACAAAGCGGAACTTAGGCGTAGAGAACTTAGGCTCGCATGTAATAATCGTAATCATGCGTTTCTTTGGCTCTTTACTATGGTTTATTGGATCTGGGTCAAGAACTTCAACCTGTTCTGGTCTGACAATCTTGTGAGTAATGTATTTGTAAACGAACCAATAATCTTTAGTTCGAAGAATAATAGGATCTCCCTTTTGGAACCTATCAACATCTGCAAGAGGTTGACCATAACCATTGCGGTGGCCAATAATTGTAATGTTTCCAATTTCTCCAGGCAACTCAGTTTTAGGATAATGACCTAATCCTCTACGATTAAGTATCTCCATATCTACGCCTTCAATAACATTACGCTCCCATTGATCACCGAAGCGCGGAATATAGATTCGCGCTAGAAGATCTCCGTGTTTGACGCCCTGTAATTTAGGAGGATTGTCTACTTGAGGAAGAGCAATTTTTGTTTTAGGACCAGCAGCAGGGTTTGTCCAAGAAACAGATTGACGTGTTTCAACTTGTATATGTTCAGCTTGTGCGCCCGTCCACCACATTTGCCAGACAATATACAGTGCACAAATAACAGCGAAAGAAATAAGAAGTTCTCCTACAACACCAACTGCTTGCCAGATAATACTGGTTTTGCCGTGTTTGGTTTCGCTACGTTCGTGCATATTGTTAGAACGCTTCATGTTACTCCTTTATTGCCTGTTGGAATGGTGTTGTGGCGAAATGCTACTACTAATAAAATCGGCATCTTTTGGAACCGAAGCATATCGTAGTGGCTGTAAAAGTGCAGAAGATTCTGCGAATTTTAGATTAGTCTTTTTTTCCACTTTCCATCCCAACCCAAAACCGCTGACATAGTCTTTATATGTTCGAATTGCTGGAGAATCATCCAGCGCATCTACCATGTCTTCGATTGAGCCAATAGCAGATATTCTATACGGTGGCGAGTACTGATGACCTTGTAACATAAGCACATTTCCGATGCAAACAACAGCAGAATTGAATAGTATGCGTTGGTCTTGGATTGTTATTGCCTCTGCTCCGCCTCTCCAAAGGGCATTTACCACCGCTTCTATGTCTTGTTGGTGAATTACATAGTCATTTATGTTTGCTGAGCTTCCAGACCCGTTTACGGCCGTTTTCCACAGTGGTGAATCGTTCAGTGTAACACTAATTCCAGGTCCCTGTATTGCTGGGAGTATTGTGCTAGCGCCAGTATCGTCGGAAGAATCTGCATCATTTGTATTATTTGTTAAAGTTTTGTTTAGAAGATTTACTTGTGAATCTAATTCTTTAACATCTTCTCTTAAACTTTTTGCTCTTTGAGAATTTCTTTCTACCATCTGACCAGTGTCTGATGTAACAAACGCTGTACGATTAATACGCAAGTTGGTAATAAATAAATATCCTGTAAAAGAGATAGCTAATGCCACAGCAATGCTTCCCAACAGCGATTTTTTAGCGCTGTGTTTACCTGTTTGTCTAGCCATAGCATCCAGTCTTCTTATTGCGTTCGAGTGTAACTATTATTATAGCGTGTAGCCGATTGATTGGAGAGTTACTGTTATGGCTGACGAAGAATTAAACACATTGAATGCTGCTTCATCTGCCGATGCTGGCGAAGCAAAAGAATCTTCTAAAGAAGATTTGTATGGCGTGCCTATGGAGCAGGTTGAAGCTGTTCTGAATGCGACTGCGGACAAAGATTCTTTGTCTCCGCAGATACAGCGAATGATGAAGCGTCAAGAAGAAAATACTCGTCGAGTTGAAGAGTCAATTAAAGGAACAAAGGCTAATGCTGGTTGGTTTGTTCCGCTTTTCTGCACGCTTATGATTGTTGGTTTGTTCTGGGCGGTTGTTTACTACCTGAATCCTTCTCTACCAATTCCTGGAATTGGAGCATTTAACCTTTTGATTGCAGCATGCTTGGTTATGGCTGGATTCTTAATGACAATGTGCTGGAGATAAAAAGTTAATAGAACTTTTTAAATTTTGATTAATGGCTGTGTACATGAGTGCGCAGCCATTAATTTATTTATTGCATATTATCTGTTTATCTGTTACTTGACTTGCTCTAATAATTACGTGCTGGTTTTTACTATCCGTAGTAGCCAAAATCCTAGTTGTACCACCATCTTTTAATTTAAGTTTTTTCTTCAAATCATTAACACTCATTGGAAAATTGTACGTGGCTATATTCGCGTACTCTAAGTCTGAAATAATTTGCTTGATTTCTTTTTTATTCATACTGCAGACTCCTTCTATTTTCCAAATTTTTCCAGGAAAATCAGAGTTACAATTTTCTGAAATAAAAATGTGGCTGTTGCTTGCGATTTGATAAACATCATATTTTTGTATTAAAAGATTGAAGCATCCTGCTTTCATAATAGATGCGTTTGGCTCATAAACATATTTAGCTAAATTTTTCCAATTTTCCATAACATTTGTGGCATTATTTAAAATCTCGTAAGATTCTTCAACCTTGTGTAAAGACGAATCATATTTTGCGCAAAAAACAGTAATATTTTCATTATTAACGCAATGAATCTCAACAATGTTATGTAAATTTGCGTCCAGTACTAAAAGTAATTCTTTGCATTCATTGTTGTGAGAAATTATGTGTACCTGACTAACGTTTCCGTTAAAATCACAGACAGCTTTTCTCCAATCAAGCATTGGGGATAGTTTTATAATCACAAATTTTGAAACATCTAGCATTTGTGATTTTAGGTTTATAACATTCGGAGTGCAATCTTCTATGGCGTATGTTCTAGATCCTTTTTGGTCACGTCTTGCAGGATCAATGTAAATAAGTGTAGATGAGTTTATGTTATTTAATACTTCAGAGCTTGTGCAATTTACGCAATGAACATTTTTTAATCCCATTACAATCATATTGTGCTGGCTGATAGCAGATAATTCTTCTTGTTTTTCTACGCAAATAGATTCATTGAATTCTTTGCTCATTATTGCGCAATCTACGCCAAATCCGCCGGTTAAATCAATTAGTGTAGTTTTAGACTTGTTTAAGTTATTGTCTTTTATAAGATTATGAACTATCTGCGCTTTATATTGTGCGGTTGCTTGCGATGAACATTGTTCCATCGAAATGTGAGCTGGGTATATTACTTGTTTATTCATATACCAATTAGGCAGTTTTGTTTTTGCAATCTGTTTTCCGCTTATTTGATTAACGGCAAATAAAACATTGATTTTTGGATTATTAGATGCTTTTAAAGCAGCATCTTTAGGATTGACATCTTGATTTTCCTTAATAAAATCAAGTGTTTCTTGGTTTTGGGGATCTAGATGTTTTGAATTATTGAATTTAGATTGCATAATTTTATTTCTTATTAAGATTGGAGAAAATCACAATTTACAAAAAATGTGGATAACTTTTATGCACTTGTTAACAGGTTTTAAAAGACTGAGTTATCAACGTTTGTGTACAACATTGTGGATAACTTGAGTAGATATTCCCATGTTATACCCAAGTTATCCACTTGTGTGTCCACAATTGTGGAGAACTACATATGTGTAATTTAAAGTTGATTAGCATATGCAGAACATGCAAATAGCTAGGAGCACAATAAGAATCAGTAAAGAATATATAGCAAAACGTTCATTAAAAGATGCTTTTTTAAGAATAGGATTATTTACTCCAAGCAAAGTAGCCAAAATTGTTCCAGTGATAAGACCACCAACATGAGCCTGCCAAGCGATATTTGGAATAATAATAGGCATAGCTAGAGTTAAAGCAATCCATATCAAAGTTCCTCGAGTATTTTCACCGAGTCTCCATTGAGCTACAAGAAGTGCCCCTATAAGCCCCATAATTGCACCTGATGCGCCATAAGCTGACAAGAACCAGTTTCCTGTAATTCTGCAGTAAAGTAGGGTAGCAACGCATCCTCCTAGTCCTGAAATGGCATATAGGAAGAAGAACTTCCACCTGCCAAAGAATTTCTCTAATTCTATTCCGAGAGAATATAAGCAGAGCATGTTGAAAAATATGTGGCTAAATCCAGGAGAATGAACAAACATAGATGTAAACCAAGTCCAAATAGATTTTTTAATCAAAAATGGAGAAAATGCTGTATTCTCAATAAGTACTTGATACAAGTTTGGCGAAAAAGTATGAAGAATAATTTCAACAAGCCAAACAAACACACAAATATAAATGAGTGAATATGTAGCGCTTTTGCAATTAATCTTAAAACGCCTAATAATATTTTTTACATCAAAATTGTTCATAAAATAACATTATCTAATCGCATACACAAAGTTTAAATATTTGTAACCAATCTATATGATAAAAAAGATGCGAGTATTGAAAAAAATCACTATGATAGTGAGTACGCGAGTAAAACTCGATATAAATTGTTGACTTGGACGAGCAGGTCAGCTTGACGAAAGGAGCCATCATGGAGAACAGGTCCTCTGGCGGTTGGAAGTTCTTTGCACTGCTCTTTGGAGCACTGCTCGCAGGTATTGCAGCATTGTATGTATACAAGCAGCATAATCCTGATTATGATCCATGGGAGCAGCCATGGGAGAACAGCTCTTCACCAATCGATTTAGGTGCTGAAAAGACAGATAAGGAAGAATCTGAAGTATCTAATCCAGTAGAAGCTTAATAGTTTAACTGTTTATAAAAACGAGTGGCGGTAGATTTCTCTGAGAACCTGCCGCCACTCGTGTTTTATTTTGTGTTTTATCTAAATATTTTTTAGAACCACGAAGAACGAGGACGAGTGTTCTGTTCGATTCCTCTTGTATTGTCTGCAATCTCTCTAGTGTTGTTAGCAATTGCGCTTGTATTGTTAGCAATTGCGCTTGTGTTGCCTGCAATAATAAAGCCATTAACACATTGTATAGTTTGAAGAACGTTAGAAATCTTCTGTAGCTTAATCATCTCTTCTTGATTCTCAAGCATTGTCTTCTGATTATCGACCATAGCATTTAGCTTTTGCCTCATATCCATTTGATTATTAAGAACTTGGTTATGATATTGATCTCGCTTGTATGCAGTAATCATCTCTTTGATTGTATCTGCCTCGTGATTCTTAACTAGAGAAATAAAATATTCAACAGAATCTAAAACATAGTAATCATTTGGATACCACGAAGAAGTTTCTGCAAGCATATGCTCTTTAATGTCATTCATTTCTTTGTATAATGCACTACGACGTTCGTCAACCATGTTATTGTGTTGAACAATCTGATCATTCTTTTCTTTAATTTGTGCATTTAATGCAGAAACACGTTTTTCTTCTTTATTGTTATCGCGATTAATTTTTTTATTATATTTTTTAACAATAATCGCAGCCACAATAGCTGCAACAATAAATGCAATAACATTAATAGCAGCATAAATTACAAACGATCCAATATTGTTGTATTTAACCGAAAAAGTATAAGTATTCCACAATCCATTAAGCCAAGCTAATATAAGCAGAATAAGTAAGACTCTTCCTATATTTAACATTGTTTTGCTATTTTTTGCTTTTCCAACAGCAAATACAGCTGTTATAACTACGCAAAAAATAAGTCCGTTAATATTGCCGCTTAGTGCAGTAATAACTCCGAATACGATGCTAAAGGCTATACCAGCCATAAAAAGACCATAATCAGATTTTTCTTTAGTACTGTCTGTTTTGATAAGTTTTTTAAGAATAAGTTGCTGTTCAGATAGTAATTGTCGTTTTTCTTTTTCTGCTTGCATAAACAAGCTAAGTTTTTCATTAAACTTTTGTATATAATCCCTTACAGAATATAATCCGTTTAATAATTCTGCACCTTCTGGGAGTAAATTATGCTGCATATTTTCTTCTACAGACATATTTTTTCCTTAATCTTAGATTAATTAAAACGTATATTTACCGCGTTATATTGTATGACTTTAAGATTACAAGTAACACGTTTTATAAAATATTGAAGAACGCATAAAAACGCATAAAACATATAAAAAGAGCAGCGGAAAAATGTTTCCACTGCTCTTTTTATCTATTTAATGGCTATTACAGTCATTAGCGCCTTTTGCTTATTCAGCAGTTGGAAGAGCGCCAGTGTGCCAAATGCGATCGAGGTAGTCCTGAATAGAACGATCGGAAGAGAAGTAACCGGAGTTGGCTACGTTCAACACAGCCATACGTGCCCACTTCATTGGATCGCGGTAAGTTTCCTCAATCTGAGCCTGAATATCCATGTAAGAGCCGAAGTCAGCCATTGCCATGAAGTAATCGTGAGTAAGCCAATCGTTAACGAGTGGCTCATACACGCTCTTGTCGCCATTGGAGAAGGTGCCGTCAGCAACCATATCCACAGCGGTCTTCAAGCGAGGATCAGACTCGTAGTACTTGTAGGAGCCGCCGTGATCGTAGCCTTCAGCGTAGAGCTTCTCAACCTCGTCAACAGTCATGCCGAAGAGGAAGAAGTTCTCAGCGCCAACGCGCTCGCGAATCTCAACGTTTGCACCATCGAGAGTACCAACAGTCAAAGCACCGTTCAAAGCGAACTTCATGTTACCAGTGCCAGACGCTTCCTTACCGGCTTGAGAAATCTGCTCATCCAAATCGGTGGCAGGAATCAAGTTCATAGCAAGTTCAATGTTGTAGTTCTCTGGGAAGAATACTGCGAGCTTGCCCTTGCATGCTGGATCGTTGTTCACAACGCGAGCAACATTGTTGATGAGCTGAATCGTAAGCTTTGCCATAGCATAGCCTGGAGCGGACTTAGCGCCGAAGAACACGGTGCGTGGAAGCATCTTGTCAACGTCGATTGTGCCATTCTTGATTCCAGCGTATGTGGAGATAACCTGGAGGATCTTCATGGACTGGCGCTTGTACTCGTGCAAACGCTTAACAATGGTGTTGAACATAGTGTCTGGGTTGATTTCAAAGCCATACTTCTGCTTTGCAAAATCAACAAAGGCAAGCTTGTTCTGCTTCTTAACTTCAGCAAACTTCTTAACGAATGCCTTGTCGTCAGCCAATGGCTTCAAACCTTCAAGAAGCTCCAAATCACCCTGCCATGCGTCAGTACCCAAGCCCTCAGTAATAAGAGCAGACATGCGTGGGTTGCTTAAGCGCACGAATCGACGAGGAGTTACGCCGTTGGTGACGTTCTTGAACTTATCTGGGTAAACGCTGGAGAAGTCCTTCAAAGTGACATCCTTCAACAACTCAGAGTGAAGCTCAGCAACACCGTTAACGTAGGAACCACCGTAGGTAGCCAAGTAAGCCATGCGAACTACAGCACCTTCGCCATTTTTGTCAGCGTCGGTAGCGATACGCATGCGCTCAACCTGATCTTCAGCAACGCCCTTACCGCGAAGCTCATTGCGGAACTGCTCGCTGATACCCTGAATAATCTCAAGGTGGCGTGGCAAAAGTTCGCCGATAAGCTTTGCTGGCCAAACTTCCAAAGCTTCTGGAAGCAAGGTGTGGCAAGTGTAGTTGAAGGTCTTGGTGGTGATACCCCAAGCGGTGTTCCAATCGTAGCCGTACTCGTCCATAAGAACGCGCATAAGCTCTGGAATACCGATAACTGGGTGAGTATCGTTCAACTGGAAGTTGATCTTGCTTGGGAAGGTGGTGAGATCCGGCTTATCCTGACCTGGATAGAACACGCGGATAGCATCATGAATAGAAGCAGCTACGAAGAAGTACTGCTGCTCAAGACGCAAAGCCTTACCTTCTGGAGTGGAATCTTCTGGGTAAAGAATCTTAGAAATGTTTTCTGCAGCAACCTGTGGCTTCACAGCATCCAAGTACTCAGACTTGTTGAATGTGATCAAATCAAATTCGTCGTAAGACTTAGAAGTCCACAAGCGAAGAGTGTTTACGCGACCAGAGTTGTAGCCTGGAACCATGTAGTCAACTGGTACAGCGCGAACAGACCAAGCTGGTTTCCAAACGCGCTTACCGTTTTCTTCAACAACTTCGCCGCCGAAGTTAACGCGCTGATCTCGACCGTAATCGATGTGACCCCATGGCTCTTCGTTGCTAAGCCAGTAATCAGGGGTTTCTACCTGCTTACCATCTTCGTCGAAGCGCTGCTTAAAAATTCCGTAACGATACTGGATGCCGTAGCCAAATGCTGGCACGCCGATAGAGGCGAGCGAATCGATGAAGCAGGCTGCGAGACGACCCAAACCGCCGTTACCTAAACCTGGCTCATACTCAGCATCGATAACAGCTTTTGGATCGAAACCAAGCTTAGTTACAGCCTTGTTGAACTGGTCGGTAAGACCAGCGTTAAGCAAAGCGTTCTCAAGCTGCTTGCCCATCAAGAACTCTGCGCTCAAATAGCCCACAGCCTTGGTGTTGCCGTTAATCATGTCATGCTGGGTCTGCATCCAAGAGTCCATCAAGTGGCGACGGACAGCGGTAGCAGCGGCAACATACACATCAGCCGTAGTGGCCTGTTCTGGCGTGACACCTTGAGTGTACTTCAGATGTTCTTGAAGTTCTTTGGCAAATGTCGCCGCAGTTGTCTTGGCTTTCGGCGCGACGTGTTTAGTCATATTTGACTCCTTGTGCCGTTTGTTATATTTACTGAAATGTGCGAATCTCAACCCTTGATTGTTTTGGTTGGAGTCACGCCAAATTGTGTTGTGCACAAGAAGGTTCGTGACAATGCACACGTTTTCATTGTTGATGATATCACAACCCCAAACACTTATTAAGAATTATTCACAATATGACTTTTACTAAACTTTTATCAGACTTTGATAAAACGCTACTAAAAATACAGATAATAGTCATGTAATTCATGAGATAATTCAAATATGACGGTTATAAGAGAAAAAGATATAAATCGCGCTAAAGAATCATTTAAATTATGGGAAAATAAGGCTAAGGTGTATGTGAAATCTTTGCAAAATAAGGAAAATTTCACGTGTATTAACAGCAAAACTCTTGAAGTTAGTAAAGATGATGAAGCAATGGCTGTTAGATATTCTCTTTATGTCTTGGAATCAATAGCGCCTGGATTTGCTGTAGAAGTAAGAGTAGCACCCTGGGGAGCTGTAAAAATACTAGAAGGTCCACAATCAGATCCACACAATCTAACGCCGCCTGATGTTATAGAACTAGACCCAGATGTTTGGTTGCGGCTTTCATGCGGAATAACAAAATGGGATTACGAGCAGCAAATTGGCAATATAAGTGCAATTGGAGAGCGAGATAACCTAAGCAATCTGCTGCCCGAACTCACAAAATCTCTTGCATGAGAATAATTTAATTCAATAATTTAATTCAACAATTACTTGTTTTACTTGTTTATTATTTTTTTAAATTACTTCTTATGCATGAAATTCGGCATAGGCATAGGAATATGGTGGTGAACCGTGCCAGAATTGCCAGACGATTTATCTTTATTGGCTGCAGACGCAGCTGCTTCAGCAGCCCACTTAGCATAATCGTCTAAATCGTCATCGTTGCAAGGAACAGAATCGCCCGAGTCTTGCTCTTCATTAGCGTTTTTAGAATCGCTATCATCAGCAAAATCAGACGAATCTTCTTCCTTATCAAGATAATCTTCAGATTCATCATAACTATCAGATTCAAACGGATCGAAGGATCCTTGACCAGGCTCGTGAGTATTAAGCTCCTTAGCAAGCTCGTCATAATCCGTATCGGTCGTCAGGTATTTGAGCTTACGGGCAATTTTCTGTTGCTTTGCCTTCTGTCGTCCGCGGCCCATCTGACCCCCTCTAATTTACCGAAACAATCAATTCATCACACAAGAGCGTACCACTGTGCCGCAACCGAGTATATTGTCTGAGTGGACTTTTACGATATAAGCCATATTTTTAGGCTTAAAAATCGCAAGAAAAATCGCATGCATAAGGAGTTAGAAATGTCAGAAGAAGCACAAGTTACGGCGGCTGGAAATGAAATAAGTGCAAGCTTTGTAGCAGCCCAAAAACGTTCAGACGCAACGCTTGAGAAGCTAAAAGCAAATCCTAGCTCCTTTACTATGCTCACAGGAGACAGGCCAACAGGAAGACTTCATTTAGGACACTACTTCGGTTCGATACGTGAGCGTGTCGCAATGCAAAATCTTGGCGTAAACACAAACGTGATTATTGCAGATTATCAGGTGATTACAGATAGAGACACTGTTGAACACGTAGAAGATAATGTACTAAATCTTGTTCTTGATTATATGGCTGCTGGAATTGATCCTAAGAAAACCATGATTTTTACACACTCCGCTGTTCCTGCAGAAAATCAGCTTATGCTGCCATTCTTGTCTTTAGTTACAGAAGCCGAATTGCATAGAAATCCTACTGTCAAAGCCGAAATGGAGGCTTCGGGTCACGCTTTAACAGGACTTTTGCTTACATACCCAGTGCATCAGGCTTGCGACATTTTGTTCTGCAAAGCAAATGTTGTGCCAATTGGAAAAGATAATTTGCCACACATTGAAATTACTCGCACAATTGCACGCAGATTTAATGAGCGATATGCAAAAAAGAATCCTGTTTTCCCAGAGCCAGCTGCGATTCTTTCGGATACTCCAGAAATCCCAGGATTAGACGGACGCAAAATGAGTAAGTCTTACGGAAACTCGATTATGTTGGGCGCAACAGCAGAAGAAACAGCGAAGCTGATTAAGAAAAGCCCGACTGATTCTGAGCGTAGAATTACATTCGACCCAGTAGCTCGCCCACAGGTTTCTGCTCTTTTGACTACCGCTGGATTGGTTACTGGCAGAGATCCAAAAGATATTGCGCAAGAAATTGGTGACGCAGGTGCAGGAGCACTAAAAGCGTATGTTATTGAATCTGTAAACAACTTCCTTGCTCCACACCGCGAGCGTCGTGCGGAATTAGCAAAAGATATGGATTCTGTGCGAGATATTTTGCACGATGGAAATGCAAGAGCTGCTGCGATTGCACAAGAAACACTTGAGCAAGTACGCGAAGCAATGAACATGAAGTACTGATTAATTCTTTTTTGATTGCATATAAATAAAATGCGCATAAATAAAACGCCCAGCGATTACTGGGCGTTTTTGTTTAGGTCTACACTATTTTGCTTATGTTTATTAGCGATATGGCTAAATGTCGTATCGCCAGCTTCTATCTGTTATAACTCGCGCAACAGCAAGACCTAATGGCAAGCAAATAATCACCATAAAAGCGCGGAAAGTCCAATCTAAAGCAGGAAGAGTATTAAACTGCCCAAGATAAAACATTGCACGATACATATAAAGTCCAGGAACCATAATCACAATAGATGGAACAGTAAGACCAATACGCGGATAACCCAAATATTGAGGCGCCCAACCCCTATGAACCACAGCTCTCCAAGCAGAAGCCAAAAGACCAGCAAGTAAAGCGCCAGTAAACGCTGCGATTTCTGCAGCAACACCAAAATCAGCCATAGTCAAGCGCAAAGTATCGGTAATTGCGCCAATTATTCCGGCAACAAAACACATTCTTTGAGGAGAATTAAACAAAACAGAGAATCCCCACACGCCTGCAAACGCTGTAATCATTCTAAGAACAGCATTAAGCCAAGGATTTAAGCCCAGTGGAGTAAAGCCTTGAGGATTAAGTTGAACAAGGCTTGCTACCATCCAGCCTGCAAGAGTGCCCATTAGAATAATCGCCATCGTGTAGCAAAGTCGTTGAATGCCAGAAGGAAAATCAATCTTAGCAATATCTAATCCGCCTGTAATAAGAGGAAAACCTGGAATTACAAACAAAACAGAACCAATATAAGCCGTATTGTGATGCAAAGCAGCAGGATCAAAACATCCAACAAGACGAAGAGAAGCAATACAACTTAAAGCGCCAACAGCAACAGCAATAAACGTTACAACAAATTGGTTTAGATGATGCATAAACATGCGTCTTCTAACATAATGGCCAATGCCAGCTCCAATAAAAGCACCAAGCATATCGTAAGCGCCGCCGCCGAGCAAAAATGCGAAGGACGCGCACGCCACAGCAGATGCAAGACCCGCAAACCAAGGCTTATAAAGAGGCTTACGATTTTTAATTAAATCAAGTCGGTCGTGAACTTGACGAACAGTTAGCGGCGCGGAAAAGTCGCCAGCATTATTTGGATTATTAGAATTATGCGAATTGTTTTTAAGCTCTGAATTTAAATCATTTTTACTATTTTGATTTTGATTGTTGTAATTATTCTGAACATTTTGAACATTTTGAACATGAGCAAAATGTTCTGCATAAGTTTTTTCTGGCTGAAGCGCAAAAATCCCGCGAGGTTTTTCTTTGCGAATCGCCTCTTGAAGAGCAATTTTCTCTTCGACTTTTGCAGCATGCGCCTCCGACTGTTTAGCGGTTTGAACAATAGCGTTCTCGTTGCTACCAGCCTGAAGAGTGTCCACCAACTCCTTAGAAACAGCTGCCTTTGAATGGTATAAGGAATCGTTTCCAAGTTTAACGTTAAACCAGTCTGCAAAATGTTCGAGCAGCCAGATTCTTTCCGTATTTACGCCCGTAGTAGGAAGGTCAACAACTTCTGTAATGCGCTCATGTTTATCTGTGCAAGTAGCCTCAATGTCTGTTAAATTAACGTCTGCGCGCACATTAACACCCATAGGTTCGCCAATCCTATGCATAAGCTCACGGACTCGGTAGCTTCCAGTACCAGCGCCCAAACCAAGAGCACCAACGCGAATAATAATACTGGATTTCGCTGCTATCCCAGCTTCCGTAACTGGCTTATCCCAATCGCGCTCAACATCATCCATATCCAAAGGAATCGCGTGCGTTTGGAATCTTCCAGAAGGTTTTCCTACTATATGACCGGTCGGAAGTATTTGTGGAGTGTTGTCATTACTGTTTGAATTACTACTGTTTGAATTACTATCAGCGTTGTTCTCTTCTATGCTCACAATTTTTAGTATACGCAGCGCGTAGCCTATAAGAAATTTATAGAAAAAATCAGTCCTAAGGTCGGTTCACAATTATTTTGGAATCTCGCTGGAAACAAAGGCTGTGGGCTTGCAACTTTTGACCTAAATAACCGCGGAGGAGCCGTGGAAGTCAAACGACCAAGCAACCTTATGACTAGCACAAGGAGGTCTGATGACAACTCAAAATCAACAGGTAACTCCAGCAGACGCAACAATAGTTACGTCTGGACTAGGACGAAAAGGACCTGAAGAGCGCGAACTGCCAGCATCGCTTAAGCAAGACATGGATTTATGCTTACATATTCTGCGCGATGTATTAGGCGAATTTGATGAAAAACTGTTAACCGTATTCGACGAAGTGCGATTAAACGCAGTAGACGCAAGCGCAGCTCACTTTGCGCAAATGCTTGATGCGCAAGAAACAGAAGACGATGGCTTAAGCAAGGCTGTAGAAAAAATCAACGGCATGGACCTTCCAGACATGCAGCTTCTAGCACGCGCATTCGCAACATACTTCCACTTAGCAAACCTGTGCGAAGAAAACTACAGGGTCTCCGTGCTGCACCAACGCGAATGCGAAGTAGAAGAATCTAATCCCGTAGACCCAGTTAATGAGCTAACATGCGCATACCACAAGTTGCTTACGGAAATGAGCCCTGCGCAAGCTAAGGAACTGCTAAATAAGCTTGAATTCCACCCAGTTTTTACAGCGCATCCAACCGAAGCAAGACGAAAAGCTGTAGCTGGTAAAATCCGCAGAATATCAAAGCTTCTGAGCAAACACAATAGGCTAGGAGGATCAGACAAGCGCGAAAATTACAGGCGTCTATACAACGAGATAGACGCATTGCTCCGCACCTCGCCTATTGCTCTTAAAAAGCCAACACCAGTTGAAGAAGCGGACACAATACTCGATATATTCGACGCAACCTTATTCAACACAATTCCGTTGGTTTATCGCAGATTTGACGATTGGCTTTTGGGCAAAAAAGCTGGATTAGTGCCACCGCGTTGCCCAGCATTCTTCCACCCAGGAAGCTGGATTGGATCCGATAGAGACGGAAATCCAAACGTTACAGCAAAGGTAAGTAGGCAGGTTGCAAGCAAGTTTAGCAACCACGTTTTGAAAGCGCTGGAAGAACGCACGCGCGAAGTGGGCAAATGCTTGACTATGGAAACACGCACAACGCCTCCAAGCGTTGAGCTGCTGGAGCTTTGGAACCGCCAGAGGGAAATGAGCGAGCAGCTGACTGAAAACGCGTCCGACGTATCTAACAGCGAGCCGCATAGAGCTGTTATGCTTGTGATGGCAGACCGACTACACCACACGATTAGCCGCAATACAGACTTGATGTATCATTCTTGCGAAGAGTTCATTGAAGATTTGCAGATAGTACAACGTTCGCTTGCGGAAGCTGGAGATGCTAGAGCAGCATATGGTCCATTGCAGGATCTGATTTGGCAGGCTCAAACATTTGGATTCCACATGGTGGAGATGGAGTTCCGTCAGCATTCGCTCGTACATTCGCGCGCATTGGAAGATATTCGTGAGCACGGCTTACACGGGGAGCGTGGTCCTCTGCAACCGATGACTCGTGAAGTTCTTGACACTTTCCGTGCTTTGGGAGCAATTCAAAAGCGAAACGGAATGAGAGCGGCTCGCCGTTACATTATTTCCTTCGCAAAGTCTGCTCAGCATGTTCGCGATGTATTTGAGCTTAATCGCCTTGCGTTCGCGCATCCACAGGATGCTCCAACAATTGACGTAATACCACTTTTTGAGCAGCTAGAAGATTTGCAGAATTCGGTTAATGTTCTGGAAGAAATCATTAAGATTCCAGAAGTCCAAGCTCGCTTAAAGGCTACTGGCAGAAAGATGGAAGTTATGCTCGGATACTCCGATTCTTCCAAAGACGCAGGCCCTACTTCTGCAACACTTGCATTACATTCTGCTCAAGAACGTATTGCACAGTGGGCTAAGGATAATGACATTGATTTGACACTGTTCCACGGTAGAGGAGGAGCTGTTGGACGAGGCGGTGGTCCTGCAAACCGTGCTGTTTTGGCTCAGCCAGTTGGATCAGTAAATTGCCGATTTAAGCTTACTGAACAGGGTGAGGTTATTTTCGCTCGCTACGGAAACCCAATTCTTGCCATTCGTCACTTGGAATCAGTGGCTGCAGCAACTTTGCTTCAGTCTGCTCCAAGTGTTGAGAAAACAAATACAGAGATGACGCATAAGTATGCGGATATGGCTCAAAAGCTTGATGTTGCAGCGCATAATCGTTTTATTGATTTGCTTCAAACAGATGACTTTACGCCTTGGTTCTCAACTGTTACTCCGCTTAGTGAGATTGGTTTGCTTCCAATCGGCTCTCGCCCTGCAAAGCGTGGTTTAGGAGCAAAGTCTTTGGACGATTTGCGCACGATTCCATGGGTGTTCTCTTGGGCACAAGCTCGAATCAACTTGGCAGCGTGGTATGGCTTGGGTACTGCTTGCGAAAAGTTTGGCGACTTGGAAACTTTGCGCAGAGCTTACGAAGAGTGGCCGCTGTTTAGTACTTTTATTGACAATATTGAGATGTCTTTGGCTAAAACAGATGAGCGAATTGCTCGCATGTATTTAAGCCTTGGAGATCGTGAAGATTTGAGCAATAAGGTGCTTTCGGAGATGCAGCTTACGCGCAAGTGGGTTTTGCAAATTGTTGACGACAAGTGGCCGTTGCAGCATCGCCATGTGCTTGGTCAAGCGATTCGTGTGCGCTCGCCTTATGTTGATGCTCTGTCTGTAATTCAGTCACTTGCTCTGCATAAGCTTCGCAACAAGGTAGATAAGGAAGAATTGAGCGAAAGCCAGCAGGCAGAGTTCATCTACCTGATTCTCTGCACTGTTTCTGGTGTTGCTGCAGGCTTGCAAAACACTGGATGATTTTAATAAATTACTGAATCAAGAAGGCTCTCGTATTTGCGAATTGCAATACGGGAGCTTTTTGATAATAGGCTTATATTCTTAAACAAAATTCTTATTTACTACGAAAGATACAATATATTCTAAGTCAAAAATTTTAAACTTTAAGCAACTGAAAATATTGCCAATGCCAGTGTAGGAGGTAATAATGCAAGAAGAAGTCAGCGAAGATTTTGCTAATGAAGAGTCAATTTTAGCTACATCGGTATTAAGCGCAATGCTTGCGGGGAATCGCAAATTTGCAGACGGCAATTCAGTGCATGCAGGCGTAAATTCAGAGTCGCGCATGAAACTTATTGACGGTCAGCATCCGGGAGCTGTTGTGCTTTCGTGCGCAGATTCGCGAGTTGCTCCAGAATTTATATTCGATGCCGGTTTGGGCGATATTTTTTCTGTTCGCACAGCTGGAGAAGTGTTGGATGATGCCGTAATAGCTTCGCTAGAATACGCTGTAAGTGATTTGGGAGTAAAAGTGTTGGTTGTGCTTGGGCATGAGCATTGCGGCGCCGTAAAGGCTGTTTTGCCGAACGTGCAAAAGCTGGTTTCTGAATACGGCGAAGATAAAACAAGCGAAATAATTGAGTCGAGCGAGTCAATATTGCTGCGTTCTTTGGGGCCTGCTGCGCTCGCAGGTGTTGAGGAAAATTTAGATACAGATGATATTGAACGTATTCACGTGTCTAATATTTTGGCTGAAATTTGCGAAAAATCACAAATAATTCGCGAAGCTGTTTTCAAAGACGCTTTGATGCTTGTTGGAGCAAGGTATCGAATGAGTGACGGCTTGGTGGAAGTGTTGTCATGCTAAAAACAGAAACCGAAGCAAAAACAGCGAGCCAAGTAGAAAAAGCAAGTAAAGCAAGTAAAGCAAAACAAGCAAATTCTGCAAACTATCTTTTTTTGATTGCAGGAGTGCCTTTTGCAGCTCTTATTATTGCCATGGTCCCTGCGTTGCAATTGCGCTACCCTTGGATGCCTGTAAACACTATTATTAGAGGTGTTGCTGGTCTGCTTTTGCAAGCTGTTCCTTTTACGCTAATTGGCGTGCTTGTTTCTGCTGCTGTAGAAACGTGGATTACAGCAGATTTTATTGAAAAACACGCTCCAAAGTCTATTGCAAATGGGTTTTTAGCAGCAATTCTTGCTGGAGTCTGTGTGCCAGTATGTGATTGTGTTGTTGTTCCAACGTTTTCTCGTCTTGTGGCGCGAAAATTGCCATTGCCTTGTGCTGTAACGTTTTTGTGCGCTGTGCCAGTAGTGAACCCTGTTTCTATTTGGGCAACTTGGTACGCATTTGCGGATGTTCCAGCAGTTGCTGTAACTCGAGTGGCTTTGGGTGTTGGTGTGGCTCTTTTAGTGGGGATTAGCTTTGTGATTTTTCCAGTAAAATCACTTGTTTTAAGAGAAAAATTTTTTATAAAATCATGTGACTCAACTTGTGATTCTTGTGATTCTTGTGATTCTGACAATAATGATGGACCTTTAATAAGTTTTAAAGATCATTTAAAAGTTTATGCTCATCACATCTATTCGGATTTTATGCGATTAATGCCAATAATATTGTTTGGAACAACTGTAGCTTCGATTATTCGCGTTTGGCTTGGATCAGATCCTGCATCAAAAATAAACACAACAACAGTTTTTGTGGCGATTCCAGCAATGATGCTAATAGCATACGCAAGCTCCTTATGCTCAAGCTCCGACGCAGTAATTGCGCGCTCTTTGGCCGCTTCTCTTCCAATGAGTTCAGTAATCGTTTTTCTACTTTTTGGACCAATGCTAGATATTAAAAATACTCTTATGCTTGTTGAGGATTGCAAAGGAAAATTTGTGATACGTCTAACAGCAACTATTGCTGTTATTTGCTTACTCGCAGCGCTTCTTGTGCACCTTGCATGGGGTGTGATGCTATGAGTAGTGTAAATGTTGTATGCAATGCTGATTGTAATAATGTGGATTGTAAGAAAACTAAGCATAAAATTACTTTTGCTCAGATTGTGCAATCGTTGTGTTTTCTTTGCTTTTCAGCCACACTAATGTGGAGCGCGTTAAGTGGATGCTACACAATTCTTACCACTCCGCGCGCATTCGTATACCTTATTTTTGCTGCGATTTTAATGGTTTGTTTAAGCATTTGCTCGCTTTTTGGTATTATTCCAGTTTTTGCAAAAGATTCCAAACGCTTGCTTGTTTCTCTAATAATTCCAATGCTCGTGATTTTAATTCCACTTCAAATGTCAAAATCGGCATTAGATCAAGGTTTTACAAAGTCTGCAGGTTTTGACGAGTACGCTTCTGGGCGCGCAATAGCAATCGCGTCTAATCGTAAAAATAATAAAAAAACTTTAAGCGGATTAGATGTAGATAATAAAAAAATTATTATTTCAGACGATGATTTTGGAAATTGGTATGATGAAATTGACCATAATTTAGAAAAATATCAGGGATATGAAATTGTGGTAAAAGGTTTTATAAGTCGAGAAAACACGCTTTCTAAAAATCAGGTTCGCATATCTAGACAATTCATGTCTTGCTGCATTCTAGATATGTCTCCATTTGGGTTTGTTGCAGATTTTTCTAAAAACTTACGATTTAAAAATCACCAATGGGTGATTGTAAAAGCTAATATTTCACTAGGTAATATTGGCGTTAGTGGATATTCGCACAAAGGTGTGGTTCTTAAAGTTGAGTCTATTAAAGAGATAAGTAAAGCCCCATCCGGTTATTTTTATAGAACCTGATTGTGTATATTATTTCGATATTAAGCACAAAGCTTTTTATATATGTTAAATTCAACTAAGATAGCAAGTATGTCGTTGGGTTTTAACATTGCACTTATTGTGATTTTCCTGCTATTCGGCTCCATTTTTGCTGCCACTGAACTTGCGCTTGTTAATTTGCGAACATCGCAATTAGACCGTATGGAAACGCAGGATGCTCGTGGGAAAAGAGTTGCAAAAATAGCCCGAGATCCAAACACTTTTCTTTCCACTCTTCAAATTGGTGTTACGCTTTCGGGATTTCTTTCGGCGTCTTTTGGCGAATCTGCAATCGCACCTCATATTGTGCCAATTGTAAAGTCTTGGGGAGTTCCAAATCACATTGCAGGACCATTAACGACTCTTGTTTTAACGCTTATAATATCGTATTTTTCAATAGTAATTTCTGAACTTGTGCCAAAGAGAATAGCAATGCAGCGCTCTGAGCAAATCGCTCGAGCAGTTGTTCCAGCAGTAGATATATTCTCCAAAATATGCAAGCCGCTAATATGGTTGATTGCTAAGAATACCAACGGTTTTGTGCGACTTCTTGGATTCGATCCAAACGAAAAGGAAAGTGAAGTTTCCGACGAAGAGCTACGTGTTTTAGTTAACTCGAATAAAAAGCTTAGCCAAGATGAGCGCACAATTTTAGACGATGTTTTTGATGCTTCTGAAACGATTGTTGCCGAAGTTATGCGTCCTCGTGCAGACGTTGAGTTTTTGGACGGATCTTTAAGTCTTGAAGAAGCTGCTGCAAAAATTAGAGAATTGCCATATTCTAGATATCCTGTAACAGGCAAAGATTTTGACGATGTTATTGGATTTGTGCATGTACGCGATTTGTTAGATGTTAGAGATCCTAATGCTAAAACAGTTGCAGATGTAACTCGAGAAGGAATAAGTCTTCCTGGAACGTCTAAATTGCTTCCAAGCTTGGAGCTGCTCAGAAAACGTGGAATACATCTTGCTGTTGTTATTGACGAGTATGGCGGAACGGATGGCATCGTAACTCTTGAAGACATGACCGAGGAATTGGTTGGAGATATTAGAGATGAATACGATTTGCCAGACGAGTCAGATTTGAAGCGTGATAGTAAAGCTACTGTGTTTGTAAACGGGGTTGCTACGGTTGACGGTGGAATGACTATAGAAGATTTTGCAGATGTGACTGGAATTGAGCTAGAGGATGGACCTTATGAAACGGTTGCAGGCTATTTCCTTGCTCATACTGGCTCAATGGGCAAAGTTGGAGCTATTTTGCACGATGCGGATGGCTACGATATGACAGTTACGGAGGTTGATGGGCGTAGAATAGCTACGATTGAAGTCAGAAAAACCGAAGTAAATTAAATATTTGAATAAATTAAACAAAAATAAACAAAAAATGGAGGATATCAATATGGCTTTAACTCATATTGTGCCAGGTCTTGATGAATCGTCTAGCGAGAAAGCAATCGATATTTTGCAGAATCGCTTAAGTCACGAGCAGGAAGCTGCTTTAATTTTAAAGCATGCACATTGGAATGTTACGGGTCCAGACTTTATTGCAGTTCATGAAATGCTTGATCCTCAGGTTGCAGAAGTTTTAGCTCAAGCAGATGAAACAGCTGAGCGAATTGCAACGCTTGGTGGATCCCCACTTGGTCGTGCAGACGATGTTGTAGCTTCGCGCACTTGGAAGCGTTTTGCTCTTAGTGGTAGAAAGTCTACCAAAGAGTATTTGCAAGCATTAATTGAGTATTACAACGATATGATTGCAGATGATCGTAAGGCGATTTCTCAGCTTGATGATCTTGATATTGTTAGCTCTAATATTATTCAAGATCATGTTCAGCAGCTTGAAAAGTTCCAGTGGTTTATGCGCAGTCATTTAGAATAATTTTGCGACACGCTTAGATTTGCTATTTGACATTTTTATTTCATGTGCTAATCTAACTACTTGTATGTTTTCAACATACAAGTTGGGCCCGTAGCTCAGGTGGTTAGAGCGCATCCCTGATAAGGATGAGGTCGGAGGTTCAAGTCCTCCCGGGCCCACGATAGAATGAACATCATTCTTTCAATGGGGCTATGGCGCAGCTGGTAGCGCATCTGCTTTGCAAGCAGAGGGTCAGGAGTTCGAGTCTCCTTAGCTCCACAAATAGGGTTTCTAGCCAATCGCTAGAAGCCCTTTTTTCATGCGTTCGCACTGCTGTTTTCTCGCGTGTGTTCCTTGTTCTTGCGCGCATATTGTTATATGAGAATGTTTCTCATCAAGGTGTTTTGCTAAACTGAACACCAATAAGTGAATATAGATATCTTTACGCCGTGTATTGCGCATGCTTAAGTGGATGCTCAATGGGTTAACAAGGCGTGAAATCGTGTGTTAACAACGTTTATACGCGGTTAACCTGATCAGCGTAAGGAAAGTGTATGCGTAGATTTTTATCGTATTGCCGTCGTGCTCCGCAATTAGTAGCTGCTTTAGTTTCATTACCGTTTATTGCAGTGTTTTATTCTAGTAATCTGACTTTTATACTCGATTTTTGCAAAGTTATAAGCAAAGCGTTAAATTGCCTGCTTTCGTTAATAAAAGTTGATTTTAATGCGCAAATAAGCCTTACAGTTGGGCAAAGTATAATAACATGTTTAGTTCTATACACATGTGTTAAGTCGCTTTTAAGTATGGTTGATGACTTAACGCATGGCACGCTTGGAATTGACCTGCTGGCGTTTGTTGCATTGCTTTCCACGCTTTGCATAGGCGAATTTTGGGCAAGTTATTTGATTGTTGTAATGGTGTTTACGGGTGAGGCAATAGAAGACTTTGCACAAAATGCGGCGCAAAAAAATCTGTCTCTTTTAGTGAGCGCATCACCTCAAACAGCACATTTAATGACGCTTCCTGGAATTGGATGCTGTGGATTGAGCGAAGAATTGAGCGAAGAATCGGGATGCGAATCCTGCAATGAGTGTGCTCTACTTGAACATAACCATTTTAGAAGAGTAAGCGAGGATTCTGCACCAGAGATTGAATTAGATTCCAACAATCATGAATTATGTGAAAAATGTCATAATCATTCTCAAAAGTGCCCAATATTGCAATCAACCAAATCCTCTGAACAATTACAAAGATTTAAAACAGTTCCAGTTGAGGATTTAAAAATAGGAAACGTAATACTTGTTCTTCCAGGAGAAACAGTTCCAGTAGACGGACAACTTTTAAGCGGTTCTGCTGTTCTTGACACAAGCGCAATAAACGGAGAGTCTCTTCCGCGAGAAGTTTTTGCAGGAGCACATATATTATCTGGCTGTGTAAATGGCGGTGTTGTGCTGATTATGCGCGTAACTAAATTGTCAGAAAATTCACAATACCAAAAAATCATGAAGCTGGTGGAATCTGCAAGATCTTCTAAAGCTGCAGTAGTGCGATTTGCGGATATGCTTTCTGTGCCTTTTACTGTGCTTTCATTTGTGATTGCAGGCGTTGCCTGGGCAGTGTCTGGGCAAGCTTTAAGATTTGCGCAAGTTTTGGTATTGGCTACTCCTTGCCCGCTCTTGATCGCTGTTCCAGTGGCGTTTATGGCAGGAACAGGAAGACTCGCAAAACTTGGTATTGTGGTAAAAAGCCAAGATGTTTTAGAGCAGCTAAGCCGAGTAACAGATGTGTTCTTTGACAAAACGGGTACGCTTACAATAAAGCAACCTCAGGTTGTTAGAGTGGATTTAGCGAATCATCAAGATAGCGAAAATCATGAAAATCATGAAAATGGTGGGTTGCAAAATAGAATACTAATGTTTGCTGGTGTTCTAGAAACATACTCACAACACATTCTTGCAGGAGGAATTGCAAAAGCAGGATCGGATCTTTGGAAAAACACGCATCCATCTGCCGTTCCGCAGCTTCCAAGCGTGAGAGAATATCCTGTTGTGCAGAATGTCAAAGAAACAGCAGGTCAGGGCATACGCGGAGTTGTGGATGGAATAAACGTTAGAGTAGGTCGCAAAAAATACGTTTTGCAGGCGTCAGCTGGCAATCCCGAGGATAAGTCGCCAGCAACCGAAGATAAAGTAAAACGTACAAATATAGAAAATATAGAAAACAATTTTGAAGAGCTTTCTGCCGACGAAATGGCGACATACGTTTCTTTTAATGGCAAACTTGTTGGGCGAATTGTTCTAAAAGACGTTCCGCGAGAAAATGCAAAATCTACGATTCAAAAACTCAGAGAACTTGGTGTTCGTTCAATAAGCATGCTTACTGGAGATGGTCTGCAAGCGGCTCAAACAATAGCAAAAAGCGTTGGAATTGAGAATGTGAAAGCGAATTTGCTTCCAGAAGACAAGCTTGAGTGCGTAAAACAGCACTATAAGAATACGGATAGTGTTAATGCGGATAATAAGTATTCGGAAGATAGCACAGGGTTGCTAGGTGCGGAAGCTTTCGACTTTTCTGGCGGAAAAACACAAAAACGTAGCATAACGATGATGGTTGGAGATGGAGTAAACGATGCACCAGTTTTGGCTGCAGCAAGCATCGGAGTGGCTTTGACAGATGGTACAGACACGGCTGCATCAGAATGTGCGCAAGTTGTGATTATGAACAACAATATTTATGCTGTAGCAAACGCAGTGAGTGTAGCCAAACGCACAAAGCGTGTTATGGTTCAGGCTGTTATGTTGGGAATCGGTTTAGCTGTTATAAGCATGATTGCGGCGGCTTTTGGTCTAATTCCTGCGGTTCTTGGGGCTATGATGCAAGAGATGATTGATGTTGTGTCTATTTTATGGGCGCTTACTGCATTGAGATCTAAGTAAACAAGCTAGTTTGGTAATAGCTAAAATTAATGCGAGATGATTTGAGCCAATGCTAGATAATGTTAGATAATTCTAAATAATTCTAGTAAAACCTTAATAGTCTGCGTTAGTGAGCGTATTAGCAGCTTTAGTGACAATATTTTATTTAGTGACAATATTCACTTGAGTCTTTTCTCAAACCAATCAAGGCGATAATCTATTTATTGAAGCATTCAAGACAGCGACTTATAAAATAGTTTACAAAAAGAGTTCAAAAATGCTTAAGAATGCTTGAAATACTCAATATGGGGAAATTTTATGGAAACAAATTACAATGCGGATGCAAGCGAATTGCGAATCGCAGTTATTGGAGCAGGTCCTGCTGGAATTTACTCGTCAGATATTTTCCTTCGTCAACTTAAAAAATTGGGCGACGAAATGGGATTAGGTACGCGCGCTAGAATCGATTTATTCGAAAAACTACCAGTCCCGTTCGGATTAGTTAGATATGGAGTTGCGCCAGACCACCCGAGCATAAAATTCATTGCAGATGCTTTGGCTAAAACACTTGATAATCCAGACATTCACCTGTATGCGAATGTTGAATTTGGCAAGGATATTACACTAGACGACTTGTTGCCAAGATATGATGCGGTGTTGTTTGCTACTGGCGCTGTAGAAGACAGGCCGCTTAATATTCCAGGCTCTTCACTGTGTGGCGTATATGGTGCTGCAAAGTTTGTGGAATGGTACGATAGTTATCCTACAAGCGACCGTACGTGGCCGCTTGATGCCAGCCAAGTGGCGGTTATTGGCGGTGGAAACGTTGCTATGGATGTTGCGCGCGAGCTTTTGCGAGATGCGGATTATCTTCGCGAGCACACAGATATTTCTGACGATGTTTACGATGGTTTGCTTAAAAACCAGGCTAAAACATTGCACTTGTTTATTAGACGAGGCGTTGCTCAAGCTAAATTCTCTGTGCAAGAATTGCGCGAGATGGAAAAGCTTTCTGGCGTGCAAGTAGTTGTAAACGAAAACGATTTTGACTTGGACGATGAAACTATTGATGTTGCTGGAAAAGACAAATTGACTCGTCAAATGGTAGAAGAGCTTTTTGCTATACGCGATTTGAGTGAAGATATGGAAGATGGTGGAAACGTTGATTTTGAGGGGAATCCTGCAAATCGACGTTATATTATTCATTTTAACTCTGATCCAGTTGAGATTCTGGGAGAAGATGGGCGAGTGCGTGCTATTCGAGTAGAGCGCACAGTTACAAGCGCGGACGGAAAAATGACTCGTACTGGAGAGTTTGAAGAATACCCTGTTCAAGCGGTTTACCACGCGATTGGATATAAGCCTGCTAAGGTTTCTGGCGTTGCTTACGATGAGAGCAAAACTCTTCTTGCCAATAAAGATGGTCGTATAGTAACTGATCCAGATGGTGATGTTGTGCGTCCACGATTGTATGCAACTGGCTGGGCTAAGCGAGGACCTGTTGGATTAATTGGTTCCACAAAGTCAGACGCTTTGCAAATAGTGGCAAATATGTTGGAAGATTTAGCTGCAGGCGATGGTGATAATTCCGATGGTGATAATTCTAAATCCAATTCTCTGAGAGGAAGATTTGCTGAAGATAGAGAGCCTAAATCTATCGAAAAGCTTCTCGCTTCCAGAGGTGTGGATGTAGTTGATTTTGATGGTTGGAAAAGAGTTGATGCATTCGAAGTCGAATCTGGTATGGCAGAAAATCGCGCTCGCAAAAAGGTTGTATCTAAACAAATGCTTATAGATATAGCAAATCATCAACAATAGTTTGTTAATTTTTTAGTGGTCGCTTATGTTCTGCATATTTGCAAAACGTAAGCGACCACTTGTTAACAGATTATAAATCTTAAATACACTAACTAGTAAATACATTAACTAGCATTAATCTTAAACATATTAATTATAAATATACAGTTTTCATTCAGCAAAATTACAGTTCCGATTATTAGAATCGTAAACATGTTCAGCAATATAGGAATGCGATGCCGCAATTATCTGAAAACAGCAGCACTGTTCTCAGTAATCTGGTTGATTCTTGCCTTAATTTGGGCTGCCTGTGGATTGCGCTTGTCTATGCTGATTTGGTTTGTAATTTTAGGAATAATTCTCAGTGTGTGCGTGTATTGGCTTTCTGACAAGCTTGCAATTCGCATGGTGAATGCTATAGAAGTAAGCGAAGATGAAGAGCCAATCTTGTATGGTATTGTTCGTGAGATTTCTGCGAGAATCGAAAGACCGATGCCGCATCTTTACGTTGCTCCAATGGATAGTCCTAATGTTTTTGCAATTGGTCGCAGTGAAAGACATTCTGTTATTTGTTGTACGCGTGGACTCTTAAACATTTTGAACGAGCGTGAGTTGCGTGGTGTTGTAAGTCATGAGCTAATTCATATTTATAATCATGACATTTTGAATTCCACGATTGCTTCAGCTATTGCGACAATTATGACTTATGCCGGCTATGTTCTTACGTATTCCAAGAAGAAGCATGCTTCTGATAGTGAGTTTGCTGTTAGATCCGAATCTTCTAAAAGCCGTTGCCCAGCGTTAAGAATTATTGGTCAAGTTTTAAATGTGATTTTTGTGCCAGTTGGATCATTAATAATTAAGCTTGTGGTTTCTAGAAGCCGCGAATTTGACGCAGATAAAAGCGCTGGAATGCTTACGGGAGATCCTGCAGCTTTGGCTTCTGCCCTAAATAAAATTTCTTACGGTGCAAAAATACATGAGATTAGTAGAGTCGCTGGATTGCAGGCAATGTCTTCGCTGATGATTGTAAATCCATTTGAAGAAGATAAGTCAAAATTATTGAAGATGTTTTCTCATCAGTCAGCTATCAAAGAGCGAGTTAACTTCCTGAGACTAATGGCTAAGTCGCAAGAGGATAATGCTGAGTATTCTGGGTATGCTGAAATGTCTCATGAAAATGAAGCTGCTGCAAGATCAGATGAATTTGATAAGTCTGAATCTGTATTCAACATCCGATATGGAAGAAGATTTCCTGGTGGAGTTGTAGCCGTAAGCGGAGCATGATATCCTTATATGGTTTGTTGTCTAGATTGATTCGTCAAGTTTGTTTGCTAGTTTATAGGCAAATTATTTGAGAGGATTAGTCGCCAGCAACCGAACATGCGGACATAGTTCATCGGTAGAATGGAAGCTTCCCAAGCTTCAGAGGCGGGTTCGATTCCCGTTGTCCGCTCCATGTAGAAAATGTTGATATATCAACGTTTTTCGCTTGTTATTATGGCTTAGAAGTACGCTAAATGTGAAAATAATGTGTAAAATTCTGTGGGTTTTTTTTTTAATCTTGACGCGAAAATCTTAGTTAAATTAAAATTGTATTGAATCCGCTATGGTAGAGGATTTAATTGGTCAGGAGGGTTTTATGTTAGATATGTTGTTTGCACTTGTTGCTGTTATATCAATGCTAATAGGCTTGGTTTTGTCTGTAATGCTTTGGGTTAAAAGCAGCAAGTCAGTTAAAGAATTGTATAAAAACGCATATGCATATGCAATTATTGATGTTGTATTAGGCGTATTGTCGTATATATCTTATGCTGCGACTATCAATTCTGTAGACATTGATGTGCGTGAGTTCTACACAAATTATTTCACAGCGCCATTGATTGTTCTTGCTGTTCTTGTTGTAAGTATTGCTGCTATAACTCTTTTTAAGAGTAAAAAAATAGCTATGTAAAATAACTAGATTAAACAGTTTACCCAATAATAATAGCCTTCTGAATTTAATTAAGATTCAGAAGGCTATGTTTGTCATATGTTGTGTTTGGTTTGATTGTGATTTGTTGATTTCAGTCTGAATTTTGTGTGTGATATTTAGACAAAAGATGCATAAATCGTATTTTTTGTACATTGGGTGTATAAAAAATTGTACATTGAATGTACAAAAAATACGTTTTTGTGTATACAAGTTCTCATAAGCACGCGGTTGTAACGCAATGCGTTTGAGTGAATATTGCATAAGTTTCATTTGGAGAATGTTTTAGTCTGGTCTTATCTGGATGCTGGAATACTAGACAATAGTTCAGCTCGCCCGAGTCTTCTCGGTGTGGGCTGATCTTCTTTCTTCACTAGGATGTTCTCGTGTTAGATAAAATCTTTAGGAGTGCACCACTAATAGAGGATAGTTGGATTAATCAATATAAAAAGCGCTAACTTATTTATGCATTAATACAGTAAGTCAGCGCTTAGTTTATTGTTAGTAAATTACATGAACTAGTTGCCTATTGCTAATTACAAGTTGCTAATTAACAATAGTCGATAAATTAGAACGTGCGAACATTGTAGAAATTATTAAGCTCTTCCATCCAACGTCCGGTACCTGATATATCTCCTCTAGTTCCTACGGTAAACCCTGGGAAATTGTTCATTCGTGGTTCAAAGTAGCTTCGAGAGCCATGCCCTTCTGCAGAATTGCCAACACTTATAGCTCCTGCGAAATTACCGACAGAACGAATAACTCTGTCGTTGTCTACTTTGTAATGAACAGCATAACCTTCGCGAGTCAGACGATTCCCTGCATTTGCTGCAGTGCGAAGCCAACGGTTGAAGATATTTCCCCAAATTTGAGGAGCATTGAAAGTGTAGATTTTCTTAAGCCAAGAATATCCTTTACCGTCTGCGCGAATCAAAGCTCGTTGTGCCAAATATCCTCCAAGAGAATGACCAGTAATATATAGATTATTTACAGTATGTTCTCTGCCATAACGCTCAATAAGTTGTTCAACATCGTAAGCCTGATCTGGATTGCGACCTACAGCTATTGCGAGATCATCGTCATAATCGTTGAATTGAGAAGTTCCACGAATTGCAAGAACTTGAACAGTTCCTTGCTCTAAGAACGGATAAGGACTTACATTTTCAAACAAGACAGCGTCAAAACCACCCCTATTGTGGTAGGTTTCTTTAACTTTCCAGAACGGGGCTATCTCATTGTGCATAAGACGATATTCATTGCGGTTCTTATAAATGTCATGAAGTGGTTTAGTGTAATCAAGAACCTTGTTTATATAACTATCATCGCGATAAGAAAGTTCAGAAAATAGCGTCATATCTCGTGGGCTTATATCCCATCTGCGAGGATTGCTGTCTTGATTATCTGGAATACCATCGCCATCGGTGTCATTCATCATAGGGTGAGAATTGTACCCATAATAAGTTTTACCGTTTTTAGCATAAGTGTAAATTTCTTGTCTATTAGTTAAGCCGTCGCCATCTAAATCAGCATTTGGGTCTAGAGGCTTTTTGTGATACAAAGCCATGTCTAAAGCTCCGGGAAGCTCCAGCTTTATATCTCCATTTGAAATCTGTTTAGCTGTTTTTTCTGTAAGAGGAGTGTGTCTTTCTGTAAGCTGCTCGTTTTGAGTATATGCCATCGCTGGTGTAGTGATACTTAACATGCTTAGCATAAGACACAGGCTTGCAGATAAGCCTATTAGTTTGAAGCTTTTCTTCATGATTCCTCCTACTTTTGTCATTTATTTTGGGAATTAACACGAATTAACTCGTTTTGGGAATTAATCCGGAATTAATCTTTTGTTTTTTTTTTACTATCTTGTTAGCGCGTTTTACGCTTAAAAGCTACAAATAGCAAGTTATGTAAACTGCACCTTCGCTTAATTACAATTACAGTAATGCTTAATTTTCTTCAATAACTCTCTGCAATCAACTTTGACGATATGAGTTTGATTAAGAAAATCCTAGATTCTTCCAAGTATTCTTATATGCTCAAGTCCGCACTTGATGTGCACAAATCTACGCTTGTATTGGTGTAGATTCTATGACCATGCTACAGCATTAATCAATTAAATACATTATTAATTAGCATAAAATAAGTGAAAATTGTTGCGTTAATGACATTATGACTTTATGACATTAAGCTGCTTTAGTTTGAAAACAATTTAGTCGCAAGTACAAAGATTTATCAGACGTCTGACGAATTGTAGTGATATTGGTGTAATCTACAAATCAAAAGACGAATCAAAAGACGAGTCGAAATACAAGTCTAAAGATAAGTCAAAAGACAAATCAGCTACGATTTCAAGGAGGATATCATGCTGAAAGCTAAGTTTGTTGTAGGTGCATATGCATCGTTGCCAAAAACTCGCGAAGATCAAGAAAAATACTACGATTTGTTAGGCAAGCAAAACTGGATTGCTGGAACGGAGATTCCGTACCCAGGAGATTTAGCAGATCCACAAAATCGCACGTGGCTAGCATCTGCAATACCAGCACATTGGCATGCTAACACCATAACCGCAATACCTGGGACAATGAGGCACATAAACTTTGACCCAGATCCAGAATTTGGACTTGCAAGCCCAAGCGAAGATGGCAGACATCGTGCGCTCGCATTCTTTAAGGATATTCGCGAAGCCATAGCTGATGTTGCAGATAAACGAGACAGTTGTGATATATCGCACGTGGAAATACACACAGCGCCAACTCGAATAGCACAAGCAGACGCAATGAAAAAGTCGTTGGAAGAACTAGCACAATTAGATTGGTGTGGAGCAAAACTGGTTATAGAACACTGCGACAGATATATCGAAGGACAGAATCCAGAAAAAGGATTCCTACCTCTAGAAGAAGAGATTCAAATTGCTAAAAATTCTGGTATTGGAATCACAATCAACTGGGGAAGAAGCGTTGTAGAAGAGCGAAAGGCTCAAGCTGCTATAGGACATGTGCACGAAGCAAGACGCGCAGGAGTATTACAAGGTTTAATGTTTTCGGGAGCTGGACCAGAAGCAACGCAATACGGATATGAGTGGATTGATGGTCATTTGCCAATGAACCCAGATGAACCAACGTCATTAATGACGTCTAAAGAAATTCAAGAAACTACTCTAGAGGCGCTAAAAGACGATTATGCAATCGACTATTTGGGTGCAAAAGTGTGCGTTCCGCAAGACGCGAGCGTTGAAGAGCGCTTGGGGTACTTATCGCGTATTCATGACGCTGTGAGCGCTGCGCAGGGCGAGTAAATAGGCAAAGTCGCAAACGCAAGAAAGAAAACGGAAACTACTTATGAATGAAACAAAAGATTCTCGCCCTACATATCTTGCTTTTGACATAGGCGGAACAAAAATCGCCTATGGATTGGTGACTTTGCCAGATTCTAATATTCGCCAAGAAAATGCAGATTACGTATCTCCAACAGTGCAAGAGCATGGTTCAATGCCAACAGAAGCTGCAAAAGGTGGAGAAAGTATAAAGAATCGCTTAGTAGAAAAAGCGTCGCAAATCATAGAAGAAGCGCAGAAAAATGGCAAAACTATTAGCGGAATTGGAATAGCAGCTGCAGGAGTGCCAAATAGCAAAACTGGCGAAATTGTAGCTGCTACAGACATTCTGCCAGGTTGGCGAGGACAGCGAATTTATGACGCATTTAAGAACGTAACTGACTTGCCAGTTTATATGATTGGCGATGTTGGTGGACATGGTTTAGGCGAAGCCATTTACGGCGCAGGTCGCGGAAAATCAATTGTATTTTCTGTTGGAATAGGCACTGGAATTGGTGGTGCGATTATTATAAACGGCAAGCTGTTTACAGGAGCGCACGGAGTTGCTGGTCATGCTGGTCACGTTGTTAGTGATTTGGGAGTAGGTTTTGATTGTTCTTGCGGAGCAAATGCTGGACATATTGAGCCAGTTGCTTCTGGAACAGGTCTTGCGACTCTTTACAATCGAAATCTTCCAGCTGGTACTCAAGAAGCACAAAATGGTTATGATGTTTGCGTAAGAGCAAATTCTGGTGAAGAATATGCAAAAGAAATTCTTGCTAGAAGCGGTAAGGCTTTGGGTGAGTGCGTAGCTGGAATGGCTAATCTTATAGATCCAGATGTGATTGTGCTTTCTGGGTCTGTTGTAGAAGCTGGTGATATTTGGTGGAATGCTATGCGAAGTGGATTTGAAGATTCTGCTTTGACATTGATTAAGAACACCCCAATTTTAAAGGGTCAACTTGGAGGATCTGCTCCTTTGATTGGTGCTGCTTGGGCTGTTCATTTAAGTTTGAACCATTTTTAAGTTATTTTTGAACCATTTTTAATCATTTTAAAAAGGAGGAATCTATATGAATCCTGTAATTGAAAAAATTAAAGGTGGCTTAGTTGTTAGCTGCCAAGCTTATCCTGGAGAGCCGCTAAGACACCCAGAAACAATGGCACAAATGGCAATGGCTGCTGTAGAAGGTGGTGCTGTTGGCATTAGATGCCAAGGATTGTCTGATATTTCCGCGATTAAAGGGCAGGTTGATGTTCCTGTAATTGGAATTTGGAAAGACGGTCATGAGGGAGTTTATATTACGCCAACTTTGCGCCACGCACGCTGCTGTGCTGCTGCTGGGGCAGATATTATTGCGATTGATGCTACGGATAGACCGCGTCCAGATGGTCTGACTTACGAGCAGACCGTTCGTGCTTTGCATGACGAAGGCATAGTTGTTATGGCTGATTGCGGAAACTTCGACGATGCTAAGCGCGCGGCTGATTGCGGAACAGATATTATATCTACGACTTTGGCTGGTACTTCTCCAGGAAGACCAAAGACTGATGGTCCTGATTTTGAACTTTTAGGCCAGATTTTGCAAGCTTTCCCAAACTATCCGATTATTTGCGAAGGGCGTATTCATACTCCTGATCAGTTGCATAAGGTTATGCAAATGGGAGCTTGGGCTGCGGTGGTTGGAACTGCAATTACACACCCAACGTCGATTACGCGCTGGTTTGCGGCAAAGCTGTAGGCGGTGCATTGTAGGCGGATTGATCGCCAGCAACCGTACTTGATAAAGTAAACAATTAAATAAAAGTATTGATTATATGTGTGTTGATTTTGTGCGGTTTTGTGCTAATTTAATGACTTTAAAAATTAAATCAAAATTTTCACAAATTCGACACACTTATAACTTGACATCAGACATCAGACCTCTTATGTTTAAAGTAACGCGAAAATAACGCACGCGCTATAATTTAAAACGTTTTCGCATTCGAGGATGAAATGCGAAGAAAACAAACTCAATGGTGAGGAGAAAATATGGCACGAATTAACTCAAAGCTAACCGCGGTAATCGCTGCAGGTGTAGCCGCATTAATGATGCTTTCTGGCTGCGGTGGAGCAAAAACCCACAAGGCAGCAAAAGCAAAGACTGCTGTTAAAGATACAATCACAGCTCAAGTCGCATATGCAAGCCGTGACTTTGCGCCATCCACTACTTCGGGCGCATTGCCAATGTCAGCAAACTGGCATGTGACAGAGCCGCTCTATGCTCTTGATTACAGCAATTTTAAAGTCTTCAACGCTCTTGCAAAAGGTGAGCCAAAGAAGATTTCCGACACCGAATATGAGGTAACAATTCGCGATGCTGCAAAGTTCTCGGATGGAACTGAAGTAACAGCAGGAGACGTAGTATCTTCCTTCAAGCGCACAACTGCAAAAGGCAGCCTCTATATATCTATGCTCGACTTTATTGATTCAGTTGAAGCAAAAGACAATCGTCATGTAATCTTCAAGCTAAAGAAAGCATTCCCACTGTTCAAGCAGCGTCTTGCTTTAATCCAGATTGTTCCAACAGCAAAGTCTGACGCAGATCTTAAGAACATGCCAATCGGCTCTGGTCCATGGAAGTATGTGTCCATTACAGATAACCAAGTAAAGTTTGAGCGCAACGATCTTTATAACGGCAAGTACAAGGCACAGACCAAGAAGATGGTTTGGAACGTAACCGTTGACGATACTGCTCGCGTAACCGCAATGCAAGGCGGAAAGACAGACGTAATGGAAATGGTTCCAGCACAAGCATTCAACACTTTGAAGGCGTCTGGTTCCGAGCTTAAGACCGCACAGGGCTTCACGCTTCCATTCGTTATGTTCAACACAAAGCAAAAGCCATTTGATGATAAGCGAGTTCGCCAAGCAGCTCTCTACGCGATTGATGTGAACAAGCTCATCACCAACCAAATGAGCGGTCAGGGCGAGCCAGCAACAAGCTTCTTGCCAAAGAATTACGCAAACTATCATAAGGCAAAGAACGTTTACACCAAGAACATTGCTAAGGCAAAGAGCTTGCTTAAGGAAGCTGGTGTAAGCGGTCCACTAAAGTTCACTCTTTACACCACAGACCACACTTGGATTACTCAGCTCGCTCCGCAGATCAAGAACGATCTTGCTGAGATTGGTATGGATGTAGAAATCAAGTCCATGAAGTCTTCTGCACTTTACCCACAGATTACCGACCGCAACGATGCAAACTACTCCATGGTTCTCGCTCCAGGCGACCCATCTGTATTCGGCAACGACCCAGACTTGTTGATGAGCTGGTGGTATGGCGACAATGCTTGGACCCGTCAGCGCACATTCTGGAAGAACTCCGAAGGATACGCAAAGCTTCACAAGCTCATGGATTCAGCTCTTGAAGCCGCCAAGCCAGCAGATCGTCAGAAGTACTGGAACCAGTGCTTCGATTTGATCAGCGACGAAGTTCCTCTGTACCCACTCTTCCATCGTAAGACTACGACTGCAGTAAAGAAGGGCGCGTTAGCTGAGTGGAATGCAATCGGCTCCACTGGCATCAACCTTGTAAAAGCAAAGCTAACAAAGTAGGTGCAAGCTAAAAAATAACAAACTTCATTTTCCCTAACCTCTAACCGCAAAACCGGCCCGGCTGTTTACCTTTCTTGCCTTTGTGCAGATGGGCCGGTTTTGTTATGCCTTAATAACAAATTTCTTCAATGGATGTGTGGATGTCTTATGAGTAATTTTCTTAGACTTTTAGGTAGGCGATTAATCGCACTGCCATTCATGGCATTCGGTGTTACGTTCCTCGTATTCTTCCTTATGTCATTTTCAAAATATGATCCAGCAGTTGCAGCATTAGGTGAAAACTCATCGCCAGCAGCACTTGCCGCATTCCGCCATGAAATGGGTTACGATCGTCCGTGGTGGGAGCAGTTTGGGTCTTACATAGTTGGACTGTTCCAAGGAAACATGGGTGTTTACGGTGTAAACAAGGATTCTGTAGCTCAGAGAGTGGCAGATGCCTTCCCAATCACCTTGCAGCTAACCTTCATTGGTTTGTTGATAGCAATAATCTTTGCAGTAATCTTCGGCGTTTTTGCAGCTCTTTACCGCGACACTTGGGTTGACCAAACAGTCCGCGTGCTTTCGATTATTGCAATCGCAACTCCATCCTTCTGGCTCGGTGTGCTTTTGATTTACGTCTTGCAAATCAAGCTTGCATGGCTCCCAGGATCTGGCGATTTTGTGCCGTTCTTTGAGGATCCAGAAGCTTACATCGCTAGAATGGCGATGCCTTGCTTCGCATTAGGTCTTCCAGTAGCAGGTCAGCTTACGCGAATCATACGAACCTCGATGGTAGAAGAATTGGATAAGGATTATGTGCGAACCGCAATTGGCGCAGGTATTCCAAAGAGTGTGGTGGTTGCTAGAAACGTGTTCCGCAACGCTCTGATTACACCAATCACGACTCTTGGTATGAAGATCGGTTACCTCATGGGTGGTGCAATCGTTATCGAAGTTATTTTTGCACTCCCAGGAATGGGCACTGCAATGTTCGACGGCATTAATGGCAACCAACCAATGCTTGTTCAAGGTGTTGTTTTGGTTGTTGCAATTGCATTCATCTTCATAAACATTATTGTTGATTTGCTTTACGTGTTAATCAACCCAAGAATTAGGACGGTGTGACATGCTATTCGGAAAGAATCAGGTAGTAGATGCCGCATCTAAGCCAGGCATCAAATTTAACAGATTTAAAAGCATGAGCTTAGGGTCTAAAATATCGCTTATTGTGATTGCAATACTGGCATTCTGCGCAGTATTCGCGCGATTCCTAGCTCCATGCGACCCAGTAAAGATTACGCAAAACTATCAGCCTCCAACAGGAGCGCACTGGTTCGGTACAGATAACCTTGGTAGAGACGTGTTCTCGCGCGTTATGTACGGCGCACGCTACTCGCTCGTAATCGGTTTGTCGTCTGTTATCTTTGCTTTGGTAATGGGCTCAATAATCGGCGCAATCGCAGCTGTAAGCCGCACTTGGATATCTGAGCTTATAATGCGACTGATTGATATAGTAATGTCAATCCCAGGAATCGCATTAGCGGCTGTGTGCCTTGCAATTCTTGGACAATCCATGATTGGTATAATCATTTCCATCGGCGTGCTTTACGTTCCACAAATCGCAAGAATTGTGCGCGCAAACATTATAAGCGAATATGGAAAAGATTATGTGCGTGCAGTAATTGTTTCTGGCGCTCGCGCACCTTGGATTTTGCTCAAGCATGTAACTCGTAATATTGCAGCTCCAGTTATGGTGTTCACAACCCTTTCTGTGGCAGACGCAATCGTGTTCGAAGCTTCTCTTAGCTTCATCAACGCTGGTATTCCAGAGCCAACGCCAACATGGGGCAACATTTTGTCTTCTGCTAAGGCAGGCGTTATCTTCGGATACTGGTGGCAGGCATTGTTCCCAGGCTTAGCAATCATGATTACCGTTTTGTGCCTCAACATTCTTTCTGAGGGCATTACGGATGCAATGGTTGCAGCTCCAACCGCTCCAGTAGCTAAGACTGCTGCAGATGCGGATGCAGCTCGCAAGGAAGATAGGATTCTCACCGATCCAGTGGCAGCTTACAAGGAGCAGCACGACGCTTTGGTTGAGTCTTTGGCAAAGCTTCGCGAGGCCGAGTTAAAGCGTACGGATCGCTTGCAGCCAACGTCTACTGAGCCTCCAGTTATTGAAGTTAAAGACTTGTGCATTCAGTTCCCACGCTACGGCAGTGTAAACGTTGTGGATCACTTGAGCTTCTCTGTTCGCCCAGGCGAAACAATGGGCTTGGTTGGTGAATCTGGTTGCGGTAAGTCAATCACTTCGCTTGCGATTATGGGCTTGCTTGATCCAAAAGCTAAGATTAGTGGACAAATCCTCTTTAATGGCAAGGATCTTGTAAAGCTTAGCCCAAAGGAGCACAATGCTTTGCGCGGACACGAAATCGCAATGGTTTACCAAGACGCGTTGTCTTCCTTAAACCCATCAATGCTTATTAAAGCGCAAATGAAGCAGCTAACTTCTAGAGGTGGCACTCGCAGCGCCGAAGAGTTGCTGGAGCTTGTAGGCTTGGATCCAAAGCGCACGCTTGAATCCTACCCACACGAGCTTTCTGGTGGCCAGCGTCAGCGTGTGTTGATCGCAATGGCACTTACGCGAGATCCAAAGTTGATAATCGCAGATGAGCCAACAACCGCTTTGGACGTTACTGTTCAAAAGCAGGTAATTGACCTTCTTAACGAATTGCGCGAAAAGCTTGGATTCGCAATGGTGTTTGTAAGCCACGATTTGGCTCTTGTAGCAAAGGTTGCGCACTCGATTACCGTAATGTACGCAGGTCAGGTTGTTGAGCAAGGCTCCACCAAGGAAATCCTCACCGATCCGCATCACGAGTACACGCGCGGCTTGCTTGGCTCCGTAACCTCCATTGAGGCTGGCGCTCCAAGATTGCATCAGGTTCCAGGAACTGTTCCAAGCCCATCCGACTTCCCTAAGGGAGATCGATTCGCACCGCGTTCTTCTCATCCAGATCAAGGACTTGATGTGCGCCCAATAATGAAGCGTATTCCAGGAACATGGCACTTCTACGCTGCGCCTCCAGAGCCTGAAACGGATGCACCTTCCGCAATTTTGACCAACTCCGATAAAGGAGATGTGCGATGAACATGAATGTTAATGACGCAAACAAAAATCAAAGCGAAAATGGCGATGTTCCAATCATCGAGTTGCGCGACGCCGAAGTGGTGTTCACTACTCGAGCAGGATCTGGCTTATTCCATAAGAACAAGATTACAGCCGTAAACAAGGTAAATCTTAAGCTTATGCCAGGCAAGACGATTGGTATTGTTGGCGAATCTGGTTGCGGAAAGTCTACTACTGCAAACATTATGTGCGGCCTTCAGCAAGTTACAAGCGGCAAGGTTTTGTTCAAAGGTCAAGACGTTACGCATAGAACTGCAAAAGAGCGTATGGATATTGGACGCGTGGTTTCCGTTGTGTTCCAGGATCCAGCAATGGCTTTGAATGCGCGCATGAGTGTGATTGACCAGTTGATTGATCCGCTTGTTGTGCACAAGATTGGAAGCAAAGCTGAGCGCGATGCTAGAGCCAAGGAGTTAATCCGAATGGTTGGTTTGCCTCATTCTGTTCTTGGCGCTTTGCCAGGTCAGCTTTCTGGCGGTCAGCGTCAGCGCGTGGCAATCGCTCGTGCACTTTCGCTTAACCCAGATGTAATAATCGCAGATGAGCCAACTTCCGCTTTGGATGTTTCTGTGCGTGCTCAGATTTTGAATCTTCTTTCCGACTTAAAGAAGAAGCTGAATCTTTCAATGGTGTTTATTAGCCACGATATTCAAACAATCCGATACATATCCGACGAAGTTGTTGTTATGAATCACGGAACGATTGTTGAACGCGGCGAAACTCACCAAGTGATTAACAATCCGCAAGATGAGTACACAAAGATTTTGATGGGCGCGGCGCCTTCGCTTTTGCATCCAACGGAAGAAGAGTGCAAGTAGCGCAAGCAGGTGCTAGTCGCTAGTTGCTAGCTTAAATGCGCGGGCGGTCTGTTAAGACCTTGCAGTAAATCCATGCAGGCCGCCCATTAATTCCAAAATCTAAAGTCATAAATCATAAGTCATAAATCATAAAAAGTCATAAAAAATACGAAAGAAGTTTAATCATGGCAGAAAAATTCCACGGCGTTATTCCACCAGTAGTTACGCCATTAACGGCAGACGGCGAAGTAGACGTTGTTAGCTTTGAGCGTTCGCTTAACCGAATGATTGAAGCAGGCGTAGACGGCTTGTTTACGCTTGGATCTTCTGGCGAAGTTGCGTTTAGCACAGATAAGCGCCGTCGCGAAATCATTGAAACCGTAATGCGCATTGTTGACGGCCGCGTGCCAGTGTTGGTTGGGTGCATCGATACGGAAACAAACCGCGTTATTGAGCATGCAAAGGAAGCTAAGGAGCTTGGAGCGGCTGCAATCGTTGCAACAGCGCCATTCTACGCACTCGGCGGCATGGCAGAAGTTGAGCGCCACTTCCGTCTTATTCACGAAGCTGTTCCAGATTTGCCACTGTTCGCTTACGATATTCCAGTTTGCGTACACACAAAGCTTCCAGGCGCTTTGCTTGTAAAGCTTGGTAAAGATGGCGTACTTGCAGGCGTTAAGGATTCTTCCAACGATGACGTTTCGTTCAGGTTCCTTGTAGACGACAACAATAAGGCTGGCCACCCATTGACTTTGCTTACGGGTCAAGAGGTTGTTGTTGACGGCGCATACATGGCTGGCGCAGACGGTTCTGTTCCAGGACTTGCAAACGTTGAGGCCACTGGATACGTGCGCATGTGGAAGGCTGCTCAGGCTGGCGATTGGGCAACGGTTAAGAAGGAGCAGGATTGGCTTGCTGCTTTGATGCGAATCGTTACTGTTCCTAGCGGAGTGGCAGGCTTCGGTGCTGGCGTTGGAGCATTTAAGACCGCAATGGCGTTGCTTGGTGTGTTTGACACAAATCAGATGCCAGATCCAGTCTGCCCACTTAAGGGAGAAAACGTTGAAGCCGTGGCTCGCGTTCTTAAGGAAGTTGGCTTGACTTTGGCAAAGACCCCAGAAGAAGTAAGCGCTTCTACTAAGTGAGTATTTTTATCAGATAATTTAAGCAAATAATTTAAACAAAATCGTTTATTCATGGTGCATAGTAAATAAATGGTATTGCGGCGTACGCTTAAAACGTATGCCGCAATGCTAATATTTGCTTGGAGTATTTGCAGAATCAAATCACCAAAGCTTTAAAGGAGAAGCTAAAGATGGCTGAAGTTATTATTGTAAAAGATCAGGATGAGGCAGGCGAGCTATACGCCGAATCTGTTGTAGATTTGATTAGTCGCAAGCCAGACGCAGTACTAGGATTGGCAACAGGATCAAGCCCATTAAAAGCCTACGAGCATCTTGCAAAGCTTGTAAAAGACAAGAATGTTGACGTAAGTCGCGTGCGTGGATTTGCGCTTGACGAATATATTGGATTGCCATTAGAGCACGAACAGTCTTACCACAGCACAATCCGCAGAACTGTAACAGATTTAATAGGACTAAACCCAGATTTAGTTCATGTTCCAGGAGATGTTCTTAATGGAGCGCCATTAAGCGAAGGTGATAAGATTGCGCACGCTGGAGCAGACTACGACGCTGCTATTGCTGCCGCTGGTGGGATTGACGTGCAAATCTTGGGAATCGGCTCCGACGGTCACGTAGGATTCAACGAGCCAGGATCTTCTCTTGCATCTGGCACTCGCGTTAAAACACTAACCGAACAGACTCGCGTAGACAACCGCAGATTCTTTGACGGTGATATTAACCAAGTTCCAACTCACTGCATAACACAAGGAATTGGAACGATTTTGCGCGCACGTCATCTTGTGCTTCTTGCGTTTGGTGAAAATAAGGCAGATGCTGTAGCTGCAACAGTAGAAGGTGGAGTAAGCTCGCTATGCCCAGCTTCTGCGCTTCAAATGCATCCTCATGCAACAGTGATTATAGATGAGGCTGCTGCAAGCAAACTTAAGCTTGCTGACTACTATCGCTGGGTGTATGCAAATAAGCCATCTTGGCAGGGGATCTGATACACAAGTCTAAAATTTAAGATAATAAATTTAAGATAATAAGATATCAAATAAGCACAAGCATAGGTGAATGAAATGTCAAAAGATGTGTATTTAGATGCCGTAAAGAAGATTGATGATTCACTAAAATCAAACGAGGGGCGCAATTTTGTAGTGCGCAACGTAAGTGTTGTGGATGCTCGAGGAATTGTACCTAATTCGTGGATTTTGGTTAGTGACGGCGTAATTCTAGAGACTGGCATTTTAGATGAAGACCTTGCTTTAGCTATTAGAACTCGCGGCTTAAGCGCATCTGATTTAAGTGTTGTGGATGGGCGTGGCTGTTTTGCTACGCCAGGGTATATTGATCTGCACGCTCACGGAGCCTGGGAGCATTCGTTTGACGATGGTGCCGAAGGTATTGCTATAGCGCGCGCGTATCACATGCTTCACGGAACAACTAGACAAGTTCTTAGCTTGATTACAAACCCTCTTGACGTAATGCAGCAGAATTTGCGTACTGTTAAGCGTGTTATGCAAACGCGCCCAGATGTGCTTGGGTCGCATTTAGAGGGTCCGTTCTTGGCATTGTCTCGAAAAGGCGCTCACGACCCTAATTGCTTAGTGGATCCTACTCCTGAGCGCGTTGAAGCATTGCTCGAGGCAGCAGATGGCACTTTGCGCCAGATTACTTTGGCTCCTGAGCGAGAACACGGCATGGAGGCGATTAAGCGTTTTGTAGAAGCTGGCGTGATTCCGGCAGTGGGGCATTGCGATGCGGATTATCGAACAGCTCGCGCAGCTTTTAACGCTGGCTCTACGCTTATGACTCACATGTTTAACGCTATGAACGGCATTCATCACCGTAAGCCAGGTCCAATTCCTGCTGCTTTGGAGGATTCACGCGTAACTATTGAGCTTATTAACGATGGTTTCCACGTTGAAAACCCAGTTTTGCGAATGGCTTTTGATGCTGCTCCTAATCGCATTGCGTTTGTGACGGATGCTATGGCTGCAACAGGATGCGCAGATGGAAATTACAAGCTTGGTGCTCTAGACGTTACGGTTACAGACGGTCACGCAAGGCTTGTTTCTAATGGAGCTATTGCAGGATCTACCCTGATCTTGGAAGTGGCAGTTAAGCGCGCTGTTAAAGAACTTGGCATTGGTTTGCCAGCAGCGATTGCGGCTGCAACTCTTATTCCTGCACGTGCGCTTGGAGTGGATAAGCCGAATGCTATAACTAGCGCTCCTTTGGGCTTGGTTGAAAAAGGATACGCTGCCGATTTGCTTTTGCTAAATCCAGGGACTTTGGCAGTTGAGCACGTTTGGTGTGACGGCCATAAAATTTCGTAACGGAAATCGTATCGTTGCGATTAAAGTGATGTCAATGTACTCAGGCATCACCATTGAAGATGAAAGAACCGCTCTCGTTTGGGGGCGGTTCTTTCATCTTATGCACACCAAGCTATGTAACTCTTGCGTATTCCTGCGTGAGCGCGGCTAATCCACGCTAACGATTTTCCTTACTTTGTGTTGCGCGAGGTTTGAGTATTTCTCTCCTCGCAAGTCCCGTCGCTACGCTCCTCTTTTATTGCTCGTATAGAAATACATCAAACCTTCTGAATGTCTAGAACTTTTGCGTGTCTTTTATCACCGAGATTCTCGATTTTTCTTCTTCATTCGATGAATCACCACCTTCGGCGCTGAGGTTCATCTCATTCAGTGCGAAAAATCTCGAATCTCTACCTAACCTGGCAGCGTTATCTAATCAATTGCGGATAATTCGTAAACAACACACAAGTGTCAATATTTGCTAAACGGCTGCAAATATGGTAGATTTGTGCTCTGTATGCGAACGTGGCGGAATGGTAGACGCGCTGTCTTCAGGTGGCAGTGAGTGTATGCTCATGCGGGTTCAAGTCCCGCCGTTCGCACTCTTTAAGAACGTTGATTTTTCAACGTTCTTTTTTATTTTGTGACATCATCTTACAGCAGTTGCGCGTTTGCATAAAAATATGTGATAGACTAAATAAGTAGATGTCGTAAGACGTCAGACGTGTTAAAACATAGTGGTTTTAATTTTTCTGGTCATGGAGGACTAAAGATGGAACGCCGTTCAACGAAGACGACGAGCCTTATTGAAGATATCGCGGATATCGAGGGTTCGAAGCATACGCGATTCAGCCATGCCACAATAAAAATTACACCATCTAGCGAAAACGCATCATGCCTCAATCGTAAAGATAAAAACGAAGGAATAAATCAAAACGAAGGAATAATAGGATTTAAATTTGTAGCAAATGCGGATTGTGATTTATTAGATATTAAGCCCGCGCAAAAGTCGGAAGCTTCTGCACAACAAGAGCACACAACTCCAATAATAAAAATAAGTATTAAAGAAGACGCTCCACTGCTTAGTGCACAAAATCTTTTAGAAGATATCGCAGACGCAAACGGCGCGAAAGAAATTGTGCTACACATGGAAGACGCCTTAAACATAAGCAACGGGCGCGAACACGATTTTGCAATAACGTACGGAAGTTTTGGAAGCCGATTCTATTTAGACGGATACCAATGCTTTGCAAGCGCGACTAATCTTGGGCCGCAAAGAGTGAGTGCAAAAGCGGCTGAGGCGTGTGCAGCAACGAAAAAATCTTCGCAAATCTATGATTTTTATTACTCAAGTCACTTGCCAAATCCAGGAGAAATTGCAAATTCGTCCACTCAGGCACAGCCAGACATATGGTTTGCAGGACCTACTATTTGTGCAAGAGACATAAAACGCGTATCTTGCAAAACGAGCGGAACTCTGCACATTCAATTCAGATTGCGCGGACCAGGTCAGCACGGAGTGCTTTTTGCTGCTGGAACAAAAACTAAACAAGAATTTAGCGAAAAAATAAGCGTGTATGCAGGGCAAGAAGGTATAAAAATCACGCTAATCGACGACGAAACAGGCGTAAAAAGCGTAATCGAAGCAGCCGCAAGCGTTGACGACGGCGAATGGCACGACTTGATTATTCGCGCAAATCGCGGAGCAACAGACATTTGCGTAGACGGTTACAGCGAGTCGCACAACATAGGACAATTCTGGTTTGCAAACATAACGGGATTAAACGCCGTAAGCATTGGCGAAGACTTGCGCGGAGTGCGATTAATGGGCGAAGCCAGAACGGGAGGAATTTACTTTAGCGCGCTCACCGAAGGACAAATCCAAAGAATATCGAAAGTAAAGCCACTTGTAACAACAGCATTATTTGACACGGGATATGCAGAATCTCGCAGCTACAGAATACCATCTCTTGTAAAAACGCGCATGGGAACGCTAATTGCAGGAGCCGATCAGCGAACAAGCGTTTCAAACGACGCCCCAAACCACATAAACTTTGTAATTCGCAGATCCACAGATGGCGGAAAAACGTGGGGTCCTTTGCAAACAGTAATCAACATGCCTGGCAAAAACCTTGGAAAACTGGGCGCGAGCGCAATCGACTCCTGCCCTATTTTAGATCCAGCGGGAAAAAGCGAAAGAATTAACGTATTAATAGATCTTAATCCTGGCGGAATTGGGTTAACAAATTGCAAAACCGCTGTAGGCGTGGACGAATGCGGAAGAATCAAGCTGGAAGATCGCTTTGGCAGACACTACGCAGCATTAATGGATGGGAGCGCGGCCGTAAAACTGCCATGCGATTCTAGCGAAAAAGAATGCTTAACAAAGTGGCTAGTTTTCCCAGACGGAAGTATAAAAAATAGCGATTTGAGTGATGATTTGAATGGTGATTTGAATCGTAACTTGAACAGCACTTTAAGCAATAATCAAACTTGCGACAGTTCCACGTGGAACATATGGAAATCGCAAGAAATTGCAAGCGAAAGTCAGCCATTATTCGCCGAAAAAACGTGTTATATAGCGCAAATCTACTCGGATGACGACGGCAAAACGTGGAGCGCGCCACGTCTAATCGATCACATGGTTAAAGAGCCATGGATGAGCTTCGCTGGAGTATGCCCAGGGAATGGAATTGTTATTAGACAAAGCGAAAAACATTACGGCAGAATACTCGTGCCATTCTATTGCAGCGCTCAAAGCAAATCACACTATTCTTCGGGAGCGCTTATTTCGGATGACGACGGCAAAACATGGCGCCGAGGCAAAATGATTAACGAAGGACGATTAATCAACGGAAAAATCGTAGATCCTATAACAATGCAAGACGACGATGCCACAAGCTCCGAAACTGTGTTTGTTGAACGCAAAAATGGCGATATTTTAGCTTTCTTCCGAAATCAAAATCGCTCGGGATGTGTAGGCAAAGCCATTAGTCATGATTGCGGAGAAACGTGGAGCGAGCTGATTTTTGACACAAGTTTGCCAGAAATATTCAGCCAGCCGAGCACAACCTGTTTTAACAGCGAAAATGCAGATTGCATAGCCTTTGCAAACGCGAGCCAAATGATGCCCTATCGCGGCCGCGGAGTTGTGCGATTCAGCTACGACGGTGGGCAAACGTGGGCAAAAAACGTGTGCATAAACCCATTCCATCACGTTTATCAATGCCTTAGCTCTAGCAATAAACGAACTTTGCAACTACTGTGGGAAAGAGAGACTACTGGAATCTATATAACAGCAATAGATTCCAATCTTTGGAAGCAGGATAATTTACAAATAGGTTTTAAAAGCAATGCAAAAAGTTTAAACAATACAGATTTAGATTGTATAAAAAATAAAATAAACACAAGTGAAAAAATGAAAGATTTAGAAGAAGGAAGCCTTACGCGAACTGAAAGGAGCCAACATGGAAGAGACATTTAGCAGCCATGAAGACGACGAGATGACAACACTAGATCGTTTATCTTTCTTACAGGCAAGCTCAAACTCAAACTCCGCTCCAATCACAGCTAGAAAACGCTGCGATGAAACAATGGATGCGATCAGGTCGCTCATATTAAGAGAACGCTTGCAGCCAAAAGACATGCTACCAACAGAACCAATGCTTTGTAACTTGATTGGCGCATCAAGATCTTCGGTGCGCGAGGCAATTCGTAAGCTTGAAGCGCTTAATATTGTGGAAGTTAAGCAAGGAAAAGGCATGTTCGTTGGCTCATTATCGCTTGACCCAATGGTGGAAACACTTGCATTCCGCTCTTTAATCTCAATAAATAAGAATTTTGAAGATTTAAGCGATGTTGTAGAAATGCGAAAATTCCTAGACCTTGGGTGCGCGGATAAGGTGGTTGAGTCACTTAAAGGAACGCAGCAGCCAGAGCTGGAAACGCTTTCGGAAATAATGGCTAAAGAGGCGCACGCTGGAAAAACGTTCCTAGAACAAGACATTGCTTTCCACACTGGTATTTTGCACGCGGTAAACAATACGATTGCAGAGCAATTCGTGCGATGCTTGTGGCTTGTGCATATGGCGGTTTTGCCACAATTGGGATTGGAAGTTTCGGACGAACTTGAAAAGACAGCTAGAGCGCACGAGCTTATGCTTAAAACAGCTATTGCGGGAGACGCAGATGGGTATAGGCAGGCTGTAAACGACCATTATGAGCCAATTCAGTCTATTTTGCTCAATAGACTGCATAAGCACTAAAGCACGTAATTCCCTTACGAATAGACGATTTCGAGCTGCGTAATGCGTAAACTATTCCCGCTTTTTGTTGTTAGACACGCCGTTTAGAGCTACAAAAAGCGGAAAAATCGCTCTCGCTGACTGCATCACGTACGGTAGAGATTCGAGATTTTTCGCCGCGAGCGAGGTGAGCCTCAGCGCCGAAGGTGGTGACTCGCCGAGAGAGCAAGAAAAATCGAGAATCTCGGTGATGAAAAACACGCAAAAGTTCTAGATATCCAGAAGGTTTGATGTATTTCTCTACGAGCAATAAATAGCGCCATACTGAGGCCTTGGAATATTAACGTTCATAAGACCCCCGTAAAGGAGCGCGTCACTTGCGAGGAGAGAAATACTCAAACCTCGCGCAATACCAAGCAAGGAGCGCGCAACACCAAGCAAATTATCCACGCGAGCCATTTTCGTAGTAGTGCGCAAGCGATTCATCGCGGAAGTTTTCAAAATATCCGCCGTCAATCGATGCACGAATATCGTCTAGAAGTTTAATAAAGAATCGCTCGTTGTGAATAGTGGCAAGCGTGTATCCGTTCATCTCTTTAGCGCGTAGCAAATGATTTACATACATGCGCGAATAATGCGTGCAAGTGTAGCAATCGCATCCAGCTTCAAGCGGACCCTGATCGTGCTTAAATTCGGCGCGCTTCACGTTATATCGTCCGTGGCGAGTAAAAATCGCGCCGTTTCGTCCGCATCGTGCAGGAGCCACACAATCAAAAGTATCGCCGCCGTTTTCTACGCAAGCAAAAATGTCGTCTACAGCAGCAATTCCAAGCACATGGCGAGGGCGATTTTCTGGCATAGCGTCGCAAATCCAAGCGCAAGTATCCCCAATAATGCGCTTTTCAATTGCGCCGCCGATTCCAACGCCGTCAAAGTCAAGTGAAGCAATCTGCTCTGCTGCATGCCTACGCAAATCTTCGTAATTCGCACCTTGAACTACTCCATACAACGCTTGATATGGCTTTCCCAATCGCGCCTCGGTTAATCGCTTGTGTTCAGCAACACAACGCTTAGCCCAGCGGAAAGTGCGCTCAACAGACTCCTCTTGATAACGGCGAGTGTTCATAAGAGTTGTAAGCTCATCGAAAGCAAACATAATATCAGCGCCAAGCTTATGCTGAATACCCATTGAGATTTCCGCACTGAATCGGTGAGTTGAGCCGTTGAGCGGCGACTTAAAAGTAACGCCATCTTCGTCAACGAATGCCATACGCTCTTTGCCTTCTGCAATAACGTCGTCGGATTTCATTCCAGTAACGTCCATTGCAAGAGTTTTCTTAAATCCCGCTCCAAGCGAAAGCACCTGGAAGCCGCCAGAATCCGTAAAAGTTGGACCATTCCAGTTCATAAACTTTGCAAGCCCGCCAGCTTCGTCTAGAATGTCTTCGCCAGGACGCTCATATAAGTGGAATGCGTTAGAAAGCATGCATTGGCCACCCAAATCTTTTATTGACTCTGGCAGCACTGCTTTCATTGCGGCTTGAGTTGCAACAGGCACAAAAGCAGGCGTGTGAATATCTCCATGAGGCGTGTGAATCACGCCTGTACGTCCGTATCGTGCGCCGTCACGCCCCTTGCCGTCCGCCGTATTTTCTAAACGCGTTTTCGTTACAAACGAGAATTCTCTGCGATCTCCTGGTTTACCAGGCTCTGCTCCGCGTGGCTGTTCAATAAGATTAGTCATACCTTTTACTCTATTAGAAGGTATGACGATATGCTCATAAGTTGCGGCATTGTGCGCGGAAAAGTCGCCAGCAACCGTTCGTTAAATTCTACGTGTTTATGTATTTTCTATAAAAACCGCTAGCTAATTTTACGGTATTCATACGGTAACTATATGGTATTTATACGGTATTATATGGCTAAATATTCAGGTAATTTTAAGAGCAAAACGGTTAACTCGTATTGTAAGAAAATTAAATCTTAGATTTTAACTTACGCTTTATTTGAGTGTAGAGAGATTAAATCGCGTAAAAATCGCATATTAACTTGTATGAATGCGTGTAGTCAGATTAGAGTATGTTGTGTTAAAAGATTTAAGGAGGATTAATGGCTGACGATATTTATGATTCTAAGGCCTATGATTCTAGTGATGTGCAATCTGAGCAGTCTTCACAAGGACAGTCGCAGACGGAGAATGCTAAGCAGACTGGTCAGGATGAGCCTCAGATTTATCGTCCTGCTCCAGAATATGGTGCATATGGTCCTGTTAATACTGGTGACGGAAGCGATGAAAATAATTCTGCAAACTCTTCGGTTGCTGGCGACTCTTCTGCTAATGATGGTGAAGAATCGTCAAGAAACACAGTTAACGGAGATTATGTGCGTTCGGATGACAATTTGGATAATCCGTTCTTGCCTTATGCTGATCCTTATAGCAGCAATATTAAAAATTCTAGGTTTGGGAATCCTTATGATTTGAGTGATGATGCTGCTGATGGCGATGCTGCTGATGGCGATGCTGGCGATAATCAGGATGATGCAGTTCATGGCGAAGTACAGGTCGTAAATCAGGGTTCAAATCAGAATCCAAATCAGAATCCAAATCAAGGTCCACATGTAGTGTACAAAAAGCGTGGCGCTAGAAAAGAGTCCAGAGAAAACTCAAATATAACAGTGGCGATTGTGTCGTCAATTATTTCTGCAGTGGTATGCGTTGTTGTAATGTCATTCGCTATTACTCAAGGACTAATTTCTATTCCAGGTTCGGGAACGCTTGCAGATGTAGGCACACAATCATCTTCAAAAGGCACAGCAGTAGTAAAAGGTGGTCAATCTCCAGATTGGCGTTCGGTTGCTAAAAACGTTTCTGGCGGCGTTGTGTCTATTCAGGCGCGCAATGACAAGAATATGAGCAAAGGCTCTGGGGCAATAATCGACAAGCAAGGTCATGTTGTTACAAACAATCACGTTATTGCTGGAATGCAACAGTTGCAAGTAACGCTATCTAATGGCCAGATTTACAAGGCAAAGCTTGTTGGAACCGATAAAACTACCGATTTGGCTGTGCTTAAAGTAGACGGTTTACCAAGTAACGTAAAGCCAGTTGAGTTTGCTAATTCTGATGCGCTTGCTGTTGGAGAACCTGTGATGGCAATTGGAAATCCTCTTGGTTACGACGATACTGCTACAACAGGCATTGTTTCCGCGCTTAATCGCCCAGTTTCCGTTATGGATGATCAGAGTCGTTCGGAAATTGTAACAAATGCTGTGCAAATTGACGCTGCAATCAATCCTGGTAATTCTGGCGGACCAACTTTTGATGCTGCTGGAAAAGTAATCGGTATTAATTCTTCTATTGCCGCAACTTCTGCTAGAGGTGGCACAGCAGGGTCTATTGGAATTGGATTTGCTATTCCATCCAATCTTGTTAAGCGCGTAGTAAACGAGATTATTAAGAATGGTTCTGTAAAGCACGTTGCTCTTGGAATTATGGTTAAAAGCGTGAACGTAACGCAAAATAACATTACGCGCGGCGGCGCTCAAGTGGCGTCTGTAACTCCTGGCGCTCCTGCAGCAAAAGGCGGAATGCGTGCTGGAGATACAATCGTGGCGTTTAATGGAAAGCCTGTGACAAGCAATTATTCGCTTTTGGGATTTGTGCGCGCTACCGCTTTGGGAGATAAGGCAACAATAACAGTTGTTCGTGGTAACGGAACTGTCAATCTAACAGTCAAGTTTAACCAAGAAGAAGCTGCTGTTAATGGCGCAACTCGTCAAGACCCTCGATCCTTGAGGAAGCGCGGAAGTAAAAAGCCTGATTCTTCCGATAAGAAGAGCCAGAACAACAATGGAGGCGATTCTTCAGATGGAGATGATGATCCTTTGGATCAGCTCCCTCGAGGCGGAGACGACGATTCCGACGATGGTGGCATTTTTGACCCATTCGGTTTCTGGTAAACTGATAGTATGACTTACAAAGATTTTGGCCAACTTGCATCGGAGCGGTTTTCTGCACGCGACTTTTTAAACAAGCCGATTGAGCAAAACGTTTTAGAGTCAATATTGCACACTGCTTCTCTTGCGCCAAGCTGGAGCGACACAAGAGCTTACGCGCTTGCGATTGCGCAAGGTGGCAAAAAAGATCGCATTGTAAAAGCTTATTTAGATAAGTGCAATGCAATGCTTAAAGCCAAAGATAAGAGTTTGAGCGAATCTGAGCGCGCTCAGTTTGCTCAAGAGTCAGCGCCTAATGGCGACGTTCCTGTTGCAAAGCCGTACCCCGACGATCTAAAACAGCGAAGCGCTAAACTCGGTCTAGCGTTATATTCGCATTTAGGAATCGAAAGGCACGATTTTGCAGCCAGGAACGCCCATACGCGCAGAAATTTCGAAGCTTTTGGAGCACCCGTTATTGGCTTTGTTTTAGCTAGACGCGACTTTATGCCATTTGCTGCAATGGATGCAGGTCTTATGCTACAAACGCTGTTTCTTGCTGCTAAAGATTTAGGCGTTGACTCTTGTCCGCTTGGAGTTTTGGCGACCTGGCGAGATCCGCTAAACGCGGAGTTTGACGTTCCAGAAAACATGGAGCTTTTAACTGGATTTGCGCTTGGGTATGCTAGCGATTCGCATACAAACGAGTTTAGAGCCGAGCATCCAAAGATTGAGCTGCTTTAGCGATTGCGAAACAATCGTTTTTGCTTATTTTATATGCGCTTTGCGCTCGTAAATAGTAGACGTGCTTTCATAAACCCAAGCTTTCCAAGACGTTTTAACGTTGGAAACAGCGTGCGCATTGTAATGCGAAATGTTGTAGTTTAAAGCCAAGAAGTAGTACCACGGCTGGCTGGATTCGCTAACAAAAAATTCTGGCTCGCCCTTTGCAGCACAATCCGTCAACTCTTGTGCTTGCTGGCTTGCAGTAGGGCTTTCATTCGTTATAAAGGTCTTGTTTTCGTAAGCGCAATCTATAAGATTTTTAGAAAAATAAGGGTTTGCGCCTATTAAAAGCCACGAATATTGGTGAGTGTCGTTTTCTTCGTGAGAAATAACTTTTCCACTTTCGTCAACCTGCTCGTCGTTATGGAGCCAAGATGCTACAAAACGCTTATTTTGCAAGTGATTACTAGATATGTATTGTGCTACAGCTCTAGAAGGCGAATAGTCAAACAGAATGTCGTTTACGCAAGCAAACGCGTTCCAAATTAGGCTTGGTGCAAGGATTATCGATATTAGTAGGTTGATTTTAAAAGCTTTGTTTTTTATAAATCTGAATTTAGTAGGGGCGACTTTAACAAAAATCGCAGGAATATCTTTTGTACTAAGCGGCTCTTTTATGTGACTAATCCAAAGCACACTAAGCAAAAACACAAATATTAGACCTGCGTGGTGAAGCGTAAAATAGCGAACAGCTACGATTGTAAGGACAAAATAAGGGATTACAAGAGCTGTAAGGAGTTTTCTGCGCTTGGCGATTCTAATGGCAAACGCCCAAATCGCAAGGCTAAACAGCGTGCATATTGCAATTGGCAAAAAGTCAAAAGGCATTCTTCGCATTGAAATATCGCCATAAAAGCTTGTAAACATGCTTTCGGAAGGCATTACGAATATAAAAGCGAAGCATTTTGCAATTGTTGAATTGCCATCAATCGTTGCGCGAGTTGCGAATGCGTTTTTTGCTGGCCATGCAAGAGCAAGGTTTGCAGCGCCAAAAATGGCGATTAATCCCCAAGATATAAGTCGCGACCAATTTGATGCGATTGTTGCTTTAATCGCGTGAAGAATGGAGCTAAAATTAAGAGTTTTGCTAATATTCTTGCTAAAAACTCGCCAAATCCAAGCAATTGTAAAGCCTGCAGCAAATGCAATCCCATACACGCTAAGCAAGCACATAAACATAAGACTAATCGCAAGTTTCCAAGCGCTAGAAGTTTTAGAATCCGCACTATTCCAATAATGTGCCGCTACTAGCAAGCTTAAGCAAAGCAAAGCGTATGGTCGCGATGTAACACCGTACTGGAAGCAAGCAAAATAAGTAAACGGAATAAGAAAAGTTGCAAGGCTGCTTGCGCTTTTAAAAGGCGACTTAAAAATAAGCCACGCACCCAGTAGGCTTGCGCAAACCAGTTGAATACCCTTAATTCCAAACTCGTATGGAACGCCATTTTTAGCTGCGATCGCAAGCAAAAGATTCCAAAAAGGAGGGTGACCCTCGTAATGCGTTCTAACGCTAATAATGTCTGTAAGCGACGAATCGCGCGCAATCAGCCAGCTTTGAGCTTCGTCAAACCAAGGTTCGTGGAAACACATTACGATTGCAATAATCGCAATGTATAAAACAAAAGCTAATAATAAAGCCAATGTGCGCGCGTTATGTGAATCTTGTAAATTGCGTGGCTTAAAAATCCGCATGAGTGTTAACTCTTAATTCGCAATGCTAATTACTAATTTTGACTCAAGGCGGCAAGCCTGCGAGCGTTAGCAACAGCATACAAGCTGATTCCAGCTGCAACGGATGCGTTAAGCGATTCGACAGCGCTAGAAATTGGGATTCCAGCAATAGCATCGCAAGCTTCACGCGTTAGGCGACTCATGCCCTTGCCTTCGCTTCCAAGAACTACAACAAGCGGATCGGTTTCAAAACCAGTTTCGCCAACAAGCTTGTCGCCGCCACCGTCAAGACCAATCGCATACCATCCGCGCTCGCGCAAACCTTGAATCGCCTTGTTTAAATTCACAACTCTAGCAACAGGCAAATGTGCTGCAGCGCCCGCAGAAACCTTCCAAGCGGCAGCTGTAACAGATGCGCTTCTGCGCTCTGGCAAAATTACGCCATTTGCGCCAAAAGCGGCTGCGGATCGGATAACAGCACCAAGATTTTGTGGATCGGTAACTCCATCTAGCGCTATAAACAATGGGCGCGCGTTAATGCGAGCGGATGCAGAATCCGCTGCTTCCATAGCGCGAGACTTCTTTTCTGCGCGATCAACAAGCTCTTGCAGCGAATAATATTGATAAGGCTGCACCTTTAATATAATGCCTTGATGATTGGTGCTGTGAGCAATGCGATCCATCTCCAAGCGATCCGCTTCCAAAAGTCGCAAGCCTTGCATGCCAGCAAGCTTAACAATTTCGCGCGTGCGATCGTCATGCTCAATGCGATTTGCAACATAAAGCTGCGTGCTAGGAACGCCTACGCGCAAAGCTTCAAGAGCTGCATTTCGCCCAATTACCAACTCGTCGCTATCTGTGCCCAACTTATCTACTCTTCGTCTAGCTGCCAAACGCGGATCTGCAAACGTGCGCTTAATCGCAGCCTTTTTAGCGAAATAAGCCTTATGGTAAACGCGGTCTTCTGCCTTAGGAGTAGGTCCCTTGCCGCGCAATGCATTACGATGTTTTCCACCCGACCCCTTGGTCGGTCCTTTTTTCATAGCCATATTCCTATTTTCACATGCCCCCGAGGCATTGACGATGCTTTGGCGCTGCATTAGCGAGGCATTAGTATTTGGCGCTTTATGTGGCATAATAGAACGGTACTTAATTATTGTTATTGCAATAATCCACAACCGCGCAATAATCAAGATTTTGAGTCAACTTTGCGTAAAAATTTTGATTATTGACTACTCCGCGGCGCTCCCAAGGGGGAAAATATGGTTGATCAAAGCGATCAATCCAAAGATCCGTCATTACAAGACGTGCAAAATGTTGCAAATTCGCTTAATGTAAACGTTTCTACGGGTTTAAGTAGTGATGAGGCGGCTAAAAGGCTCGCGCAATTTGGCCCGAACGTTTTAGCTAGCGCTCCTAAAACACCAGCGTGGAAGAGATTCCTCGAACAGTTTAAAGATCCGCTTGTTTACTTGCTTATAGCGGCTACTATTATTTCCGCAATCGCATGGTTTGTTGAGCGCGCACAACATGGTGGTGAAAGTGGCGGCGAAGTTTTGCCGTTTGACTCAATAGTTATAATCGTGATTCTTATAGCAAACGCAGTTTTGGGCTATATTCAAGAGTCGCGCGCGCAAGAAGCAGTTGAAGCGCTGGCAAAAATGAGCGCTCCGCAAACGTCTGTTCTTAGAGATGGGCGAGTTATGCGCATAGATACGGCGGATGTTGTGCCTGGAGATATTTTGGTTCTTGGCGAAGGTGATGCTGTTTCTGCAGATGCAAGGCTTATTGCAGCCGCTTCTTTGCGCGTTGCAGAAGCAAGCCTTACGGGAGAATCGGTTGCTGTTAGCAAGCGTCCAGAAACTCTAGCTTCGCCAAAATCTTTGGCAGACCGCACAAACATGGTGTTTAATGGCACTGCCGTAACGCAGGGCACTGGTCGCGCAATCGTCACGTCTACTGGCATGAAAACTCAGGTTGGAAAAATCGCGGATATGCTTTCTAGTGCGCAAGAAGAAGCCACTCCTCTCGAGAAGGAGATGGTTCGCGTATCTAAGGTTCTTGGAATCGCAGTGTGTATTATTGCAGCCGTTGTGCTTGCGTCTATGTGGGCGCTTGAAGGGTTCCGCACTATTGAAGATGTTATAGATTCTTTGCTTCTTTCGGTATCTCTTGCTGTTGCTGCTGTTCCAGAAGGCTTGGCTGCTATTTTAACGGTTGTTCTTGCGCTTGGCGTGCAGCGCATGGTAAAGCATCATGCTGTTGTTAAAAAGCTTTCGTCTGTAGAAACGCTTGGCTCCGCATCTGTTATTTGCTCCGACAAAACGGGTACTTTAACTCGAAACGAAATGACTGTTGAGCGTGTTATAACGCCTAGTGGCCAGGTGCAGCTTACGGGGAGTGGGTATAAGCCAGAGGGACGAATGGTTTTGCTTGATTCTTTAGATGCGGATTTGGCTGTTCCTCCAGCTCTAGCAACAGAGGTGATTGGCGCGCTTGGATCTGGGTATTTAGCAAACGATGGCGATTTGCACCATAATGAATCATCTGACGCATGGCAGCCAGTTGGCGACCCTACCGAGGTTTCGCTTATTGTTGCGGCTCGCAAAACCAAGGCGGACAAGCGTTATGCGCATCTTAGTCGCGTTGCGGAAGTGCCGTTTACTTCTGAGCGCAAACGCATGTCTGTTGTTGTTAAAGACGGGTCGGATTCTGGGAATCTTATTGTTTGCGCTAAAGGCGCTCCAGATGTTTTGCTTTCTTATTGCACGCGAATCGCAGTTGCTGGCGCTGTTCGTCCTCTTACAGACGGAGATCGCGAAGAAATTCTTGCAAACGTGGAAAAGCTATCTGGAGAAGCGTATCGCACTCTTGCAATGGCGTATAGGCCGCTTGGCGTAGATAGTTTAGCTAAAGTTGACGGCATGGTTTCTAACGCTGCAGGTCAAATAGCAGACGTTGCTGAACAAAGTGATGTTTTGGAGTCTGATTTGATTTGGAACGGCATGGTCGCGATTATTGATCCTCCTAGAATCGAAGTTCGAGATAGCGTTGCTCAAGCGCATCGTGCTGGAATTCGAACTGTTATGATTACTGGCGATCATCCGCTTACTGCTGCTCGAATCGCTCGCGACCTTGGCATTATCGGAAAAGATGAGCATGCGCTTACTGGCGATGAGCTTGACGAGTTGCTTTCGCGCAACGACGATAATATTGCTTTTGATGAAGCTATAAGTAAAACTAGCGTGTACGCGCGCGTTGCTCCAGAACACAAGCTTGCGATTGTTTCCTCGCTACAAAGGCAAGGCAATATTGTTGCTATGACTGGCGACGGCGTAAACGATGCTCCTGCTGTAAAGTCGGCAGATATTGGCGTTGCAATGGGCATTACGGGTACGGAAGTCACTAAAGAATCTGCAAAGATGATTTTGGCAGACGACAACTTCTCTACAATCGTTGCAGCAGTGCGCGAAGGTCGCGGAATTTTCGACAATATTCGTAAATTCTTGAGATATTTGCTTAGCTCCAATGTTGGCGAAGTGTTCACTGTTTTTGGTGGCGTAGTGTTTGCTGGCGCTTTGGGAATTACGCAGCCAAACTCTGTTGGCGTGACTTTGCCTTTGCTTGCAACGCAGCTTTTGTGGATTAATTTGCTTACGGACGCTGCTCCTGCGCTCGCAATGGGTGTTGATCCGCAAACGGATGATGTTATGAATAGGCGTCCGCGAAGACTTACGGATAGCGTTATTGATAAGCCAATGTGGGGAGACATTGTGTTTATTGGCGTGATTATGGCAGCTATAACGCTGATTGGCATGGATATGCATTTGGCTGGCGGATTGTTTACAGACCGCTCCACAACTGTTTTAACTCATGCAGCTCAAATGACTCACGCGCGCACAATGGGCTTCACTATTCTTGTGTTTGCTCAAATGCTTAATGCTCTTGCATCTCGCTCGCATTTGCAAAGCGTGTTTGTTGGCTTGTTCGCAAATCGTTGGCTTTGGGGTGCAATCGCAGTTTCCGTAGTGTTGCAGCTTGCTGTAATTTATATACCATTCCTTAATGGTCCGTTTGGCACAGTTCCGCTCGACTTTATGGAGTGGGTGGAGTGCCTTGGTCTTTCAATGGTTGTGCTTATTGCTTCGGAGTTAAGAAAGTGCGTTTTGCGATTTATGTCTAGACGCAAAGCTGCTTCCTCTGCTGCGATTTCTGCCTAATATTTTCGACCGCGGCACGCGCTACACTTGGCGTATCAGTGTTTAAGTGTTTGTTTTACGAAGTTTTATCGCAAGGAGATTTGACGTTATGCTGTTGTCTGATCGCGACATCCTCAAAGCTCATGACGAGGGTCATATTGATTTGACCCCATGGACCCCAGAAATGGTACAGCCTGCGTCGATTGACGTGCGGCTCGACCGATTCTTCCGATTGTTCAATAATCATGCTTACACATACGTGGATCCTGCAGAAAATCAAGGCGAGCTTACTGAGCAGTTTGCGGTTGCGCCTGATGAGCCTTGGATTTTGCATCCTGGCGAGTTTGCTCTTGGTTCCACTTGGGAGTATGTGAAGTTGGATTCTACGATTGCGGCGCGCTTAGAAGGTAAAAGCTCTCTTGGTCGTCTTGGAATTTTAACTCATTCTACGGCTGGCTTTATTGATCCAGGTTTTGAAGGTCATATCACCTTGGAGCTTTCAAACGTTAGCACTCTGCCAGTTAAATTGTGGCCAGGCATGAAGATTGGTCAAATGTGCTTCTTTAAGCTGAGTTCTCCTTGCGAAAATCCTTACGGATCTTCTGTTAACGGATCTCACTATCAAGGTCAGCGTGGTCCAACACCATCTAGGTCTTATGAGAACTTCTATCGCGCAAATTTGGAAGATTAAATTTATAAGATTAGAGTTGAAAATCTAGATTTGAAAGTCTAAATTTGTAAGATTAGCAACGAATATCAAGAAAAATCAGGGGAAAAGTAGCAAACTTTCAGGAACTTATCAGCTAATGTACTAGCAGCACTAAGGATTATGTGTTTTCATAATATTAGTGAAAAACTTAAAAAGTAATTCACGAAAGCTTATTCATATTTTTTCCTTTAATTTAAACCCCGACTTAAACGGTCGGGGTTAAATTTTTATGTAGCGTTTACGCGTTTAGCGCAGTGTTCGGGTTACAAGGGTTATAAATGCCAAAGCTGTGCCGTATGCTGTAGATATGACTAATCATAACGGTGTGATCTCAGATGAGTTCGACAACGGCGAGTTTGACAATAACGACAATAATGGCGATTTTGGCAGCGAAGACAGTGCTGCAAGCGCTTCAAATGGTCTCCATGCTGGTCGCGAATCTAGCGTTGTTCCAGGACGTTTCGGCGAAGATTTGCATGTAAGCGCTGCTAAGTATTCTCGCGGAGAAGCGTCGGCTTACGCTACAAGACCTCTTCTTTTGCTTCTGCACGGGTGGGGTTCCAATGAGGATGATTTGCTTGATTTGCTGCGCGTTGTTGCCCCTTATAATGATGCGATTTCTCTTCGTGCTCCGCTTCGATTAGATCAAGGCGCTTACAGCTGGTTCCATGATGCTGTTCCTCAGGGAGATGACTTAGATCGAGATATGTATGCTGCAGCTGCTGCAATTGACGAGTGGGTTGCTGCGAACGTTCCTGAAGATCGCGCTGTTGTGCCATTTGGTTTTTCGCAGGGTGCTGCTCTTGCTGTTCATATTCTCAGGCTTAACCCTGAGCGTTATCGTGCAGCCGTTGCACTTTCTGGCTTTGTAGCTCCTAATATTGCCAAGGATATTTCTCTTAATGATGATGTTCTTGCGGATCTTAATACGCCTGTTTTCTTTGGTTATGGTTTGGATGATGCTGTTATTGCTCCTTACGAGTTTTCAGCGGCTGCAGCCTGGCTTGAGGAACATACGTGGCTTGAGGAGAAACGTTATCGCGGGCTTGACCATGCTGTTCATATGGAAGAACTTGGTGATATTCGCTCTTGGCTTGCGCTGCACAATATTTCTTCGGGGTTAATGTGACTTTCGGCGCGCGCGAATATGTTCCACTCATGCAAGAAGCTTTGCGACTTGCGCGAACTGCTGCCGATTGCGGAGAAGTTCCAGTTGGAGCTGTTGTTGTAGACGGCTCTGGAGTGATTATTGGGCGCGGCTCTAATCTTCGTGAGCGAGACTCTGACCCTCTTTCTCACGCAGAAGTTCTTGCGATTAGGCAAGCAGCAGAGGGTCAAAAGTCTTGGAATCTTAGTGATTGCACGCTTGTTGTTACTTTAGAACCTTGTCCTATGTGCGCTGGCGCGATTTTACAAACACATATAAAGCGTGTTGTTTTTGGCGCATGGGATTCAAAACTTGGCGCATGTGGATCTGTTTGGGATATTCTGCGAGATCCTCATGTTGGCTCGCATCCGCAAGTTTTTGGTTCTGTTTGTGAATCGCAGTGTGTTCAGATTCTAAGCGATTTTTTTAAGAATTGCAGGTAGATTTTTAAGAGTAGATTTTTAAGAATCGCAGGTAGGTTTGATTTACTCAAGTCTTTTCTAGCTGTCTTCTCTAGCTTTGTTTAGTCTTGTTTAATATAGCCTAGTTTCGTCTTCTTTTATTGTGTCTTATTTAATCTTATCTATTCGTATTTTTAGATTATTTCATTTTACTAATAATTATTTTAATAATATAAATTTCTTAGTATTTTTATCTTGCAATTGCGCTTTTTAAATGTTATAGTTGCGGTAACGTTACCGCACAAGACTTACTACGGAAGTAAGAAGGGTGTGAAAACGTTATCTCATGGGTGACTTTGGTCAGCGCTGATGAAGCTACTTAGTGAGATTGAGGTTAGTAAAAACATCGTATGCATAGATGCATAGTGTGATTCTCTCAAAAGAGAGGAGTATATGGAAAAACGTAATTTAGAATATAGAATACAAGAGAAAATCAGAGCATATAAATTGCAATGTAAATAATCTTAAATGCTGTACTTGTATAGTTTTGTATAGTGTTACCGATGGGAGGTGCTATGACGTATATTACGATTCGCGATGTTGCACAACATGCTGGAATATCAGTGTCAACTGTGTCTCGTGCATTAAACAACACGGGTCGTATATCGGCAAACACCAAGGCAAAAGTTGAGCGTGCGGTTGCTCAATTAGGTTATATCCCAGATTCGCGCGCGCAAGCAATGCGATCGTTACGCACAAAAACAGTAGGACTGCTTGTGCCAGACATTCGTAACGCATATTTTGCCGAACTCGCTTACACTGTTCAAGACTCATTGTTTGAGGCAGGCTATTGTGCATTTATAGGAACATCATCTGAAAGTGCATCTCGTCAAGATTCATTTATAACCAGTATTCTTTCTCAACGTATTGATGGGGCGATTATAGTTCCTCAAGGCGAAGTTACTGAAGCTATGAGAAAGCTGATTGAGCAGCGACTCCCTATGCTGTTTATGGATCGCCACGTAGAACCGCAAGCTGGCGGCTTAGAACACGTGCCAGTAGTTGATTCAGACCCGGCAAAGGGCATTCGTGATGCGCTGTTAGATGTTCTGCAACATGGTTTTCACTCAGTTGGCTATATTTCTGGCCCAATTATTGCTTCGCCATCGTTGCAAGAACGTGAGCAAGCATTTAGAACCGTGGCTTCAGAGATATTTGGCGAAGAGCATGTATTCGTAGAATCAACAGGATTTGACCAGTCGTCGTGTGCAAGCGTAATGCATCGCATGATTAATGTTGGAGTGAAAGCTCTTATTATTGGCTATTCGCCAGATGCGTTGCGAGTAATGCAAGTGATGGCTCAAGAAGGATTAGTAATAGGCAAAGATATATCATTGATTTCTTTCGATGATGTAGAAGTGTTTCGCCTAGCAACTCCACGTATTTCTGTGATTTCACAGCAAGTTCAACGCATTGGCCACATAAGTGCTGCACTGTTTTTAGATATGCTTGAGAATAATGGTGACGTTAAATCGCAGCGTGTAGAAACTGTGTATATCCCTCGCGAATCGCTAGGGCGAGCATAGATTCGTAAAAAGCTGCAAAATATCGTCATTATTTAATGGTTTATCTATCAGTATCTCAACTGATTATTGCACTGTAACTTTGTTGTACGTGTATTAATTGTTTGAGTGAACATTGTTCGTACTCTGTACTCTGCGCATTGTACTTAATGTTGTATTCGCAATTTGCAAGTCAATATAAACGTAATTAAACAAACAATAACTTGACGTAATCAATGGTAATTTCGCGATTGCATTGTTGCTATAGCGAAGGAAGAGGCTAAACATGACGGAGCTGTCATTAGTAGGAGTATCGAAAATATTCGGTAATTCTACTGTAGTTGACAATGTGTCAGTAAAAGTAAAGCCAGGTGAAGTTCATGTTCTACTTGGTGAAAATGGTGCTGGCAAGTCAACTGTTATTAAAATGATGAGTGGCATTTATCAGCCAGATAAAGGTCATATTGAGATTAACGGCAAAACGGTGCGTATTCCTAATGTAGATTCTGCGCGCAAATTAGGTATTGCTGTAATACACCAAGAGTTAAATTTAGTGCCTGAACTTTCCATTATGGAAAATCTGTTTCTTGGCATGCTACCGACCAAAGCTGGTTTTGTTGATCGCGCAACTATGCGATCTAAAGCAAAAGAGGCATTGCAAGTTATTGGCTTAGAAGAAGATGTAGATAAGCCAATGGGAGAGCTTGGAGTGGCTCGTCAACAAATGGTAGAAATTGCTAAAGCGCTTATGCAACATGCATCTATTCTTATTCTTGACGAACCAACAGCAGCACTTACAAAGCGTGAGTGTGAACAATTATTCAGCATTATTGCAGATCTGAAATCTAAAAATGTTGGAATGGTATTTATTTCTCACCATTTGGACGAGATTGCACGAGTTGGAGATGTAGTAACCGTACTTCGAGATGGAAAATACGTTGACACTGTTAGTGCAGATGTTCCAGAAAAAGAACTTGTAAGGTTAATGGTTGGACGCGATATAACTAATCAGTTCCCACATGGAAATAGGCATCAAGGCAAGGAATTGCTAAAAGTAGAAGGATTAACGCGAAAAGGTGCTATTGAGGATGTGTCTTTTAGCGTTCATGCTGGAGAAGTCGTTGGGCTTGCGGGCTTGGTTGGTGCTGGTAGGACTGAGGTTCTTCGTGCAATATTTGGAGCGGATACTTACGATTCGGGATCTGTTACTGTAGACGGAAAAGTGATTCCTAAAGCAAATATTGCTGGCAGCATTGCTGCAGGTCTTGGATTAGTGCCAGAAGATCGTCGCGTGCAAGGCCTTATTTTGGAAGCCTCTGTTGCAGATAATCTTGGAATCTCTACGTTAATTCCTACATCTCATGCTGGTTTTGCAGATTTGAAAGGTCAGCGTGCGCATGAAGAAGAGACTGCAGAGAAATTGCGTATTCGCATGGCAAATATTGATCAGCTTGCTGGTTCACTTTCTGGTGGAAATCAGCAAAAAATCGTATTTGGCAAGTGGTCTATGGCAAACGTAAAAGTGCTGCTTTTGGATGAGCCTACTCGTGGCGTTGATGTTGGCGCTCGCGTTGAAATCTATGAGCTTATTAACAATATCGTTGAAAACGGTGGAGCAGTACTTATGGCTTCGTCAGATTTACCTGAAGTTCTAGGAATGTCTGATCGTATTCTTGTAATGTCAAACGGCAAGATCAGTGGAGAGCTTGCTGCAAGCGAGGCTACGCAGGAAAAGGTTATGGAACTTGCTGTAACGCATCTTAGTGAATCAGATAAATAGCAATAAATAACAATAAACAACATGGCGTGAAGTCATATTGAAAAATTAAAAATTGAAAGATTACTTGTAAAACGTAAAACTTGCGTTCTGCAGTTTGAAAAGCGCAAATAGGTGCTGTGAACTGTTGGAAACTCGTTAAAGGAGTATTTGTTATGGGTGCTACAAAGAGCGAAAAATCTCACCGTTTAGGGTATGGTGCAGACGACAAAGGCTTTTTGCCAACGTTAAAAAAGTTTGCATCTCGTAATGGTGCACTTATTGGTTTGATTATTTTGTGTGCAGCGCTTTCTTGCGCTACGCCTGCATTTTTAACAAGTGTAAATATTCTCAACGTTGGAATTCAAGCGGCTACGGTAGCAATTTTGGCATTTGGCCAAACTTTCGTAATCGTTTCAGCTGGAATTGATTTGTCGGTTGGTGCAGTTGCTGCAATTTCTAGCATGCTTGTTGCTTACACCGGCGCTTCTATGGGCTTGCCTCCAATATTGACTATTATTATTGGCATTGCTACAGGTGCAGTTTTTGGCTTAATTTCTGGCGTTGCTAATGCTTTTCTTAAGCTGCCGTCATTTATTGCCACATTAGCAATGATGTCTGTGGCTCGTGGACTTACGCTGGTCGTTTCAGATGGTCGTCCTATTTCCACTTCTGGTATGGTGAATTTCTTCGGAGCAACAATATGCGGAATCCCTATGCCAATAGTAATGATGATTATTATGGGCGTTATTTCCGCAATAATCTTGAACTTCACTACTATAGGTCGTTCAATGTATGCTGTTGGCGGAAATATGGAAGCATCTCGTCTTTCTGGCATAAACATTCATAAAACTCAAATTATGGTGTTTATTCTTTCTGGCGTTTTTGCTGCTGTAGCTGGTTTGGTGATTGCAGGGCGTTTGCATTCTGCTCAGCCTCAAGCAGCTACTGGTTACGAGATGGATGCTATAGCGTCTGTGGTTATTGGTGGCGCATCGCTTTCTGGTGGCAAAGGTAAGATTTCGGGAACATTCGTAGGCGCAATACTTTTGGCTGTGATTCGTAATGGCTTGAACATTTTGAACGTTTCTTCCTTCTGGCAGCAAGTTGTTATTGGCTTGGTGATTGCGTTTGCTGTAAGCCTCGATACTTTGCGACGCAAGGAAGATACTCACTGAAATAAGGCATATTAATAGGCCTATTAATAATCCGCAAAAACTTGATCTTCTTGCTTAGAAGGGGGGTGTTTATAAAAGGTATTGATTTAATGGTGGCAAGCAATCAATGCCTAAATGTAGCAAAAAATATAATAAGAAATCTAACAAAAATCTAATAAAAATGATTTAAATTACAACTGAAAACAATTTAACAATATGGTAAATAAATGGCAAAAACATCAGCCTTATTTATGCAAATAATGTTTTAAATATTGTGAATTTGCGATTAATAAGGCAATAGTCAAAGGAGATATGATGAATTATCTAGTTATGCGCCGTGGTATGAAGCTCGCTTGTGCTGTTGCAGCAGCATCGGCTCTTGTTTTCAGCATGAGTGCGTGTGGAAACGCAAGCTCTAGCGACAAGGTTGCGCTGTTGGTATCTACGCTAAATAACCCGTTCTTTGTGGATTTGCGTGATGGTGCACAAGCGGAAGCCAAGAAGCTGGGCGTTGATTTACAGGTTTCGGATGCTCAGAACGATTCTTCTAAGCAGCAAGATCAGGCTCAAAACGCGCAATCTCAAGGTGCTAAAGCAGTAATTATAAATCCTGTGGATTCCGATGCTGCTGGTCCAGCTGTTGCGCCACTTCTTAGCTCTGGTATGCCTGTGATTTCTGTGGATCGTTCCGTAACTGGCGAAAAAGTTACTTCTCACATTGCTTCCGATAATGTGGCTGGAGGTGCTCAAGCTGCCGATGCGCTCGCTAAGAGCATGGGAGAAAAAGGCGAAGTTCTGATTTTGCAAGGTATTCCAGGTGCTGCTTCTACACGAGATCGTGGCAAAGGTTTTAAGGACCGCATTAAGAAGTATCCAAATATTAAGGTTGTTGCAGAGCAGACTGCTAACTTTGATCGTGCTGAGGCATTGAACGTTGCAACCAACTTGTTGCAATCTCATCCAAATGCAGCTGGCATTTACGCAGAGAATGACGAGATGGCATTAGGTGCAATACAATCATTAGGTGCTAAAGCTGGTAAAGATGTTAAGGTAGTTGGCTTTGATGGTACTGCCGATGGTATGAAGGCAATTAAGGCTGGAACAATGGCTGGTACTATTGCTCAGCAACCAAAGGAGCTTGGACGTTCTGCTGTTGCTGCAGCTGTAAAAGCCATTAAGAAGCAAACTGTTCCAAAGACTGAGCCAATTACTGTGAAAACAGTTACAGCAAAGAATGTAGCTGATTTCGAGTAATAGTAAATCAAGTAGTACAAAAAGTAGTACAACAAATAGTACAAAAAAGTAGTAAACCAAATAGTGTGAAAAGTGTACAAAAAGTAGTACAACATTTATATGGCGTTGAAATCGTTGACTTGTATGCTGAGCGTAACAATTAATACGATTTTATTGCATATGCAACGTGTATGTTGTCATCGTTTTCAACGCCGCACTATTTGTGGTTTTTAATATCACGTTATTTTTGATGCGTTATTTTGGATGTACTATTTTGGTCATATTATTTTTGATGCATTATTTGTAAATATATAAAAGTAAATATTTAAAATAAAGTAAATACAAATAAGTAGATATTTAGTCTTACAACAATCATTACAGCAAGCATTTAAGCTTGATGAGCATTTTCTATTATGCGATTATCACTGTTGATAGTCACTAATGCAAGGTAAAAATTTAATATCATAAGGAGGAAAAATGTTAACTCATGGCATCTTGAACTCGCAATTAGCGGCTGCTCTGGCAAAGCTTAGGCATAAGGATCAATTTGTTATTTCTGATTGTGGATTACCAGTTCCGCAAGGCGTAGAAGTAATAGATTTAGCTTTAATATTTGGGATTCCGCGATTTAGCGATGTGCTGAATGCAATCAAAGATGATTTGGTACTTGAATCAGGCATAATGGCTAAAGAAGCGTGCAATAAAAAGCCAGAAGAGTGGGTAAAAGAATCCTTAGGTGTGCCACTAACGTATGTTCCGCACGATGGCGATGAAGGTTTTAAAGCTTTAGTTTCACAGGCAAAATTTGTGATTCGTACAGGCGAAACTACGCCATATTCCAACGTTTTGTTGCGCTGTGGTGTTCCTTTCTAAATTTCTAAATTATAGGTTCTTTTATTAAATTTTAATATTAAAGATTAGTTGCTAATTTAGGAGAAAAATGCATTGTTATAGTGAGCTTGATTCATTAAGTGGATTGGAAAATATAGCGTCGCTTCGCTTAAATGATTTAAAAGTTACGCAAGAGAATATGCAAGAATCGCATAAAGCAGATTCAAACGCTATTGCAATAGTCGGCTCTATGAACGCGGATTACACTATTGTGGCAGATCGTCTTCCTAATCCAGGAGAAACCATTAATGGAAACGAGATTCGCGTATTGCCAGGCGGAAAATCTGGCAACCAAGCTGTATCGGCTGCAAAACTAGGTGCCAACGTTAAAATGTTTGGCGCAGTTGGCAACGATTCCAATGCTGATTTTCTCCTAAATTCTTTGCAATCTTCTGGAGTTGATACAACTTGTGTTCGTTGCGTAGAAAATAAAAAGAGCGGCGCAACGGTGATTACTGTAGATGCTCATAGCGGTGAAAACACTATTGTGTATGCTCCAGGTTCTAATTCTTTAGTCGATTGTGAGTATGTTCAATCGCCATTAGTAAAATCCGCTCTTACTAGCGCAAAAGTTCTTGGCCTTTGTTTAGAAAGTCCTTTAAAAACTGTAACTATGTGCGCGCAACTAGCGCATGAAAACGGCGTAAAAGTGCTTCTTAACGATTCGCCATTTTTAAACAAGTTGCCTAAAGATTTGATTGATTCTGCAGATATTTTGCTTGTTAACGAGCACGAGATGGCGCAACTTTTGAATATTGAAGAGCCAGAAGATGGTGATTGGTGTTCTTTTGATTGGAATCATGTAGCTCACGCTATGCATGATTTTGGCTTTGATGAATCTGTAGTTACGCTTGGCTCTAAAGGCTCTGTAGTGTTGGATTATTCCAAGGAAGATTGCGTATGCATGATTTCCCCTCAGCGCGTTAAAGCTGTTGATACAACTGGCTGCGGTGATGCTTTTATGGGCACAATACTAGCTTGTTTGTCTGTAGATATGCGATTAGACGAAGCTGCTGCGCTAGCGTCTTATGTTTCTGCGTATGCAGCTACTGGTTTTGGCGCTCAAGCTTCCTATGGCACAGTTGAACAAATTCGTCAATTCTTTAATGCTTAAGTGACTGAGTTGTAGGTGATTACGTTGTAGGTGCTTGCGATATGCGTATTTTTGTTATGCGTGCTTGCGAGATCCGCATATTGGCTCGCATCCGCAAGTTTTTGGTTCTGTTTGTGAATCGGAGTGTGCGCAATTATTGCGTAATTTTTTCGAAAATCATAGATAAAACTGAATAATTTTTTAATTAGAAACGCCGCAAAGATGCAATTAGAAAAATTTTGACATTCTCCCAAAACTGTGTAATATGCTATAAAAACAAAAAGCAGTTGGCTGATTTTAGTCACTACAATCAGCCTTACTGCTTTTTACTATATTCATAGTCGCTTCGACGAATTTCCATGTATGTACGAATTTCGCCTAAGCACATTTTTACCTAAAAGGAGGTGTCACTATGAGTGGCATGAAATATGCAATGATCGGTTCTGGAGCTATGGGGTATCGCTATGGCGTTTTGTTGCAGGAAACGGCTGGTATTCATGTTGATTTCATTGATGCCTGGGATGAAAATGTGAATAAAGTCCGCGAGCAAGGCGGAGTAATGGTGAGCCGAGATCATGAAAATCGTCATCTTGTGCCAATAAATATGTATACTCCGGAAGATTATGACGGAGATCCAGATGTGTGGATTGTGTTTATGAAGCAGATGCAGCTTGCGGAAATGTTGGAGCGTTGCAAGCATTTGTTTAAGGATCATCAGGTTGTGTTCGCTGCAATGAATGGTTGGGGTCATTTCGAAAAGCTTCAGCAGTATTTCTCGGATGATCGTATTTACGGCGGAACTGCCATGATTGCAACCGTACTGAATGGCCCCGGAGACGTTGATTTTATTGGTAAAGTCGGCGTTGGTACGATGAATATGTGTGCATTGAATGAGCAGGTGAGTGATGTTGAGCTTGCTATGCGAGACGACTTTAAAGCTGCTGGCTTGAATCCTACAATTACGGAAGATTTCAAGGGTACGTGCATGGCGAAGGTAGTTTTTAATTCCGTAGTTAACACTTTGTGCACAATGTATCAGATTCAGATGGGTCAGTTTATTTCGTACCCAGGAGCTATGGATATGGCTCGACAGCTTATTAATGAAGCGTATGACGTGTGCGATCGTGCAGGAATTCGTATGGTTAATACTCGTCAGCAGGAGTTGGAGGCTATTGACTACGTGAGCCGAGTCGCAAATCCTTTACATTATCCTTCAATGTACCAAGATATGAGTCGCGGACGAAAGACAGAAGTTGATTATATCAACGGATATATTGCAAAGCTTGGTCGCGAAAATGATTATGTGTGCCGTACTCACGAGTTCTTGACTCACGGAGTTCATTTGGCGGAGCTTGCATTCAAATTGCATAATCAGCAATAAATAATCAGCAATAAGAGGTATCTAATTCTGTATTTTATTTGGTATCTAATTTGGTATCTAATTTTGCAGAACTTACAGTGAATGAGAAGGAGACGCGGCTCGTGGTTTTTACTGCGGGCCGCTTTTTATTCTATTTTAACTATAATATTTACAAGTGCAACAACTTTCATATATACTTGTGAAAAACATAGTAAATATATGTGTATTAAGTATGTGTATGGATTGTCTGTAGAAAAGTTAGGGTAATGCATATGGTTACAGTCGCTCCGATAAGCACTATGGTTCCGATTAGTGCTTTTAGTAACGGTAAATCTGCACAGGCTTTTGCCAAGGTGAGTTCTGGTATGCCGGTTACAGTGCTAAAAAATAATCAACCAATGTACTTCATTATTAACCGTGAAGATTTTGAGCGTTATCAATCACTCGAAGAACAACTTCAAAAGTATATTGAAGAAGCTATCGAAAATAAAAACAATGAAGCTCGTAAGCAAGTTCAAAATCGCGAATTTACCCATGAATCACATACTGCTTCTGACATGATGGATTACCTAAATGGTCTGTGAAAAGAGACGTCTTCTTACAATCAAGTCATTTGATAATGACTATAAAAAGATTCGTAAAAAGCATATTAACACTGAAGATTTTCTTGCCGTATTTCAGGCTCTTATAGATAATAATCAACAGCTATTAAAGAGTAAATATCGTGACCATGCTCTTACTGGTAGTTGGAAAGGATACCGTGAGTTGCATGTACAGCCAGATTTACTACTTATTTATTGGGTTGATGGATTGTCTGTTTCTTTAGTATTGGTAAGAGCGGGGAATCATGATGAATTATTCTCTAATGCTCATACTAATTCTAAAATTATTCGCAAGTATTCTGAGATGGTAAGTAATACTTTAACGTTGCTTGCAAAATCCAAAGATAGCTAAAATAAAGATAGCTAAAATATAGAATAATAAAAATATAGATAATTAGAATATTAATGGGGATTAAATGACTACTTTTGACAGAGCAAACTTGCCAAAATCCGTGCGCACAAACGGCGCTACGCCAAACCCTTGGTGGGCAAATGCAGTTGTGTATCAGATTTATCCGCGAAGCTTTCAGGATACTAACGGCGACGGCATTGGCGATTTGAAGGGAATCACTTCTCGTCTTGATTATTTGGCTGATTTAGGTGTTGACGTGCTCTGGCTTAGCCCTGTTTACAAGTCTCCGCAAGACGATAACGGCTACGATATTTCCGATTATCAAGATATTGATCCACTTTTTGGCACTCTGGAAGATATGGACGAGCTTCTGGCAGAAGCGCATAAGCGCGGACTTAAAGTCGTGATGGATTTAGTAGTAAATCACACTTCCGACGAGCATGCGTGGTTCCAGGCTTCAAGAGATGCTTCTAGCGACTATGCAGACTGGTATTGGTGGAGGCCAGTGCGCAAAGGGCATGTGCATGGAGAGCCAGGTGCGGAGCCAAATAAATGGGGTTCGTATTTCGGCGGTTCCGCGTGGACTTACGATCCGAAGCGCGGAGAATACTATTTCCACCAGTATTCGCCAAAGCAGCCAGATTTGAATTGGGAAAATCCTGCGGTTCGTGCTGCCGTATACAAGATGATGAATTGGTGGATGGATCGCGGAATTGACGGTTTCCGCATGGATGTGATCACGCAAATTTCTAAGCGCATAGATAGCGAAGGACGTTTGCCTGGAGAATGCGGTTCGCAGATTGAGGATGCGCCGGCAGGCGACGACGGCTACTCTTCGCCGTATTTCTTCTGCTCCGATGGCCCTCGTTTAGACGAGTTTTTGCGCGAGATGCGCGAAGCGGTTTTCAAAGGTCGCGAAGGTTTCTTAACTGTTGGCGAGGCTCCTGGAATTTCCGCGCATCGAAACACTTATATTACAAATCCTGCTAATGGTGAGCTAGACATGCTCTTCTTGTTTGATCAAGTTAATGTTGATTGCGCAAATGGAACTAAGTGGAATCCTATTCCTCTTAAGTTGACGGCATTAAAACGCGCAATGGCAGATCAGCAGCAGGCTGTTAGCGAGGCTGGTTGGGCGAGCCTGTTCTTTAATAATCACGATCAGCCGCGTGCGCTTTCTCGCTGGGGTAGTGAGGCTAGCGATGAGATGCGCGTGCTTTCCGCTAAGGCGATTGCCATGCTTCTCCATATGCACCGAGGCACTCCATACGTGTATCAGGGTGAAGAAATTGGTATGACTAACGCGCACTTTACTCGTCTCGAGCAGTATCGTGATTTGGAAGCGTTGAATATGTTTAAGCAGCGCGTAGAAGAAGCGCATATTCAGTCGGCGGAATCGATGATGGATGCGCTCGCAAAGCGTGGTCGCGATAATTCTCGAACTCCTATGCAATGGAATGCGTCTAAATATGCAGGATTTATGCCTTTTAATGTTCCGTCGCAAAATAATGCGCAGCCGTGGATTAGTGTGAATCCTAATTATGTAGATATTAATGCTGCTGAGCAAATGGAAGATTCGGATTCCGTTTATTCGTTCTATAAGCGTTTGATTGCGTTGCGTCATTTGCAGCCTGTTGTTTCGGCTGGATCTTGGAATTTGATTGATGCGGATGATGAGTGTGTTTACGCGTTTATTAGGCAGGTTGAGCAGACTTGTGAAAATGCTAAGGCAGATGTGGCAGGTAAGGCAGGTCTTGAGAATGGTGTGAATTCTTCAAGCGCGGTTGCTGGCGATTTGCCTTGCGCTTCTGTAAAGAAGTTGCTCGTAATGATAAATATGACGGATTCATCTGTAGCAATACCTGATCAAAGTGCCGGATTGTTGCGTAATATCGCCTCTAACAGCGTATCGTATGATGATGTGATGATTTCTACTTACAGCGCGGATCATGCCCTTAAATCGCTTAAAAATGGCATGCTTGCGCCTTGGGAGGGAATCGCTGTTGGCTTGCAATAATTATTTTGTAATAGTCACTTTGCAATATTCACTTTGCAATAGTTTCGTCTACTAACTTTGGCAGAGCTTTCGCAATATCTTCGCGTATTATGCGCTCTGCCAAATAATCGTATTGCGTAGCGCCCAGGTTCATTATCGTAATCGGCACTCCTACGCGAGCAGCTAGTGGCACAAGGCTGGCAGCTGGAAACACTTCTAGCGTGGAGCCAATAACCCACAGTTCGCTTGCTTGCATAATCGCCTGCGCGCTGCGTTCCATCGCGCCTTCGGGAAGTGCTTCTCCAAAATATACTACGTCCGTTTTTATAAGACCGTTGCAAGGCATATTTCCGCGATACGGCAGCGCGCGCCTGCAATGTGGATCTGGGTGCGCGTCTAAGTCGCGCATAATGTCTGCTGTATTGTAGCTCGCGTGGCAGCTCATGCAATGCGATGTTCCGATGCTTCCGTGCAAGTTCACTACAATATCTGGGCTGTTTCCAGCTTTTTCGTGAAGCGCATCAAAGTTTTGAGTGGCGATTAAGTCAAGCATCCCAGCTTTCTCAAGTTTTACTAGCGACTTGTGCGCTGCTCCAGGAGCCGCGTTCCAAACTGGCGACTCTTTTTGCCATCGCCAAGAATAAATGCGTTCTTCTTCACTGCTTAAAAACGCGTCTATATCGTAAACATTCATTTGCTCTGGGTGCTTAGTCCAAACTCCATCTGGACCTCGAAAATCAGGAATGCCTGCGCTTGTAGATATTCCTGCGCCTGTTAGAACCACAATGTGGTGGTGTGGGTTGTTGTTAGTGTTTTTCTCGCTATTTCTCATATCTATATATATAGCACGCATATATATGGTGCGCATATATGGTGTTCATATGTAGTGCGCATTTCGTTTATGTTGTGAATTTTGTGGATATTGTGTATATTGCTTTGCGCGACACTCCCGGGTTTTGTGTTTTTTATGGTTTTTTGTTTGTTTTTTGGGTTGTTTTTGGTTTTGTGTTGGTGGTTGTTGTGGTTTGTTGTGGTTTTTTGCGTGTTTTCGACACGCCGATGTTTTGGCTTGTTTTCAATGGTTTTGTGGTGTTTGTTTGGTGTTGGTTTGCGTTTTGGTGGGGTTTGGTGTAAGTTTATCTCTTGCTGCTCAGCGCGGCTGGTTCTCCTCGGTTGAGGTTGATGGGCCGGCTGGTGTGGTGGTGGTTTGAGAACTCAAGAGCGTGTCTGTACTACTTATTAGTTAATTATTGCCAGTTCATTGTCAGCCTCACGGATTGTGGGGTGCCTGAGAGATGGTTAAATGATGGTGAGGTTTTTTGTTGGGATGTTCTTTCCTTAAAGAATGTCTCGTCTTTTTCTTTTATATTGGAGCCTTTTGTTGGCTCTTCATTGAAGTTTTTCGTGGAGGGTTCGATTCTGGCTCAGGATGAACGCTGGCGGCGTGCTTAACACATGCAAGTCGAACGGGATCTGACCAGCTTGCTGGTTGGTGAGAGTGGCGAACGGGTGAGTAATGCGTGACCAACCTGCCCCATGCTCCAGAATAGCTCTTGGAAACGGGTGGTAATGCTGGATGCTCCAACTTGACGCATGTCTTGTTGGGAAAGTGTTTAGTGGCATGGGATGGGGTCGCGTCCTATCAGCTTGTAGGCGGGGTAATGGCCCACCTAGGCTTCGACGGGTAGCCGGCCTGAGAGGGCGGACGGCCACATTGGGACTGAGATACGGCCCAGACTCCTACGGGAGGCAGCAGTGGGGAATATTGCGCAATGGGGGGAACCCTGACGCAGCGACGCCGCGTGCGGGATGAAGGCCTTCGGGTTGTAAACCGCTTTTGATTGGGAGCAAGCCTTTTGGGTGAGTGTACCTTTCGAATAAGCGCCGGCTAACTACGTGCCAGCAGCCGCGGTAATACGTAGGGCGCAAGCGTTATCCGGAATTATTGGGCGTAAAGAGCTTGTAGGCGGTTCGTCGCGTCTGGTGTGAAAGCCCATCGCTTAACGGTGGGTTTGCGCCGGGTACGGGCGGGCTAGAGTGCAGTAGGGGAGACTGGAATTCCCGGTGTAACGGTGGAATGTGTAGATATCGGGAAGAACACCAATGGCGAAGGCAGGTCTCTGGGCTGTTACTGACGCTGAGAAGCGAAAGCGTGGGGAGCGAACAGGATTAGATACCCTGGTAGTCCACGCCGTAAACGGTGGACGCTGGATGTGGGGCCCATTCCACGGGTTCTGTGTCGGAGCTAACGCGTTAAGCGTCCCGCCTGGGGAGTACGGCCGCAAGGCTAAAACTCAAAGAAATTGACGGGGGCCCGCACAAGCGGCGGAGCATGCGGATTAATTCGATGCAACGCGAAGAACCTTACCTGGGCTTGACATGTGCCTGACGACTGCAGAGATGTGGTTTCCTTTCGGGGCAGGTTCACAGGTGGTGCATGGTCGTCGTCAGCTCGTGTCGTGAGATGTTGGGTTAAGTCCCGCAACGAGCGCAACCCTCGCCCTGTGTTGCCAGCGGGTTATGCCGGGAACTCACGGGGGACCGCCGGGGTTAACTCGGAGGAAGGTGGGGATGACGTCAGATCATCATGCCCCTTACGTCCAGGGCTTCACGCATGCTACAATGGCCAGTACAACGGGTTGCTTCATGGTGACATGGTGCTAATCCCTTAAAACTGGTCTCAGTTCGGATCGTAGTCTGCAACTCGACTACGTGAAGGCGGAGTCGCTAGTAATCGCGAATCAGCAACGTCGCGGTGAATGCGTTCCCGGGCCTTGTACACACCGCCCGTCAAGTCATGAAAGTGGGCAGCACCCGAAGCCGGTGGCCTAACCCTTTTGGGATGGAGCCGTCTAAGGTGAGGCTCGTGATTGGGACTAAGTCGTAACAAGGTAGCCGTACCGGAAGGTGCGGCTGGATCACCTCCTTTCTACGGAGTTTTTGTGCACGCTCGGATTGAGTGTGGTTACTGGTGTGGAAAACAATAGTTGACGTTTTTTAGATGAGTTTGTTGGGCATGCTTTTGGGTTCCCGGATTGCCACCCCCCTTGTTTGGGGTTGCGGTCCTAGCCCTTGGATTGCAGGTTGAGGCTTTTTGGTTTTTGGCTTGTGTTCTTGGTGTTTGGTGGTTTGAGAACTGGATAGTGGACGCGAGTAAGAATAGTGAGACTTTTTTTGGTTTTGCTTGTTTTTACTTTTATCAATTTCAACCGGCTCCATTTTGGTGGAGTCGCTTGATCGTTTTGTGATCGTTTAGTGTGATGATTTATTGTCTAGAGAGTTAAGCGATAGGCTTTTTACTGGTGTATCACTGGTAAGGGCGTATGGTGGATGCCTTGGTAGACAGGACCGATGAAGGACGTGACGGGCTGCGATATGCCTCGGGGAGCTGCCGAGTGGGCTTTGATCCGAGGATTTCCGAATGGGGAGACCCGGCCACTGTTATGGGTGGTCACCACAGTTTTTGTGGGGGGTACGCAGGGAAGTGAAACATCTCAGTACCTGCAGGAAAGGATACTCCGTGAGTAGTGGCGAGCGAAAGCGGATCAGGCTAAACCGAGTACGTGTGATAATCGTCAGGTGTTGCGTATTCGGGGTCGTGGGATTGACTGTTCAGCCTCTGACGGGGTTGAGGAGAGTGATAAAATGTCGTGTTATGTGAATGGGATTGAATTCCCAGCCGTAGAGGGTGATGGCCCCGTAGCAGGTTGCGCGATGTCTCTTTATGTTTATTCCCAAGTAGCGCGGGCCTCGTGGAATCCCGCGTGAATCTGCCCAGACCGTTGGGTAAGCCTAAGTATTCCTGTCTGACCGATAGTGTACTAGTACCGTGAGGGAAAGGTGAAAAGCACCCCGGGAGGGGAGTGAAATAGTTCCTGAAACCGTGCGCTTACAATCCGTCGGAGCCTTCTTTGTGGGGTGACGGCGTGCCTATCGAAAAATGAGTCTGCGAGTCAGTGGTATGTGGCGAGGCTAACCCGGGTGGGGGAGCCGTAGCGAAAGCGAGTTTTAAAAGGCGTTTTAGTCGCATGTCCTGGACCCGAAGCGGGATGATCTAGCCCTGAGCAGGTTGAAGCGCGGGTAAGACCGTGTGGAGGACCGAACCCACCTAGGTTGAAAACTGGGGGGATGACTTGGGGTTAGGGGTGAAAGGCCAATCAAATTCCGTGATAGCTGGTTCTCTCCGAAATGCATTTAGGTGCAGCGTCATGTTATTGCTTGCAGGGGGTAGAGCTACTGGATGCTTGCGGGCCCATACCGGGTACTAATAGCAGCCAAACTCCGAATACCTGTTAGGTTTATCATGGCAGTGAGTCGGCGGGGGATAAGCTCCGTCGTCAAAAGGGAAACAGCCCTGATCGTCGTCTAAGGTCCCGAAGCGCGTGCTAAGTGGGAAAGGATGTGGAGTCGCATAGACAGCCAGGAGGTTGGCTCAGAAGCAGCCATCCTTGAAAGAGTGCGTAACAGCTCACTGGTCTAGTGGTTCCGCGCCGACAATGTAGCGGGGCTTAAGCACGCCACCGAAGACGCGGCTGCATGATTTGTTTCATGTGGGGTAGGAGAGCGTCCTGTATGGGGTGAAGCGGCAGTGTGAACTTGTCGTGGACTTTACGGGAGTGAGAATGCAGACATGAGTAGCGAGAGACAGGTGTGAATCCTGTCCGCTGAATGACTAAGGGTTCCGGGGCCACGTTCGTCGTCCCCGGGTGAGTCGAGTCCTAAGGCGAGGCCGACAGGCGTAGTCGAATGGATGAACGGGTTGATATTCCCGTACCGGTGTTACACCGTTCGAACTGAATCTGAGAGTACTAACCTTGATTATTCTGGTTGATTGCCTTTCGGGGTTTTTGACTGGTTTGGTTTTGGGACTGTATCGGTAGTAGGTTAGCGTGGGAGTGACGCGGGTAGGTAGCCGGCTGCGGAGGTGGTTTTCCGTGGCTAAGCGTGTGGGCTGTCCTCTAGGTAAATCCGGGGGATGTTTAAGCTGAGGCGTGATGGGTAGGCTGTAAGGCTGATTCCGGTGATCCTGCTTGCCGAGAAAAGCTTCAACGTGAGGTGTGATTCCGCTCGTACCCTAAACCGACACTGGTGGTCTGGTAGAGTATACCGAAGCGATCGGGCGAATCCTGGCCAAGGAACTCGGCAAATTACTCCCGTGCCTTCGGCATAAGGGAGACCCCTGATGGTGATGTTTTTTACAGGCGGAGCTGTTGGGGGTGGCACAAGCTAGGGGGTAGCGACTGTTTACCAAAAACACAGGAGCGTGCGAAGGCGTAAGCCGCTGTATACGCTCTGACGCCTGCCCGGTGCCGGAAGGTTAAGAGGATCCGTTAGCTTCGGTGAAGCGGTGAATTTAAGCCCCGGTAAACGGCGGTGGTAACTATAACCATCCTAAGGTAGCGAAATTCCTTGTCGGGTAAGTTCCGACCTGCACGAATGGCGTAACGACTTCCCCACTGTCTCGGCCAGGAGCCCGGCGAAATTGCAGTACGAGTAAAGATGCTCGTTAAGCGCAGAAGGACGAAAAGACCCCGGGACCTTTACTATACCTTGGTATTGTCGTTAGGTGTGGATCGTGTAGCATAGGCGGGAGGCTGTGAAGCGTGGGCGCTAGCTTGCGTGGAGTCGATCAGTGAAATACCGCTCTTTCCATATCTGGCGTCTAACCTCGACACGTTATCCGTGTTAGGGACAGTGCCTGGCGGGTAGTTTAACTGGGGCGGTTGCCTCCTAAAGAGTAACGGAGGCGCTCAATGGTCCGCTCAGCCCGGTTGGCAATCGGGTGTTGAGTGTAATCGCACAAGCGGGCTTGACTGTGAGACTGACGGGTCGAGCAGGGACGAAAGTCGGAGATAGTGATCCGGTGCCGGCGTACGGACGTGGCATCGCTCAACGGATAAAAGGTACCCCGGGGATAACAGGCTGATCATTCCCAAGAGTCCATATCGACGGGATGGTTTGGCACCTCGATGTCGGCTCGTCGCATCCTGGGGCTGGAGCAGGTCCCAAGGGTTCGGCTGTTCGCCGATTAAAGCGGCACGCGAGCTGGGTTCAGAACGTCGTGAGACAGTTTGGTCTCTATCCTCTGCGCTCGTTGGAATGTTGAGGAGACCTGCCCATAGTACGAGAGGACCTGGGTGGACGAACCTCTGGTATGCCGGTCGTCACGCCAGTGGCGCTGCCGGTTAGCTACGTTTGGAAGGGATAACCGCTGAAAGCATCTAAGCGGGAAGCCTGCTCCAAGATTAGCATTCCTTGCACTTTGTGTGTGAGCCCCCATGTAGAACACGTGGTTGATAGGCTGGATGTGGAAGCCCTGTAAGGGGTGGAGCTGACCAGTACTAATGGGCGATTGTGATACTACTTGTATTGTTTATCGTTTAATTCTCTTAACAGTATGGAGTGTTAAATGATCATGATTATGGTTAAGTTGTTGATTTTGATAAGGGTTCTTCTTGTTGCTCGCGTTCATGTCCGGTTCCCAAACCGCCAGTTTGCCGCTCGCTTATAGTGAGTGTATAATTTAGTTTTGCGGTGGTCATGGCTCAGGTGAGACGCCCGGTCCCATTCCGAACCCGGAAGCTAAGGCCTGACACGGTGAGGGTACTGCACTCGATAGGGTGTGGGAGACTAGCACGCTGCCGCATTATTCTTTGATTAGCGGGGAACTTGATTGTTCCCCGCTTTTTTGTTATTTAACATGTTTCATAGTTGAACACGTTCATATTCTTGTAGTGCGATTGTACTTGATTTACGACGTGTTATTCCTCACGGCTTATTAGTAGCCCTGCGCTCCGACATGCCAGAGCGCTTAAAGCGTAGTGCGAAAGATATTTCCTTACTTATTGTTGCGCGAGGTTTGAGTATTTCTCTCCTCGCAAGTCCCGTCGCTACGCTCCTCTTTTATTGCTCGTAGAGAAATACATCAAACCTTCTGAATATCTAGGACTTTTGCGTGGTTTTTATCACCGAGATTCTCGATTTTTCTTCTTCATTCGATGAATCACCATCAAAGATGCTGAGGTTCATCTCATTCAGTGCGAAAAATCTCGAATCTCTACCTATCATTCTCTGGTATTACACAAGCTTCAAGAATCATAAATAAAAATCATCATTTAGTGTGATGCAAACTCTTTACGGCGATTATAGGCTATTAACCAAAAGCTGAAATTCTAAATAAAGTGGTAATCATAAAAGCGTTAATTGCAGTATTACCGAGACCTTTATTTATTTTGGATTAGTTTGAGAGGCTTGTTTCGACGCATTCTATGCGTTTACGAGTTTGGTGAGTAAGGAGCTTTGTGTTATGCGTAAGTTTACGAAAGTATTCTTGTTAGCTGCTCTGCCAGCGTGTTTGCTTACTGCATGCGCTGGTAGAGCAGTTGATGATAGTCAACAGCAGGTATCACATGATTCAGTCCCACTTGTTTCAGTCAAAAAACAGCCTTTAACACAAGTTGTGTCGGGTAAAGCAACAATAGAACAATCGTCTACCTTTGTTATCGGTGCTATATGTAGGGGGAATTTTTCTCCATCGGTAAAGGCAGGAAGTGCTGTAAAAGCTGGAAGTATTTTAGGTTACAATGCTGGTAACAAGATTATTGCTCCCGTAGACGCGAAAGTTGTGTCAGTAGCTGAATCATCTGCGGACATGCCTAAATCTTTCCCGCTATTCACTCTTCAATATGAAGGTTTTTCAATAAGCCTTAACGCAAAAGCTTTACTTCGTTCTGCAGATATTGCAGATGTTAAAGGTCGCTTTCAAGTTGAAGATGGTGTTGGGCCAACCAATTGTTTGCAAATAGTACAAAGCGGTGGAAGTTCTACCGATGTTTCAGCCTCGGGTAGTAGCAAGAATGATAATGCTGATTCAACTCAAACAGATGAGTCGAGTATGCAAAGTACACCCAGTGTATCGTCAAAAGTTTTAACGTGTTTAATAGATAAAAGCACAGAAGTAGAATCAGGCCAAAATGCGACGCTTGTTTTTAATGGCAAGCATAAACAATCGGTTCTAACTCTGCCTGTTAGTGCGGTTTCTGGAAGAGTTCAAAAAGGCTTAGTCTCATACAAGAAAGGCGATAATTGGGAGCGTAAAGAAGTTGGTCTTGGAATCAGTGACGGCGCTAATATTGAAATTACGTCTGGCTTGCATGAGGGTGATGTTGTAGCAGGTGTTTCTCCTAATCTCATTCCAGGAGCGCAATGATTATGGGAGACAATCCTGTTCCACTGGTTGAACTACAAGACGTGTCAGCGCGTGTAAAACTAGGCAATGGCGAATGGCTTACCACTGTCAACTCTGCTTCTATGATACTTAACCAAGGTGAAACATACGCGGTAGTTGGCAGGTCTGGATCTGGCAAAACGAGTCTTATTTCTATTATTGGATTTTTGAATAAAAATTTTACTGGAAAATACTATTATTCTGGCAAGTCAATCCAAAAGTGTAGTGATACTACAGTATCGCATATGCGCGCTCGAAATATTGGTTTTGTTTTCCAAAACTATTCGCTTATTAAGCATTTAAGTATTAGAGAAAATGTTGAGTTGCCGCTTTTGTATGCAGGACTACAACAAAGCAAGCAGACAAGAAGAAAAACGATAGAAGAAGCATTATGTGCTGTTGGATTGCAAGATAAACTAAACGAATACCCTGGAAGGCTATCAGGCGGTGAACAGCAGAGAGTCGCAATAGCGCGTGCTCTCGTCACTAATCCCGAATTACTTATTTGCGATGAGCCAACTGGTGCTCTTGATAGTAGTACGGGAGAAAAAGTGCTTCAAGTGTTGCATGATCGTGTTCAAGAATCTGGAACAACATTACTATTAGTCACTCATGATATGAAAGTGGCTCGTTCTTGCTCTCACATTTTTACTATGGAAGGCGGTGTTCTTTATGATCATGCTGTTTAAAGATTTGCGCCTGTCTCCTATGAGATCCTTCCTCACAGGTTTTTCAATGTTTATTGGCATCGTTGCTGTTATTGCGTCAGTGCTTATCGGCACGGTTGGTAAGGACTATCTTATTGCAACTAACGAACAACTAAACGGTCGTAGACCAACATACGAGATTACTTTTTCAGCACAAAATTTTGACGAATATTCAGTATTTAACAAATTCTTAAATCGCATTGAATCCGCAAACCGTAACGCTAACGTTATGCTACAACCAAACACTGGACTACTGTTTAGCGCTTCTATGCCAGTCTCGAATAGTGTAAAAATAAGCAAAGAATATAAGACCAGCAATCTTCAATATGTTGACGCTGTTTACACTACGGCAGGATACAACAAAGTTTATAACTTACCTATTGTAAGTGGAAGATGGTTTAGTAATAGCGCTAAAAACAACGCATTAGAAATGGTAGTAAACCAATCTGCTAGCAAAAGATACAAGATTGGTGAAGTAGCATTTATTACTTCTCGCAAAACAACACAAATGAGTCCTATAAGGATTGTTGGAGTTGTGAACGATGGCGTAGACTCGGCAAAAGTATACGTGAATATTCTAGGCTTGTTACGTTATGCTCCAACTCTTTGGGAATATTCTGAAAAAGAAGCTCAAGGCTCAATCTACTGGTTGAATAAAGAAAATCGTTCTCAAAAATCAATTAAATCTTATGTTTCAGATGCTCTTTATGACTGTTGTGGTGGGCAAGTAAACGAAATTAGAAGACATGATAATAGTGATAATTACGAGAATGTGATAACAGTATTGCAATTAAGTTTTGCTATCGTAGCAGCATTATTGCTTTTTGTTTCAGCGTTAGGTTTAATCAATATTGGTTTAGCATCGTTGGAACAGCGCACACATGAACTGCTTATACGCAGAGCTTTAGGTGCTACTAGATGGTCGATTGCTTCACTCGTGTTAGGCAGTGCGATTATTTTAGCGTTGATAGTTTCTATTGCTGCCGTCGCTGTTTCTTTTGGTCTTGTGTCTATAGCATCAAGTTTTTGGGATGCAGCAAGCCCAGTTAGTCCGCCAGTTTACCCATATGAAGCCGCTATTGAAGCTGTTATTTCGGCTTTTATCACAGCACTTGCTGGAAGTGTGGTGCCGGCAATAAAAGCATCGCGCTTACAACCAGCATTAGCATTGCGTTAATTTTCAAAAAATAAGAAAGAAGGAATAATGAATAATCATACTATTGATAAAGCAACTCTTATTATTGGTGTGCTTAGTGCGCTTCTTATGTTTAATGCGTGTGGAGGAGTAGGCAACAATAATGCGAGCGGTATGGATGGCGCGCGCTCGCAAAATAGTTCGCCTAGAGAGATTGTTGATTTTGCTCATATAGAGAAGGAATATCAGGAATCTGTGGCAAAGCTTAGTTGGCCTAAAAAATATAAAGCTCCTGCAAACTTGGTTGGAGAAGAAAAAGACGGTCAGTTCCAGAGTGGATATGGCGATACGCAAGCATCTAATTATTATCAGTGTGCTTGGGAACGGCAATGGCTAGACACGTATGCTAGTGATGAGCAAGCGGCGAGTAAAGCTTTGCGTGAGCTTGAAAAAGTGCCTAGTATGCCGTTTATGGGTCCAGACCGTTGTGATGATGCAACGCGAAACTTTTTCAAAGAGCACATGCGCAAAGCAAAACTGGGAGATCCATCAGGATTCCAACAGGATGTGCAAACTAATTGTCCTGTGATGTAATTGCATTTGTATAGCTTTATTGTGCTGATTTTGTATGCAATGCCTATTTATTGAATTGATAAATAGGCATATACTTATACGTTTGAAGCGAAAAGAGTTGGAGAAAAGACTTAATCAATGAGTGCTACTGAGCATGATAATGCAACGACTTGTTTACAAATGGTGACCGTTATAGCTCGCAGATGCGATGGCTGGTGGGCTATAGAAGTGTCAGAAATACCAGGATTATTTACTCAAGTACGTAGACTTGATCAGGTTGCAGCAATGGTAAAAGACGCTGCTGCAACTTTAAATGTTAAAGTCAATGGCGTGAAAGTAACTCCGAAACTTAGTGAACAAGATGAGCTTATGCTTCAGCGCATGCTAGATGCAAAATCTGCAGCTATAAAAACTCAAGAAGAAGCGTCTATGCTTATGCGTGAAACGGTTCGCATACTAAGGAATCAGGGATTGACGGTTCGTGATGTTGCAGAGCTTACTGGGGTTACTCCGCAGAGAATAAGTTTGCTTAAAGCTTAGTAACTTAATGCAATATGGTTGAGATTATGTGCAAATAAATTGTTCAGTAACGTATAAACTCTATGCAAAATAAACCATTAACAGATAAATAGTCAAAGGCCAAGCCGTAGGATACATGGCTACAGCTTGACCTTTGAAAATTGTGATATGTTTTTATATTAAAATTCGCAGTCTAATGCTTTTACTTATTTTTGGCTATGCCAAGAGCTTTTGAACTTTCATCCTTATCAAGGCCTATAAATAGAAGCACAATTATACCAATAATCAGCGGAACATAACCGTATCCAGATCCGTGGATTATGCCGAATATTTCCATAAGCCCATTTGCTATTACAGCTAGTGAGGATACGATAAAATATAGTTGCGCGCACCACGGTTTTTTAATGAGAAACATGGTTGCAAGGCCAAATAATCCAGCGATAATTTGAGGCACTCCCCATAGATAATCATTACGCATTACAATCAGCGCAATTCCGCTAGCAAGAAATACGCCATTGGCTATTGTCCAAAATACGGACGGAATTTGTGCTTTTGTATCTTCTAAATTACTCATATTCTTCTCCTTCTAATACAAGAAAATAATTGTGTATATCAAACCTTTACAATTTATAAATTAATGGCGTGCTAAAAGGTAAACAATATCTTGTCTAGGAAAACCTTTACAAATAATTACTAACTAAAACTACTCAAGATTCATTAATCTTTTAAACTGAATCAGTAAAGTATACTATTTATATGGTTATGTTCATTTTTTAAAGGGATAACTGCATTACATTCCCAATACTTGCCAAAGGCTCGAAAATAAAGTGAACCGCCTAAATGCTTTAGGGTATCGCGATGAATCAGAAGCCCTTTTTGAGATACTGCGCGAATCGCATCTTTACTTTTCTCGCCCAAAAATCGGACATTAAACTGTTTTATAACAATTTGTTTTTCGCGTATCGAAATTCTGATGTAATAAACTAAAGAAGCATATTTTCGCATGTTCAAATATAGCTCTTCGATTAATTCAATAACTTCACAGATGATTTCATCTCTAATGTCTTCAGGAATATCGTTACTAGATATATTGCATATGGATCTTCCTTTTAATCCACATGATTCATTGATTGAGTCGTTCATTTGTAGCGTATCTTCAATGCGCTGAATGAACTCGCTTCGAGCATCATGCTTAGCAGTATTTCCACGTAGAATGTCGATAATATTATGACCTTCTTCAAAAGCCTGATCTGCCAAATCATTTATTTCTTCAATAGCTTCTCGTTGCTTTTTAGAAATAGACTTGTCAAGTAATGCTATTTTACTTTGTAGTGCAATATCTGCAATCTTATTAGTTAATTTATCGTGCATTCGCACAGCCAAATTAAGATTATTAATTGTTTGCTTGTCTTTTTCATAAAGAACCATTTTTTGGTGATAAATGCGCAAAATAATACCAGTGCAAACGCAAAATATATTTATTAAAAGGTAAGCAATAAGATACTTGAAAGACAAAGTTGATAGGTATCGGTATGCAACGTAGTGTAATGCATCTAGTACTAAGAATAAAGGTAATGTAAATTGAATCGGATATAAATACGAAATAAAAACAAATGATATGATGAGCCCGAAAGTTACTGGTGGAAGATTCAGACTAGGAATAACAAGAATGCTGAGGTGCACAAAAATATAGCACATGCTCATAAAATGCGGGAGCAAGCAAAGGAACAGATTCATAGCAGCAAGAATCATGTAAACTATAACAAGTTGTATTGTGCTATTGTCGCTATTTGAGTAAATATATGCATCCATTGCGCTCGACAAACATCCCAATAGTAAAAATGTTTTATTGTCAATAAGCTTTTCTCGCAAACGACGCATTAAGAAAATAATCATTGTGTATCATTTCCTAAATATTCATCATGCAGCCATGTGGTAATAAGTTGTGAACGATTTGTCACATTCAACTTTTTGAACACGCGACGAAGGATAGTTTCCACAGTACAAGTTTCAACAAATAAACGTTTAGCGATTTGCGCATTGGTCATGCCTTTACTGCACAACTTTACAATTTCAGTCTCATGATCCGTTAAAGCAAGGCGTCCCTTTTTTGGCTTATTTTGCAAACGTTGAAATGCTGTCATCGTGTCGTCAAAATGAAGATCACCTATTATTTGCGGCTTGAACGCTCCCTGGATAATACTGCTGAGCATGGCGCAAATAGTTTCGGGGTGGTTTTTCCCAACAATGCCTTGCGCGCCTGCTGCCGATGCTTTTAAGGCATAATCGTTGATAGGAAATGAAGTTATAGCAATTATTATTGGGAGCGAGTGTCTTCTTCGCAATTCGTATAATATTTTAATTCCCGAGACCCCAGACATATACATGTCAATTAGCAGCACGTCTGGGCATTGATTTTGACAAAACTGAATTGCTTGATCGGCACATGTTGACAACCAGCAAATATTGCAGGACGGAACAACCTGTTCAATATATGTTTTTAGGCCGTGTAGACAAAAACAATCATCGTCGACAATGCCAACAGTAATATGCTTTGCTATCATACTGCTCCTTTAGAAAAGCATTATTTAAGTAATAATAGTACTTGAATTTGTATGATGAATATCTTGTCTAGGAAAACCCTTACAAAGGGAATCTTATAAAGGTAGGCGCTGAGAGCTTATGGGGGTTACTCCGCAGCGAATAAGTTCGCTCAAATCTTAGTAACTTAATGCAATATGGTTGAGGCTTGACGATGATGAGTGAAGAATGCCATGTGCATTTGTATGGCTTTATTGCGTTTTTGCACTAAATAGCTTGTTATATGCTTCTTTTTACCCATGTTGATGGTGCCCAATAATCTTTGGTAAGCATTGATGGGTATGTTTGTTTACGAGTTTGAATAATCCATAAGGCTATACCTGTTGAAACAAGTATTACACCAGCTGCAATCATTATGAATAATGATGAATTTAGATTTCCCCATGCTAGTACGCTTGCATACCCCACGATAATGCCGCATTGCTCCATAATAGAAGTAAAAGTAGTAGTCGCGCCGAGAATGCGTGTCGGTATGCCGTCGAGAAGAGCTGTTTGCCCATAGACAATAGTGGCGTCAAAAATAATACCTGCAATGAAAGCAGAGCAAAGAAAAAGAGCAATCCAATTATTAAGTGCGAAAATAAGTAAAGGAATAGAAAGGAATCCAGGTAATAAAATAGAGTATAAAATCTCATAATGCAGCACAATATATTTGCATAATAGCGAACCTACAATCATGCCAATGTTAAATATGCTGACTATTGACCCCCAAGTGGATGCCGAATGAAAAAGCGTGAGACAATGGTGTGCTCCCATTAGTCTGAATGCAGCAAGCCATGATCCCGATTGTAATGCTGATACTACTCCTAAGACTATTAACCATGGTGTAGATCTCATATAGTGTAGAGAAGCTGCAAAACCAGCAGTTTTATTGCTTCCTGTTCCTGTTTTCGTATTGTTTGCGCTATTTTGTGCTTGCTGGTTTAGATTAACTAACAGTAGAGGTAGCGCCGCTAATATCATCACAATAGCAATGCTCGTAAAGAAAATGAGCGGATTGCATATATCAACAAATATGCCAGTGATTGCAGGTGCAGCAAGCCTGCTGAGATTAATCCACATGCGCATGCTTGCTAAAAATTTGGTTTTTTCGCCAGTAGGTACGCTATACGCCATCAATACTTTTTGATTAGGTGAAGAAAATGCAGTAAAGAACCCGAATATTATGCCGAGTAGCGTAACCATAATAGCAATAAGATTATGCTGTGCTACTAAAGCGAAACCATATCCAGCACACAACAAGGCAAAACAGAACGTTAGCGCTATAAACAATCTAGTTGGTGGATATTTATCTGCGATAATGCCGCCAAGCGGTGCTGCTATGCAGGTCATAAGCGCTACCGATACCGCGTTAAGCGCTGCGTGAGATAAGTCGACATGCATTAAAAGATATAGACTCACGCCAAATCTACAGCTTGTTAAAAGAAAAGCATTAAGCGATAAAACGGCAATAATAAGAGTTGTGCGAATTCGTGCCGCAGCGTTCATTTCCTTCTCTTTTTTTTTCTTTCATGTTATGAATGTCTTTCATATTCTGAATGATATATGCCTATTGATATACACCTTTTTCTGGACTGCGAGTGAAATTAGTGTTTTATTGCTGTGTTTTACTCTTAACTACTCTTAACTACTCTTAACTACTCTTAACTACTCTTAACTGTGCTGAGCCTTACTCTTGTATAGCTTTGTTGGGTTTTTGCTGTGTTTGTTACTGTGTTTTACTCTTAACTACTCTTAACTACTCTTAACTACTCTTAACTGTGCTGAGCCCTACTCTTGTATAGCTTTGTTGGGTTTTATTTGTGTTTATTGCGGTGTTTTACTCCGAACTACTCCGAACTACTCCGAACTACTCTTAACTACTCTTAACTGTTTTCCCTGTGCTTGATTTAATCTTTTATGCGCGCATAATATTGCTTAGGGTCAAGTTTAGAGTTTCCATGCCACAGTAGAGCGTGTTTATTAGCAAGTCCACGTAATAATTTTCGCGCTGTAGCTTCACTCATATTAATAAGATTTGCAGCTGTTTTTACGGTAACTCGATCATTGCTATATGAATATGCGAGAATTTTTCGCTCATTCTCATTGAACTCGCCATTATTTAGTTTTTCCTCTAACTCATTTATATGATCGTCCATACGCATTTGACGCGAAGCATAGTTATTTTCTAACGTCAGCAATAAAGAGTAAGGATTTGGCTGGCTGTATTGAGGATCATTGAGATAAAATTCCGCCATTTCCTCATAAATTCTATTAATTCCTTCATTGAGTTCTCGAACCCAGCCGAAGTTAACTAATGCGCGAGCAATACGAGGATTCCTAGCGTAGCGCGTATGTCGCATATTCTCTAATGTTACAATATCTGGCAAGGAACCAGGACTGAATATCTCGAATCGATCGTCAAACATGCTGACGCGAATGTAATCGCCTCTTAATGAATAATCGCGATGTGCTACGGCGTTAACAATTCCTTCAAACCAGGCAAATTCTGGATATTCTGGTACGACTTTGAATCTTCCATCGTTTCCAAGATATTCAAATTCGCGCAATTGCGCTCGTATAGCTGTTTGTGATTGGCGAATAATTGTTGGAATCGGTCCGTCAAAGGTTTGATCTTTAACAATATTCATTCGTGCGCCAGTCTCACGGTGGGTTCCTTCATATCGCAAGAATCTCAGACGAGCTTGTGGGAAATAATAGCTTGGATTTTTGCCAAACATTAGAATTGATGCGGTAGTTAGTTGACCTTGATGCATAAATCCGCGAGCTTCTAATACTTGCTGATTGGGTAAATGTTCGCAATTAAGTTGTTTTTTATATTCATTCAACAGTTGTTCATCAAGATCTGCCAGGTTAGCATCTGGAATTAGATTATCCTCGAATAATCTTTCACCTTTAGCATACTCTAATTGCTTAATTTGAGAGTAATTTTGTTTGACGCTTTTATCTCCAATTCTTAAATAAACTTCTTCACTTCGATTTTTAATAAGTCTATTCTTTGAACAATCGATATGAATGATAAATAATGCATTTTTGCCATCTTCGGATTCATAGTCTAACTTACTGTAATCGATTGAAGGCTGACCAATGATATCTTGTTGGATTGCTAGTTCGTATTCGTCTAAAGAATGTGCCTCCGTATAATTTGTGCCAGTTAATTTGCCATTATCCTCGATGCCGATAGCTAATGTGCCTCCGTCTGCGTTAGCAAAGGCAATGACGTGTTTTAGTATATCTTTAGGCTTTATGCGAGCACTTTTGCGATCAAAATACTGACCTTCTTTCAGGTCTTTAATCTCTTCAATCTTGTACTCTTCCATTGTTCCGCCTTAAATATCGAAGCATTACTGCGCGATTTTTATACGAATAATTCTTGTGATTACTATATCAAAAGAAGGATATAGAGAATGTTATTCTTTCAAGGATTTGACTGGAATGACATATGAGTAAATTAAGAGTATTTATAGCGCGCTATTAAGTACATTGTTGTTTTACTCCGAACTACTCCGAACTACTCCGAAGTGTTCTGAGCCCTACTCTTGTATAGCTTTGTTGGGTTTTATTTGTGTTTATTGCGGTGTTTTACTCCGAAGTACTCCGAAGTACTCTTAACTACTCCGAAATGTACTTACTTTTGCGCTTTGTTGTTTGTGTCGTGATTTGCATCGCTGCGGCTTGCAGGCGCGGCAAGTAGATAACATGTAATTTTTAAGGGATTGACGTTTGTTTAACAATGTAGTAAATTGATTTACAAGAGTTTAGCATTGCAGTTCAAAGGAGACTGAAATGGAGAGAATACCTAAAGGTAAAAAGTTCCAATTTAAGGCATTGCTTGACGACAAACAGTGGGCATCTAAAGATAATGTCTTCGGAGTTGGAGGGGAGGAGGTGGAAGCAAGCGTGCATTTTTAATTTGGTGTTTTCTGTGAACATGATATGTAGATTCCTATGATCCAGTGTTTGCGGCAATTAAAAACTGTTTGCTTGTTATGTAGTCATACAACAAAGAATAAAAAAACTATGAGTTTGTTTTCTGATGCTTTAGAGAATAGTTCGTCATCCATTTTCTAAATGCAAAATGAGTGCAAGTTAACATATGCAGATAAAAAGAAGGTTACAATGAAGAAACTTACAAAAATATGTGCACTGATTGGTGCTGCTGCAATGATTATTAGCGTAAGTGCATGCGGTAGTGCAAAATCGTCTGACGCTAATGGTGCGACATCACTTACCATTTGGCATTATTGGGATGGTGCTAATGCCGATACCTTTGATGCAATGGTGAAGGATTTTAATGCTTCGCATAAAAATATTAAGATTAAGACTGCGAGCGTCCCGAATTCTGATTTTATGACGAAGCTTCGTGCATCGGCTTCGTCGAAGAGCTTGCCGGATATTTCCATAAGTGATTTGGTTTGGGTGCCACAGATTGCAAAAATGGGCAATTTGACTGATCTTTCTAAGGTTATCAGCTCGAAAACGCTCGATGATGTGACTCCTGCATTGATTGACTATGGTCATATTGACGGCAAACAAGTTTCTGTGCCAGTTACTGCCAATAATCTTGCGTACATGTACAACAAGGACGTTTATAAAGAAGCTGGGTTAGATCCTAACAAACCACCACAAACATGGGATGAGTTGAAGAAAGTTGCCAAGACAATCAAGGAAAAGACAGGCAAGCCAGGGTATGATTTGCTTACTCAAGCAGGAGATAACGGCGAAGGTTTAACTTGGAACTTCCAGGTCAACTTGTGGCAAGCTGGCGGCGAATTCTTGACGAAGGATAATTCTAAGGCTGCATTCAATACGCCAGAAGGCAAGAAGGCTATGAACTTCTGGATGGATCTTATAAAGAGCGGCGTGAGCCCATATGCTAAGTGGGGCGAATTTGAAAAGGGCAAGGGTGGTTCTGCTCAGGAAGGTAGCTGGATGGTTGGCATCTGGGCGCCAGATCCACCATTTGATTTCGGTGTAGCGAAAGCTCCTCATCCAAAGGATGGCAAGGAAGCAACTAATCTCGGTGGTGAACAAGCAATCGTCTTCCATAATTCTGATGCTCGTGCCAAGGCTGCTGGCGAATTCTTGAACTGGTTCTTACAGCCAGAACAGGTGATTAAGTGGTCGCAAAAGACTGGCATGCTTCCTGTAACGAAGAGTGTTGCAAAGTCTGATAAGTATTTGGATTGGGTTAAGAAGGAACAGCCTCGTTTAATTCCGTTTGTGGAACAAATGGATATTGCTCATACGCGTCCAAATACTCCATTGTATCCAAAGATTTCCTTCGAATTTGCAAAGGCTGTGGAGAAGGCTTTCGCTGGAGAGCAGAGTGTTGACGAAGCGCTTGCGAATGCTGAAAAGGCAGTAAACGACGTGATTGCCAAAGGCTGATCGCACAAATACTGTGCCGATAGCTGGGTCGAATGAAATAAAGTTGGCTCAGCTATCGGAGTTCTTTGCATCAAGGAGTATGTAATGAAAAAACGTCATTTTCTCAAGTCTGCGCACAGGCACTACCAGAAAGATCAGGTAATTTGTGCTGCGGTATTCTTGTTGCCAGCAGTGCTTATTATTGGTGGTTTCGTGCTGTACCCTGTGTTGTCTGCTGTATATATTTCACTAACATCGTGGGATGGGTTCTCTCCAGAAAAGAAATTTATTGGCTTGGGAAACTATGCTCGTCTTTTCCAAGATCCTGAGTTTTTCAACAGCTTAATGGTAACAATTATTTATGCTGCTGGTGTATGTGTATTAAGTGTGCTGACTGGATTGTTGCTCGCGCTTTTGCTTGATGCGCCTATACGAGGTAGGAGTATTTATCGTAGTATTTACTTCCTTCCAGTGGTTACATCTTCTGTGGCTGCAGCTATTGTGTGGAAATATATGCTCGATCCTTCTGGATTCGTGAACAGTGTGTTGATGAAATTCAATATACACGGACCAGATTGGTTACAAAATCGCTGGCTTGCGCTTATTGCATTAATTCTTTTGACCGTGTGGAAAAATATTGGTTTTAACGCTATTTTGTATTTAACTGCGTTACAAGCATTGCCAAAAAGCGTGTATGAAGCGGCTGCATTAGATGGAGCTACTGGGTGGCAAAAATTATGGAAGATTACTTTCCCATTGCTGTCTCCAATGACGTTTTTTGTAGTAGTTCAGGCATTGGTAACGAGCTTCCAATCTTTCGACCTTGCATACATGCTCACGGGTGGCGGTCCTCGCGGAGGCACGGAAGTGCTTGGCATGATGATGTATCGTGATGCGTTCAAGCTCGGTGATTTTGGCTATGGAACAGCAATAGCGTTCATTACGCTTGCGCTAGTGCTAGGCGTGACGATGATTCAATGGAAAGTTTCTGGAGCACAAGGAGAAGAATAATGAAGTCATCATTATGGTCGCGTTTGGCGCGTCATGCGATTCTGATTTTAGGTTCAGCAACAGTAATCATTCCATTTTTGTGGATGTTCACTACTTCTTTGCAAATGCGTGCTGAAACATACACGAATACTTCAATTTTTCCTACATCATGGCATTGGGAAAACTATATTCACGCTTGGCAAGCGGCGCCGTTTGCGCAATATTATTGGAATACGCTATTGATGACGGTAGGAATTGTTGTAGGACATTTAATATTTGATGCCTTTGCCGCCTACGCTTTTGCGCGATTAGAATTTCCTTTGAAGAAAACAATATTCATTCTGCTGCTTTCTGCATTGATGATTCCTAATTTTGTGATTGTTATTCCGTCTTATGAGATAGTCGCTAATTTAGGATGGGTCGATACGCTGTATGCTTTGATTGTTCCTAGGCTTGCAGATGTGTTTGGCATTATTTTACTTCGCCAATATTTTGCAACAATTCCTCGAGAGCTTGATGAGGCAGCGCGCATTGATGGTTGTGGCAGGTTTGGAATATTCTTCAAAGTAATCGTTCCATTGTCGTCCCCAGCGTTTGCGACGCTTGGTATTTTTAGTTTTCTCTTTGCGTGGAATGATTTCCTTTGGCCGTTATTGGTTACGAATACGGATGAAACTCGTACAATTCAGATTGGTTTAGCATCCTTCGTAGGGCGTTACGGAACCTCTTGGAATTATTTGATGGCAGGAACTTTGACTGCAACAATACCAAGTATTATTGTGTTCCTTTTCTTCCAACGTGCGCTTGTTAGAGGAATTGCCAATACTGGTATGAAAGATTAGAAATTGTAGAAATATTAGGGATGGGGTTTATTATGTCTATACCACAGTGGTTGCCTGATGCAAGATTTTATCAGATTTTTCCTGATCGTTTCCATCGTTGTGAAGGCTACGGTATGCTAACTGAAGGTCATGTGCCGCTTGATCCATGGGATGCTGAGCCTACGCGTGAGAATTTCTTAGGTGGTAATATTGCTGGAATTACAGAAAAACTTGATTATATTCATGATTTAGGTTGCAACGCGCTCTATTTGAATCCAATTTTTTCTGCTGCAACAAATCATCGTTATGACGCAAACGATTATTTTAAAATCGATCCACTTTTAGGAACTCTTGAAGATTTCCATACATTGGTAGATGAAGCGCATAAGCGGAATATACGTATAGTACTAGATGCAGTTTTAAATCATTGTGGTAAAACTCATTGGATGTTTCAAGATGTTGTTAAAAATGAAGAGAATTCAGAATATGTTAATTATTTTTCAGTGAAAAACTTTCCAGTTAAGTCATTGCCTGTGCCTAATTATAAAACCTGTTCTGGTTGTGAATATCTACCGAAGTGGAATGTGTTTAATCCAAAGGTGCGTGAGCATCATTTTAATGTTGCGAGATATTGGATTGATCAAGGTATCGACGGTTATCGTCTTGACGTTCCATATTTTATTTATCCAGAATTTTGGCAGGATTTTAGGCAAGTTGTTAAAGAAAAAAATTCAGAATTATGTTTGATAGCTGAAGAATGGAGAGACCCTGCTCAATGGCTGCAAGGAGACACTACCGATAGCACAATGAATTATACTCTGCGTGATTTAGTTTTAGGTTTTACTGCGACAAAGCGATTCAATGCATACGATTTTGTTAACGGTATTAACCGTTTGCAGGAGCGCATACCGTATGGATATCACCATGGGATGATGAATTTGTTGGGTAGTCACGATACTGAGCGTGTTTTAACTGCGCACCAAAATAATACTGAGGATTGCATAACTGCCTACTGTTGCATGTTTGCCTGCGAAGGTGCTCCTATGATTTATTACGGTGATGAACTTGGTATGGTTGGCGATAATGATCCAGGGTGCCGTTCTGGCATGCAGTGGGATAGTCTTGATACAAATGCTGAAATATTCCGTACAATTGTTCAATTAAATGCATTGCGGCGTGATCATATTGCGTTGCGAAGAGGTACTCAAAGTTGTTACGCTGTTGATGGAGATACTGTCATTATTTCGCGAGAGCATAAGGAAGAATCTCTTTTGATGATTATTTCACGTAGTAATTTAGTAGAGTATAATTCATCGAAGCTACCTCAACAATTGCAAAATCATAATTGGCGAATTATAAATGGTGTAACTGTTGGAGATAGTTGGCGCCACAATAAAGATAATTCTATGATCGTATTGCAAGCTCAATAGTAAAAATAATGTAGAAGTAAGAAGTGTGAAGCATGGGAAAGAAAATTACAATGCAGGATATTGCTGATGCAGCGCGTGTCTCTAAATCTGCTGTCTCCTTTGCGTATAATACTCCTGATCGCTTATCGTCAGAAACTGTAGAACACATATTTTCAGTTGCAAAGGAACTAGGATATGTGCGTAATCCTGTTGCTTATATGCTGCGAACTCAAAAGACAAATAGTTTGGGATTGTTACTACCACAGCAATTAGGGCGAGTGTTAGAAAACCCATACTATTCAGAATTTATTCAGGGTATTGGGCAAATCTGTGAGCGAGAGGGATTGACGCTTCTTTTAGTGCCTCCACTTCGTAATTCTATGTTAAAAGCAATTCCTTATGCTGCCGTTGACGGTTTTATAGTAACTGGTTTAGAAGAAGATCGTGGTGAAGTTGAAGCTCTTATGCAGCAAGGAAAGCCATTTGTGATTGTTGACAGTGAAGTACATAGCCAGGCTCCGAGTATCAATATTGATGAGTCGCGCGCTATGAAAGAACTAACTGAGCATCTTATTTCATTGGGCCATCGCAATTTTGTGGTGATTTCTCCAGAATCAGGCAATGATGATGGGTATCTTTCTTGGCATGGAACAATTCGTCGCCGTATTGATGGTGTGATTTCTGCTTTAGAAGAGAATGGAATAGCCCCACTGGTCGATAAGAAAAATGTTATTGAGGTGCCATGTACTCGTACTGGAGGAGAAGAAGCTTTTGCACAAATAACTAAACAAAATAATTCTGTATTTCCAACTGCGTTCATCTGCTTTAGTGATGTTATTGCATTTGGAGTAATGGATGCTGCTAGACAGTCTGGTTTACAAATCCCACGTGATATTTCTGTTACAGGCTTTGACGACCTAGATGAGTCTGCATGTAGTAATCCACCGTTGACAACAGTTAAACAGCCTGTTACAACTAAAGGACGTTTAGCTGCTGAATATATAGTAGAGACTTTGAATGCTGGGTATGAACGAGCATCATCTCGTCACGTATGTCTACCTATTACTGTGCTGCTGCGTGAGTCAATTGGCCCAGCAGCATCTATACGAGAATAGGCTGCGTAGTAAATACTTTGATTCCTTCCTCCTATGAAAAATATAGTGCCACGTTAAGTTTTTTTAGCGTGGCACTATGTGCATAATTTTTGTAATATGACCAGAATTAATAATAATTTTTTTGTTTATATAAAAATTATTTTTTTTTACTGGCGATAGTAGGAGAGGAAGCTGGAGAGTTTGCCCATTGCGTCGCGAAGCGTTTGCAAGCGCGGCAAGTAGACTACGCGGAAGTAGCCTGGAGTCTGCCAATTAAAGCCTTTGCCGTGCACAATCAGCAATTTCTGATCGCGTAGCAAATCAAGAGCAAACTGTTCGTCGTCGTGAATGTTGTATCGACTTGGATCGAGCTTTACAAACATGTAGAAAGCAGCGTCTGGTCGTTCAACGCTTACGCCATCCATCTCTTGAAGCGCGTTATAGCAATACTCGCGCTGCTCATACACGCGTCCGCCTGGCTCCAAATACTTCTCAACGCTCTGGTATCCACCCAAAGCAGTCTGAATAATCGACTGCGCAGGAACGTTCGAGCACAAGCGCATATTAGACAGCATGTTAAGTCCCATAATGTAGTCGCGAGCCTTGGACTTATCTCCCGAAAGACTCATCCAGCCGATGCGGAAGCCAGCAATCATATGCGACTTAGAAAGTCCGCTGAAAGTTACGCAGAATACGTCTGGAGCAAGAGAAGCAATCGAAATATGCTTCTTGCCGTCCATAACAAGACGGTCGTAAATCTCGTCCGCAAAAATAATCAAATTAAACTCGCGTGCAATCTTAACAATCTCTTCCAAAACTTCGCGACTATACAGCACACCCGTAGGATTATTTGGGTTAATAATCACGATTGCTTTAGTGCGAGGAGTGATTTTAGAGCGAATATCGGCAATATCTGGGTACCAATGCGACTTTTCGTCACACATGTAGTGCACAGGAGTGCCGCCAGCCAAGCTCGCGCACGCAGTCCACAACGGATAGTCTGGGCTTGGAATAAGAATCTCGTCGCCGCAATCAAGAAGCGCTTGCATAGAAAGATTAATCAGCTCGGAAACACCGTTGCCAGTGTAAATATCCTCCATTTGCACGCCTGGAATGCCCTTAAGCTGATCGTATTGCATAATCGCCTTGCGCGCAGAGAAAAGTCCGCGACTGTCCGAGTAGCCTTCGCAGTCAATAAGCTGCTGCTGCATGTCGTAAATCACTTCGTCTGGAGCGCGGAAACCAAAAGGCGCAGGATTCCCAATATTGAGCTTTAAAATATGCGTTCCATTTGCTTCCATGCGGTTTGCTTCTTCTACAACTGGGCCACGAACGTCGTAAAGCACGTGCTCAAGTTTGGTGGATTTGTTGAAAGATCTATGTTTGAGTGTTTGGGAAAGTTGTTCTTCTGTGAGCTGTGGCTGACTTAATTGTGATTCTTCTGCAGGCTGGCAGTTTTGCGCGACTTTTGCGCACGAATGGCCGCCTTTGATTCCGTCGCCGTTAATTCCAAGAATTTGTGCAAGCATATCTCGCACGTCTTTGCGTGGCTCAGTTTTGCCGCTTAAATATTGACTTAGTTGACTTTTGCCAAGCTTATGACCATTTTTTGCTGCAAGCGCGATTACATCAATCTGCTTATATCCCTTGATCTTCATGGCCTTTTTAAGGTCGTTTGCAAAATTCTGTGCCATAATCCGTCTTTCTCATAGAAGCTTATAAAATCAGCATTCTTAAATTGAACAAACTTACAACAAAGTTCAAAATAGAAGCTATAAATTGAACTTTGAGGCGATTAAAAGACAATTTTACGCATAAAAAAGCATTTTGCAAGCCTAAAATTGAATTTATTTTGAATTTTGGCTGAATAATAATTAAGACTTGAACTAAAAGACATTAAATTGAACTTATTTTGATTTGCTGTAATATGATTTTGCGCAATTCACAATCTTGTAGTGCGTTTGTAGCACCGCTCGAACGTATAATCCGCGCGAGTACTCCTCCCGCGTTTGTTTACCGAATTGGCTATTGCGACAACAAATGCAGGAAGAAGCTGCTGACGTTGTGCCAAAAATGGGTCAAATTTGGTACATTTTTGGCAAATAATTGCGCAGTTTGTTGCGGTGATACTATGGGTTACATGTATTTCTTTACTCCGCGCAGATGTGAATCTACCCAAAAAATAATGTATGCCAATAAAGGGCAGGCTCTTATGGCAGCGGATAAAAGCCTTAGAGAGCGCGGAGCGAGATTATGGGTTTATAAATGCGATTATTGCGGAAGTTGGCATTTAACGCATTCAAATCCTGCAATTCGTAAGTATTGCGATATGCGCTCGCGGTTTGAAACAACCAAACCTAAGTCTAGAAAACGCGGGTATAAGCCGCGTCTTCGTTAAAGAATTAACGCTAAAAAATTAACGCTAAAAAATCAGTAAATCAGTAAATCAGTACTTAAAAGTAAATCCTTGCGCATTAAGCTGCGATTCGCAACTATGGTTTTTGGCTCCAGAATCTACAGCAAGCTTTGTGATTTGTGAGCTGAACGCGTCTACTGGTTTGCTGGCATTTCGCAAATCGTAGTATTTATGCACTCTTTCGTCGAATTCGGCAAGTTTTTCAAGCAAAACTTCATCGCTGCTAGGATATTCATTTTCAAAGAATTGCATGCTCGAATCCATACGAGGTTTTAGTTCTGGGGACTGGTCTGGCATTCCAATCGCAAGCCCAAGTACTGGATACGTGTATTTTGGCAACTTCAAAAGTTCAATTAAATCGGGTATATTGTTCAAAATTGAACCAAGAATTACGCATCCAAGTCCAAGCGATTCCGCGGCTGTTTCCATAGCGTGTAGTGCAAGAATTGCGTCATTTCGTGATTGTGAGAACCTGTATCCTGTTTTAAGCGTAAAGTCGTTTCCGTTTGCATCAATGCCATTTTTGCGCGCTATAGCAGCATTTCTGTGCTGGTCAATAATAAAAACATACAGAAGTGGTGCTGTGGCTATATAAGTTTGATTTCCAAGCTCGGAAAGCTTTTTCTTAAGGCTTACGCTTGTGATTTTAATCGCGGACCAATCGTTTAAAAACTGACTGCATGCTGCTCTTTGCGCCGCTGCTTCAAGAGTCTTGACAATTTGTGGGTCAATCGGCTCGTTTTTAAAAGCGCGTATAGATCTGCGATTAAGAAGTGTTTGAATTGTTTTATTTTCTTCAATCTGTTCGTTGTCTTGATCGTTATTTTGCTGCAACTCTGTCATTTTATTTCCTTAAAATTATGCTATTTAAAAATATTTATAATATTAAATTATTTAAAATACCTTGTTTTTTAATACTTTGTTTTTCTTGTTATTTTCTGCGACTTTGCCTTTTATTAATCGCAGATAGTACCGCGCGATTTGTGTATCTACCAGCAACTGTTGTTAAGATTGCGCTAAAAATCGCCAGTCCGATGCTCATTAGTAAAGAATCTTCTTGTTTATTGTCTTTATTGATTTCTTTATAGTCTTCTCTATTTACGTCTTTATTTTTACTGCTTTTATTTTTTCTGTATTTCTCAAATTGTTTATTTTGCGCGATTTTGTGCATTTTATTGTTTTTTACGTAATGCTTCCATACGATTTCTGCGACTTTACCTACGACCATTGTAACGATTGCAGGAATTGCAGATTTTGCAATCATATCTAACAAAGTGTCAGGATTTTTAAGTCTTTTTTGTTTTAACGCAATAGCTTTATCGCTAACCCTGTTTAAACGCTTAATTGTAAGATTTGACGCGCTGCGAGTTGCTATGCGAGACGTATTATGAGTCGCACTATAATCTGCATGCGCGTTGGAAGATTCGGTATAAAATTGACCAGAAGAGTCTTGTCGTGAATCGTGCTGCGAATCATATCGTGAATCATTTTGGGTTAACGTCATATTTTTATGTTAATGGTAGCGAAATACCAATTAGTAATTGACATGTAAAAGTGTTATAAAAGTGTTATAAAAGCGAGCGAACATGGCAGTGGAGCCAGTTTGTATGTAATGGGTTTAGATTTGCGCTAAGGCACCAAGCGCAGATTTTCGACTTGTTGGCGGTGCTTAAGGCGGAGTGGATTTATGCTGAACAGTATTGACGTTGACGTTAATGGTGGTTCATTTAGCGGAGATTCGTACGAGATTCAAGATGTTCCAGCAACTTGTGGCGGAGCTCCCGAGGGAAGACTTGTTCTTTTGCGTCACGGACAAACTGTTTGGAGCGAATCAGGTCAGCATACAGGTAGAACGGATATACCGCTTACACAAATTGGTTGTTCGCAAGCAGTTTATGCTGGTGAGCGCATTCGACAAGCGTTTCCTAAGGGTTTTGATGCGGACTGCCAGTTTGTAAGCCCTCTTGTTCGCGCTCGTCAAACAGCTCAACTAGCAGGTTTTACGCATTGCACGCCGCTAGAGTACGCAGCTGAATGGGATTATGGGTGTGCAGAAGGGCGAACTAGAAAAGATGTCTCCGCGTTAAGCGGAGTAGAATCGTGGGATGTTTGGCGAGATGGTCCTAAGGCTCTTCCAGAGTTTATGTCGGATTCTTGTGAAGAGTCTCTTCCGAGTGGTGAAACAGTGAAAGTAGTACGCTGCAATGGGGAAAGTCTGCAGGATGTTTCTGATCGAACGCAAAAAATAATCGACTCTGTTTTGCCAAAGCTTAAAAGCGGCAAGGATGTGATTATTGTTGCGCACGCGCATGTTCTTAGAATTTTAGCTATGAGATGGTTAGGCGTTGATGCGTCTCAAGCGCGGTTGCTGCGACTAGACACCGCCCACTACAGCGCTCTTGGAACTTATAAGGGAGATCGTGTAATCGTTCGCTGGAATTGTTGATTTGTGATTGTTGCAGATTATTCGACACGCCATCATATCAACACTGCTATCGTTTGCAATATTTTTGCATTTGAGGCATAATAAAAATTGTCGAAAAGGGCACCTAGGGGTGCGGCGGCTCATAGTAGGGTCGACGGCATAGGAGAAAGGTTCGATGATGAATCGTACAATTAAGTCAACAATTGCGCTTGTAGCTTGCTCCGCGATGGCATTCGGTGCGCTCGCTGCATGCGGTTCCAGCTCTTCGGATTCTTCCGATAAGGGCAAGGTTTACTTCCTTAACTTCAAGCCAGAATCTGCTGATCAGTGGAAGGAAGTTGCTAAGGAATATACCAAGAAGACTGGTGTTCCTGTAAAGGTCCAGAACGCTGCCTCTGGCACATATGAGCAGTCTCTTAAGAGTGAAATCAGCAAGGGCGACGAAGCGCCTACACTCTTCCAGGTGAATGGCCCTGTTGGCTACGCAAGCTGGAAGGATTACACTGCAGATCTTAAGGATACCGAGCTTTACAAGCAGCTTCAGAACAAGGATATTGCTCTTAAGGATGGAGACAAGGTTGTTGGTGTTCCATACGCAATGGAAACTTACGGCTTGATTTACAACAAGTCTTTGTTAAAGAAGTACACTGAGCTTAAGGATGCAAAGGTAAAGTCTGCTGAAGAGATTAATTCCTTCGATAAGCTTAAGGCTGTTGCTGATGACATTCAGGCTCGTAAGGGTGAACTTGGTGTTGATGGTGCTTTCACTTCTGCTGGCTTCGATTCCAGCTCTGATTGGCGCTTTAAGACTCACCTTGCAAACATTCCTCTGTACTATGAGTTCAAGGCAGACAAGGTAACTAAGCAGCCAGCAAAGATTAAGGGCACGTTCCTTGATGGCTACAAGAAGATCTTTGATCTTTACATTACTGATTCCACCACTCCTGCAACTCAGCTCAGCTCTAAGACTGGCGAGGATGCAAACTCTGAGTTCTCGCTTGGCAAGGCTGTGTTCTATCAGAATGGTACTTGGGCTTGGACCGACTTGCAGAAGGCTGGTATGAAGGCTGAAGACCTTGGCATGCTCCCAATCTACATTGGTGCTAAGGGCGAAGAAAAGCAGGGCTTGGCTACTGGCTCCGAGAACTACTGGTGCATTAACGATAAGACTTCGGATGCAAACAAGAAGGCAACTAAGGACTTCTTGAAGTGGGTTCTTACCTCTGATTACGGCAAGGAAGCTATGTCTAAGAAGATGGGCTTCACCACTCCATTCAAGAGCTTTGCTGATATGAAGTCTGAGAATCCTTTGACTGCTGCTGCTGTTGAAGATGCTCAGTCTGGTAAGACTCCTGTAAGCTGGAACTTCACTATGATGCCATCTGACAACTGGAAGAACGATCTTGGCTCCGCTTTGCTTGAGTATGCTCAGGGCACTGGCAAGTGGGATAAGGTTAAGAGCGCCTTCGTTGACAATTGGGCTAAGGAAGTTGCTCAGACTCACGAAGATCAGGATTAATCTGAATATTGATTATTCGGCTTAAACTTGATTACAAATTAAAGTCATAATTTAAGAACATAATTTAAAATGATAATTTAATAAGATTGGGCTGTTGATGTAATTGCATTAGCACAGTGCATTAATAGCCTACTAAAAGAGCTTCAAGCCTTAGGGGTTTGAAGCTCTTTTGTTTGAATTTAGGCTGAATTTAGGCTGAATTTGAATTTAGTCTGATTTAGTCTGATATTTAAATAGTATTTTAAGATTGCATTTAAGATGGTACTTAAACTAATCTACGTCAAGTTGAGATGTACTCGAGCGCACAATTAACTGTGCTGGAATCGTAATGTATCGGCGACTTTCATCTAAATAATCTCTATTAATTAAAGATAAAGTCATTTTTGCAGCATCCACTGCCATACTTACAGGGTCTTGTCTAATAGTTGTAAGTCCTGTTTCTCTAGCGTAGAAGCTGTCGTCAAAACCGATAATTGAAAGATCACCTGGTGTGCTGTATCCGCTTCTAGAAAGCTGGAACATTAAAGGTATTGCTATTCCGTCTTCTTGGCATGCGATTGCAGTAGGCATACTACTGTTGCTTAAAAGCGATGAAACTATTGAACTTATGCGGTCTAAACCTTCTGGAGCTACGATTTCTGTAGGAGTAATATTGTTAATCTTGCATTCGTCAATAAACGAATGATAACGTTGTAAAACGCTGAAATGAAGGGAAACATCGCGATTTGTGCGAATATAAGCTATATTTTTATGACCTAATCCAATAAGGTGGCGAGCCATAAGCCTAGCGCCCTGATCGTCATCAATATTAATTGTTGCGTCAAAATCGCAGTCCATAGGATATAAGCAGTTTATGCCTAAAACTGGTACGCCAGTTGCCTTTAATGAAGCAACTTCCGACTTATTCACGTCAAATGAGCAAACTATTACAGCATCCGCATTTCTTCGAGTTGGTAGCATATCAAAAAATTCTGCGCGCTCTTGGCTGCTTGATATTTGGAAAATTGATAGATCGTAGCCTGCTGGGTGAAGAACCTGATTCAATCCTTGCATTATGGATGCGCTAAACCACAGACGAATGCTGTCGCTCATTAGTAGTGCGACTCTTAGAGTTCTGCCAGATTTTAACGCGGCTGCAGAACGAGATATTGAGAAGTTTAGTTTTTCTGCAATAGCCAACACTTTGTCGCGAGTTATTGCGGAAACTAAGTCTGGTCGTGTAAATGAGCGCGAAACAGTAGATACTGATACGTGAGCTTCGTTGGCAACATCTTGAATATTAGCCGGCATGTGAACTCCTTTATTCGCACAACATCAATATCTTCATCAATATTTTTATTAATGTCTTCATTAATATCATTCAAACATCTTCAACGATAGTATATGAGCAGCGCATACATCAATGTTCATTGCGCCTCTTATACACAAACGTTTGCAATAAAAATAATAATAGCAGATTTTGCTGCAAAATCGCCAAAAATAGGGATTTTCTTCACATTTGATTTTGATTTCATCGCGTAACGACATGCAAAAAATGACAACGTTTGACATTGCTGTTGCATGTAGTAATATAAAAGTGTTGGTTCGGGCGTCGACGCTCGTACAGGCGTTGTACTCAAGGAGGAGAAAGTGACGAGTCATGATTAATATGAGTGGAAAAGCAATACGCAAATGGTGGGCGTTATTCGCTTTGCCAACGTTTGCTGCTTTTGTAATCGGCTTTTTAGTGCCATTCGTAATGGGTGTGTATCTTAGCTTTACTAAGTTCCATACTGTTACGGATGGAAAGTTTGTGGGTATTCGCAATTATCGCAAGGCTTTGCGCGATCCTCATTTTATTCATTCGTTGATTTTCACAACTGCTTTTACTGTTGTAACAACAGTTGTTATTAACGTTATTGCTTTTGCAATTGCGTATATGCTTACAAAGAAGTTCAAAGGTTCAAACTTATTCCGTACAGTGTTCTTTATGCCAAATCTTATTGGTGGCATTGTTTTGGGCTATGTTTGGCAAGTAGTGCTTAATGGTATTTTAGGCTATTTTGGTCGTGCTATTACGTATTCTGCAACGTACGGATTCTGGGGCATGGTTCTTTTGATATGCTGGCAGCAAATCGGATATATGATGATTATTTACATTGCTGGTTTGCAGGCGCTTCCAGGAGATGTTATTGAGGCGGCAGCTGTTGATGGCGCAACTCCAATGCAGACGCTGTTTAAGATTACGATTCCTCTTATGATGCCGTCCATTACAGTGTGCACATTCTTGACTGTTACAAACGGATTCAAGCTGTTCGATCAGAACTTGGCGTTGACTAATGGTGCTCCTTCCAGAAAGTCGGAGATGTTGGCGTTGAACATTTTCAACACATTCTATGGAAGAATCAATGGTGAAGGCGTCGGTCAGGCAAAGGCAGTCATATTCTTCATCATTGTGGCTGTAATTGCTTTGATTCAGAACAGGTTGACAACGTCTAAGGAGGTGGCAGCATGAACGAGAAGACTAAGCATCCTGTGCTTTGGACCACGCTTTTTGCTGTAGTGAGTTTGTTGTGGATTTTCCCAATCGCGTTAGTGTTTATGAACTCCTTTAAGTCAAAGGTGTATATTGCTAGCGAGCCATTCTCACTTACTCCAAAGTCGTTTATTGGTTTTGATAATTACGTTCTTGGCATTAACCGCACGAATTTGTTGATGAGCTTCTGGTGGACAATTGTTGTAACGATTGGCGCTGTGGTTCTGATTCTTTTGTGCACTTCGATGTGCGCATGGTGGATTGTGCGAGTAAACAATTGGGCTGCAAAGCTGCTTTACGTATTGTTCTTGTTCAATATGATTGTGCCATTCCAGATGGTTATGTTCACTCTTTCCAACATCACTACAAAGCTTGGATTGAACACCCCTTGGGGATTGTGGATTATCTACCTTGGCTTTGGCGCAGGTTTGGCTGTGTTTATTTTCACGGGCGTTGTGAAGGGTATTCCTCAGGAGTTGGAAGAGTCCGCAATGATTGATGGCGCTTCCGTACCGCGCATATTCTTCCAGATTATTGTTCCGATTATGAGACCTGCTATTATATCTGTGTCGATTTTGCAAACAATGTGGATTTGGAATGACTTCCTTCTTCCTTACCTCACTTTGGATCTGAACAAGTATAAGACTGTTTCGATTGCAGTTCAATATTTGAAGGGTGGTTATGGTTCTGTTGAAATGGGTGCCATGATGGGCTGCTTGGTTCTTGCCATTCTTCCAATTATTATTTTCTACCTCATCTGCCAGAAGTATATTATCAAAGGCGTTATGGCTGGTGCGGTAAAAGGCTGAGGTCTTTTCTCCTTCGGGCTTCGGTTGCATGATGATGGTGGTTGCAAAACTTTGCTTCCACCATCATTTGTGTTTAGGAGTATTTTTTAGTGTATTGTTGTTTTAGATTTGTTTTAGATTTGTTTTAGATTGCGTTTAACTATGCAGGAGTGGTTGTAATGATTTCTTTTGGAAGCCCCGATTCAAAGTTTGCTCAAGGAATGGAATCGTTTGCAGACGCAGTATGGCTTACCATTTTAATGATTATTACGAGTGTTCCGATTATAACGATTGGCGCATCAATTACAGCTGCTCATGAAACTGCTAGAAGAATTGAGCGCGGCGAAGCACACACAACTTCAATCTATTTTAAATCTTTTAAAAATAATTTTGTTAAATCTACTATTATTTGGATAATTTTGCTTCCGATTCTTGTGGCAATTGTAGGGTCTTGGATTTTTCTGCAGCTTACGCCACTTTTAATAATAAAGTTTGCGATTAGTATTTTATGGGTTTTGGTTGCTCAATGGGTGTTTGCTCTTCAAGCAAGATTTGAAAATTCTGTTGGTAGAACTTTGATTAATTCGTTGATTTTTAGCGTATCTTACATTGCAACCACTTTTATGATGGTTTTGCTTGACTCTGTATTTTTTGCGCTTGTCTATTTATCTTTAAAGTATTTTTTGCAGGGATTGCCATTGTTGATTTTGCTTGGATGGGGGTCTTTGATTATGCTTCACACTCCGCTGCTTGAGCGCGTGTTTGCAAAATACGTTAAAACAAGTGGTAAGTGATCTGTGAATTGACATTAGTAACCCGAGAATTATATTTAATTGGTTATTTGGGTAACCAAATAACCGTGGTAACCAAATAAGGGCAATCGGCAAAATAATTAATGAGGCGAACACCATCACGGATGTTCGCCTCATTTGGGACATCATTACAAGGTGCGTTAAATGTGCAACTATGCACAAATCCTAACACCATGTCGGGGGAGGGAATAAAGTTACTCTTAACAGGTAACCATACCCTTCCATTATACTCTAAATGGCTTTATTTATAAAGGTTTTTAGCCCTTTCTTTTTGTTGTTTTATTGTTGTTTTGACTGTTATTTTGGCTTAAATTCTAACTATTGTTTGCCGTTCATAACAGCTGCCATAGAAAGCACTCTAGGCGACTTGAACACTTCGTCAGTGTGAATAACATTGCCATCTTTGTCAGCAAGAGGAATACGCCAATTTGGATATTCTGTACTTGTTCCAGGCTGATTCTGCGAACGCTTTTCTCCAACTGCGTCAACAAGCGCCACTTGCAAAAGCAAAGATGGGGAAGTACGCATAATCGCATGCATGGCCTCTACAATCTCTTGCACATGGTCCTCTACATGTTCTGCAGCATCCTTGCTAATCCATCCGCCTTCCAAAAGCATTTTCATCATGGCGTCTCGTTCTGCGCTCGCAGCCTTCTGGAAGCTTTCTACAGAATCGGTAAGCAAATGAAGCTCCTCGCGAAGTTTAACATGCTCGAAAGCAAGGTATCCAGCTGTAGGTGGCATGTCGTGAGTTGTAACAGATGCCAAAGCGTATTCGCGGTATGTAGAAGGGTTTGCAAATATAATCTGCTTCTTACCAGCCTTCTTAGCGGCTTTTTCTGCATCGTCGTTGTGAGTGAACCATTCAACAACAGTTCCAAGAATTCCGTGCGAGGCAAGAACCTTAGAAACATATGCTGGAACAGTGCCCAAATCTTCGCCAATCACCAATCCGCCTGCGCGAGTTGCCTCAATACTAAGAACAGCAAGCATAGCGTCCACGTTGTAGTACACGTAAGCACCGTTTTTAGCTCCTTGACCTTGCGGAATCCACCATAAGCGGAAAAGACCGAGCACGTGGTCAATGCGAACCGCGCCAGCATGCAAGAACACGTTGTGAACCATGTCTCGGTATGCAATGTATCCAGTTTCGTCTAGATAATTAGGGTCAAATGGAGGCTGACCCCAATCTTGACCTTGCTGGTTGTAGAAGTCTGGAGGTGCACCAACGCTAACGCCGTTAGCAAATCGCTCTGGGCTCCACCACACATCTGCGCCATAGCCGTGAACGCCAACAGCCATGTCTTGCATAAGACCGATTGCCATTCCAGCGGCTTTGGCTTCGGCGTGGGCAGCTGCAACCTGCTCGTCTGCAATCCACTGCAGCCAGCGGTGGAACTCCAACAAATCGGCGTGCTCGCTCTTAAGTGCGTCAATCTGCGGAGTGCCCTTGCCAGTGGTATCAAACCAAAGGTTATCTCCCCAAGGAGCGCCCCAAACTTCAAAGGCTACGCACCAAGTTGCAAAAGCGTCTAAGTCTTCTCCAGAACGCGCCTTAAAGTCTGCGAAATCCTGCTCGCGCTCTGCGCTTCTAGGCTGCTCAAAAATCATCTTTAATGCTGGTAGTTTTGCGCTCCAAGCAGCGTTAATATCCATAGGATTTGGATCGTTGTTTTGCGCTTCAACCGACTCGTGCAGAGCCTCTACTTGTTCTCTCTGGCTATCGCTTAATTGCTCGTATTCTGGAATATCCTGTGGGCGAATATAAGTTACGTTTAAGAATCTGCGCGACTCAGGCAAATAAGGCGAAGGCTCTAAAGGTGCCACTGGTGCGCAAGCGTGAATTGGGTTTATAAGCATGAAGTCGGCTTTGCCAATGCTACCCGCGTCTTTAAGAAGTCTACGCAAATCGCCATAATCGCCAACTCCCCAAGATTCCTTTGATCGCACGGAGTAGAGCTGAGTCATGTAGCCCCAGCGATGGCGTTCCTGAACGCTTTGTGGAAGAGGGATTCTTGCTGGAGCAGAAATCAGTGTAACCTGAGTATGCAAGGAGCATTCGTCATCTACAGTTGCTTTCAGAGTGTGGTAACCCATTGGCAAATCTTCTGGAAGTTCCAGCAACAAGTCGCCCTCTTTGCTTGTCTTAAAGTTATTAAGAGGCTTATCAGGCGTATCCTCGTATTCTGTTCCGTCTTCTAAAGTCAGCGTTACATGAATTTTGCTTGGGTCGATTGCACTGCCGCCAGTGTGCACAGGCACTATTGTTTTTGTGCCATTAAAGCATACAACGGTTGGTGGCAGAAGTTCGTTATCTCGCTTTTCTTGCACTAGTTTTAGTGAGTTTGCAATATTTTCCTCTGTATCTGCTTGCCAACCTAGTGCATCTAGCACGCCAACAAGAGCTTCATCGGTAATTTCCGTATAGTCGCCTAGTTGGTCTATGTAGAAAGTTGCAACTCCGCAGGCTTTTGCTAGCTGAATTAGTGGACGATTGAGTCGTTCTGCGCTTTCTTCTACGGGCACAGGCGTGGCAGCCTTTGTTTTGGCGTTGTCTGTTGTGCTCATGATGCTCCTTTGTTAATCAGTGGCACATGTAATCTCGTCGCATCGATGTTGGTTTGCAAACGATGTCGAAGAGTGCGATTTCTCAACACATCACTGGATTGAGGCACGCTCTAGCTAACCATTATATTAAGTATTGATATCGTTTGCAATATTGGCGATTTTAGTGGGATTTAACAAAAACCGCATTAACAAAAACCGCAGAAAGCTAAATGCCAACTGCGGTTTTGTTATTTGTTATTTGCGATTATTTGCGCATGTTCACTACTTGCGACTACTTGCGACGAATTCGCATAAAGTGCCATCCTGCGCCGATTGCTGCGATTCCAGCAGTGATGCTTCCTGCGATTGCTGCAATCTTCATGAATGCGCTGTTTCCAGAATCTTGAGCTGTTGCCTTTGGGGTTGCAGCCTCTGCGCTCTTGGAATCCTCGTTTTTGGATTCTTCGTTCTTAGAATTGTTGTTATTAGATTCGTTATTCTTAGAATCTTCGGATTCCTTGGATTCGCTCTTTACATCTTCCTTTCCCTTAGAAGCGTTGCTGTTATTTGATTTTTCGGCATCGCTTTGCGTATGGGAATGTGCGGTAGATGGTGTTGTAGTAGGTGCTGCAGCAGATGCTGCAGCACGAGGCGTGCGTGCAGGAGTCTCTGCGGTTGCTGGCGACTTAGCAGTAGCGTTTTCTACTAGTGCTTCTGCAGCTTTTGCGGTATGTGTGGACTCCGTTTGTTTTGCTGGGACAGCACTGTGCTTAGGTGCAGACTGTGGAGCAGACTGTGGAGCAGAAGGAGCCGAAGCCTGTGGCGCACTTGGTGCAGCATTGTTCTGTGGCGCATTCTGCGGAGTGTTTGGAGCTGGAGCAACACTCAAATTGCCACCGTCTTGCTGCGAGTTGCTTCCTGCAAAGTCTCCTCGAGAAGAGCTATTGCTATCTTGCGTGTTGTCCTCTGGCTTCGCGTTGTTTTCTGGATTCACACCGTTTTCTGGCTTCTGAACCTGTGGATTTGAAGCCGCTGGAGGCGCTGGAGGTGTAAGCGGAGCTTGTGACTCTGGTGCAGAAGGAGCGTGTGTTTCTGGCACTGCAGGATTTTGTGGATGATCCTGTGGAGTCTCTTGCGGCTGAGTCTGTGGAGCCTCTTGCGGCGCGCTTGGAGCAGGAGCTGGCTTTTGCGCCTGTGGATTCAAAGCTTCCTCAGCCTTCTGTTTTGCTGCAGTGAGACTCTTTTCCACATCGTTCAACGTTTGTGTTGATTTATCAAGTTCTTTAGATCGATGAGCAACCTCATTTATCATGAAAGCAAAAGCTGTTTCTATGGTTTGGGTGCTCGCAGCATATTTTGAAATAAGTGTACGCTTGGTCTCTTCAATCGAAGCTTTTAGCTCTAAGATCTTTGCTTTAGTTGCTTCAACATTAGTTTTTGCATCATTTAGTTTTTGCTTTGCTGTTTCAGCAAGTTGTTTAGTTGATTCAACAGTAGTTTTCGCTTCTGATATTTCTTTATCGATTCGCTTCAAGTCTTCTTTCAGTTGATTAAGATTCTTTTCGGCGGTATCCTTATCCATTTTAGCGTTTTCAAAATTAGCAGTTTCGTCTTGAACTTTTTTCTCTGCTCTTAGTGCTTCTTCTGTTCTTGCTAGTAAGTTTTGAGCAGCTTTTTCTGCCTCCTCTTTAGCTTTTTCTGCTGCCTCTTTAGTGGTAGAAAAAGCTTTTTCGGCATCTTGTTTAGATTCGCGTAATTCGGCTATTGTTTTTTCGTATTCCTGTAACTTTAATTCTTTTTCTTTAATATCTTTAGCTAATTTTTCAGCCTCAGTCTTCTTTCTAGATGCAAGTTCTTTTGCTTCAGCAGCTTCCAATACAATCTTATTATTGTATTCCTTTTCAGAAGTTAACTCTTTAATTGCATCTGATATTTCATTAATAGCGTCATTGTTTTTGTTTGCTTCCATCAGATCTTGCTCAGCTTTATTAGCTTTTGTTGTTTCTTCTTGAAGCGTACGAGTAGCATTGTCTAACTCTGATTTAAGTTTTTCTGCTGCATCGCTTTCAGTTAGTTTTTCTTGTCCTATTTTATTCATTTTTTCAGCATGCTCAGAGTTGCCAAGTTTAGAAGTATCTTTTTCTAATTCCTGTAGCTGCTTTTCAAGAGTATTTACTTTTTCTTGCTGTAAAACATATTTACGTTTCTTTTCTTCTACATCCTTTTTAGCATTTGAAACAGATTCATTTGCTTTTTCAACATTTTTCTTCAACTCTGCGATTTTGCTGGAGTTTGTTTCTTTATTATTCTTAGCTTCTTTTAATTCTTCTGTTAATTTCTCAAGATTTGAATTGATTTTATTAAGATTAGTTTCAGCGTCTTTACCTTTGGCAGCGGTTTTTTCTGCTTGTTCAGCATCTGATTTTGCTTGTTCAACATTTTTTCTATCTTCAGCTAGCTCTGCTTCAAGCGTAGATTTAGCCTTTTCTTCATTTGCTAAATCTTCTGCAGTATCTTCGTGGTCATCTTTTGCATCCTTAGCAAGTTCATCTTTTGCAGCTTTTTCTTCAGACCTAATCTTGTTTACTTGTTCAGCATTTTGTCTAGCCTCGTCAGCAACCTTCTTGGCTTTTTCTGCCTCTTCTACGGCTCTATTCTTCTCTTCAATGCGCTGCTTGGCATTTGCTATATTCTGAGTCTCTGTTTCTATTTTCTTATTGGTCTCAGCAATGCTATTTTCTGCATTATTTTTCTTTTCTACAGCTTCATTAATTTTTCTTGCAGTATCTTCAACTTCTCGTTTTGCTTCTTCTACAGCTTTATTTGCTTCATCATGCTTATTCTTAGCTTCTTTTTGCAGTTTCGTTGATTCTTCGACTTTTTGGAGTATCTCTGCATTTGCTGGAGTGTTATTCTTAGATGTGTCTGAACCTTGAACTGTTCCAGAATTTTCTTTCTCTTGCTTACCAGCAACAGCGTCGCCAGCAACAGGAGGATTAACGGTTTGTGGTGTAGAATCTTCTGGACCGTAAGACATAACATTGCTAACAGCATTAAAACCAGTGTTGGATATGGTCTCAACCCGTGCTGCTGGATGATTGGACGTATCTGTTGTAGTCGCGTCGGCGGCGTTGGCAGCGTTTGCAATGCTTATGCTTCCAATAAGAGCCAAAGAGCTAGCACCCAAAGAGATGGCGGCTGCAATCTTAGCGTTCATATTTACCTCATTCTTCAAATCATTTAGGTTTGGGGGGTGGGGATATTTGTTTAATTATCAAGTTGTAAGATCAAAGCGCTGGCATACAATCTGCGTCTGCATCACGTCCCTGTCTTGTTTCTGAACTTTCTACTTCTCTACTCTGCATATACATAATAGGGGTATAAAGTATAAAAGTGATTCTAGCAGAACAACAGGAATAATTCGCTAACTTTGGCAAGTTATAAGGAACAATTAAGGAAATTACAAGGATTTGCCTTGAAATATTAGTATTCGACTAAGTATTCGACTAAGTATTCAAAATATTAGTATTCGACTATAAACCAAAAAATAATCCCGACTTTGTTCCCAAATCATAGGAATAAGGGAACAAAATCGGGATAAAATGCAAGTCGAGCGCGCTCAAGAACTCGAGCAATCAAGCGCGCTTGCGACTCAACACAACAAATGTACGCGGCGGCACATGAACCGCACGCTGAGAGCCATTATCATCGCACAGCATAGAAACGCAGCTGCCAGAGTCGCGCCCCGTCCACTTAGCAAAATACTCAGTGGAATCCAACACGTAGCGCCACGGGTTTGCAGATTTAGCAGGCAAATCAATTGTTGCAGACGCATCATTCATAGGATTTACGCACACAATCAAATCGCTTCCAATCTGCTCCGCAAGAACAGTATTATCAGACGCAGTAAGCCTTGTGTGCTGAGCATCATAAAACTCCGCATTCTTAGCGCGAAGCGATATAAGCGCACTATACCACTCTACAAGCGGCTGGAATTGTTTAGTTCTAGACCAATCCAGCTGATTCATAAGCACACCGCGATTATAGGAATTATCGCAACCGTGCTTAGTGCGACCAAACTCTTCGCCGCCAAGCATAAATGGCATTCCAGCAGAACACAAAATTATGCCGGAGCTAAGAATATTAGCGCTAAAGATGTCTGCAACGCTGTTTGGGTCACTTGCGTCAAAATCGCTGCTAGACGCGTTATCGCGCATAGAAATACACAGTTTATCCCACAAAGTCAAATCATCGTGAGCAGAAACATACTGCACAATCTGACCAACGCTTTTACCAGCACAAGGCATACCACGCCAGCCATTAAACGCGTTACGAACAGGATCCGCAGTCCAAAACTCATTGCCATTTACATATCCGCGGTCATGATGATCCATAACATTGCCCTTAAGCGTGTCACGAGACTCATCACTAAACCAGCCGATTCTAGAATCAAGGTGGCCGCGACCATTTTTATCACCCATAGGGCAGTCATCGCCAACAGCTGCAGCGCCCGCGCCCCACGGCTCGCCGTACATAAGAATATCTTTGCCGCCATCAAGCTTATCTAGCTCTGCGCGAATCATGTTCAACGTTTCCGCGTCCGTTAAGCCCATAAGGTCAAATCTAAAGCCATCCACGTGGTAGCAGCGCGCCCAATGCAAAATGGACTCAATCATAAAACGCCTAAACATAGGATGATCGGAAGCCATCTCGTTGCCGCAGCCAGAACCATTTGCAAAAGACCCATCAGCCTTACGCCTGCAGAAATAGCCTGGAGCTACACTTTCAAACACATTCGACGCAGCCTCAAACATGTGGTTATAAACAACATCCATAACTACGCGTATACCATTCTTATGCAAAGCGCCAATCATCGCCTTGCACTCGCGTATTCTTGCCGTACCGTCGTATGGATTGCTAGAGTAAGCACCCTCCGGCACATTGTACGCATGTGGATCGTAGCCCCAATTGTAAAGCGAATCCACACCCTCACCGTTTTTGCGAGCAGACGAAATCGCAACCTCATCCACAGTAGCAAAATCGTAGATTGGCATTAGTTGAACGTGAGTTACGCCAAGTTTTTTAAGATAGTCAATTCCAGTAGGGAAGTGCTTATCGCCATCTAAAGTCGTATGCGAATCTGTAAAAGCAAGATACTGACCCCTATGTTCTGGATTAAAACCACCATTAGGATTGCTGCTAAAGTCCTCAACATGCGTTTCCCAAACAACCGTCGCATGGCGTACAAACTCTGGCGACTTATCTTTGTGCCAGTCAGCTGGGCTAACGCGTTCCTCACTTACAACCATGCTGCGCTCGCCATTTACGCCACTAGCAACACCCCACGGGTCACTTGTACGATTGACTTTTCCATCCGCAAAAGTCACCAGAAAATCGTAGTAAACGCCATCTAGCCTTTGCAATATTGACGTTCTCCATGCGCCGTCGCGCAATGGCTTTAAATTACGTGTTTTGAACGGCTCGCTGTTATTTCCTGTTTCAAAAAGTCTTAGCGTTACGCATGATGCGGTTGGCGCCCAAACTGTGAATGTTGTTGATTTTTCATTAAGCGAGCATCCAAGCTGACCCGAGTACACTGGCCATTGTGTTGAAGACGTGAACGTCATGTAATATATCCTTCTTTTAATTATTCAGAAAATGAAGGCCGAAACGCTTTAAAACGCTCGGCCCCCATTTTCAATTAAACCCCACAATTGCTGTAGAGGTTACTATCCCTTAACAGAGCCAGACATCGACTCTTCATAGAATCGCTGCATGACAATAAACAGGATTGCAATCGGAATGGAAACGCACACAGCTCCAGCGGAGAATCGTGCGAACCAGTGATTGATGTATTCTCTCTGCAACATCTGGTACAAGCCCAAAGCCACAGTGTAATTATCTTGAGTACGAGCAATAGTCTTAACCAAAACGAAGTCAAGCCATGGACCCAAGAAGCTAACAATAGCTTGGAACACAATCATAGGCTTGCAGATTGGAAGAATAATCTTCCAGAACACTTGCCAAGTTGTGCAGCCATCCAAATAAGCGGCCTCATCCAAAGACTTTGGAATGGTGTCCATATAACCCTTCATAACGTAGAAGCCCATGCCGCTACCAGCAGAGTAAACGATTATAAGGGAAATAAGAACAACAGAGCCATTCGTCAAGCCAAAAGCCTTCAAAATGAAGTAGATAGCGATAACTGCCATGATGCCTGGGAACATACCAAGAATCAAAGCAATGTTCATAAATGTCTTACGACCGCGGAAACGCAAACGAGACATGCAGAACGCTACTACAAGAACGAAGAACAGAGAGATAATGCACACGAAAATAGACACAATCAAGGTGTTCAAGAACATTCGTGGGAAGTCAAGAACTTCTCTTTCAGTGAACAACTGAATGTAGTTATTAAACGTGTACTTAGTTGGGAAGAATGTTGTCTGATATGGTGCAGTGTTCTGGTTAAAGCTTTCCAAGAACACCCATACGATTGGCGCAAGCCAAATCACAGCCATAACAATCAGGAACAGATGAGCTACAACGTCTCCGAATATGCGGCGGATACGCTGATCGCGCCAGAATGGGACGCTACGTACACTATGCACAGTCTGTTCGCCTTGCATAAGATCCTTCTTATTACTCACCGGAATCCCTCCTCATTCTTGTAGGAGCCAGAGTTGCGGTATGTTATCAAAGCAACAATCGCAAGCACAATGAATGTCATAATGCCGATTACCGCGCCCATGCTGTAGTTATCTTTATCAACCGTAAGCTTGTACAACCAGGTGATGAGCAAATCAGTCTTACCTGCAGAAGAACCAATTGGTGTTGGTTCGCCGCCAGACAAGAGGTAAATAACGTTGAAGTTATTAACGTTTCCAGTGAAGGTGGTGATCAGGTATGGAGTCATAACGAAGAAGATGTATGGCATAGTGACGTTCATGAAACGCTGCCACCAGCTTGCACCGTCAAGCTCTGCTGCTTCGTAAAGTTCAGCTGGAACGTTCTGCAAAATACCAGTGATCTGCATGATGGTGTAAGGAATACCAACCCAAAGGTTGATGAGAATAACCGTAACCCTTGCCCAAGTAGCATCCTGGAAGAACGGTAGTGGAGAATGAATCCAGCCAGAAGAGATGAGAAGACGGTTAATAGCGCCATCTCTTTGCAACATGCTGTGCATAACAAGCAAAGACACAAACTGTGGAACAGCAATGGTCAAAGAGAAGCAGATACGCCACAAGCTCTTAAGACGAGTTGTGCGTCTGTTAATAATCATTGCCATAAACATGCCGAAGAAGAAGTTCAAGAATGTAGCGAAGAAAGCCCAAACAAGGGTCCAAATCAAAACATCAAAGAAGATTCCAGCATTAATGGTTCCAGTTGTATTTCCAAGAATCTTAAAGAAGTTGTTCAAACCAACCCAATGGAACAGCAATGTGTGGTCGCGATCATAGTTTGTGAATGCCATCGAAATCATGAACACCAATGGCAAAACCGTGAACAAAACAATTCCAGCGGTTGGAAGAGTCATAAAACCAACGTGCGCATGGCGGTCGAGCAAAGACTCAACATCTTTAACAAAAGTAATAGGCTTTTCTCCGCGTGCCACAAAAGACTGAGCTTTGTATGCGCTACGCAAAGACAAAGTAGCTAAATAAATTAAAACAACAATTGCTGCAATGCTCATAACGCCATACAGCAAAATTTCAACAGAATTATCTCCAGCCACATAGTGCCAGAAGCCGTTAATCTTTACTCTACCTTGCTTCCTAGTACCAAGAGTACCGAATTTTGGTAGATATTCAGCGCCAGTTGTGGCCAAGAAGGCAAGAACTCCAGCCTCGCATAGAATGAATACGAGACCTTTCACGTACTGTTTGCGAACGAAGTTACCAAAACCGAAGATAATTATCGAAACCCAAGACAGTACGTCTGCGTGCTTTGCAGCCTCCTGTAATGAGTATTGCGAAGGGGCAATGTATTCGGCATCAGGTGCCTTCTTACGCTTCCCTCGCTTGGTGGATGTCGTGCCAGTCATGACATGCCTTTCGTAAAATTGTGGGGCTTTTTACAAGCAAAAGACGCCCCGCCCCGATTTTAAAATCCTTAGGGGAGCGGGGCGTCCTTGCCGTTGTTTTCTAAATATTATTCTCTTTTTGAAAGAATCTAAATTTAGAAAATAGTCGTAAGTTAATACTTACTTCTTGAGAGCTTCCTCGAAGCCCTTCTGGAAGTCTGCAACCTTTGCAGCAGCGTTACCATCATTGACTTCCTTGTTTGCCAATGCAGTACCGAAGGTCTTCATTGGATCCCAGAAGGCACCCATTTCTGGAACGGTTGGCTGCAAGACAGAAGTCTTAGCAATGGTGTTCATCTGAGCCACAGCGGCTGGGTTGTCCTTAACGAGATCAGCCAAAGACTTAGCAACTGGGATATCGCCGTGAAGCTTGTACATCTGCTCCTGGGATTCCTTAGAACCGAGGAATGCAGCGAACTTAGCGGCCATCTCTGGAGCCTTGGAGTTAGGGTTGTAAGCAACAGCCTTAGAGCCAGCGAAGGACTTCATCTGATGTTCGCCATCTTCAGACTTGAACTTTGGAAGCTGAGCAGCAGCATAGTTGTCGCCCAAAGCCTTCTTTACGTCGCCAGCATCCCAAGAGCCGGAGAAGTAAGCGTCAACAGTGTGGTTCTTAATGCCAGACAAGCCAGCACCATCGCCATCCATTACGAAGTTCTTGTTCTGGATGAGCTTTGCAACATACTTAGTGATTTCGGCAGCCTTGTCACCAATCTTGATGCCGGCCTTGCCATCGTTGCTCTTCTCACCGAAGAGGGTCATGTTGCCATCGAGGTAGAAGCCTGGAAGGTACCAAGCGTTGCTGATATCGAAAGCAACCTTGCCCTTTTCGAGCATCTTGTCGAGGGACTTAACGTCTTCGTCGGAGAACTTGGACTTATCGTAGTACATGAACCAAGTGTTGCCCATGTATGGAACGCCATACATCTTGCCATCCTGAGCAGTAATAGACTGGATGATGGTCTCATCGTTGTCTTCCTTAACCTGCTTAGCGGCATCATCGCTCAACTCGCCAATTGCGTTTGCCTTTACCAAGTCGCCGAGCTGATCGTTAGGGAACAGGTAAACATCGGCAGCAGCCTTAGCATCCTGCTTAACGGTCTTAGCAGCATCTGGTGGAGCAACAACAGCGTTCTTAAAAGTAACCTCTGGGTGATCCTTCTTGAAGGCTTTCTCCATAGCCTGAATCCAGCCGCCAGCCTTCTGATCTTCGGAAGAAGACCACACGGTGAGCTTTACTGGGTTTGACTTGCTGCTGGAGCCAGCGTTGGTGCTAGAACCGCATGCAGCAAATCCAAACATTGTAGCGATTGCGAGGCCTGCGCCCAGCACTTTCTTCATATTCGTCATCCTTGACCTCCTATATCATGCCAGCTTGGCATGTTCTTTGGTGGCATAGTAACAGATTCCATGTGGCGCAACATCGCGTTTTGCTGCGTTGAGCAGCGTCACATTTTTATTGAAATCCGTGTATAAGCACTGTGTAGTATACACGGATATAAAAGTGTTAGCAAATCATGTCGCAAGTGATTAGAAAAATTGTTTGTAAAGTGACTTTTTAGCTTTAGAAAATCGTATTTTATTCTATAACTCAGTAAATTTAACGGAATTTTATTATTGATTGGTTAAGCTAATTGATGATTGCTAGCTACAAAGTGCGTCAATCTTTTCCGCTTTTTGTACGTGATTTAGGTCAAATGTGGTACAAAGTGCGGAGTTGTTTTCCTGAGAATGTACGTGATTTAGGTCAAATGTGGTACAAAATGCGGAAACAAAAGCAAGAATGTTAATAGTAAAATAAAGTCGGACAAGTCAAAAGTTAATATACGCAAAAGTTAATATACGCCAACAAAACGGGGGAAATATGCAAAACGAACATGCGCAATGGCTGCGCGACGCCGTATTCTACGAAATCTACCCACAAAGCTTCTACGATTCAAACGGCGACGGAATCGGCGATATTCCAGGCATAATCGAAAAACTCGACTACGTAAAATCGCTTGGTTGCAATGCAATCTGGCTAAATCCTTGCTACGATTCGCCATTTAAAGACGCGGGCTACGACGTGCGCGACTACAAAAAAGTGGCAGCGCGCTACGGCACAAACGAGGATTTGCAGCGTCTTTTTAGCGAAGCACACAATCGCGGAATGCACATTTTGCTAGACCTTGTTCCAGGTCACACAAGCGAAGAGCACGAGTGGTTTAAGCAAAGCTCGCGCGCGCAAGAAAACGAGTTTAGCAAGCGATACATATGGACAGACAGTGCGTTTAGTGGCTATTCCATGCCGTTTATTGGCGGCGAAAGCGAGCGAGATGCCACGTATATTCTTAACTTCTTCAAATGCCAACCAGCGCTAAATTACGGTTTTGCACATAGGGATCGCGCGTGGCAATCCGCGCCAGATTCCAAGGAGGCGGCAGAAACTCGCGCTGCAATGGTTGATGTTATGCGATTCTGGCTTTCGCTTGGGGCAGACGGCTTCCGCGTAGACATGGCGGATTCGCTTGTAAAAAACGACGACAACAATGGCGAAGGAAGCCTTGGCAAAGACAACACGATTCACGCATGGCAAGAAATGCTGGGCGCTGTAAAAGCCGAGTATCCGCAGGCTGCTTTCGTTTCGGAGTGGGGCAGGCCTCGTCAGGCGCTGGCTGCTGGGTTCGACATGGACTTTTATTTGAATTGGCGCTGGGATGGGAATCCTAACGGTTATGCGCGCTTAGCTAGAGATGTGGATAATGCGCTAGACAGCAATCCCGAGCACGACCACAGCTACTTTAATGCGCGTGGCGGCGGCAGCATTTGCCCATTTTTAGACGATTATTGCCCACAATACGAGGCTACTTGTAACGATGGCTACTTTAGTTTTATAACGTGCAATCACGATACGCCGCGACTTGCTCCGCGATTAAGCGAGCGCGAAAGGCGGATTGCGTTTGGCATGATTCTTACAATGCCAGGCGTGCCGTTTGTGTATTACGGCGACGAAATCGGCATGAAATACCGCGATATTCCTACAAAAGAAGGCGGTTACGCGCGCACGGGTACGCGTACGCCAATGCAGTGGGATGATTCCAAGAATTTTGGATTCTCCACGGCTGCAAAGTCGAAGTTGTATTTGCCTGTTGAGGCGCGCGCGGATGGAAGGACTTGCGCAAATTCGCGCAACCAAGCCGTGCAAAGTGGCGAAATTCCAACAGTTTTGGGGCAGGAGCAGGATGGCGATTCGCTGCTTAACTGGGTGCGCGCGCTGATTGCTTTGCGCCACGAGTGCGCGGCGTTGCATGCGGATGCCACTTGGAGAGTGTTGCACGCGCCTGTGGATGGTCGCAGCTTTGCGTACGAGCGATGCGCGGCTGAGCCGGATGGGTCGGATGGCGAATCCTCTACAGAAAAAATTATTGTGGCTATGAATCCTGGATTAAACGAGGAGACGATTTCGCTTAGCGCGCTTGCAGGGATTACGCCAGAGGCGATTTTGCGGCCGCGGATTTCGGTTGGAGCGGTTACTTGCGACTCTTCCGCGCTTAAACTCGGCGCGCAGTCCTTCGCTCTGTTTGTTTTATAACACGATTTTCCTATTTAGCGTTGTGTGAGGGCTGGGTGTTTCTACGCTCGCGCGGATTAGCCGCGCTCACGCCTTCGTCGCATGTAAAGTCCACTGGACTTTACATTTAAGCGGCTCAGCGAATCGAGGTGACTTCTCGCGCGCTATGCAGCTCGAAGTCGTCGATTCGCACAACGCTTCGCCTCTTGCGTGTTGGTTGTTGTTGCGGTTGTTCCGATTTGGCTTTAATTTTTTGTTTTTGGTTGAAGTTTGTTTGTAGTGGTTGATCATTGTATTATTTGGTATCGGCTGCCGCTCTTATACTGTTCGACCAAGAATCACCCAGCCCTCTTACGTGCTTGAGCAATTGCGTATTGCTTAATCGCCTGAGATTCTCGATTTTTCTTGCTGCTTCAGCGAGTCACCATCAAAGATGCTGAGGTTCGCTTCATCCGCTGCGAAAAATCTCGAATCTCTACCCAGCTTGGCGTAGTATACGTATTTATATACGTACTTATATACGCACTTAACGCCACGCGTGCGAGCAAGAGGTGAATTATGGACGCGCTAAAACCAAAGATCCGCGCAGACAAGAACATAAAAATGGGGATTACGCTCAAAAAGTTCAAGCTGCTCGGCGCTGTAATGATGATGCTCAGCGCGTTCGGTACAACCGTGATTCCGCACCTTTTTGGAGGTCTTTCCAATTCCAACATGTGGAGCCTCACTGCTGCCGTGGTGTGCGAAGTTATAAGCTGGTCGGCTCTGCCGTGGTACGCGTGGCTGCTCGTTCGCGGATATCAAAACACGCATAACCTCAACCTTTACACGCTCCGTCTGCTTATATTGGCTCTTATTTGCGAAGTTCCGTACGACTTTACAACCTTTGGTTGCGCTTTCGATATGCGCTCGCAAAACCCAGTGTTTGGTCTTGTTATCGCACTGTTTGTGCTTTCGGGAATCGACATGGTTCGTGCGCGTTTTAAGGGCGCGCAAAAAGTGGCGTCAATCGTAGTAATTCTGGTTGCAGGAATATTGTGGAATCTTTTCGGAAAAGTCGGCTTTAGGCAGAATATTTTTTGGGGCGGAGCTTTACTTTTAGGATTTGTTCTCATTTTTAGATTCCTAGAAAACCATGAGATTCGCATGGAGCTGATTGCTGGCGCGTTCGGCGCTATGTCGCTTTTGGCGCCTGGCGTTGGCGTGGCTGTGCTGCATTACCGCAGTCCGTATGGCGACGGTCCTAAGCAAACTAAGCAATTCCGCTGGCTTATGTATGCGTGGTATCCGCTTATGCTTGTAATCGCAAGCGCATTCACGATTTTGCTTTAGGCGCAGCCGTAGAATTTCTTATAATAAGTTGCACTGGAGCTGTAAGATGTCTTCGCGCTACAGCTTTACCTTCTATAAGAGATATCGCAATGTTCCCAGCTTGTTCTGCCATTGTTTTAGGATTTTGACGGATTGTGGTTAGTCCAGCCTCTTTTGCATAAGTGCCATTGTCGAATCCTATAATCGATAAATCTTCAGGCACGCGAATTCCTAATTTTTGTAATCTAAACAAGAACGGCATTGCTGTTGAATCCTGGTGGAAGCATATTGCAGTAGGAGGATTTTCTTGTGTAAAAAGCTCAGAAAGAGTGGCATCTATGGGGTCATCTTTTATGTCTATTGGTAGTACTTTCCCTTGCATTCCATCAATATTGTTGCACACGTTTTCAAAGCTTGTGATTCTTCTTGACGAGCTAAAGCGGAAAGATGAACAAAAATGCTCATACACGTATAAAAGACGCTTATGTCCTAATGTTGCTAAGTGTTGAATCGCAAGTTTTATGCCCAGAGCATCGTCGATTCCGATTGATGCAGAGAGCACTTTAGAAGCTGTGCAGTTTATTCCGACAATTGGTACGTTTATGCGTTGTAATTGTTCGGCCTCATTGCTGCTTATGTCAAATGACGATACGATTATTGCGTCTGTGTTTGCGCGTAAAGGCAGTTCTTTAAAGAAGTTTTTTCTTTGTTCAACTCCTTCTAAAAGGTGTATTACAAGGTCGTAGCCATTTTTGTTAAGTACGCTATTTAATCCTTCTATAATTGCCGAGCTAAACCATTCGATTTTACTGCTTCCGATTAGTAGCGTTATGCGATACGATTTGCCTGTTTTAAGCTCTCCGGCGGTTCTAGAAACAGTGAAATCCATTTGTTCAGCTGCGCGCATGACTTTGGCGCGTGTAGATGCGGAGACTTTTTCTGGGTGTGCGAATGTTCTGGAGACTGTTGCAATCGACACTCCTGCCAGTGTTGCTACATCGCAAATACTAGTTTTTGACAAGTCGCACCTCTTTTAAGCGTTTTAGCTGCAGAGTTTTTAACTGCATCTCTTGTAATCACCCTGCTTCTAGTCATCATAAATGAAAAGGTTTACATTTTTAGACACGCCGCCTAAAAAGTATTTATTCGTGCAAAACTAGCTTAGTATTAAGGATTCAAAATGAAAACCTTTACATTTACATTTTTAATGTTTGACCGAGTCAAACTTAAAGCAATATTATAAAATTACCCATCAATTTCACGAGGAAGTGGAGTAACAATGAAGATTAAAAAAATATGCATATCCTGTATAGCAGTTTTGGGCATGATTTCTACGCTTGCCGCATGTGGGAATAATGGTGCAGCAGGAGTAACAGATACAAAGAAAGACAAAGGCCTAGCTGTTATGGGTCAAGCTTTAAAGTATGACCCAAATCATTTAGTAAATCAAGGAAAGCCAATCCAGCTTGAGTATTGGAGCTGGGGAGACGCGTCCACTGATCCAATTTACGACATGATTAAGGATTATCAAAAGATTTATCCAAATGTAAAGTTTAAGACTAAGAACGTTGCTTGGGATGATTACTGGACAAAGCTTCCGCTTGCTCTAAAGGGAACAAAGGGCCCAGCTTTGTTCAATATTCACAACTCCAAAGATGAGCTTATTCGCCCATATGCTGCCGATTACAAGATTGACAAGGCTGCTATGGAATCGGATTACGCAACGGCGAGTGCGCATGAAGATGATAAAGGTAATGTAAAGTACATTGATTCCGTAATCAATACGGGAAACATTTACTACAACAAGAAGCTTTGGAAGGAAGCTGGCTTAACCGAGGCAGATATTCCTTCTACTTGGGATGAGTTGCGCGAAGTGGCAAAGAAACTCACTAAGTGGAACGGTTCCAAGATGGAACAGGCTGGATTTAACGTGAACGGCGATGCTTATGCTGCAATCAATCAAGGATTGAACTATCAGCGTGGTGAACTTGCTTTTGATGAAAGTGGCAAGAAGCCTAATTTTGACAACAAAGTCACGCGTGAAAACATGAAGTTCTTGAAGAATTTGTACGACAAAGACAAGGTCATTTCTACCGACTTTGGCACGGATTACACGCAAAGCTTTGGAAACGGCCAATCTGGAATGGTTTATGCCTGGGGATGGCTCGAAGGTGTGCTAAAAGAAAAGTACCCAAATATTGAATATGGAGTCTTCCCAACTCCAACATTTACAAAAGAAAAGCCATTTGCGTACGATCGCTACAATGGAGAATCCACTCCAGGAATTAACGCTCACCAGTCAAAAGATCAGCAAGAGGTTGCTCAAGACTTTATTAAGTTCATTCTCGCTAACGATGCGTTTATTCGCTCGGCAGTAAAGCATTTGAACTCGTTCCCAGCAAAGAAGTCTTTGCAAAACGATCCTGAGATTCTAAAGGCTCCAGTAATGGCTGCGATTCAGCCGCGTGCAGATCGCCTAATCTGGCCAGGAATCACGCCTTCTACCGTGGAAACAAGTAGCAAGGCTGCTTTCCAGAACGTTATGCAAAATGGTGAGTCTATTGATGATGCAATCAAAGAGGCTCAAGCAACAATGGTTAAAGATATGAAGAATTCTAAGTTTACGTCTGCAGAAAGTAAGTATGAGTTCTTCAAAGAGCACAAGTAAAAACAAAGCAGATTAGTTAACTAGTTGTAAATCGTAATCACTGTGCTCAGTAGGTAAGGCAAGGAAAATCATGAAACAAGTTAATCAGGATTCTCATTTGAGCAAAATGAGAAAACATAATGGTGGTATGTCAAAAATAAGCACTGCTCTTTCTCGAACCTTCTCCTTTCGGAATATAGCAGTAGTGTTTCTGATTGTTTATTTTGTGATTTTTCTTGCCTATCCAATATATAAGGCTTTTGCAGGCAGTTTCCACGAATGGAATCCGCTTGTTGGAACATACAATTGGGTTGGGCTGGATAATTTTAAGCAGATTTTAGTAGATAAGTTATTCTGGAAGTCCATTGCAAACACCGCAATCTTTACGTTTGTATCTGTTGTATTCCGCGTTATTCTTGGCATTGGTTTTGCAATGTTGTTAAGCTCCAAGCTTGTTAAATGCAAAGACACGTTGCGAGGTCTTTTCTACATGCCAACAATTACGCCGTTGGTGGCAGTGAGCTTTGTGTGGATGTGGATGTTTGACCCGCAGTTTGGCATGATCGATAGGGTTACAGGCTTAAATATAAATTGGTTGCACAGTTCCACTTGGGCTATGCCAGCAATCATAATAATGACAATTTGGAAAGACTTTGGCTACGCAACGGTATTATATTTGGCTGGACTAATGAATCTGCCAAAAGATGTTTACGAAGCGGCAGAAATAGACGGCGCTAATAGCGTGCAAAAATTCTTTAGAATAACAGTTCCATTGCTAAAGCCAACAACACTTTTTATAGTAATCACATCTATGATTGGTTATATTCAAGCGTATGTTCAGATTCTTGTTATGACCAATGGTGGTCCAGGAACATCAACGTACACAATCAGCTACCTAATTTTTGATCAAGCGTTCCAAAAGTATAACTTTGGAATAGCATCTGCAATGAGCGTTGTTCTATTTATAATCACTGGAATCCTAACATTCATAATGTTTAAAGCGTCTAAGGATAGTGAGTTAGTATGAAAAAACAAAATCTTAAAAAGAGCATTATTGGATGGTTTCTAACAATATTCCTATTCTTATTGTCTTTCTTAACAATCGTGCCATTTATTTGGATGTTTGTATCTTCCTTTGCTCCAAACAGCGACATTGTGCGCATAGATGGGGGGCTGTTCCCAAAGCCAAGCACATTTGGGAATTACGTTGGGATTCAAGAGAAATTCGACTTTTTGAGGCTATTCTTTAACTCATTGTTTATATCGGTAGTTAAAACGGTAATAGCCATTTACACGAGTGCCGTTCTTGGATACGTGTTTGCAAAAATGAGGTTCCGTGGCAGAAATCTGCTTTTTGGAATAGTAATAAGCACGATGATGGTTCCTTGGGCAGTAACAATCATTCCGCAATACGACATGATGACTAGCTTTGGTTGGCAAGATACGTATCGTGCACTTATAGTTCCAGGCTTAATAAGCGCATTTGGAATCTTCTTATTCCGACAATCAATAAGCGGAATATCCGACGAATTGATTGAAGCAGCAAAACTAGATGGAGCTTCGGATTCTAGAATATTCCACAGAATAATTCTGCCAATGAGCCACAATACTATTGCTGCGCTCGCAATATTTACGTTCTTGTGGAATTGGGAAGACTATTTGTGGCCATTCCTTATGATTACAGACGAGAAAAAGCAGCTTCTTGCAGTTGGATTGAAGACGTTTAGCGGAAGATTTGGAACTGACTACGGCGGTTTGTTTGCTGCGGCATCGCTTGCTATTATTCCTGTAATAGTAGTGTACTTGGTGTTCCAAAAGCAGTTTATTGCTGGAATTTCAACTGGTAGTGGCAAGTAGAAGTGGTAAGTAGAAAAGATAAGTAGAAAAGGTCTGGTCTAATGACTTTACAAAACGAGAGTGAGTCGCAGGAGGCGCAAGGTGTGCAAGATGCACAAAATATCCAAGACGCGCACATTTTTTACGATTACGCTAAAAATCCGCTGGCTAAGGCAAAAGAATCGCAGGTTATAATCGGCAAAAATTGGCGAATTACGTTAATCACGGATTCGCTTGTGCGCCTTGAGTGGAGCGAAAACGGCGGATTCGTAGACGCGCCTACGCAAACAGTTGTAAGACGAAACTTCGAGAGCAGTGCGCAGATTGCCGCGGAAAAATCGCCAGCAACCGAAGATGAAGCATCGCGCGCTTTTAATCCAAAATCTGTTAATCCAAAATATAGTGTAAAAAACTTGGAAAATGGCTGGATAGAAGTCGAAACCGAAAAACTACTGATCACGTACAACCAGCAGCCGTTTAGTAAAGAGGGCTTGAGCATTGTTGTGCGCGGAGTGCCAGGCTCGCAATTCAACACATGGCATTACGGCGACGAATGCCACGGCAATTTGCTCGGCACAGCGCGAACAGTGGATGAGGCGGATGGTGCCGTAAAGCTTGGAATGGGCGTAATATCTCGCGACGGGTGGGCCGTGTTAGACGATTCGCGCTCGGCACAAATCGCGTACGCGGCTGCTGTTGATGGAAAAGAAAACCCATACGGAGCATGGGTGGAGCCGCGCGCAAAGGCGGATGGCGGCGTGTCTGGAGAAAACTCTAAAGACTTATACTTCTTTGGCTACGGTCACAACTATATAGGCGCAATTCGCGACTTTTACAAGCTTACGGGCGCGCAGCCGCTTCTTCCGCGATTCGCGCTAAGCAACTGGTGGAGCAGGTACTACAGGTATAGCCAAGACGAATATTTGCAGCTGATGAGCCGATTTAAGCGCGAAGGTATACCGTTCTCCACGGCCGTAATCGACATGGATTGGCATGTAACGGATGTGGACCCAAAGTATGGTTCGGGATGGACTGGCTACACGTGGAATCGCGATTTGTTCCCGGATCATCGTGCGTTTTTGCGCAGCCTTGCCAGCGAAGGGCTTGTTGCAACGCTTAATTTGCACCCGAGAGACGGCGTGCGCGCGTTTGAAGAAGATTATGCGCAAGTTGCGCGCGATATGGGAATTGACCCTGCAAGCGGCAAGGCAGTTGAGTTTGACCTTACAAATCCGCGCTTTTTGCGAGCATACCTAAACATGCATCGGCGCATGGAGAACGAGGGCGTTGGGTTCTGGTGGATTGATTGGCAGCAGGGCGGAGTTACAAAGCAGGCTGGCTTGGATCCGCTTTGGATGCTTAACCACGTGCATTACCAGGATTCGGGGCGTGGCGGTGCGTGGCCGCTTACGTTCTCGCGCTATGCGGGGCCTGGTTCGCACCGATACCCAGTGGGATTCTCGGGAGATAGCGTAACAACGTGGGATTCGCTGGCTTTTCAAACTTACTTTACTTCTACGGCGTCCAACATTGGCTACGGCTGGTGGAGCCATGATATTGGTGGCCACATGCTTGGCGTGCGATGCGATGAGCTGGAGGCACGCTGGTACGCTTTCGGCGCGTTTAGCCCGATTAATCGCCTTCACTCCAGCTGCTCGCCGTTTGCGGGCAAAGAGCCGTGGAATTTCCCGGCTGAGACGCGCAATGCGATGGTTAAAATGCTGCGACTTCGCGCGCAATTGCTGCCTTATTTATATACGATGAATTATCGCGCGGCGGTTGATGGCAGACCAATCGTAGAGCCAATGTATTGGCAATCGCCAGAAACGCTTGCAGCATACGAGATGCCGAACGAGTACCGTTTTGGCAGCCAGCTTGTTGTTGCGCCAATCGTTAGCAAGGGGTGCGAGCAAGTTGAGCGCGGATGCACTGCCGTCTGGCTTCCAGAAGGCGATTGGTACGATTTCTTTGACGGAAGGCGCTATGTTTCGCGCGGCTGTGCTGGGCGCAGGTTTGAGGTTTGGCGAGGAATCGACCGCGTGCCAGCGTTTGCGCGCGCTGGTGCCATTATTCCAATGCAAGTTTTGCCGAGCGAAGCGTCTTGCGCAAGTAGCGATCAGGCGGCGGCTGCTGTTAATAGCGTTGAAAATCCGCGATCTTTGCGCGTTCTTGCATTCCCAGCTGCGAACGGCGAGTTTGTGATGCGCGAAGATAATGGTTGCTTTGAAGACGCGTGCGCTGGGAAAACTGCCGATACGCGCATGGAGTTGATTTGGCGCGACGGCAACGCATCTACACAATTTGTGATCAACGCTGCAACGGGTTGTGATAGTGCTGTTTCTTCGCTGCCTTCTAATCGCGATTGGAGCGTGGTGTTTAGAGGCGTGGCTTGCCCAGACTTTTCGCGCGTTCGCGTTTTTGTTGGGGAAAATCAGCTTGAATCTAAGGCTGTAGAAGTTTCATATGAAGGCGAAGAATCTACGCTAAGTCTTACTGTTTCTGTGCACAATGTGCCTGTTTGTGATTGCGTGCGAGTGATTGTGGATGGCGGTTTGCAAATTGCGCAAGACCCTAAGGTTGGCGATTGCTACAGGTTGCTTTTACAGGCGCAAATGCCGTACCGCGGCAAGGAGATTGCTTTTGATGCGATTCGCCAGGCTGGTGGCAGCGCGAGTGCTATAAGCGAGCTTTGTGCGCTTGAGTACACTAGCGAAAGCGAGTTTGAGCGCCATCAGCAAAGCGTTGACTTGACTAACGCACATGCGCCGCAGCACCCAGAGGTTGCTAAGTGGGCGCAATGGAAGTGCACGTTGCCTGATTCGGTTAAGCGCGCGCTTGAGGAGATTTTACTTCGTAGCGCTGAGCTTGCTTAAGGTTGAAAGCACAGTGTGCTTTCAACGCAAGCGAAGACGTGAGCGCGCTGTAACGCGCGAGCGATATTCCTGCTTAATGTTGCGTGAGGGCTGGGTGTTTCTTGTCTCACAACGCTCTGCCTCTTGCGTGTTGGTTGTTGTTGCGGTTGTTCCGATTTGGTTTTGATTTTGTTTTTGTGTTGAAGTTTGTTTGTAGTGGTGGCTCATTGGATTATTTGGTATCGGCTGCCGCTCTTATACTGTTCGACCAAGAATCACCCAGCCCTCACTGGCATTCTGTTCTTGGTTTTGTTTACCAACACGCCAGATAAGTAAACAAAGTCGGGGGAGCATTCTTGGTTTTGTGGACTTATATGACTGATAAGTAAACAAAAGCAAGAACCCACTCTTGTTTTTGTTTACCAACACGCCAGATAAGTAAACAAAATCGGGGAAGTGTTCTTGATTTTGTTTACTTGAAGTCAAGTTCTATTCAGGGCGAAAAATCTCGAATCTCCGCCGCACTTTATGCAGTCAGCGCGAACGATTCCACTTACTTGGCGTTGTGTGAGGGCTGGGTGTTTCTACACTCGCGAGGGGTATTCCCGCGTTTGTTTATTGAAACGCCAAATATGGGAACAAACGCGGGCAAGTATTCCTGCTCTTGTTTACATATCAACCTGATATGGGAACAAACGCGGGATAAAAGAAAAAGCGCGCTGCAGAGGGTCTAAAAATGTGATTTGTATCATATACAAATGTTTAGATGAGTGAGCTAAAAGTGGCGGTTGACTCGCCAGAATCGCAAGAATTTTTGAAAAAAATATCTCGCAAAAACCCTTAAAATAAAAGGCTTGGGGGGGGGGGGGTATGTATCCCCCGAAGCTATAAACATTTGTTAGTTGTCTTCAAAATTTTTTCTAAAATGTTATAATGATTTATCAAAGGCTAGATACATCATTATAGATGTACGCTATAAGACTGTGTAAAACTATTGTCAAAAACTATAGGGCTTTGAGGGCCACGGTTGGCGCGCAAAGCAATATCAAATAAATCGAATTAAACTCACGAAAGAGGAGAACATGACTACAAAATCTGGTAAACACGCCAACAAGACATTTGGTTCTGCAAAAGATAAGTCTGCAAAGGTTGTTGACATGCGCAAAGTGGCTGCTCTTTCGGCTGGTGCTGCTGGCGTAATTGCTGGCGCGGCGATTGCTTTTGGCGCAACTCCTGCAATGGCTGCGGAGGCTGCTACTGCGCCTGTTAATACGAATGATTCTGCAAAGGAGCAGAATTTAGTTGCTAAGAAGAATGCTGAGGCTGAGGATTCTAAGAAGACTGCGACAGATACTACTAAGAAGGATGATGCTTCTAAGGTTGAGGCTTCTAAGAAAGCTGAGCCTTCTAATAAAAATAGTGTAGATACTAAGTCTGTTGTGGAGGCTCCTCAGCAGACTAAGGTGGAGGCGCCTACTGATAGTAAGAAATCCGCAGATGCTAAGCAGAGTGTAGAACCTAAGGTAACTGCTGCTCCTATTACATCGACTGAATCAGCTAAAGAGAATAAGACTGGTAAGACTGAGAGCACTAAGGGCGAGAACTCTAAGGCTGATGGTAAGTCTGTAGATAATAAGGATAATAAGTCTGCGACTACTGATGATAATAAGACTAATGTAGCTAGTAGCGCCACTGCAGAAACTCCTGCAAGGCGCACAAAGCGTGCGGTGAAAGAAAATCCACAAACTGATGCCGCTACATCTGAAAATCAGAATCGCGCTTCTAATGGTGACATAAAAGAAGTAGCTTTCTCTAGTCAAACAGGTGAAATGCCGAACGTTTATGGCTTTGGCACAGTGGATAATCAGTATGATGAGCAACTCGCAAATAATCCTATAATATTTAAGCTTCCTAAACAGCAAGATGCTAATGGAGCAGATAAGGCTGTTACGCGTGTAGCTGTATTTCCTTCAACTTCAAACCATATTAATACCAAAAAAACTGCAGGAAGTATTGATTTTGATTCCGACAATAACGGACATCAGCCATATTCTGGCGAATATGTGTTTGAAAAGAACGTTGATGGTTCTGCAACACTTACCATGAATAGGATTTTCCGTAAAGATGAACGTGGTGATTCCAAAGGTATTAAGAATGCGCAAGGTTATTCTGCAACACGTTCGATTCAGATTAATCCAACTCCAGTTCCTGGAAGTGCTAAAGAAGATGCAGTATCAGATCAATTCAGAGCGGCTCTGTTAGTACCTCCGAAAAGTGCTGGAACTATTGTTAAAAAAGTAAGTGATGCTGCTATCACCGAAAAAGATGTCAACAATGCTATGGATGATGCTAAAAAGAATGGCAAAACAACGCATGTTAACAAGAGTGGTATTGATGGTCTATCGCTAGAAGCACAAATTCAAGCGTTAAGCAAGGTTGGTAAACGAAAGTTAGATACTATCGATGAGAAAATTCCTACTAGCAGCAACGAATACGATCAGAATGCATTAACGAAAGCAAATAGTAAAGTTGGTGTATCTATCGTAGATACTCATTTCGTTACCGATCTTGGTTTTAAGTCGCAGGCTATTCCGCTGACTATTGTGCGTTATAACGATGTTATTGAAAAGCCGATTGTTGAAGACCCGAATAATCTTTCGGCTGAAGTTCAGGAAGAAATTAAGACGAAGCTTGCCAAGATTAATGGCGTTACGGCAGATAAGATTTCGTTTGATAAAGGTAATGCTGTAATTAATTTCGACGGCGTGGATACTGAGGATGCGCCGAAGATCGCTGTGCGCGACCTTGTGTTGAAGAAGGTTGCAGAAAAGGATGTTACCGTTCCAACTGGTGACAAAGCAGTCTTTGTTGCCAACCCACTCGATTACTCAACCGCGGAGCTTAACCGAATCAAGCAGTCGATTTTTGAGGCCAACAAGACCAATACAGAACTTGGCCTTACCAGTGTAGATCAGATTTCGCTTGAATATCTTAAGGGCAATTTTACTAAAGCTGGTCAAGCTAATCAGGGCATCTCGAACGGTCAGGCGGAAAACACGATTACCGTTAAAATCAAGACCGATAAGGCGGTTGCCGAGTTTACGTCTGATATAAAGGCGAATAAGCTTACAAAGCTTCCAAATATTCGTACGGATTACGACGTTTCGTGGACTAAAACCAAGATTGATGGTCGCGACACCGACGAAGGTATTTCTTGGAGTAATGATCAGAAAACCACTATCATCTACCGTTACGACCCAACTAAAGCAGAAGAGTTTAATACAACAAAGATTCTTGGTTTGCTGAAAGCTACACCAAAGAATCCAAAGTCTGGTTTGCGTGACCTTCAGGGCGGCGAGCTGCTTTCCTATGAAGGTACAGGGAATACCGCGCAAAAGTCGCACATGCACTATGCGTTGCAAAATGGCGAGCCAACGGGCGAGCTAACGCTTGGCAATATGGACGGCGCTTATTGGTATGGGAATCAGAAAGTCTCTAATTCTGACGTAGACCTCGGTGATAATTTATCAGAAGCTGGTTCGTATACATGGGATGAAGAAGCTGGCTCTGTAACGGTGGCTGCTAAAAAGGGCAAGATTTTCAAGGCACGTCTGTTTGTTGAGCCGTATGCAATGTCGTACTATAAGGATGTTTATCTGGAGAAAAATCGACATCCAGGCAATACGGCAAAGGCAATTAACGTTATCTTTGTGCCGCAGATGAATCATAAGACGAAAGATTTGAAGACATCTGTTGAGGAGCACAAGACTGTTGCTGTTGAGGGCAATGAAGTTCCAACGCAGCATGAGTACTACAACGCGTCGGACAAGGTAAAGAGCGACTACGATGATGCACTCAAAGTTGCTAAAGCTTTGTACGAGCAAGTTAAAGATACAAAAGAGTCTGACCTTACTGAGAAGCAAAAAGCTGATATTGACAATGCGACCATTAAGTTAGACAAGGCTCGCAAGGCTCTTGATGGTGACGCTACCAAGAAGGATAAGCTGAGTGCCTCGATTGATGCTAATGGTAAAGCTGCCGAAGGCGCTACCGCTGAAAAACCTGGTACTGTAACTACTGATAGGTATAAGAATGTTACTGAGCCTGACTTCAAGGATGCAAGTGGTCAGCCTGATACCAAGAAGAATGAAGCTGCTAAAGCCGCCAAGAAGGCTTACGATGAAGCGCTCGCTGAAGCTAATAAGGTAAAGGACGACAAGAACGCCACGCAAAAGGCTGTTGACGAAGCCAAGGCAAAGCTTGATGCTGCACGCGCAAAGCTTAATGACTTCACCACCAACAAAGAAAAGCTTAACGCTGCTATTGCTGAGCATGGCAAGGTGAAGGATGGTAGGGACAATCAGGGCACTCAAACGCTGACTAACGCCGACCCAGCTTATCAAAACGCAACTGATGGTGAGCGCACAGCTTACGATAACGCTGTAAAGAAGGCAAAGGATCTTTCAGCAGATCCAAACGCTTCTCAAAAGGACGTTAACGCTGCAATTACAGCTCTTGAGAATGCTAAGAAGGCGCTTGATGCTAAAGCTACCGATAAGTCGCAGCTGATAACTGCTGAAAAGCTCACCTTTGATAATCCTGAGCCGGACAAGCCAAACGGCAAAAAGAGCACTTTCTACAAGAATGCCTTTGACAAGCAGACTAGCGGCGCTAATGATCAAGAAAAGCAAGCTGCTAAAACCGCTGTTGACAACTATAACAACGCGTTAGATAATGCGCGCAAGGTTCTTAAGAACGATAAAGCAACTCAGGCTGAAGTTGACGATGCTAAAAAGAAGCTTGAAGCTGCTGAAAAAGTATTGCATGAAAAATATGCAAGTAACGCTGATGAACTTACGAAAGTGCTTGCGGATAACTTTAGCGGTTACCTGATGCCTGCATACTTTAACGCTTTTGATAAGGCGCAAGCAGGTGATACTGACGCCAAGAAAGCGTTCAAAGATTACAACGATGCTTATCAAAAAGCCAAGGAGCTTAAGCAAAAGCTAGAAGAAGCTAAGAATGGTGGAACTGCTCCAGATCAAAGATTGATTAATGAAGCCAAGACAGCTCTTGAAAAAGCTCGTACTGTTATTGACAAGTATGCAACTAACACCAGCAGGCTTTCGGCAGCTGTATTTAATGACCTCGCAATACAAAACAGCCCAGCGTATAAGAATGCATCTGCAGATGATGCAAGTGTAGAGGCAAAGGCTGCTAAGACTAGGTATGACAAAGCTGTAGAGAAGCTACACCAGGCGCTTAATAAACAGATGCCTAAGGATCAAGCAAATGGTAAGGATATTCCTGATACGAATACCCCTGAGAAGGACGGCAACCTTGATGACAAAGACTACCTGAAGAATATTCAGGCACATGCGCAAGGTGAGCCGCTTGATAAGGATATTGATGCAATTCTTAAGGGAATGAATGAAGCAGTTGCTGACTTGAACAAGTTTGCTGCAACCAATACTGACGATTTGCTTAAGTCGATTAACGAGCATGACAACACCAAGCAGACGCCTGAGTATAAGAATGCTTCGCATCCTGATTTCAAGAATGATGACGGAACAACTGCTGATGATGCTAAGAATGATGCCGCTAAAAGGGCTGTAGATGAGTATGGTGCTGCTCTTAATGCAGCAAAAGACTTGCTCAAGAAGCCTGATGCAACGCAGAAGGAAGTTAATGATGCGCTTAAGACCTTGAACGAGAAGCGTTCGGCTCTTGACGCCTACAACACCGACACCGACAAGCTCAAGGAAAGCGTAAAGAAGCACGGCTCTACAGATGGCGCTGCACCTACAGAAGGCACGCAAACTTCTGATGCGTATCGCAATGCGTCTGATCCTCACTTCATGAAGGAAGATAACGGCAAGCTTGTTCCTGATGACACCAAGAACAACGCTGCTGCTGCAGCCAAAAAGGCATACGACAAAGCGTTAGCTGAAGCTCAGGAATTGCTTAAGAAGGCAGATTCTGATAGCAAGACGCCTTTGGATGCGCAGCCAACTCAAAAAGAAATTGATGCCGCGCTTAAGGATCTTGACGATGCTCGTACTGAGATTGAGAAGTATAAGACCGTTACTACTGGTCTTGAGACAGAAATTAATAAGTCTACTGCTGAGCATGCTCCCGTTACTGAAGACGACTTCGAGTATACGCCAGAGTTCAAGAACGCTGATGCTAAGAAGAAGGACGGTGCTGACGGCAATAAGGTAGACAATGATGATGTGAAAGCGTACAAGGATGCTTTGGCAAAAGCACGCAAGTTGGCGCAAGATAACACATCTGGCACCCTCAGCGATCATCCAACTCAGAAGCAGATTGATGAAGCTCTTGAGGCTTTGAAGAAAGCTAAGCAAAACATCGTTGACGGCTACAAGACGGACGTTGATAAGCTTAAGCAAGCCAAGCAATATGCAGAAGATGTATTCAAGAAGACGCCTGAATACAAGAATGCTACTGCTATCAAGGATGACGCTAACAACGCTAAGCATGAGCAGGCTGGTAAGGACTTGGGTGATGCTACTAAGCAAACTGGTTTTGAAGGTCAGATTGCTAAGATTGCTGAAAAGCTTAAGGATACAAACAAGCTTACTCAGCGTGAGGTTGATGCGTTAGTAAAGCAGCTCAAGAACTATCAGAATACTATTGCTGATAGTTATAAGACTAATGTAACTCCGCTTTCTAACGAAGTCGGCGATAAAGATCAAGATGGCAAACCTGTAACTCCTAAGTTTGAAGAGTCGGTTGCGTACAAGAATGCGCTCGAAAAGAAGAACGCTGAATCTGAAGAGGATGCAAAGAAAGATGATTCCGCAACTAAGAAGCTGGAAGCTTACAACGAGAAGCTCAAGGCCGCGCAGGAACTTATCAACAAGGTGAATAACCCAGATTCGAATGCTGATGTTGATAAGCAGCCAACTAATGCTGATGTTAAGAAAGCTTTGGATGAGTTGCAACAGGCAAAGAAAGCTATCGATGACGCCTTTACGACCGATGCTAAGGCTTTGAATACTGAAGCTGCGAAGTCTACTGCTGACGGAGGCACAGTAGCGGATGCTGACTTTGAGGCTACTACTGAGTTCAAGAACGCTGATTCTAAGAAGGCTGATGGCGACAAGGATAATGCTGACGTCACTGCTTATAAGGATGCGTTGAAGAAAGCTAGGACTTTGCTTGGCAAGTTCGATGAGAACGGTAAGCCAAAGCCTGGTGAAAAGGACATCCCATCCCAGAAGGAAGTTGACAAGGCTCTAAAGGAACTTCAAGATGCTAAGAAGAAGATTACTAACGTCTACAAGACTGATCCTTCTAAGCTGAAGTCTGAAGCAGATGCTGATGGCGACTTCACCAAGACTCCTGAGTATCAGAATGCTCAAGCTAAGGATGATGATGCGTCTAAGCAGGCTCTTGAAGCTTATAAGACGGCTTTGGATGACGCTAAGAAGGTTCTTGGTGACGCTAATGCTACCCAGGCTCAGGTTGATGATGCTTTGAAGAAGCTTCAGGATGCTAAGTCTAAGCTTTCGGATGGTTATAAGACTAATAAGTCTGATTTGACTGTTGAGGCTGGTAAGGATTCTGATTTCACTAAGACTCCTGAGTATCAGAATGCTCAAGCTAAGGGTGATGATGCGTCTAAGCAGGCTCTTGAAGCCTACAAGAAGGCGCTCGATGAGGCGAACACGGTTCTTGGCGACAAGAATGCTACGCAGGCTCAGGTTGATGAGGCTTTGAAGAAGCTTCAGGATGCTAAGTCTAAGCTTTCGGATGGTTATAAGACTAATAAGTCTGATTTGACTGCTGAGGCTGGTAAGGATTCTGATTTCACTAAGACTCCTGAGTATCAGAATGCTGTTGGTTCTCCTGAGGCTGAGGCTTACAAGCAGGCGCTTGAGGATGCTAAGAAGGTTCTTGGTGATAAGAATGCTACGCAGGCTCAGGTTGACGCTGCTTTGAAGAAGCTTCAGGATGCTAAGCAGAAGCTTGCTGATTCTCATAAGACTGATAAGTCTGATTTGAATACTGAGGCGGGCAATGATCCTGATTTCCGTAAGTCTATTCCGTTTATTATTGGTAAGGCTGCTGATGTTGCGGAGTATCAGCAGGCGTTGAATGATGCGGATAGTGTTATTAAGGATCCTAATGCTACGCAGGATCAGGTTGATCAGGCTCTTCGTAGGCTTCGTGATGCTAAGCAAAAGTTGATTGATTCTTATAATAGGCTTATTAATAGTGGTAGTGGTGTTGGTAGTGGTTCTGACTATGATTTTGGAACCGATACCGATGTTAATACTGGTGTTGGTGTTAATGATTCGAATACTACTAGTGTTAATAATGTTGTTGATAAGAGTGTTTTGCAGGCTGAGGTTGATCAAGCTCTTGGTGATGTTTCGGCTAATGCTAATGGTGTAGTGGCTGATTCTAGCTTGGTGAGTGAGTTTAATGCGGCTTTGGATTATGCTCGTTTAGTGTTAGCGGACGCTAATGCTACTCAGGGGCAGGTTGATTCTGCTTTGGCTCGTTTGCGTGCTGCGCGTGCAGCTTTGCGTGATGGAATGCTCGCGGCGCGTAACTCTGCTGGAATGAATCTCAAGCGTGGTGACGTGAGTGGCGTTAATACTGGCGCTAGCTCCTCGGTGTTTGCTGCTTTCGCTGCGGTGTTTGCTGGACTCGGAGTGGCTGGTGCTGCGTCTAAGCGTAGGAGGCATTCGGCTCGTTAGTTTAATCTGTAGCAGTGTGTGATGCTGCTACGATTGGAGTAATGTAAATTAATGGCTTGGGGATAGTTTCTTCAAGCCATTAATTATTTGTTTGTTTTCCGCATTTTATTTGTTGTTGTAAAGAAGAAAACGCCGAAGAAAACGCCGATAACATAGCAAAGAAAACTAAAAATAACATTTTGAAGAACATTGCTAAGAACATACCAATGGATTTAGTAATTTTTCACAAAAGTGTTAAAATCCCTAACTGTGGCTTATGCAAAGCAAAATTGCAAATCACCCGCATGGGTGCGTTTGCATGATTGCACTACCGCAAATAATCGCCAGTAGTTGTGATTGCAAAAGCCAAAAAGAGAAAATAATCTAAAAAATAATCTAAAAAACAGTCTAAAAGGTTTAAAGTTAACCAAAATAGACGAAACACGGGAGCTTGTTCTATACAGGCTGAGAGGGCGAAAGCCGACCGTAAACCTGATGCGGGTAATGCCGCCGTAGGGAAGGAGTATTATGCGAAATATTCGTATTATTGGTGCAGGTATCATTGGTTTAGCAACAGCATGGAGGCTTACGGAAGCTGGCGTAAAAGTTAGCATAATTGATCCAGATCCAGTCTCCGGTGCTTCTCACCATGCTGCCGGCATGTTAGCTCCTACCGCAGAAATGCAATATCAGCAGGATGCCTTGTATCCGCTCATGTTTGAGTCTGCAACTATGTATAAGGAATTGGTTGATTCGGTTGCAAAATACACCGATAAGCCAACTGGCTACTTAGAGTGCGGATCTTACGTAATTGGCGGTGATGCTGCAGATAACGAGCACGTAAACGAGTTGCTAAACTTGCAGCATCGTTACGGACGTAGAGCTGAGCATATTTCTGTGAGTAAGCTTCGTGAAATTGAGCCTGCGCTTTCGCCGACGATTGCAGGCGCTGTAAGCGTTCCAGATGATCATCAGATTAATCCTCGTCTTTTCACTGCAGCAATGATTGATGCACTTGAAAAGCGTGGTGTTGTTATTGAGCGTCGCGCAAGCACTCCAGACGATTTGGGTCCAGACACAGTTTTGGCATCTGGTTTGGGTGCTAAGGATATGCTTCCTCAGCTTAAGCTTCGTGCTGTGTGGGGCGATATGATTCGTATGACTATTCCAGAGCCTTTGCGCCCAATTTTGAGCTCTGTGGTTCGTGGTTTTGTGCACGATCGCCCAGTGTATTTGGTGCCTCGCGCTAAGGAAACAGGCGAGCTTGTGCTCGGCGCTACTTCTCGCGAAGACGACCGCGATATTCCAAAGGTTGGCGGTGTGCTTGATTTGCTCCGCGATGCAGCAAGCGTACTTCCTGGCATTCAGGAATGCTCGATTACAGAGGTTACCGCTGGTGGACGCCCTGGAACTCCAGACGATTTACCATTCATTGGCATTGATCCTAAGACGCACACAACTATTTCTACTGGTTACTTCCGTCACGGAATTTTGCTCACAGCTTTGGGTTCTTCTTTGACTACAAAGCTTGTGCTTGAGCAAGAGTTGACTGAGAAGGAAAAGGGCTTCTTGGAGAGCTGCAATCCTGCTCGCTTCTAGTGAAGAAAGTTCCTAGTTACGCAAGTTTCTAGAAACGCAAGTTTTAATAGACGTTAATAAAGGTTGAATTATGCAAATCGTCGTCAATGGTGAAACCACTCAAGTGAAGGATAACTTGACTATTGCCCAACTTGTTGCACAACTCTACGGATCTGACTTAGGTTTTGGCATTGCGGTCGCCATTGGCGACGATGTGCTTAAGCGCGCCCAATGGGAATCAACCATCATCTGCGATGGGGATAAAATCGAAATTCTCAGCGCTGTTCAGGGCGGATGACCCTCAATAGGCGACTGATCCACAATAGCGGTTGATTTCAAATAATTTGAGTATAGTTTCAAAAAATTTATATAAAAGGCTTAAAATGGCAGAAAATAATACAGAAAATAATGAAGAAAATGTCGATACTTGGCAGCTTTGTGGTAAAACCTTACATTCAAGGCTTTTGCTTGGCACTGGTGGAATGACAAGCATTGACATTATGGAAAAGTCACTTGTTGCTTCAGGTGCGGAAGTAGCGACTGTTGCTTTACGTCGTCACGCAAAAACTGGCGTGGATATTTACGGCATGTTGCAACGCCATAATATTAACGTTTTGCCAAATACTGCTGGTTGCAAAACTGCTCATGATGCTGTTCTTACAGCAAAAATGGCTCGTGAATCACTTGGAACTGATTGGATTAAGCTCGAAGTGATTGCAGACGACGATACTTTGCTCCCAGATACTCGCGAAGTCTTGCTTGCTGCCGAAAAGCTAGTTGAAGAAGGATTCAGCGTGCTTTGCTACACGAATGACGACCCGATTGTGGCTCGTCGTCTTGTGTCGCTTGGCGTAAAGGCTGTTATGCCAGGGGGTGCTCCAATTGGAACTGGACTTGGTATTTTAAATCCTCGAAACATTGAGCTGATTGTTCAAGAAAGCAAAGAAGCTGGCGTTCCTGTGATTTTGGATGCTGGAGTTGGCACTGCTTCCGATGTTGTTAAAGCTTTCGAAATCGGTTGCTCTGGCGTGCTTCTTGCAAGCGCTGTAACTCGCTGCCCAGATCCTGTAAAGATGGGTCGCGCAATGGCTGCTGCTGTTACTGCTGGAAAGCTTGCTCACGATGCTGGTCGTATTCCTAAGCGTGAGCATGCGCTCGCTTCTTCGCCTGTTGAAGGTCGCGCTTGGGCTGATGCAGTACTGTAAATTTTGTACTGTAATTGATTCAGCATATTATTCAGAATATTTTTCGGCATATTATTCAGCATGACGATTAATAAAATCTATGATAACCTGCAGGAGCTTGAGGCAGAACGAACTTCTCGCCACTTGCTCCTGCCGGGCTTTACGCATGAACATCAGCAGTTACTTCGCGATGCGAAAATCTGCATGGTTGGGGCAGGTGGACTTGGTTCGCCGTGCTTGCTTTCGCTTGCTGCCGCAGGAGTTGGTGAAATCACGATTTGCGACGACGATGTTGTAGAGCTTTCTAATTTGCAAAGGCAGACTTTATACACTGTGGATCAGTGTGGCAAGTCGAAAGCGCAACTTGCGGCTAAGCGTCTGCAAGCGTTATCTCCAGGTTTAAAAATCAACCTTGTAGATAGATTTAATGAAGACAACGCAAAGCAGCTCGTAGAAAGTCACGACTTAATAATTGATGGTTGTGATAATTTTGCTACACGCTTTTTGATTGCGGATGCTGCTTGGAGCGCTGGCGCGCCAGAAGTCTATGGCTCAGTTCTTTATTATGAAGGTCAAGTAAGCGTTTTTGTGCCAGGAAAAGGGCCTAGTTTGCGTGACTTGTATGCTTGCCCTCCGCCTAAAGAAAAAGTACCAAAATCGGCTGTATTGGGCGCGACTGCAGCTATTGTTGGCGCAATGATGGCAACTGAAGCAATCAAGATTATAACTGGTATAGGAAAGCCGCTTATTGGAGTTTTGGCGCGATATAACGCCATTGATAATTCGCTTAGACATTTTAGATTTGCGTGATTTTTGCGAAAAGTTGCAAAAGTTGAGTGGAGTAGTATTAAGTTTTTGCGAAACGCGCTCAAAAATGCTTGACTTTAATAACTTGAGTGTGTTAGACTCAAGTTTTGTAAAAAGAAAAAGTGGTTAGTCGCAAGGCTAGCTGCCAGGAATTTGAGTGCATATTAAGGTACATAGATTAAAGATAGCTAGGAGATATTATGGGACGCGCAGTAGGTATTGATTTAGGAACAACGAACTCCTGCATTGCAACACTAGAAGGCGGAAGCCCAACAGTTATTGTTAACGCTGAAGGTGCACGTACAACACCATCCGTGGTGGCATTCAGCAAGTCGGGCGAAATCTTGGTTGGCGAAGTTGCTAAGCGTCAGGCAGTAACAAACGTTGATCGCACGATTAGCTCTGTAAAGCGCCACATGGGCACTGATTGGTCTGTTGAAATTGACGGCAAGAAGTGGACTCCACAAGAGATTTCCGCACAGGTTTTGATGAAGTTGAAGCGCGATGCTGAGGCTTACTTGGGCGAACCAGTAACCGATGCTGTTATCACATGCCCAGCATACTTCAATGATGCTCAGCGTCAGGCAACTAAGGATGCAGGTAAGATTGCAGGCTTGAATGTGCTTCGTATTATTAACGAACCAACTGCTGCAGCTTTGGCTTACGGTCTTGAAAAGGGCAAGGAAGACGAGCGCATTTTGGTATTCGATTTGGGCGGCGGTACTTTCGATGTGTCCTTGCTTGAGATTGGTAAGGATGATGACGGCTTCTCCACAATTCAGGTGCAGGCGACTAACGGCGATAACCACTTGGGTGGCGATGATTGGGATCAGAAGATTATCGACTGGCTTGTTGGCGAAGTTAAGAACAAGTATGGCGTTGATTTGAGCAAGGATAAGATTGCTTTGCAGCGCTTGAAGGAAGCTGCTGAGCAAGCAAAGAAGGAGCTTAGCTCTTCTACTTCTACCTCAATTTCTATGCAGTACTTGGCAATGACTCAAGACGGAACTCCAGTGCATTTGGATGAGACTTTGACTCGTGCTCACTTTGAGGAAATGACATCCGACTTGCTCGGTCGCTGCCGTACGCCATTTAACAACGTGCTTTCCGACGCTGGCATCTCCGTAAGCCAGATTGATCACGTAGTGCTTGTTGGTGGTTCAACTCGTATGCCAGCCGTCAAGGAGCTTGTAAAGGAGCTTACGGGCGGTAAGGAAGCTAACCAGTCTGTGAACCCAGATGAGGTTGTGGCTGTTGGTGCAGCCGTACAGTCGGGCGTTATTAAGGGAGACCGCAAAGACGTTCTGCTTATTGATGTAACTCCACTTTCCTTGGGTATTGAAACCAAGGGTGGAATTATGACAAAGCTTATTGAGCGTAATACTGCAATCCCAACTAAGCGATCCGAAGTGTTCTCTACTGCAGAAGACAATCAGCCATCCGTGTTGATTCAGGTTTACCAGGGTGAACGTGAGTTTGCTCGCGATAACAAGCCTCTCGGTACTTTTGAGTTGACTGGTATTGCTCCAGCCCCTCGTGGTGTTCCTCAGATTGAAGTTACTTTCGATATTGATGCTAACGGCATTGTGCACGTTTCCGCTAAGGATAAGGGCACTGGCAAGGAACAGTCCATGACGATTACGGGCGGTTCTGGTTTGCCAAAGGACGAGATTGACCGCATGGTTAAGGAAGCTGAGGCTCACGAAGCTGAAGATAAGAAGCGTAAGGAAGAAGCGGATACTCGTAACCAGGCAGAATCCTTCGCTTATCAGACTGAGAAGCTTGTGAACGATAATAAGGATAAGCTTTCTGACGAAATCTCCAAGGAAGTTACCGATAAGGTGAATGCTTTGAAGGAAGCTTTGAAGGGCGATGATATTGAGAAGATTAAGTCTGCTCAGAGCGAGCTTATGACTTCTGCTCAAAAGATCGGTCAGCAGCTTTACGCTCAGCAGGGTGCTGCTGGCGCTCAGGCTGGCGCAGGCTCTGCAGGCGCTTCTGCTGATGCAAATGCTGGCGCTGGATCTTCTGCAAAGGATGACGACGTGGTTGACGCCGAAGTGGTGGACGACGACAAGGACGATAAGGACAACAAGTAATGTCCGAGTTTAACGCCAACGACTACTTGAGCGGATTGGAAGATGTGCCTTCGGATGCTGGCGATTCGGCAGAATCGCCAAATCCAGCAGATTCTGCTAGTGCAGCCTCGTCTAATGAGCATGTGAATGCATCGCAAGACGCAGTACAAGACGCAGCACAAGACGCAGCTACTCATGAGGCAAAGCATGCGGCAACGCAAGATGCGGACGCTAATGCAAGTGCCGAACGTGAAGAGTCGCCAGCAACCGACGATGCAGCCAACGCTAGTAAGTCGAAAGAAAATAATGATTCTTCAGACAAGCAAAGCAACGAAAAAGAAGATTCTTTAACGCCTCTTGGCAAAGCCAAAAAAGAGGCAGCGGAGTATTTGGAAGCGTTGCAACGCGAGCGAGCAGAGTTCATAAACTTCCGCAACCGTGCTTCTAAAGAGCAAGATCGGTTCCGTCAACATGGAATTATCGATGTTTTAACAGCTTTGCTACCTGCTTTAGATGATATTGATCGTATTCGTGAACATAGCGATATGGATGATTCATTTAAAGCCGTTGCTGCAAAGTTAGACAAAGCATTTGAGAAATTCGGCGTTGAAAAGTTCGGCGAAAAGGGCGAAGAATTTGACCCTACTAAGCACGATGCGATTCTGCATAAGCCAGATCCAGATGCTACAAAAGACACAGTAGATGTTGTTGTAGAAGCAGGATACAGGATCGGAGATCGAGTGATTCGCGCAGCTAGAGTGGTTGTTGCATCGCCAGCAAACTCGTGAAACACGCTGTGAAACATTCGTATGGTTTGTATGTAACGCATTAAAACGCAGTTACCGACTTGCGAAGAATCCCATAAAAACTTACTCGTGCTGGTTTAAAACGTTTAAAACACTGTTTAAAAACGCAAAACCAACACGAGTAGGTTTGTATTTAAGGTTTATATATAAATGTTATGCCAATGTGCTCGAAACATAAGAAGGAGGCACAAATGGCTGAAAATGAATGGTTAGCCAAAGATTTCTACAAAGTGCTCGGTGTCTCCAAAGATGCCGATGAAGACACAATCACAAAAGCATACAGAAAACTAGCTAGAAAATATCATCCTGATTTAAACAAAACAAAAGAAGCGGAAGAAAAATTCAAAGACGTGTCCGAAGCGTATGACGTGTTGAAAGATAAGCAAACACGTCAGCGTTACGATGCGATACGCCAATTTGGAGCGGGTGGAGCAAGATTCGCTGGAGGTTCTGGAGCAGGCGGATTCGACGCAAGTGGATTCAGTGATATATTCTCATCGATGTTCGGCGGATCGCCAATGGGCGGCGGCTCTCGCGTGCGATTCTCCACAAGCGGAGCTGGACCAGACATGGGAAACATATTCTCCATGTTCACGGGAGGCGCAGGAGCGCAATCTTCGCAAGGATTTGGAGGAAGTGGCTTTAATGGTGGCGCAGAATATGGTCAGTATGGTCAATCTGCTCAACAAAATTCGCCTGAACGCGGTGAAGACATTACAACTTCAATCAAACTAACATTTAAACAAGCATTCAAAGGTGCTACGGTTTCGCTGCGATCGGGCGGAGAGTCGTTTAAAACTCATATTCCAGCAGGAGTAAAAGATGGGCAAAAAATCCGCTTAAAGTCCAAGGGTAAGCCAGGGAAGTTTGGTGGAGAAGCTGGAGATATGTACTTACAGGTGCAGGTAGAAAAAACCGATAATTTTTCTATACGCGGCTGTGATTTAGTGGCAAATCTTCCGCTTACACTAGATGAGGCTGTTCGCGGAGCAAAAGTCACGCTTAAAAACCTAGATGGTAATCCAGTAGTGTTTAAAGTGCCAGCTGGAACATCTAGCGGTAGCGAAGTACGTGTAGAAGGCGAAGGCGTGCCAGGTAAAAATGGAGCCTTTGTAGGAATCGTACAAATACAAATACCAAAGCGATCGGGCATGATGATAAAGCGTGCTGCAAAAGAATTCAACAAGGCATGCGGAGAATCATATGAGCAAGAAGTGCACGATTTGCGAGCATAGCAACAAATCGCTTAACGCATGCGTGTAGAAAGGAAAAGTCATGGTTAGGTTGGAGCGCCAAACTAAAGCATTGTACGAAATGTGTGCAGTGGCGTTAGTGCGTGGAAGCGCAACTCTTGACGGCGCAGATGAAGTCGGCTTTAAAATCGACATGCCGATTTTTACAGTAAGCCACGTAGCCAACCTAACCGACACTCATCCACAAACACTAAGACAGTACGACAGGCTGCGCTTGATTATGCCACAGCGTACAGAAGGTGGAGCTAGAAGATACTCTCTTAGAGACATAGATAGGCTTGTGCAAACACAAAAACTAAGTCAAGAAGATGGAGTAAATCTTGCTGGAATAATGCGTATTTTGGCTTTGCAAGAAGAAAATCGCCAGCTTAAAAGACAAGTAAGACATTTGATTGAAGAAGCCAATTGCGCTGAACGAAATATTTTTACTGCGACTGTAGATGGGAATATTGTAGAAGTTCAAAGGTCACAAAGCGCAAAGGATTGGCGGCGCGATATTCGTGTCCAACAGCGCGCATTGCCATCATCGTATAATAAACATTCTCACTCGCAAAACGATGCTCAATACAACAATTGTGATTATGATGATTTAAACGACGATAAGTCTGTTGTTTTGTGGCGAGCATTCAGAATATAGCAATGTAGCAGTCTAACATTAGTTTAGATATTATTAAATACTAATCAAATGTTTAAATATAAAATGTAAATATAAAATATAAATATTGCATATGTAAAGCAACAAAACAAAAGGGTATTGATGGCAATAAACACAACAGCAGCGCAAAACACCACAAATCACAAGCTTTCCGCAGTCTTTTGGGATATGGACGGCACGTTAATTGATTCGGAACCATATTGGCATGATGCTGAAATCCAAATCGCAAAAGAACATGGTGGCGAATGGAGCGAAGAATTAGCTTGGCAGTATTCTGGTGGATCTTTAAAAGACGTTGCTGAAGCCATGATTGCTCGCGGAACAAAAATGGGCGTTGAAGAAATCGGCAACGCGATGGTGGACTATGTGGCGCAAAAAGAGCAGATAGAGGTTCCATGGGTACCAGACGTTCTGAATCTTTTGCAAAAATTAGCGGATGCAGGAATCCCTTCGATTCTAGTGAGCAATTCACCAAGGCGCCTTGTTGAAAACATTGTGAACCATGCGCCAAAAGGTGCGTTTGCAGGATACATTTGCGGAGACGATGGATATGCTACAAAGCCAAGCTCCGAGCCATATTTAGCAGCAGGGAAACTGCTTGGTATTAGTGCGCAAAACATGAAGTATTGCATCGCTATTGAGGATTCGTTTGCAGGGTTAAAGTCGGCTGCGGCTTCGGGGGCGACGACTCTTGCACAAACAGCGTACTCGAATCTAGACGTAAGTAACGGACCGCAATTCGCTGATATACATGGATACGAAGATGTTACGCCTCAAACGCTTGAGCGCTACATCATTGCGCGAATTGCGCAGTAGCGCGCGAACGGTATTTCTTTGCTTGCTGTTGCGCGAGGTTTGAGTATTTCTCTCCTCGCAAGTCCCGTCGCTACGCTCCTCTTTTATTGCTCGTATAGAAATACATCAAACCTTCTGAATATCTAAAACTTTTGCGTATATCTTAATCACCGAGATTCTCGATTTTTCTTCTTCATTCGATGAATCACCATTTCATGCTGAGGTTCATCTCATTCAGTGCGAAAAATCTCGAATCTCTACCTACTTGGCGCAACCTACGTAATCTTGTAACGCGCGAACCAATCGACGCTTTTTGTACCAAATTCGACCCGATTCACGTACAAACTCGGGGAAATATAGATTAATCGCCGCCAGCAGCGCCTTCTTGAGTCTCTGATCCAGAGTATCCATATTGCGACCCTGCCGAGCCAGATGCTCCAGACGAATCGCGTTCAGACTGACCAGACTCTCCCGAACCAAGCCCAGATCCATAAGATCCTTCGGACGCGCGTGAAGAGTCGCCAGCAGCCGCGCCTGCAGAATCTGAAGGCTTATTTTCTGTCCTATCTACTTTATCCTTATTTTCCTTATAAGGCTCTTTATCGTCAGAAGCTCTATCCGAGTAGTCGTATTCCGAAGTATGCCTATTGCCGCCAAGTCCCCACTTGCCATCTTCACCACCAATTTTGCCGTTATCCTTAGCTTCTGGGAACTTCTCGGTAGGCATTCCAGTAAGCGCGTGACGCATATACTTTGTAAACAAGTGCGCAGAATACCCAACACCGCCTGGATAACCGCGGAAAGACGGAACAGGCTGAGGATTTCCCTGCGCATTCGGATACCATATAGCAAACACGGTTACAACACTAGGAGTAAAACCAACAAAGCTGCATGCAGTCTCATCGTTTGCAGTACCAGACTTTCCAGCTATAGGTTTGCCAACACCCCTAGCTTCCGTAGAAGTACCATATTGCACAACGCCTTGCAGAGCTTTAGTGGTAAGAGCCATGTCTGCTGGAGAAAACACTTGTCGTCCAGATGTTGGAGCTCTATAAAATTCTTTACCATCTGGATTCTTAACGCTAGCAACAATATGAATATCTGGTCTACGTCCCTGACTTGCTATCGTAGAATAGGCTCGCGCAATTTCGCTAACATGCACAGGGTCGTTACCCAACACTGTGAACGGATTTTCGCCATTAATCCTCTTAGGATCCAAGCCAGCCGTAACAGCAGTATGAGCCACAGCCCTACGCCCAAGCTTTTGCTGCAAAGACATAAACGGCGTGTTCACAGAGTTTGCTGTTGCTTTATAAAGGTTGATTGTTCCCCAATTAGTGTTTGCATAGTTGTTAACAGGCTTATCTATGCCTTCAAACTTTAGGTTAGAATTTCCATTAAACAGCGTATTAAGACTTGTTCCAGCTTGAATAGCACCGATTAAAGCGAATGGCTTCATGGTACTTCCAGGCTCATAAAGGGCTTGAGTAGCATTATTAAGCGGTTTAGAAAGATAGTCATCTCCAGCATAAACGGATATGATTGACCCGTCTTTAGGATTTACACTCATTCCACCTACTTGCAACCCAGCTGGAGTGATTCCGCGACCACCCATAGCAGGGCTTGCCACACTAAACATTAAATCCTGCTTAGCTTTGTCGATTGTTGTAACAATACGATATCCGCCAGTATCAAGGTCTTCCTTTGTAAAAGCTCCGCTTTGAGTAAGCTCGCTGCGAACCATGTGAAGCAAATAACCTTGAGGTCCTGAATAAACGTTTTGCTTAGTCTGATTAATGGTTTGTGGCATTTTAGCGCTTTTATATTCTGCGTCAGTAATGTACTTGTCTTTACGCATAATCCTAAGAACGCGCTTGAATCGCATATTCGCTTCTTTAGGCATGATTGCAGGATCCCAGCTGCTTGGTGCAGGGATTATTCCAGCCAGCATTGCTGCTTGAGATAGTGTAAGATCCTTTGCTTCTACACCAAAGTACGCTTTTGCTGCCGCCTGAATTCCATACGCTCCGCGACCAAGATAAATAGTGTTCATATAGTTACATAGCACAGTGTTTTTATCTTGTGTTTGCGCGATTTTTAGAGCTAGAATCGCCTCATGAAGCTTGCCTAAATACGTTTTTGTTTCACCAAGATAGTAGCGTTCTGCATACTGTTGTGTTATTGTGGACCCGCCCCAGCGTCCTTTAGAAGTTACGTTGTGAATTATTGCGCGTCCAATTCCTTTAAAATCAATTCCACCGTCTTTGTAGAACGATCTGTTTTCGCTTGCGACTATCGCGTTGCCAACATATGGTTTTAGCGCAGAGCAACTTATGATTTCTCGATTTTGTTCCGCAAAACTACCGATTTCTGTTTTTCCGTCTGCGTAGTACACCTTGGTTTTGTCTGCCATTGCAATCTTATCTGGCTGCGGAATGTCGGTGTTCACATACATAACCGCAAATACGAGTGTGCCAAGGATTATTGGCGTAAAAATTATGATTAATGCCCAAAATAGGATTGGATGTTTTGTTCGCCACGTGTCGCGGATTCTTTTGTGTCTTCTTCCTTGACGCCTCTGCCTTGTTGCGCTTGGTCTGGCTGTTCCAGTTCTGGCGTTTGCGCGTCGTCTTTCCTCTGCAGAAGTCGCGCTTCTTACAGTGCGTCCTGTATTAGAAGAGTGCGAATTTTGTCCATTACTATTTGCAACCATATAATCCAAGTTAGCGCTTGGCGAGGAATTTTAATCATATGTAATATCATGTGTAATATTTGTAAAAGCTAGTATTATAAAAGTGTGTTAGTGCAGCATGATTATATGCTGTTGTTTTTGGGCAAGGAGTTTATATGAGTATCCGCGTTGCCATTGCCGGTGTTGGCAATTGTGCTTCGTCGTTGGTTCAAGGCGTTGAATACTACAAAAATGCCAATGATGGCGATAAAATTCCAGGATTAATGCATGCTGTTTTTGGGCAATATCGCGTGCGAGATATTGAGTTTGTAGCAGCTTTTGACGTTGACGCTTTAAAAGTGGGTCATGATTTAAGCGAGGCGATTTATGCTTCGCAAAACAACACGATTCGCTTTGCAAACGTGCCTAATCTCGGTGTTAAAGTGCAGCGTGGACCTACTTACGATGGTTTGGGCGACTATTATAAGCAGATGATTGACGAATCCGAAGAAGAACCTGTGGATGTTGCAGCGGTTTTGCGCGATTTGCATGTAGACGTGCTTGTGTCTTACTTGCCAGTAGGCTCCGAGCAGGCAGACAAGGCTTATGCTACGGCGGCTATGGAAGCTGGATGCGCGTTTGTAAATTGCCTTCCTGTTTTTATTGCTTCCGACCCAGTTTGGGCGCAAAAGTTCCGTGACGCAGGCGTTCCGATTATTGGCGACGATATTAAAAGCCAGGTTGGAGCTACGATTACGCACCGCGTTATGGCGCGACTTTTTGAGGACAGAGGAGTGCGTTTGGATCGCACTTACCAGTTGAACGTTGGCGGAAACATGGACTTTATGAACATGTTGCAGCGCTCTAGGCTTGAGTCGAAGAAGATTTCTAAGACGCGCGCGGTTACTTCGATTGTTCCGCACGATATGGATGATCACAACGTGCACATTGGTCCTTCGGATTATGTTGCTTGGCTTGACGATCGCAAGTTTGCGTTTGTGCGCTTAGAGGGCACCACTTTTGGAGATGTTCCGCTTAGCTTGGAGTACAAGCTCGAAGTGTGGGATTCGCCTAATTCTGCAGGTATTGTTATCGACGCTGTGCGCGCAGCGAAGATTGCGCTGGATCGCAAGCTTTCGGGGCCGATTTTGGCTCCTAGCTCCTACTTTATGAAGTCGCCAGCTGTTCAGCATGAAGATAGCGAGGCGCGCGAACTCGTTGAGCGCTATATTGCTGGAGATGTTGAGGCAGATGAGTCGCAGCTTAATGCAGATGTTGAGGCTGCAAAAGAACATGGTAAAAGCGTGTGGCGCGCCTAGCAATGCGTCTAATGGTGCGGAAGCTTGCGACTTGCGCTCGACTTGTAGCCAAAATCGTGTATTATAGGTAGAGCCTCCGCGTGGCACTACGTCACCCAATCCCCCCAGGGCAGGAATGCAGCAAGGGTAAGTGGCCTCTGGTGGGTGCGCGGGGGTTTTCTGTAATATCTTTGAAAAATCTTCCGCTTTTTGTACGTGATTTAGGTCAAATTTGGTACAAAACCCGTCACATCGTTCGCGCGGTCTAAGCGCGCGAACGTCTTCGCTTGCGTTGAAAGCACACTGTGCTTTCAACCTTAAGCAAGCTCAGCGCTCCGAATTGCCTTCTCGCGCTACGCTCTAAGCTCGAAGGCAGGTCGTCGCGCATGGAGTGTTGTTTGATAAAATGCTTGGTATGAGTCTATTTGAAGGCAGCAAGATTAGCGATGGCAGCGACGACAGTGATAATAGCCAAATTAGCGGCATTGGTGAAAATATCAAAAATAGTCAAAATTCTCAAAGCAGCGAGGCTAATCAAGATATTTCTAAGCTAGATCCGCTGATGAATCGTCCTAGAATATCAACAATAGCTTTGTGTGCGCTGTGTGCTGTTCTTTTTGCATATTTTGCATCAATCATGTGGATTCTAGCCGTTAGAACCGCAATAGGTCAGTCGTATGAAGAAATGGTGATTAGTACTTTTGGATATAGTGCCATTCCGTCGTGGCTGTCTGTTGTACTAACTCCGCTTAGAAGTTCCATACTCGTTATAGTCTTATCTGCCTTGATTTGCGCTGCGGCAGTAATAATATCAATCATAAGAAAACGCTGGTGGCTGATTGCGCAATGCGCTGTAATACTAGTTTTATCTCTAGCTGCAGAGCCTCTAAAACGTGTGCTTCCGCGTCCGATCCTAGTAAATGTAGCAACGCTTGCAAAAAATTCCGCTCCGTCTGGTCACATGCTGCTAATGGCGGCTGCGTGCGCGCTGCTTGTTTGCGCTGTAAGTCGCGCTTTTAGAGCATGGGTTGCATTTGGCTCAGCAATAATCACATTTCTGCTTGCCATAGCTCTTTTGGGAGGCAGATGGCACAGGCCGGCAGACGTTATGATATCCGTGCTCATAGTTGGTGCTGTAACGTCAACAGTGTTGATTTTTACAAGATCATCTGGAATGGACGTGCCAGGTTCAAGAAGATCATCTATAAGCGTGCAAATCGTTGGAAGCGCAATGATCACAATGGGAATAATCTGCCTAACTTACTGTTCGTACATGATTTACCAGATTATGCCAGGAATAGATTTAGGTGCAAAATGGGCTATAGGAGTAGCGCACTCTTCCTCATATTGGGCTGTAGCAGGAGTGTGTAGCTTGACTTTCGGCGTTTTGATGGTTCTTAGACAATCCAGTGCAGCTCCTTTAAGTAGGCTCGGATTAGTTGGTGCTCCGCCTACTCCTCCTTCAAAAAGCGAAGTTCCAAAACGTCAAGATGAGGACGATTTATTGTTAAGATTATCGTCTAATTGAATAAAAAATAAGTAAAGTGGTATATATAGGAGTATATGCTGATATTTCGCAAAGTTTGATTTTGTTGATTTTGTTGAATATGAAACGCGTATTGCGTTAGAGTTTGCGTGGATTGAGTAGTAAAAGCGCGGAATATGCATACAAAATGCATCTGTACGAAAGGAGAGCGTATGACAGAGCAGAACAAGCTTGTCATTGTGGAGTCTCCCACTAAAGCGCGTAAAATAGGCGGATATCTTGGAAACGGATACACTGTTATGGCATCCGTTGGCCACATTCGTGATTTAGCACAGCCAAGTCAGGTGCCAGCTGCTAAAAAGGCAGAATTTGGCAAGTTTGGCGTAGATGTAAACAATGGTTTTGAGCCATACTATGTTGTTGGCGCGGATAAAAAGAAAACAGTTTCGGATTTAAAGGCTGCGCTCGCAAAGTCGGGCGAATTGTTCCTCGCAACTGATGAGGACCGCGAAGGAGAAGCGATTGCGTGGCATCTTGTGCAAGCACTTAAGCCAAAAGTGCCAGTAAAGCGCATGGTGTTTCACGAGATTACAAAAGATGCGATTCAAGCTTCGCTTGCTAACACGCGAAACGTTGATGACCATATGGTTGATGCTCAAGAAACACGCCGCGTGTTGGATAGATTGTACGGCTACGAGCTTTCGCCAGTTTTGTGGCGTAAAGTTGGGCCGGGTCTTTCTGCTGGGCGAGTGCAATCTGTTGCAACGCGTTTGATTGTTGAGCGCGAGCGCGAGCGGATGTCGTTTAAAAAGGCGAGCTATTGGGATGTTTGCGCGGATTTGAGCGCAAATGGCGTTGATTTTCAGGCGCGAATGACGGCTCTAAATGGAGAGCGTTTGGCTGCTTCTAAAGATTTTAATTCGCTTGGCGAGCTTCAAAAAACTAAGGGCGAATCTGCTTTAGCGCACTATTTGAATGAGGCAGATGCTTGTGCGATTGCACAGAGTCTTGGCGCGGCTGATTTTGTTGTGAGCTCAATGGACACTAAGCCGTATCGCCGCCGCCCATTGCCTCCGTTTACAACTTCTACTCTTCAACAAACTGCTGGAAACCGCTTGTCGATGAGCTCTCGCCAAACTATGCGCGCGGCTCAATCTTTGTACGAGAACGGTTACATAACCTACATGCGTACTGATTCTGTAACACTTTCTAAAGAAGCGATTTTTGCGGCGCGAGATTGCGTTAAGTCTAGTTTTGGAGACGAGTATTTAGCGGATTCTCCAAAACAGTATGCTACGACTTCTGCAGGCGCTCAGGAAGCGCACGAGTGTATTCGTCCTGCTGGATCTACGTTTAGAAATCCTGCGGATTTGGCTGGCGCTCTCCCTGCCGATCAGCTTAAACTTTACACGCTTATTTGGCAGCGCACTCTTGCATCTCAAATGGCGGATGCTACTGGTTTTACAGCTACAGTTAAGCTAGATGCTTCGGCTGGCAGCTTTGGAACTGCTAATTTCCAAGCTTCTGGAACCGTGATTGAGTTTGCTGGATTTATGAAGGTGTTTGGCGGATTTAGCGAGGACGAGCAGTCTAAGGCTTTGCCGCCTATGGCTAATGGCGATGTTCTTAAAGCTTTGCAAGTTAGCGCGGATGGTCATGAAACTCAGCCGCCAGCTCGCTACACGGAAGCGTCTTTAGTTAAAACGCTGGAAGCTAAGGAGATTGGTAGGCCGTCTACTTACGCTAGCATTATTTCCACGATTATTGACCGCGGATACGTGTATGAGCGTGGGCGCGCGTTGATTCCAAGCTGGCTTGCTTTTGCTGTTATTAAGCTTTTGGAATCTAATTTCCCAACTTACGTTGACTATGCGTTTACGGCGGACATGGAAAATGGTTTGGACCGCATCGCACATGGCGAGGAAGCTGGTAAAGATTGGCTTTACAAGTTTTACTTTGGAGATAACGGGGCGGTTGCTGGCGACTTTGCAATGCATGAAGGTTTGCAAAAACAAGTTGATCAGCTTGGCGAGATTGACGCTCGAGAAATCAACACGATTGATATTGGCGGCGGATTGCACGTGCGCGTAGGAAGATACGGCCCGTATTTGGAAGATACGAAGAATCTAGACGAAGAGGGCAATGCGCGCAGAGCTTCGATTCCAAGCACTTTGGCTCCAGACGAGTTGACTGAGCAAGTTGCACGAGATTTGATTGAGAACAACTCTGACGGTCCGCGCGTTTTGGGTACGGATCCGCAAACTGGAGGCAGTGTAGAAGTTAGGAACGGGCGTTTTGGAGCGTACGTTGCTCTTGTTGAAGCCTCGGATGAGGATGGGTCGCAAGCAGCCGACGATTCTGCTAAAACTGGCGCAAAGTCTTCTGCAAAATCTAAAAAGTCTGCTAAAGCTAAGCCAAAAATGGCGTCTTTGTTTAAAACAATGGACCCTGCAACAATAACTTTGCAAGATGCTTTGCGACTTTTGAATTTGCCTCGATTGGTTGGCATTGTGGAAGAAGTTGATGAGCAAGGCGAAGTAAAGCGCGCGAAGATTGAGGCGAATAATGGTCGATATGGACCTTATTTGACTAAGACTTACGAGCGCGCGGATGCTGGCGATTCGGCTGTGGATGCCAAGCCAGACAATCGTTCGCTTGCAAGCGAAGACGCGATTTTTAGTGTGACTTTAGACGAAGCCAAGGAGCTTTTTGCTCAACCGAAGTATGCAAAGCGCACTCGCGGAGCCGCAAAACCGCCGCTTAGGGAGCTTGGAGAAGATCCAGAAAGCGGCAAAGCAGTGGTAATTAAAGACGGCTTCTACGGAGCTTATATTACAGACGGCGTTACGAATCGCACGCTTCCAAAGCAGTACACGCCTGAGTCGATTGAGCCGCAAGTGGCGTTTGAGCTTTTGGCGCAAAAGCGTGCGGCAGGGCCTGTAAAGCGCAAGAGAACTGCTGCAAAGAAGACGGCAACAAAGAAGACGGCCGCTAAGAAAACGGCCGCTAAAAAGCCTGCTGCAAAAAAGAGCACAGCAAAAAAGTCCACGTCTAAAGGCGAGTAAACCTGGTAGAGGTATGTAAAAATGGCTATAGGTCTTAAAAACAGCGGGCTTAGCGGTTTAAACAAAGGTCTTAAGGGTCTTTTTATATCTTTTGAAGGTATAGACGGCGTTGGGAAAACCACGCAAGTTGAGGCTTTGCGTGATTTTTTGCAAGCACGCGGACTTGAGGTTGTTGTTACGAGAGAGCCTGGCGGAACACCGTTGGGCGAACAGTTGCGCAACATTCTTCTACACGGCGGAGCGATTTCTGCGCGCACCGAGGCGCTTCTGTTTGCTGCGGATCGCGCTCAACATGCTGCGCAAATCATCATCCCAGCCTTGCGGCGCGGTGCGGTGGTTATAACGGACCGTTACATTGACTCATCGCTAGCGTATCAGTCTGGGGGGCGTGAACTCACTATGCAAGACGTGCGCGATTTAAGCGAGTGGGCGTCTAATTGCCTTTGGCCAAATCGCACGTATTTGCTAGATATGAGCGAGAAAGATGCTGCTGTGCGATTGCACGGGCAAGCGGATCGCATGGAAAGTGCAGGGCTTGATTTTGCGCGCCGCACGCGTGAAGCGTTCTTAGATCTTGCTAAACAAAATGCGCAAAGATTTTGCGTTTTAGACGCCACTTTGCCAGCTTGCGACTTATCTAAGTTGATTGCTAAAGACATGTGCAAGTTGATGGATAATGCTGGAATATGTGACAAAAAATCGCCAGAAGCCCCAGAATCGCCAGAAAATTAAGGACTTTAGCAATGGACGTTTGGGAATCGGTAGTTGGTCAAGCGCAAGTTGTTGAACGCCTTAAAAAAGTAGCGCAAGGCGATTCAAGCAAAATTGCGCAATCATGGCTTATTTGCGGATCTGCTGGATTCGGGTGTGCAAAAGTGGCAAGAGCGTTTGCAGCGGCATTGCAATCGAGCGCAAAAGTCGCAAGCAACCGCGCCGCCGAAAACTCCGCCACTCAAATAAACACAGATAAAATCGCAAGTGAAGTATTAGCTGGAACAAGCCCAGACGTAAACATTTTAAGCACAAATAAAGTCACAACTAGCATTGACGAAGTGCGAGAACTCGTATCAATATCCGAGCAAATGCCAAGTGTTGCACCATGGCGAATCATAATAATCGAAGACGTTGGGCGCATGCTTGAGCGCACAACAAACGTTTTGCTAAAAGAAATCGAAGAGCCAGCACCTCGCACAATATGGATTCTTTGCGCGGCAAGCGCGGCAGATGTTTTGCCAACAATTCGTTCTAGGTCTCAAATAGTGAATTTGGCTCAACCAAGCGACCAAGATGTGCAAGAATACGTGCAACAAAGCGCACACATTGATGCAAAAACGGCGGCAAGCGTGGCTCGCATAGCTCAAGGAAACGTTGATTTAGCAATGCTCTACGCTACAAGCGAGAGTGCTAGAAGCAGAAGAGAAGAGCTTGTTGCAGGCGTTTTGCGTCTTAGCAGCGCAATAGATGCTATTATGCTTGCACAAACGCTAATCGAAGATGCTAAAAGCCAGGCAGAATACGAAGTGCAAAAGTCTGTTGAAGCTGAGCAAAGCGAGTTTTTGCGCATAAATGGTATTAAGCCAACAGATAAAATCCCACCTAAAATTCGTAGCGCATACAATGCGATTGGCAAAAAAGACGATGTTAAGCGCAAAGTTACTCGCGTAAGCAGAGACGTTTTAAACCGCGCAATAGATGCGATTTGCAGCGTGTACAGAGATGTGCTTGTTGTGCTAAACAATGCGCAATTACAAACGCCACTTGTGAATCAAGAATTTAAAGCAGAAATTATGCAGCTTTCTAAAAAAAATACAGCAGAGCGCGCGCTTAAATGCCTGGACGCGCTTGCGGTTGCTAAAAAGCGGCTTGCTGGCAATGGAAACGCAACGCTTGTTTTTGAAGCGCTTTTCTGCGCGCTTTGACTGCGCGCTTAGAGTGTTCTCACGTCTTTTCTTGGTGTTGTGCGAGGGCTGGGTGTTTCTTGTCTCACAACGCTCCGCCTATTATGTGTAGTCCGTTGTTGCGGTTGTTCCGTTTTGGCTTTGATTTTGTTTTTTGGGTTGAGGTTTGTTTGTAGGGTGAGTCATTGGATTATTTGGTATCGGCTGCCGCTCTTATATTGTTCGACCAAGAATCACCCAGCCCTCTTACGTGATTGAACAATTGCGTGGCTTTCACCGCCGAGATTCTCGATTTTTCTTGCTACTTCAGCGAATCACCATTTCATGCTGAGGTTCGCTTCATCCGCTGCGAAATATCTCGAATCTCTACTGCACTTAGTGTAAAAACTTCCGCACTTTGTACCTGTTTTAGGTCAAATTTGGTACAAAATGCGGAAGTTTTTCTGCGAGCTTTTTAATTTTGTGCATTTGTGTAAAAATGAATTATTTCGCGTAGTCACAGCGGTAGTAGATACTTAAATTATGAATATTTCTACAGATTTCACCACTATTCCAGACAACTTTGCAAAAGCTGCGCCGGAAGAAAATAAGATTAACGGCATTCCAGTCGTGTCTTTTCCATTTTATGTAGACAAGTTGCCGGATTTTGTGCACTACTTGCATTGGAGATTCGTAGACGACGACGCTATACCAGTGTGCGGATTCCAGTGGATTCATTGGGTTGTGGCAAATGTTCCAGTAGAAGCGCTTATGTTTGACTTTAACGACTCTCGCGCTTTGCAAATTCCGCAAGACTTTTCGCGCACAATGCCGACCATGATTCCAGAAGTTGTACAAGGGCGAAACTCGCAAGCTAGCCGATTTGTGGGGTGTACGGATCCTTCTATTACTATGCGCTACAACGGCCCGCAGCCTCCAGACAAAGATCACGACTACATGCTAGAAGTGTTCGGAACGCAAAAACCTCTTCCAAATCTTAAAGAGGGCTTTTATCTTAACGAAATGATGAATGAAATCAGGCATTACGATTCGTATGTAGACGTTAACGGATTATATTTGCGAGGAAAAGCTTAGAGTTTAGGATTTTAGGCTTTTGGCTTTAGGCTTTATATGACTTCGTGCTGATTAGTCGCAAGCAGCTTACGACTATATATGCGTGCGTAAAATAGTCAAAAATAAGCAAAACTAATCTAAACAAACAAAATAATAAAAAATAATCAAAAAATAATCAAAAATTAGAAAAATGAGGATGCAAATATGGCATGCACAACAATTTTAGTAGGGCGCAAAGCGAGCTACGACGGATCAACACTTATTGCTCGCAACGAAGACTCAGCAAATGGCGAGTTTAACCCAAAGCGTTTAGTAGTAGTAAAGCCGGAAGATCAGCCTCGCGTTTACAAGTCCGTGCTTAGCCACGTAACAGTTGAGTTGCCAGATAATCCAATGCAATACACAAGCGTGCCAAACGCAGACTTGCGCGAAGGAATTTGGGGAGAAGCTGGCGTTAACGAAGCAAACGTGGCAATGAGCGCAACTGAAACACTTACATCCAACGAGCGCGTGCTGGGTGCCGACCCAATGGTGGAGCTTAAAAAAGCGCAAGGCAAGGAAGGTGACGCTGATTATAAGCCAGAAGTGCCAGGCGGAATCGGCGAAGAAGACTTCTTAACGCTTGTTTTGCCTTATATTCGTAGCGCTCGCGAAGGCGTGGAGCGTTTGGGCGCGTTGCTAGAAAAGTACGGCACATACGAGATGAACGGCGTTGCGTTCTCGGATGTAAACGAGATTTGGTGGATGGAAACTGTTGGCGGACACCACTGGATTGCTAAGCGCGTGCCAGACGAGGCGTATGTTGTTATGCCAAACCAGCTTGGAATTGACGAGTTTGATTTGGAAGACGCTTTGGGAGACCAAGAAGAGCATATGTGCTCGGCTGATTTGCTTGAGTTTATTGAAGAAAACCACTTGGATTTGTCGGTAGAAAACGCTTCTCCGTTTAACCCTCGCGATGCTTTCGGATCTCATTCGGATGCCGACCACGTGTACAACACTCCTCGCGCATGGTTTATGGAGCGTTTCTTGAATCCTTATGACGAAGTGTGGGATGGTAAGGACGCTGACCATAAGCCGGACAGCAACGATATTCCTTGGGCTCGCCAGCCTGAACGCAAAGTCACAGTTGAGGATATTAAGTATGTTTTAAGCTCGCACTATCAGGGCACTGAGTATGATCCTTACGGCAAGCTTGGCGACGAGCATACTCGTCATCTTTTCCGCCCAATCGGCATCAATCGTCAAAGCGAGCTTGCTGTAATGCAAATCCGCCCTTACGTGCCAGAACCAATGCGCGCAATTCAGTGGATTACTTACGGTTCCAATCCTTTCAACTCTTTGATTCCGTTCTATCCGAACGTAAATCGCACTCCAAAGTATTTGGAAGATACGACTACTCGCGTAACAAGCGAAAACTTCTATTGGGAGAATCGCATTATTGCAGCTCTTGCGGATGCTGCTTTTAACGACACTGCAAACGCGATCGAGCGCTATCAGGAAGTTGTCGGCTCCCTTGGTCACGCAATGGTCAAGTCTACGGATGCCACCGTGGCAGATCTTCTTGGTGTTAATTTGAGAGATTACGAGCCAGAGCGTGAAGGTGATGAAGGCGAAGATTACGATGATTTAGTTCGCGATCCTGAAGCTATTATTTCAGAGCTTCGTAACGACAAAGTGCGTGAAGCTTTGGCTGAAGCAAACGACGATATGGCTGCGAAGTTGAAGAAAGAAACCGATTCTTTGCTTGACACAGTGCTGTACATAACTAGCATGCGTATGAAGAATGGTTTTAATCGCTCCGATCACTGATCGCAAGTCGTTATAGACATTAGTGATAACGCGCATAGTTTTAATGTAATATTGCTATACCACGCCCATGCAATCGTATAGTATAAAAATTGTTCATTTACATTAGCTATGCGCGTTTATTATTGAGCGTTTATTGGGCATCTGTTATTGAACGTTTGTTATTGAACACTATTGGGCATCTACTAGGCTTTTTGCTTATGAAAGTGGGGAATATGAGCATTCTTGATTCGTTTACTACACAATTTGGATTAGTTAAAAAAATAGACGCCTTCGGATTCTTGGATTATTTAAAGAAGAATCCAAGCGAGCAAAAAAAGCACGGTAAAGTGCTACTCGTTACAGCTGATACTCCTCTTAAGGCTTCTAGAGGAGAAGGTAAAACAACTACCACTATTGCGCTGGTAGACGCTCTTAGAGAACGCGGAGTAGATGCGGCGGCTGTTTTGCGACAGCCAAGCATGGGCATTACTGCAGCTGGTTCAAAAGGTGGAGCTAGCGGCGGCGGAAAGTCATCGCTTTCGCACCCTGAGCTAATCGATTGGGGATTGTGCGGAGAAATGGCCGCCATTGAATGTGCGCAGAATTTGCTTGTTTCTTTTGCAGAAAAGGCGATTGACGAGGGTATTTTAGACACGATTTTAGTGCCGCGAGTAAGCGAAGTGCCTTCAAGGTCTTTGCGTAGCATTTCTGTTGATTTTGGCAAGGGCACGGTTGCGGAGCGCGTTGTGTTAACGCCAACTTGTGAACTTATGCAAATAGTAGTGCTTTCGCGAAGCATGGAAGAAATCGCAAATCGCGTTGCTGCAATGATTGCTGGCACAAAGGACGGAAATCCTGTTAAATTTGGCGATTTTGTTGACTTGTGGCGAATCACAAATATTCTTGCCGACGCTGTAAAGCCTGCAAAAACTGAGACGATTAATGGATCTCCAATCTATGTTCATTGTGGTCCATTTGCCAACGTTTCGCTTGGTATTCCAAGCCTTGTGAGTGTTGAAATGGCTTGCGCGCTACACGATGTTGTTGTTGTGGAAGCAGGCTATGGCACGGATGCTGGCGCTCAAAAGTGGCTAGATATTGCGGTGCGTGAGTTTGGAGCAGCAATGCCATCGGCGGCGGTTGTTGTCACTCGAGCAACTACTTGGCGAGATGATGAAACTCTTGCATGGCGCTACCCGTTCCACGTTTCGCGCCTTGAGTCGCTTAATATTCCTACGTTCCCTCTTATCAATTTGTGGGAAGGTGAAGATAGCCAAGTTCCAGATTTGCTTGAGCAGGCTAAGACTTTAGGATTCCGTAAGCCGATTGTTGGCAATTTGTTCCGAGACGGCGGCGATGGCTTGGCAGATCAGCTAGATGATTTTGTGTCTGTAATCACTGCTGATACTGAAACGAAAGTTCCGCAAAGCCGCCGAGGAAAGTCTCTGCGCGATCGCATTAATTTGCTTTGCGCAGAGGCGTATGGAGTTCCAGAAAGTCGAGTGATTGAAAAGGATGGTTTTGCTGCTTCTTTGACTGCAGCACAGGATTTGTGCAATAAGGCTGGTGTTGATTTTGATAGCTTGGCTCTTGTTGCTGTAAAGTCGCCAGCAACCATGACAGATGATGATCATGCGCCTGAAGATTCTCGCACTGTAACTTTAAAGAAAGTAGAAGTTCATGCTGGAGCTGGGGTTGTGCAAGTCAACCTTACGTCTTCGCTTACAACTCCTATGCCAAAAATAGTGTGATTGCTTTTTAAATATTAATCATTAATAGCAAATAACAAAACGTCGTCAACGCATCAATCATGGTGTGTGGGCGACGTTTTTGTTTTATGAATGTCGTTTATGAATGTTGTTTATAAACTCCTTTTATCTTTTACATAGGATCCATGTTGTATCTATCGTAAAGATATTTGTGTATTGAATTTGTGTCATATTGTGTAATGTGAAAAACCTCACATGTATTATTTAATTATCATATTGTTATAACAACAGAAAATATTACGATTTAGTTTTATTACAAGAGAGTTAACATGCATATTTTTCGTATTTTATCTTAATTAATTTAAATTTTTCTTCAGACTCTCCGAAGGTGTTTTTCTTATTCGGCGATTCTATAAATATAAAAAGGGTTTTAGTTGTCGGAAAATTTACGACAATTTTCGGTTTGAAAAATAAATTTTTTAGTGTTTTACTCGTGGCTTGGCTCATAACTATTTTTATGAGCGAAGGGAGAAAATACTTAATGAAAATGAAAATAGTGACAGCTAGCTTATTAACGGCCACGTTATTAACAGCAAGTTTATCTTCTTCGGCGTTAGCTCAGTCGAGCAATGATAATGCTTTCACTAATCGTGAGAACATTCCAACGAATAAATCCAGTATTAACAACATTGATTTAATTCCTGCTCCTACCCAGCATTTCGGCAAGCCAGATGGGAAACTTCCAGAAGTAAGAACTTCAATCAGCTATGTTGATGGAGATTCTACTGACAATCATGCGAATACGAATAAAACTAATAAAATTCTGCGTCCAGGTAGCAAGCTTACGCTCCGGGCTACAGCAAAATTTATTGTTCCTGAAGATGGCGATGTTTTTAGACCATATCTTCGACTAGCCATTCCGAAAATTCTTACGGTAAATGCAAATGATTTTGTTGTTGATGCTGGCAATGTTGCAAATAAAGTAGTACAAATTTCAGATTCTAAGTCGTTTGGTAATCACAATCTCGGTAACTACAATCTTTTCGACGTTTACTTTAACTACAACGAGTGGTCTTCTGATTTTGCGACAGAAATGCCGCATCTTGCTTCCATAAAAGGCGTGAACCACTCTGGCAATGTATTATCCAATGGTGATGTAATAAAAAATAATCAAACAGTTTCCATTGAAATCCATACAGTAGTCAACAGTAATGCAAAAACTTCTGATCTAGTTGATTTGAAAAATTACAAAAAAGGTGTGAAACCATTAATCCAAGGCAGAGTGTCTTATATGCCTTTCCCAACACCTATGGAATATACTTCTACAATCGGCGGATTAAGAGATTTTCCAAACGATAGGATACTGCAAAAGAACCCATGCTTAGTGCGTTCGGATCTGGTAACTGGATGGGACGGCAGAGATAATTATGGATTCTGGTTCACTGGTCTATCTATGGAAACGAGCGGCGTTGATTATGACGGTAGAAGCACTATGGTTGAGTCGCAGAATGGTGTTTGGTCACCGCAATTAATACCTGCAAATATTGAGCATAACCAATTCGTAACTATTTATCGCAATGGGAACGATAATAATCCGATTAAGTTGAGATTTAAAATTCCATTTGGTTCTAAGAACTATGCTTTAAATGGAACTAAGCAAGTTTTTAAAAATCATCATTTAACAGTTTTCCGTTCGCCTAACAACAACGATGAAGCTCGTAAAATTATGGCTAATATTGGAATAGAAAAAGTTGCTTATGGGGATACTGAAGTTTTCGGCGATATTTTGGATTCTAAATATTTCGATGGTTGGGGAACTGTTCCAGAACAAAGCAGACCTTCTGAGTTGCTAATATCTGGAGAATTTAACCCAGATTCAACTGTGTTTGGTCCTGATAATATTAGCAACGGTATTTGGATGAGTGGAAAAGCAAGCGCATACATAAAATCGTATTATCGTGCGTTAGATTGTAATGATAATTATCCAGATAATACTTTGAAATATCCGCCAATTATTAACAAAATTCAGGAGACTGTTGCAACGTATGCGCGCAGTAATCGCAGCAAAGTGAGCACAGTTCCTGTTGAAATCGTCATTCCCGCATCTTTGAGTGGACGCGTGTGGTTTGATGCTAACCATAATGGTATTCAAGATAAGGGAGAGTCGAGCATAATTGGTGCAAAAGTACAGCTTGTTAAACAGTATGGGGATAGCACAGTAATCGACATAAATGGCAATAAGGTTAATCCTATTACCACTACTTCGCCTGATGGATCTTACGAATTTACTAATTTGCTGCCAGGAAACTATGTTGTTAAATTTACACTTCCAGAAGGTAGTGAATATTTTGGTTTTACATACACGCGTAAAGGGTCAGATTCCTCTGTAGATTCTGACGCGATTCCTGGAGAGCCTGTAACTGATAGATCTGTTACAGAAAAAGGATCTGCAGCAACCGATAATTCGTCTTCAAAAGACTCATATGTTGGCAATATAAATCTTTCTGCTGGCGAAGATAAGAAGCATATTGATGCTGGAGCTTTTAAGAAGGATGAGCCTAAGAAGGATGATCCGAAGGATCCTGATCATAAGCCGAAGCCTAAGAATCCTCAGCCTGATCCTAAGAATCCCAAGGAGCCTAAGCCTAAGGACCCTAAGCCGAAAGATCCGCAGCCTAAGCCAAAGACTGATCCTAAGAATCCGAAGAAGGATAAGCCAAAGGATCCTGATAATAAGCCAAAGCCAAATCCTGAGCCGAAACAGGATGATCCGAAGGACCCTAAGCCTAAGCCAAAGACTGATCCTAAGAATGACAATCCTGTAAAGCCTGATACTCCTAAGTCTCCTGATCCTAAGAAGGATGATCCGAAGAAGGATGAGCCAAATCCTAAGGATAAGCCTAATAATCCAAATTATCAGGATAGGGATGTACCTGATCCTAAACCTGAGGATCCTAAGAAGCCTGATAATCCTACGAAACCTAAGGATGATAAGCCTGATACTCCGAAGAAGGATGAGCCTAAGCAAAATCCTAAGCCAAATCCTGATCCTAAGAAGGATGAGCCTGAAGATACTAAGAGTGATGAGCCAAAGGATACTGATCCTAAGTCGGATGATCCGAAGGACAATGAGAAGCCTAAGGATCCTGAGTCTAAGCCTGATGAGTCTAAGCCTGATGACCCTAAGGATCCTGATACTGATGACACAGAATCTAATGATCCCCCTCAGTATGAGGATCCCCAGCCTAAGGAGGATCCTTCAGAACCTAATCACTCTGAGATTCGTGAATTAGATAATCCGATACCAAGCATTAATAATGATTTAGATAGCAATAATAGTCAGTCGAATGAAAGTTCGTTTGACAATAATAATTCTGATTCTAAGCAAGAGCGTGTAAGGGATAAGCTTGTAAACACTGGCGTAAGCACAGTTTTCACAGCTGTTGCGTCTGTTGCTATGCTCGCTTTGGGTGCTACGAATAAAATAAAGCGTTATTTCTGCAAGGGTAAGCACAGGCAATAATTGTAGAAAATTCAGGTGAATAATATAAAACGTCGTCAACACATCAATCATGGTGTGTGGGCGACGTTTTTGTTCTTGCTTTTGTTTACCATTTGACCCAAAAAGGGAACAAACGCGGGAGCGTTGAAGTTAAATTACGCAAATGTGCGATTCAGCCAATCGCAAGCAAGGTCAATCCACTGCTGAACTTCTGGCTGCACAAATTCAGGAATTACTGCACCGTTCTCATCGCGCTTAGCTGTTTCTTTAACCGCCAAAGCCAATCCGTGCGGACCCTTAGGGAACAAGTGTGCTTCCACGCTTACGCCAGCTTTAACACAAGCATTAATAAACATAATCGAGTTTTGAACTGGAACTGTCTGGTCTGTAATTGTTTGCCAAACGAACACAGGTGGAGTCTTAGAATCCACGTGGTTTTCCAACGAAAGCTGTTCAACGAGTTGCGCGCGAGTACTAGAATCTACATCTCCAAAAAGACGATCGAAAGTTGGCTTATGTGCGTATTCGCCAGCGGAAATCACTGGGTAAGCAAGCATAAGAGCGTTTGGTCGAACGCCGTTTGCGTTGTATCCATTTGCTTCTTCAACATCGTCGCTAACGCTAGTCGCAAGATTTGCGGCTACATGACCTCCTGCAGAGAATCCAATAATCGCCACTTTTTGCGCATCTACATGCCATTCTTTTGCATTATCGCGAATCAATTGCATAGCTTGTGCGGCTTCCAAAAGCTGAGTCGGGTGTGCGCTAGGCACAAGCGAGTAGCGTAAAACAAATGCGTGGAATCCAGCAGCAGCAAACTTCATAGCAATAGGTTCTGCTTCGCGATTAGAAACTCGCAAGAATCCGCCGCCTGGTAAAATCAGCACTGCTGGGCGTGTTTGATCTCCTTCGCTATCTAAGTTGTCGTCTAAAACATATCCAGTAAGAAGTGCGTTACTACCGTCAACGCCTTTAATTTTACGTTCTATAATCTTCATGGTATCTCTTTTCGTTTTGCGCGAGTGCAATTTATGCTAAGCATAAACTTAAGCATAATTCTAATCAAATACCTTGTTTTTTAAGTGCGTTATTTTATAAATTCGTGTAGAGTCTTAAGAGGTTTTATAAGGAGATTTAAGATGCGTAATGAAGAAGATAATTTAGGAAAAGTTGTTCTTGCAGCCACTCCGATTGGCAATATGGGAGATGCTTCATCGCGCTTGATTAATCTTCTAGAAACCGCGGATATTGTTGCAGCAGAAGACACGCGCAGACTTTATGATCTTGCAAATCGCCTTGGCGTGCATGTTTCTGGGCAAGTTATTGCATATCACGATCACAATGAGCACAACAAGGCAGATGGATTGCTAGACAAGGTTGAGCAAGGCAATACCGTTCTTGTTGTTTCTGATGCTGGTATGCCTACTATTAACGACCCAGGTCTTGCAATTGTTCGACGTGCAATAGAGCGCGATTTGTCCGTTACTTGCGCGCCTGGGCCGAGTGCTGTGCTAGATGCTCTAGCGCTTTCTGGCTTGCCTACAGACCGCTTCTGTTATGAGGGTTTCTTACCGCGTAAATCGGGCGACAGACAGCAGCATTTGCGCTCGCTTCTTTCAGAGCGGCGAACAATCGTTTTTTATGAGGCTCCACATCGCATTTCGGATGCAATGGAAGATATTTTTGCAGTTTTTGGCGCAGATCGCAAAATGGCGTTATGTCGCGAGCTTACAAAGGATTTTGAGGAAATAAGACGAGGTAGCGTAAGTCAGATTAAGGAAGGAGTTGCGATTGACCCTCCGCGTGGAGAAATTGTTCTTGTGATTGCTGGAGCTAGCGATGAAGAAATCAAGCAGCAAAACATTGATTTGAGCGTTGAACAGCTTGCGCAAATGTCTTACGATCTTTCGCAAAATGAAGGTTTGCGTATTAAAGATGCTATAACGCGTATTGTTTCGCAAAATCCTCTTTCAGACGGTTCTTTTGCGAATCGTAAAGAAGTTTATGCTGCTTGTTTAAATATCAAGTCATGAAATCTGTTTCGCGTAATCGTAGCTTTCTAAAAGTACGTCTAAGCTATGCTTAACATCTGGACCCCCTTTTTGTGAAATATACTCCAGTATTTTTGCGTCAGCTGCTGGGTTTGCTATAACCCATTTTCGTAAGTGCGGAATGTTTCTCGCTATGTGCCAAAGTATTTCTTTGTTCGTATTTTCGCAGCATGCTACTTGTTCTGTGAGAATAATTGGCGGTTTTGGTGGTGGATCTTTTGTTCGTGTTTTATGGAAATCTTCTGTATTTTCTTGTACTTGATTTAAGTGTTCAATATTAATATTCATAAAAAATATCTTCCTGTTCTATAACGTTTCTTAACCAATCTTTTGCTTTTTGTGCTCCTGGAAAATGTGGGTTGCTATTTATGATTTTTTCGCATTCTTTAAAACTTGTTTCATATTCTTGAATCAGATTGAAAATTGTGTCTTTTTTGCGTATCTCGTCGTAAATATTTTTCGATGGTGTTAATGCTATGTCGCAGATTGTTCGAGCAGGAGATGTTATGCGCAAATCTTTAATCACCTTTTGTTCTCTCTTCAACAATTTTCGTCTGAATACTCGTAATGGATGGTCATGTGGTACTACGCGATAATGACTGCCGGATATAACGTCTAATATGTTTGGAATTGTTCCTCCAAGCCAAATCCAGGATGCTGTAAACATGCAGGCTGCAGAGTCTCGTGGTATCAGCTTTTTGAGTATTTTGCAACGCCCTTCAATTGTCTTTGCAGTGGAATGTGCAAATCCGCTTCTTATTGACAATCGTTCAAAAGCTCCGAATTTAGATAATTTCTTCATACACAATGGTCCTGGCAGATGCGTTGTGTCTAGTAGGGTCGGAAGATTTTTACTAATGTCAATGTGTTGATTTTTATTGTCGTAATTTTCAAGAATTATTTTTGTTTCTTGAGCTATATCTTTAGTTGTACTGTATTTACTCGCATCATAGTTTCTGCTTTTTGAAGTGCTTTTTGAAATGTTTTTTGAATTGTGTCTTGAAGTCTTTTTTAAATTTTTAGCGATTGTCTTGATCGTGGATTTATCTGTTCTTTTATTTGTTCGCTTATCGGTTGTTTTGCGTGTGTATTTACTTGTATCATTAGCCGAATTGTTAATAGTTTTGTTTGCAATAATTTCTACTTCGTTGTTCATAATCCCTCCTTTCTTGTTTCAGACATAATGATTGGGAATAATTTTTTTATGCATATGGTTTTAGACAGAATAGATACGTTTATTTATGTTGTCCATAAGATTTTTGCGAAATGTGTAAAAGTGGATTTTTAAGCCTTTTTACATTAAAAAATGTGCATATGTGGATATGTTTTTTATTAAGGTGTCCTCGCTGAACAAGATAATATTTGGCTATGAGTCATATTTTGGTGAATGTTGCATGGCCTTACGCAAATGGCCCTCGTCATATTGGTCACGTTGCAGGATTTGGTGTTCCTTCAGACGTGTATGCGCGTTATGAGCGCATGAAGGGCAATGACGTGCTTATGGTTTCTGGTACAGACGAACATGGCACGCCGATTTTGGTTGAAGCAGATAAAGAAGGCGTTAGTGCTCAGGAGCTTGCTAACCGTTATAATCGCGTTATTACTAAAGATTTGTGCGATTTGGGCTTAAGCTACGATTTGTTTACGCGCACGACTACAGCAAATCATGAGCACGTTGTTCAAGAGATGTTCCGTCAGTGCTTAAAGAACGGATACATCTACAAGGGTACTCAGAAGGTTGCGATTTCGCCTTCTACAGGTCGTACTCTTCCAGATCGCTATATTGAGGGCACTTGCCCACTTTGCGGCGCGGATGGCGCTCGAGGCGACCAGTGCGATGCTTGCGGAAACGAGTTGGATCCAGATGAGCTTATTAATCCTGTTTCTAAGATTAACGGCGAAACTCCGCGATTTGAAGAAACAGAGCATTATTTCCTCGATTTGCCTGCATTAGCGGACGCTAATTTGAATTGGTTAAATTCTCGAGATGGTTGGCGCACAAATGTTATCAACTTCTCGATTGGATTATTTAAGGAAGTCAAGTCTCGAGCTATTACGCGAGATATTGACTGGGGTATTCCTGTTCCTGTAGAAGGATGGGTTGATAACCCGAATAAGCGCTTGTACGTGTGGTTTGACGCTGTTATTGGCTACTTGTCTGCATCTATTGAATGGGCACGTCGTCAGAGTAAGCCAGATGCTTGGCGTGATTGGTGGTGTGACCCTAAGTCTCCTGGTTACTACTTTATGGGCAAAGATAACATCACCTTCCATTCTCAGATTTGGCCTTCAGAAATGCTTGCGTATAATGGCGCTGGTTCTAGAGGCGGCGAGGCTGGAGTTTATGGTCCATTGAATATGCCTGAGCAAGTTGTTGCGTCTGAGTTTATGACTATGGAAGGCAAGAAGTTCAGTTCTTCGCGTGGAATTGTGATTTACGTGAAGGATATTTTGGCGCGTTATCCTGTGGATGCTGTGCGATACTACATTTCTATTGCTGGTCCTGAAAATTCTGATGCCGACTTTACTTGGGCAGAATTTGTTCGTCATAATAACGAAGAGCTTGCTGCCAGCTGGGGTAATTTGGTAAATCGTGTCGCTAATTTGATTCATAAGAATTTCGGAGAGATTCCTGCTCTGGATGAAGATTCAATGACAGATATGGATCGCGCTTTGCTCGATCAAACCTCTAACGCTTTTGAGATTGTTGGCGGTTTGATTGAACGTCATCATCAGAAGAATGCGCTTAACGAGGCTATGCGTGTTGTGTCGGATATAAACAAGTATATTTCTGCGACTGAGCCTTGGAAGATTAAAGATGATGAAGCACGTCTTGGTACTGTTTTGCACGTTGCGGCTCAAGCTGTTTCTGATGCTAATCATTTACTTGCTCCATTCTTGCCACATTCTGCGCAAAAAGTGTGGGAAGCTCTTGGTGGTACGGGTGTGTTCTCGCCTCTGCCAAGAATTGAAGAGGTGACTGACTTAGATAATCCAGATTTTAAGTATCCGATTATTACTGGCGACTATCGTCTTGGCGAAACTGTTCACCCATGGGAGAGCGAAGAATTAGTGACTGGTACGCCTGTCGCTAAGCCAACTCCGATTTTTGCCAAAATTCCTAAAGAGGCGATTGATGAGGAGCTTGAGCGTTTTGAATCTGCGCTTGCTGCTCGTCGTAAAGCTGACGAAGAAAGATTGGCTGCGGCTAAAAAATCACTAGAATCTAAGTGATCAAACGAAAAATTTTAAGTTATAGTGACGCATGTAACAAAAAATAGGTTTACTATCAGGATTTAAAAAATTTTTTAAGGAAATTTTTAGGTTATATGCGTGTTTTGCGAGAAAAGTGTGGTTATAATAGATATTGCTGATGGTTATCCATCAGTGAGGTTCGTTCGCGAACCCCATAACTGAAACCTTCTTCTCTCTTTCTCTCTGCCCCGGTGGGTCTTCTCTTTCCCACCGGGCTTCTTTTTATCTTTTTCAAGCGTTCGCCGCTTACCCTACCATTTGTTCCTTTATTTCTGCCAAGTGTGGTGGAGATTTGAGATTTTTCGACGCAAGAGAGGGCGTGAGCGCGCTGTAACGCGCGAGCGTAGAAACACCCAGCCCTCACGCAACACCAAATAAGGAATATCGCTCGCGTTATATTTGCATCACGAGCGAGACAAATATAACGAAATTAAGCCAAAAAGCGTTACAAATATCTCATCAATGATGCAAATATAACGAAAATCAGCCAAAAATTGTTACAAATGTCTCACGAGAGAGACAAATCTAACGAATCTGGGTCAAAAAAACGCAGACTGCGTGGCAATCTGCGTTTATAAATCAGTTACACTCTATATCGAGTTTAGTGGCAGCGCTTTGAAAGCGGCTCCCATGGTTCAAGCATTACTGGCTCTTGGTCTAAGATAGCTAGAGTTGCTTCATCGAGATACTTCTTGTTAATAATGATTTCTGTAACGTAGCGGTCAAACCACTGTGCGGAGCCGACATAGTATCCGTCTTCGCCGTTATCTTTACCCCAGCTGTTTTCAATCTTCCAGCGGTCTGGCTCACCATCTTTGTTAAGGTTTACGCCAGTAAAGGTCATTGCGTGGTTGCCTGGGCAATCCATATATTCCAAACCTTTAGCTTTGTCGAATGTAAACTCTACATCGAATAGTTCGTCTACGCGCACAACTGCAGGATCAAAGAACCCATCTTGTCTGAGTGAGAACTGAGTGCAATCGCAAGCGAACCAGATTGGATGTCCGTCTTTTAGCTGATCGACAGCGGCTTTGCGGAATACTTCTAGCGCAACGTTTGCAAACTCCATTTCCTTCGTCTCAGCAACGTTTGTGGTGTATTTAAGCTGGTAGAGCTTGTTGAACGGAGTGTGTTCCATTGGGGAGTTGCACAAGCTCACAAAGTCGTTTACGTCAATTGGAACGTATTTCTTTGCGAATTCTAGTGGTGTAATTCCATATTCGCGAATCATTGGACGATCGTCTTTGCCAGTCTTTGGCTTTTCGTCTTTCTTTTCGTCTTTCTTTTCGTCTTCTTTGGCTTCGTTCTTTTTGTCGTCCTTTTCGTCCTTCTTATCGTCGTCATCTTTAGTACGTGCAATAAAGTCGAAACGCTCTGGTGGCTCGCCAAGTGCGATAGCTGTCATACGGTATACGGTTTCAAGGTCGCGGATTTTCATTTCGCGCAACTCTTCTATGGAAGTACCATTCTTGTGTGCTTCGCGCAATTCAGCCGCGAATTCGCGCAACTTGGTATTTATGTATTGTACGAATGCATCTGAGTCAATAGCATTTTGTGAATCTGGGTATGCGCTCTTTGGCACGAGTCCGTACTTGTTTACCAAGTTAACGAACATTTGCCACCATCCGCCGTCGTCGATCGGACCGTAGTTAATGTTTTCAAAGATTCGACTATCTAGGGTTTCGTCTAATGTTGCCAACACGTTTTCCAAGTACGCATTTGCCTTTTCAATCTTGTCCCAGAAGAACAAGTAGCTTTCGGAAAACTCGAAGTCGTCTAAATTCCACTTGTGCATTAATTCGTAACGCAAAGTGTTAAGGGAAGCGAACATCCAGCAACGTCCAGAGTGCTGTTGGTTTGTTATTGATCCTTGTTTTAATTCTATGGAGAAGTTGCGTGGTAAAGCACGCTGTCCTTGATAGCTTGTTGCAGCTTTAAGAACGCCGTTTGCTACGGAAGCGTTTGCCGCTACGCGATTTGCTCGCTGTTCGTTAAAATGCTTGGAATATTCGCGTACGTTGTCTATGGTAACGGCTTTTACTTTTTCAGACATATATCTCCTTTTGTTGTTAGGTTGAAAATAAGCGAATAAGCGTTATTGTAGCGTGTTCAATGCACGAGTAGCGTTTTGCGTGATTTGTGCTTTTTAGTAGGATGCTAGTAAAACTAATTGCAATGTGTTTTGTTCGTACAAAATATTATCGTATTTGCACTTTTATTACGATTTACGAAACTAATTTTCGTAAAATTTAAATAATTCCGTTAAATATTCTGATGTTTTGTTGATTTTGTGTATTAATTTTTGTGATAATTGATATTTATTCCGTATTATTGCATGTTTATTTTAAGCAATGTACATAGGTTAGCTAAAAATATACTAATTACATGTCCCATTTATGAGGGCTTACTTAAGTGTGCCTTGAGTACGCTTTTGATTTGCTTTTGCAACTGGGTATAGCAAACGATGGCAGTGTGCAGGCTTGAGGCTTGCAGTTACCAGATGGAGGTAACAATGTTTAGACGTAGAAAAGAGTCACAATGATACGATACATCGTTAAACGATGCCTGAATTATGTTGTGATGCTGTTTGTCTCCGTATCCATGACGTATTTCTTGGCAAGTGCATTTATGGATCCGCGATCGAACTATATGTCTAGGCATCCGCATCCACCAATTCCTTCGATTAATCGTTCTTTGGATTTGGCAAACATCAATGATCAGACTCCGATTATTACGAGGTATTTGCGTTGGATTACTGGCGTTCTTACTCGTTGGGATTGGGGATTAAGCCCAGAGCAGGCTCCTGTTGGTCCTGCGATTGCGGCTCGTATTGGTGCGTCTGTTCAATTAGTTACTTGCGCAACTGTTCTTGGTATTGTTTTCGGTGTTAGCGTTGGTGTTTACACTGCTATTCGTCAGTACAAGTGGCAGGATCGAGTTCTTAACTCTATTGCTACGTTCTTGCTTGTTGTTCCAGCTGCCGTGTTCGGATTACTTATTGTTTTAGCCGCGATTAGCATTAATAACGCTGCTGGTTCTCGTTTATTCTTTGTTACTGGATTACATTCTTATCAGGGTTCTAATCCTATTGCTTTTATTCTTGACTTCTTACAGCATTTGATTTTGCCGACAATTGTTATGACTGTTCCTGGCATGGTTGGATACCATCTTACGCAGCGCACTTATTTGCTTGACACTATGAATGCTGATTATGTTCGCACTGCTCGTGCTAAGGGATTGCCTTTGAACATTGCTATTCGCCGCCACGCTTTGCGTACTTCTTTGATTCCTACAGCTGTGGACGTCGCCTTCTCTATTGCAGGTGTGTTCACGGGTGCTGTGATTACTGAGACCGTGTTCGCAATTAACGGTTTGGGTAGCTATTTTGTGCAAACAATTTCTAATAATGACATTAATGGTTCTGTTGCTATTGCTGCATTCGGAGCTGTGTGTACTTTGGCTGGAGCTTTGCTGGCAGATATCTTCTCTGCTTGGCTTGATCCACGTATTCGCTTGAACTAATTGCAGAACAGTGTAGGTGTTATTGATATGAGTAAAAAAGATGTATCTTCAAACCTTCAAGAGTCTGCTGCAGACAAGAAGGCGACTGCTAATTCTTGGGGTAATTTTAAGCGCACTGGCAAGATTACGCTTTATACGCGTCGTTTCTTTAGGCGACCATCTGCCGTCGTTGGCTTGGTTTTGCTTGTGTTCTTGATTCTTCTTGCGTTGTTTGGATCTAAGATTAGTAAGTGGGGTTACGATGAGCCTGATTTTACTGCTCTTGCAACTCCTCCTAGCGCAGAGCATTGGCTTGGCACAACGCCTGGCGGTTCTGACATGTATGCAATGGTTGTTCGCGGACTTGGTCGCTCGCTTTCTATTGGTATTGTAAGCTCCATTTCTATTACAATTATTGCTGCTTTGGTTGGTACTGCTATTTCTTACTTTGAGGGTTGGTTTGAGCAAGTTGGCATGTGGGTTTTGGACATGCTTTTGATTGTTCCATCCTTCTTGCTTATTGCTTTGATTGTTAGCTCCGCGACTGGTGGCAATGATTGGCTTTGGCTTGCATTTGGTATGACTTCCTTTGGTTGGATTGGTTATGCTCGTACGCTTAGAACTTTGACTTTGAGTTTGCGCGAGCGTGAATATGTGCGCGCAGCCAAGTTTGAAGGTGTTTCTTCATTCCGCATTATTGTTCGCCACTTGGTTCCAAACCTTGGTTCTGTGTTGATTATTAATACGGTTCTCGGTGTTATTGGCGCAATCAACGGCGAAACCGCATTGAGCTTCTTGGGTCTTGGTATTAAGGCTCCAGATACTTCTTTGGGTACTCTTCTTAATGTTGGTCAAAGTAGCGTTATGACCTCTCCTTGGGTTCTTTTGGTTCCTTCTGCGGTTTTGGTTATTTTGACTTTCTCTGTTCAGCTTATTGGTGATGGTCTTCGCGATGCGATTGATCCATATTCTAGGTCTGTTGGTAAGGCCGAGTAAGGCTTGTTGGAGGTTTGAACATGACTGATATGGTGAATGACGCAATTAAGGAAGATTCTGCGATGGAAAATCAAAATAATGAGCCACTTCTTTCTGTACGCAATTTGCAAGTTAGCTTTGCTTCGGAAGCTGGTACGGTTCATGCAGTACGCAATATGAATTTTGATTTGTACCGCGGAAAAACCATTGGTATTGTAGGTGAATCTGGATCTGGTAAGTCGGTTACTTCTCTTGCTGTTATGGGCTTGCTGGATAAGAACGCATCTGTTAAGGGTTCTGTTGTTTATAAGGGCGAAGAGCTGTTAACGAAGTCTGATGCAGAGATGAGTAAGATTCGTGGCAAGAATATTGCCATGGTATTCCAGGATCCTCTTTCTGCTTTAACTCCAGTGTTCTCTATTGGAGATCAGCTTAAGGAAGCTTTGGTTATTCATAATCCAGATATGACCGAAGATCAGATTCGTGAGCGCTCTATTGAATTGCTTAACTTGGTTGGTATCACTAAGCCAGCTGAGCGTTTAAAGTCTTTCCCTCACGAGTTTTCTGGCGGTATGCGTCAGCGCGTTATGATTGCTATGGCAATCGCGAATAACCCAGATATTATTATTGCTGATGAGCCTACTACCGCTTTGGATGTTACTATTCAGGCTCAGGTTTTGGATGTTTTGAAGAAAGCGCAGAAAGAAACTGGCGCAGCGATGATCTTCATTACTCACGATTTGGGTGTTATTGCTGGCGTTGCAGACGAAGTTATTGTTATGTATGCGGGTCATTTGGTTGAGCATAATAGCGTTGAGGAGATTTTTGCTCATCCAACTCAGCCATACACAATTGGCTTGCTTGGTGCTGTTCCTCGTGTTGATCAAAAGCGTACTCGTCGCTTAACTCCAATTTCTAAGCCAACAATGGATATGTTGATGGCAGAAGAAAAGAGTGGCGATACTAGCGACATGATGGGTCTAGAAGCAGAAAGCGAAACTGTTCGCGCGCTGCTTCATGCAGAAACCGAAAAGACGATTAAGCCAATGTTTGAGGGCATTCCTCGCGAGGATCGCAAGGTTGTTTTGGATGTTAAGGGATTGGTTAAAACGTTCCCAATTACAGGTGGCGGTTTCTTGCGACGCAGGGTTGGCGAAGTTCGCGCTGTTGATGGCATTGACCTTGAGATTCGCGAAGGCGAAACTGTAGCTCTTGTTGGCGAATCTGGTTCTGGTAAGTCAACTACTTTGATGGAAATCATGAGTTTAAAGAAGCCAGAAGCTGGCTCTATTACAGTTTTTGGCACCGAGCTTAACGATAAGTTGACTAAAGAGCAGCGTCGCGAGCTTCGTTCTAAGATTCAATACGTGTTCCAGGATCCTATGAGCTCTCTTGATCCTCGTATGCTTGTTTACGATATCTTGGCAGAGCCTCTTCATGTTCAAAAGAAGTCTAAGGAAGAGATTCGTCAGCGTATTGCGGAGCTTATGCAGCTTGTTGAGTTGAATCCAGATCAGGTTGATCGCTTCCCAACGCAGTTCTCTGGTGGCCAGCGTCAGCGTATTGCTATTGCTCGCGCTTTGGCTGTAAACCCTAAGCTGCTTCTTCTTGATGAGCCTGTTTCTGCCTTGGATGTTTCTATTCAGGCTGGCATTATCAACTTGCTTGAAGATTTGCAAGACAAGTTGGGTGTTGCTTACTTGTTTGTGGCTCACAACATGGCTGTTGTTCGTCATATTTCTAGCAGAATTGCTGTTATGTACCACGGACGCATTGTTGAATCTGGCGAAACGGATGAGGTATTTGATAATCCTAAGCATCCGTACACTAAGGCTTTGATTAGTGCTGTGCCAATTCCAGATCCTGCGATTGAGAAGAATCGTAAGCGTATTATTCTCAATGAAGAAGATTCGTTTGATGACGTTGCAAGCGTCTGATTCTAATCTTTTGTGAATACGCCTAAACTTTTGTTTAGGGCAATTTTGATCGCGTGTGTTATGCAAGACACACGCGATTTTTTGTTACAGGCACATAAATTCTAAAAAAAGTAATATATTTTGTTTTTTAATTAAAATAAACTAAAAAATTTTCTGTTTGACTGTTTTATGTATTTAATTTTCTTTTTTATGGATTAAATCTTAAGTAACAAAAGCTTAAATTCAGTATTTGTTAAAAAAGTCGTAACACAAAATGTCAAAAGATTAGATATACTCTACACACATACCAGAAAGCGGACATCATTTCTGGGGAATGAGAGGAATCATGAAAAAAACTAATGCAGGCAAATTAACTGTATTCGCCGCAGCTGCACTTTCTGTTGCAATGCTACTCGGCGCTTGCGGTGGCACAACTGCTACTACAGCAGATAAGGCCAAGGGCGGTATGACCGAAGAGCCAGCCGCAGGTGTGGATACTTCCTACACTGGCGCTCTTCCAATGCCTAAGGTTGACAAGCGCTATGACAATCCACAGCCTCGTGACAATGTTAAGGATGGCGGTACTTACACGTTCTCGCTTTCCGACATGGGTCCAAACTGGAACTACGCTTCTAACGACGGTAATACCGCTTATATGAGCACTTTGTGGGGCTTCTACCAGCCATCGCTTCCTTATTACGACACTGTTAAGGGCGAGAAGGTTAAGTACAACCCTGATTACATTACTTCTGTTAAGAAGGTTAGCGACAAGCCACTCGTAGTTCAGTACGATTTGAACCCAAAGGCTAAGTGGAACGATGGTACAGACATCGATTACACTGCTTTCAAGGCTACTTGGGAAGTTATGAATGGCAAGAACGAAGCCTACTCTGTACCATCTCACGAGGGCTATGATTGCATTGAGTCCGTTGAGCAGGGCGCAAATCCTAAGCAAGTAATCGTTAAGTACAATAAGCCATGCGCAACTTGGGAATTGCTTTTCGCTCCATTGGTTCATCCAAAGGCAACCGATCCGACTGTGTTCAACCAGGGTTGGGTAAATAATCCTCACAACGAGTGGGGCGCAGGTCCATTCGAGATTCAGTCCGCAACCGAAGATCAGGTTGTTTTCGTGCGCAATCCAAAGTGGTGGGGCAAGAAGGCAAAGCTTGACAAGGTTGTTGTAAAGCGTATGGAAGATACCGCTGCAATGAACGCCTTCCAGAACGGCGAAATCGATTCCGTGGATTCCATCTCCACCAAGGATAAGATCAAGGCTGCTCGTAGCGTTAAGGGCGCTCAGCTCCGTTACGGCTACAGCACCAAGATTCGTGTTATTAACTTAAACGCAAAGGCCGGCGCATTCAAGGATAAGGCAGTTCGTAAGGCTGTTGTTCAGGCATTCGACGTTGCTACATACAACAAGATTCAGTTCCAGGGAATGAGCTGGAAGAGCGAGCAGCCAGGTTCGGAGCTTCTCTCCATGTTCCAGGCTGGCTACAAGAACAACCTCCCAGCTGATGGTAAGTTCAACGTAGAAAACGCTAAGAAGACTCTTGAGGCCGCTGGCTACAAGATGGGCAAAGACGGCTACTACGCTAAGAATGGTAAGACCGTTCAGTTTACATTTACCTTCTTCGGCGATGACTCCACTCAGGCAGCTCTTGCTAACGCATTCCAGGCAATGATGAAGAAGGCTGGAATGAAGTGCAAGACTGTAAACAAGCCTGCATCTAAGTTCTCTAAGACTGTAAGCTCCTTCGACTTCCAGGTGCTTCCAATGGCTTGGGTTTCCCAATCTCCATTGAGCTTCTTGGCATCCGCTTCCCAGGTATACGGTTCTAAGAGCGATTCCAACTTTACTGGCACTGGCAGCAAGAAGATTGATGCCGTTCTAGCCAAGATTGGCAAGACCTACGATTACAAGGAACAGACTGCATTGGCCAACAAGGGTGAGTCCATGGCTTTCGCCGAGTATGGTACACTCCCAGTTTCTGCTCCTCCAACCTATCAGGCATACAAGAAGGGCTTCGCTAACGGCGGTCCTGCTGGATATGCTAACGTTTTTGTTGAAAACATTGGTTGGCAGAAGTGAGTAAATTTGTAGCGATAACTCGCGCAAGTTTACTAAGCTGATTGCTTAACTTATAGCATGTGGCGTGTGGTCTTTTGGCTGCACGCCACATGCTTTCGTGCGATTTGAAGGAGCTTGAAATCAACAGGATTTCAAGCTCCTTCAAAGCGTGATTTGGCTCAATTGTGAAGCACGGTGTGCTTCACATGCCAAATCAGCCGAACGGCTATGCCGTGAGGAATAAGCGCTCGCTACGAAACTCGCTCAACACCAAACAAGAGCTGTCGATTAAACTATAAATTTAAGATTAAGTCTCAAAAAACAAAGTCAAAAATAAGGGAGAATCTAGCGCATGTATGTAAATCCAAATAAACGCAAAGACGCGAGCAATGTGCGCTGGGTTTTGCAATATTGTAAGCCAGATATGTGGCGAGTAGGCGTATCGCTAGTTCTTTTTACTATCAACGACACAATGGCAATGACAATGCCTCTGCTTTCTGGCTTTATTGTAGACAAAATCATTATTGGAAAACAGCATGACTTGCTTCTTAACGTATGCGTGCTAATGGTTGCAATGATGATTATTCGCGTTGGCTCAAGGTATATCTACCAGCTTCAAATGGAAAGATTCGGCCAAAACGCCGTGTATCGCCTTGTAAGCGACGAGTATGAGAAGCTACATTCACTTGACTTTACGTACTTTAATCACACGCGCACAGGCGACATTATGAGCCGCATGACTTCGGATACGGATGCGATTCGCCACATTTTAAGCTGGGTATCTTATATGGCGCTGGATTGCGTAGTGATGTTTGTGTTTGCGCTAATTATAATGTTTTCAATACAATGGCAGCTAGCTCTAGCACTTATGGCAATTACACCATTTTTGTTCTTGTTAGCAAGACTTATGGGCAAGAATGCTAGGCCAAAGTTCCTTGCGATTCGCGAATCGTTTGCACGCATGAATTCGATGGTGGAAGAAAACATTGAAGGCAATCGCGTTGTAAAAGCTTTTGTGCGCGAACCTTTTGAAACTCAGAAATTCGATAAATGCAACGAAGACTACTTTAATCGCAATATTACGCTTGCAAAAAACACGCAAAAATACATGCCATGGCTTGACGGCATGGGCTTTGCGTTGGAGCTTGTAACAGTAGGATTTGGCGGATGGCTTGTGCTTAATGGAAGCATGACTTTAGGCGCGTTTGTAACGTTTAACAGCTTCCTTTGGATGCTCCACATGCCAGTAAGAATGGTGGGGTGGCTTATTAACGATTGGCAGCGGTTCAATGCAGGATGCGTGAATATTCGCAAGCTTCTTACGCAAGAATCGCATATTGATTTGCCAAGCGCTGCCAAGAAAAACGTTAAAGTTAAGGGCCGCGTAACTTTTGAACACGTTGATTTTGCGTTCCCAGACGATCTTGATTCACCAATTTTAAGCGATATCGATTTAGACATACCAGCAGGTACAAAGCTTGGAATCTTAGGAGAGACAGGATCTGGAAAGTCAACGCTTGTAAGTCTTATAGCAAGATTCTATGATCCTACGCGTGGTCGCGTTTTGATTGATGGAAAAGACTTACGCGAATTGCCTCTAGAAACTGTTAGGAATCAAGTTAGCATAGTCGCGCAAGAAACATTCCTGTTTTCCGATACGATTGCAGGAAATATTAGCTTTGGATTGCCTCAAAGCGAGGAAAATTGCAAAGAATTAGATAATACGATTAGGCGCATGGCAAGAATCGCAGATGCAGACGATTTTATTATGAATATGCCAGAAGGCTACGAAACTGTAGTAGGCGAGCGAGGAGTTGGTCTTTCGGGCGGTCAAAAGCAGCGTTTAAGTCTTGCTCGCGCGTTAGCTAATAATCCTGCAATCTTGATTATGGACGATACAACTTCTGCAGTAGACATGGAAACTGAGGAGCATATTCAAAAAGAGCTAAAAAAGTTAGATGGTTCTCGCACGGTAATCACAATTGCGCACAGAATCTCGTCTGTTAAAGACGCAGACATGATTATTGTGCTAGATCACGGGAAAATCGTAGAACGCGGAACGCATGAGCATCTTGTGGCATCGCATGGAAGATATTGGGAAATCTACAAAAAGCAGCTTGGCATGCAAATGGGCAAAGCTTTGGGATTTGAAGATTTAGACAAGGCTAAAGGTGAATAGAATGGCGAAACGCAACACTTATCGAGAAGACGAAAGCCAAGAAGAGCACGTAAATTTACACGAGTTGATGCGCGTTCGCAAATACATAAAGCCATACGCTTGGCAATTAGTCAAAATAGTTTTAGTTGTTATTAGCGGAAGTTGCATTATGACAATAACGCCAATGATTACAAAAACACTTATAGACGTAGTTTTGCCTAATAAAAACGTTTCGTATTTGTATGCACTTATTGCATTGTTTGGCGTGCTTATTGTGTTATATGAGCTTGGTTTGGCATACAGAACGCTTGCTATTACGCGACTTGGTCAAATGATAATTAAAGATATGCGGCGCGATATTTTTACGCACGTGCAATCGTTGTCGTTTGACTACTTCGATTCGCGCCCACACGGCAAGATTTTGATTCGCATAGTAAACTACATTAATACGCTTTCCGACACGCTTTCGTCTGGTTTAATTAACGTATTTTCCGATGTTTTTGTGCTAATCATTACGCTAATCGCAATGTTTTATATAGATTGGCGAATGGCGTTGTGGAGTCTTGTATTATTCCCAGTCTTTATAATCTGGACTCGCACTTTGCAGATTTTGCAACGAAAAGCGTCTAAAAAACTGTCGAATAAGCAAAGCAATCTTAACGCATATTTGCACGAATCAATCGCAGGCGTAAAAACCACTCAAACTTTTGCGCGTGAATCAGAACAATACGCTACATTCCAAGATCAGCAGTCGGGAGTCAGAAAAGCGTGGATGCGAAACGTTAGAGTGCAAATGCTTCTTTGGCCTGGAGCTTCGATTATTGAAAGCGCAGCAATTTCGCTGCTCTACTACGTTGGCATAACAAACGCGAGCGGTATGAACATAAGCACGGGTACGCTTATAGCATTTGTGTGGTATTCGAGCACTTTTTGGGAGCCAGTTGTAAATATTGGTAACTTCTACACGCAACTCGTAACATGCTCAGTGTATTTGGAGCGTATTTTTGAGACTCTAAGCATTAAGCCAAATATTGTAGATAAGCCAGATGCAAAAGAATTGCCGCAAATTAAAGGCAAGGTTGACGTAAATGACGTTGTGTTCCGCTACGAAGAAAACGGAAAGCCGATTTTGAATTTAGTTGACTTGCACATTGAGCCTGGAACAACAGTTGCGCTTGTAGGCCCTACTGGAGCAGGTAAAACAACGCTTGTAAGTTTGCTTTCTAGATTCTACGACGTTTCCGAAGGTTCAATCACCATTGACGGCTACGATGTGCGCTCAATAACGTTAGCATCTTTGCGCAAACAAATGGGCGTTATGCTTCAAGACAGTTTTATATTTAGCGGAACTGTTAAAGAAAACATTCGCTACGGCAAGCTTGATGCAACGGACGAGGAGATTGAGGAGGCGGCTCGCGTAGTTCACGCGCACGAGTTTATTGAAGAATTGCCTAATGGCTACAATACGGAGATTGAGGAGCGAGGAGCCACTCTTTCTGCAGGACAAAGGCAGCTTATATCGTTTGCTCGAGTATTACTTGCGAATCCGCGAATTCTAATCCTAGACGAAGCAACAAGCAATATTGATACGCGTACAGAAGAGGCGTTGCAAGCAGGATTGGCTCAATTGCTTAAAAATCGCACTTCTTTTGTAATTGCACATAGACTTTCTACAATCGAGAATGCGGATTTGATTTGCGTGATTGACCATGGGCAAATCGTGGAGCGCGGAAGTCATGAGCAACTTATGGCGCAAAAAGGTGCGTATTACAGGCTTGTGGAATCGCAATACGCTGCGATTAGTGCGGCGATTGCGTAATTACAAAAGTTGCGTTTTAAGTCACGTTTTAAGCCACGTTAAATATGTGACTACACTTGTAAATCATGAGTAAGCATCATCGCGAACATAATTGGGCACCTTCTTTAACAGAACAATCTACAATATGGGAAAATTTGCTTAAAGAAGGCATAACAATCGCAGACGACCACACGCACATGTTAAGCGTAGTGGACTTTGTGCAAAATCTTAATCAAGAATTAGCGCAAAAAGGGCGAGAACCAATTGCTGAACCAACTGCAGATGACTTAGTAAATAGTGCAAAAGCATCAGGGGTTTCGCAAATGATCGAAGTTGGATGCGAATACCCAGATTGGCAGCCGACAATAGATTTTGCAGCTGCTCACCCTGATTGCGTGCGTGCTGCAATAGCGATTCACCCAAACGAAGCGCCTCTACATGGCCATAGGGGAGCAGAAGGACCAGATGGTTTACCAGTAGTTTATAAGCCGTATCACGATATTTCATTTGATGAGGCGATGCAACACTTGCGCTCGCTAGTTGTAGATAACACAAAAGAAGTAGTTGCGATTGGCGAAACTGGTTTAGACTATTTCCGCACGGGCGAATCTGCAAGAATTTACCAGCGCGACTCATTCCGCGCGCATATAGCACTTGCAAAAGAGCTTAATTTGCCGCTTCAAATTCACGATAGAGATGCTCATAGTGATGTTGTAGAAATTTTGCTAAAAGACGGAGCGCCAGAGCGCACGGTGTTTCACAGCTATTCTGGCGGAAAAGACTTAGCTCAAGTGTTAAAAGAAAATGGCTGGTACGCGAGTTTTTCTGGAACGATTAGCTATAAGGGTAACGAAGATTTACAAGAATCTGCGCGAATTATCGGCAAAGATCACATTACTGTTGAAACGGATGCACCATACCTTACGCCAATGCCGTATCGAGGTCGCCCGAACGCTCCTTATATGGTTCCTTACACTCTTGAGTCGCTAGCTAATGCTCTTGATTGCTCTTTGCTAGAAGTGGCAAAGTCAACTTTAAAAACAACGAAAGAAATCTACGGTTTTTAGACGATCTAGCCTTATATTCTTGCTTTGATTAATCCCTATTTTTCAAGGATTCTATGCTGACTTTGCTTTATATATCTGTTATTGTATACAATATTTAGGTACAAATAAATAAAACTGTAAGCAGTAAGACCATATGCGACTTCTTATTATGGCAGATTATTGCAAAGAAGAGGTCTTACTTTTTGGAGGAAAAATCAAGCATGACTAAGTCACGCGTTTCAGCGCTATCTAACGATGACGCTAAGGATCTTCGCAACGGGGCGAAGGAGTCTGAGAAGGCTGCTAAGGGAGTAACGAACCCTAAAGAGGCGATTCTAAAAGCCGCTTCTTTTACAAAAGCGCCAAAAGTTTCTCAGAAAACCACCACTCGCGAAGAACGAGAGGCGTTGGCGTATCAGCAGGCTAAAGAAGTTAAAGAGGCTGAAAAGCTTGCGGATAGTGCGGTTAGAGGTCCACTTGGCAGATGGTGGGCGAAGATCCAAACCAGCTCAGATAAATTTACTTTAGGTATGTCGATAGTGGCATTGGGCGTTGTTTATGGAGATATTGGAACTTCTCCTTTGTACACTGCTCAAACATTCTTAGCTGGTCAAGGCGGATTGCAAAACATTAGTCGCGAAGCCGTTTACGGAATGTTATCCCTAGTGTTTTGGTCAATCACGCTGATCACAACCGTAAAATACGTGTTTGTAGCTATGCGCACAGACAACAAAGGCGAAGGTGGAATTTTTGCACTCTACTCGCTTATTAGACGAAAAGGCGCGTGGCTTGCGATTCCAGCAATGATTGGCGGTGCTGCGTTCCTTGCTGATTCTGTTTTAACTCCAGCAGTTTCAATATCTTCTGCAGTAGAAGGTCTGCGAACTATATCTGCGTTTAGGCCTATTTTCTTAGAAAACGACAATCTATCTTTAATGATCACCGTGGTTATTATTGTGATTCTGTTTTCGGTTCAACAGCGAGGAACTGAAAGAATAGGCAAAGTTTTCGGCATAGTAGTTATGATATGGTTCGGATTCCTAGCGCTTGTTGGAATTATGAACATTGGTGAAGATTGGGCAATTTTTGAAGCATTAAACCCAATTTACGGCTTGAAGTTTTTGTTTAGCTCGCACAATGTGCAAGGAATGGCGTTAATGGGCATCATATTCCTTTCCACAACAGGTGCGGAAGCCTTGTATTCTGATATGGGTCATGTTGGGCGTGGAAACGTTTACGTTACGTGGCCGTTTATTAAAGTTGCTCTTGTTCTAAACTACTTTGGTCAAGGCAGCTGGATGCTACAACATCAAAACAATAAAGCATTATGGTCTATAGAAGGCTTAAATCCGTTCTTCCAGATGCTAAGCCCGAATTTACGTTATGTAGCTGTTGTGCTTTCTGTAACAGCGGGCATTATTGCGTCACAGGCTTTGATTACTGGTGCATTCACTATGGTTTCAGAAGCTACAAGCCTTAATTGGATGCCTCATCTTCAGGTGCGTTACCCTGCGCGTACTCGTGGTCAGCTTTATATTCCAGTTGTTAATTTTGTGCTTTGTCTTGCAACTCTTACGGTTTTAGCCGTGTTTAAAGATTCAGAGCATATTTCGGGAGCGTATGGTCTTGCTCTTACGCTTACCATGATCGCTACAACAACACTTCTTACTGTTCACATGTGGTATCAAAAGAAGAAGATTGCTGCTTTAATTTTTGCCACTGTGTTCTTGATTATCGAGATTTTGTTCTTTATAGCATCTATGGCAAAATTCATGCATGGTGGTTGGTTCACCATGATTCTTGGGGCTACGATTCTTATCGTTATGCTCACTTGGAAGGATGGCACTAAGATTGAGCGTTCGCAACGCTTGCACATGAAGCCTAAGGATTTTCTGCCTGTGCTAGATAAGCTTCATCGCGATTTCCGTATTCCTTATTTTGCGGATAACATTGTTTATTTGACTTCCGATAAGGAAATGAAGCGTTTGGATACTGGAATCTTCTTCTCTATTTTTGCTGATCATCCTAAGCGTGCTCGCGCGTGGTGGGCTGTGTCAGTGGAAACGGATGATGCTCCGTTTACACGCGAATATTGCGTGGAGAATTTTGGCACGGATTATTTGTTCCGCGTTAAGATCAAACTTGGGTTTAAGGTTTCTCCTTCGATACCTGCGTATTTGCATCAGATTATGCACGATTTGTCGCATACTGGTGAGCTTCCTCAGCAACAATCTGTGTATCCTAAGGTTGATGCGGACCCAGATATTGGTCCAATTCGTTACGTGCTTTTGCATAAGGCTTTGATGCCTGAGTCAAATATTTCTTTGCGCGGTGCATTGTCGCTAAAAATGAAGTATGCTATTCGTCATATTGCTGGAACGCCTGTTAAGTGGTTTGGATTAGCTCCGTATAATCCTGTTGTAGAAGTTCAGCCGTTGTTTGTTTCCACTCGTAGACCTCCTCGTTTAAAGAGAGAAGAGGTATCTGCATCTAGGGCTGTTCAGTCTTTGCAAGGTTCTGATGCTGCAGCAGATGTTTCTGCAGACGTTGAACAAACCACTATTATGAACGCTAGAGATATTGCCAATGCAAATGTTTCTAGCGGAGGCAAGTCTGAGAAGACTGAAAAGTCTGAAAAGTCTGCAAATAAGGAGACTAAGGAATCTAAAATATCTAACACTGGCAAAATCGCTAGAATAGATACTGGTCAGATTAAAGCAGTTAAAAAGTGAAGTGATTTAAGCAACTAAGCAACAAGTGATTTGTTTGTGTTGCTTTGTTTGTGTTGCTTTGTTTTAAGGAGCGCGGTGTAATTATGCTTGCAGATTTGCCTGATTTTAATAGGATCGAAAAGTTGCATCGCGCTACTGCGCCAAGTGAAGCTGCTTACAATTTGATTCACTGCCATTGTGTTGTTATTGCTACGATTTCTTGGATGATCGCAAGACACCAAAATCAGTTGTTGGCTTTTGAGCAACTTGGTAGTATTGAGGATTTTGCGGATAAGTCGCCAGCATCCGTTGAGCGGATTATGCTCTGTCAAATATCTAAAATCAATAAAGACTTAAAAAGTAGATGTGATTTAGCAAAGTCGTGTCTTGAAAAATTAATAAATTTAGATCCGCTATCTCTTCCTCAGATCGATGGAGGTGTGGCTCCAAGTGATTATGTAGACGAATATGCTGCATTTGCTGGAGGATTGCTGCACGATATCGGAACTTATTTTGTTTTAGATAAAGACGGTTCGCGCGAAGAGAACGGTAAGTTGGAGTTTGACGGTCCCCATTACATTTTGCACGGTTTGCGCGGCTACAACTATTTGATTGATAATGGTTTTAGCGAAGATACTGCGCAATTTGCGCGTAACCATACTGGTGTAGGGCTGACTCGCGAGCAAGTTGTTGCGCAGAATTTACCGCTTCCAGCTGGCGACTATATTCCGCAAACTATTGAACAAGAAATTGTGATGGTTGCAGATAAATACAACAGTAAGTCGATTCCGCCGCGATTTTTAACAGTTGACACCTACAGGCGTAAGGCTGCGCGATTTGGCGAAGAAAATGCGAAGCGATGGATGGGCTTGGTTAATAAGTATGGCAGAGTGAGCGTTTGCAAGCTTGCAGATTTCTTTGGGCTTAAAGTTGATTAAGCAAAGTTGATTAAGCTTTGCTTAATCTTAGATTTTGCTTTTATGGCTATAAAGCCGCTAATCCAAGTGCAGTGTTTACTTCGGCTACAATATCGTGCATAGCAGCGCTTGCTGCAGCTGCGTCACCTTCCATAATTGCTTGTGTTACCTTTTTATGGTTTAATATCGCTTCTTTGTTTGGTTTTGGTGGATAAAGATTAAGTTCAACTCTGCCTCGTAATACGCTTTCAACTATTGAACTAAGTTTTGCGAAAATCGGGTTACCGCTATTTGCAAGCAAAAGAGTATGGAACTGTATGTCTAATTCATGAAAATCTGTCAGTCTATTTTCTTCCACTGCTTTTACCATATCGTGACCAATTACGCCCACTTTATAGCGTATTTCTACATTTCCGCGTAATGCGCATCCAGCTGCTGCAGCGGGTTCTACAACGAGACGAAGTTCTGTTAATGCTCGTAGTTCGTTTTCTCTGTATGGTGAATGTAATTTCCATGTGATTACGCGTGTATTTAAATCGTCCCAATTTTCTGGGCTACAAGCTATTACGCCTGTTCCGCGTTGAAATTGTACACACCCCAAAGATGCTAATAGTCTTGTTGCTTCTCGAGCTACTGTTCTAGATATTCCATATTGTTTTTGAATATCTTCTAGTTTTCGATTAGTTTTTGGCTCCCATTTGTTATTTACTATTTCGTCTGCGAGAGCATCCGCTATAGATAGATGTAAAGGAGCGTTTTCGGTCACTAAGTCACTGGAAATTTGACTTTGTGTGGTATTAGACACCATATTTGCCTCGCAGTTTTATGTATATTTATGGTTTCATCCTAGCAAATAGAAAATGAAAATATAGTTATGCTCAAAAAATAACACATTAAAGACTCTTAATTCTTTGACAAAGAGTCTTTGTGTGGTATTCTTATAGTGTTGTCAATAACAAAGGAGCTATTATGGCGATTCACATTGTAGTGATGGGCGTTGCTGGTTGTGGCAAGTCTACTGTTTCTGAGGCAATTCGCGATCAGCTTGATTACACTTTGGCAGAAGGCGATGATTTTCATCCAAAAGCTAATATAGATAAAATGTCCGCAGGAATTGCGCTAACAGATGAAGATCGTTGGCCTTGGCTGGATCTTATTAACAAATGGATGGTTGCGCGTGAAAGTCTTGGAGAAAACACAGTTGTTTCAAGCTCTGCATTAAAACGGTCATATCGCGAAGTTCTTTCTAAAAATTTAAACGTGTACTTCTTGCATTTAAACGGAAGCCATGAGTTAATAGCGCAGAGGCTAAAAGATCGTAAAGGACACTTTATGCCGCCATCTTTATTGCCAAGTCAGTTCGCAATTTTGGAGCCTCTAGATAAAGAAGAAAACGGTACCGTTATCTCTATTGAAGGTTCTGTTGAAGATATGGTTCATAGAGCTATAGAAGCAGTGAAATCATATGAACAATCGCAACTTCAAAAAACAATCGTAAATGCAAAACAATAGCAATTGTAAAATGGCGCAATTGTAAAGCATGCAAAAGGATATATTCAAAAATTACTAACGCAAATAACAAAGTTGTTAGCGCATTGATCGTAAACAAAAGATCACAAGGAACTATAAACAAAGCATCACGATAATTAAAACAATTCACAAAATCATGGAGGATTTATGAGTGGATTAATTCTTGCGGCAATATTAGGTATAGCGCTTATTGTCGTACTTATTGCAGTGGTAAAAGTGCATCCGTTCCTATCGTTAATGATTGGTTCGGTTGCAACTGCAATCATTGCAGGAGTTCCATATGATAAAAGTCTTACAAGCTTTACTAATGGAGTTGGCTCCACAGCATCAGGAGTTGGATTACTCATTGCTTTAGGCGGAATTATTGGAATTCTTCTTACGCGTTCTGGTGGAGCAGACGTGATTTGTGACACCATACTTAAGAAAGCTCCAGAACATAAGCTTCCATGGGCCATGGCTCTGAGCGCATTTATTGTTGGAATTCCACTGTTCTTTGAAGTTGGTGTAGTGATACTTATACCGATTATTCTTCTTGTTGCTCGTCGTACAAAAATGCCAGTAATTGCTCTCGGCATACCAGCGCTCGCAGGCTTATCGGCTTTGCATGCTTTTGTACCGCCACATCCTGGACCACTTGTTGCTATTGATGCTTTGCATGCAAACCTTGGATTGACTTTGGCTTTTGGTTTGATTATCGCCATACCAACTGTAGCAATCGCAGGACCTCTAATGGTTCATTGGATGGTAAAAATGGTTCCTATTCAAGCTAAGCAAGAAGAAGACAATAAGAAGGAAGATAAGCCACAAAATCGTCCTACATTCGCGGAAGCGTCTAGCGTAATTTTACTTCCAGTAATTCTTATGCTTGCAGCCAGTGTTGTTGATATTACGGGGCAATCAAAATCTACATTTGGTAGTGTAATCGCATGGATTGGAACACCACTTGAAGCTCTTACAATCACTACTATTTTTGCGATGATATTATTTGCTATTCGCGCAAAGTGGAGTAGGGATACATTAAATTCTCTGGTAGGCCTTTCGTTCTCCTCAATTGCAAGTATCTTGTTGATCGTTGCTGCTGGGGGCGGATTTAAGCAAACTCTTGTAGATTCTGGAATTGGTAAAGTTATTGCTACGGGCATTGTTCAGGCAAATCTTAATCCTCTTCTTGCTGGATGGATTGTTGCTGTACTAATTAGGCTGGCGACTGGATCTGCAACCGTTGCAACCGTAACTGCATCTGGAATTGTTGCACCTTTGGCTGCAAATCTAAATCAAGTACAATTAGCGTTACTCGTACTAGCTATTGGTGCTGGATCAATCTTCTTATCTCATGTAAATGATGCTGGATTCTGGTTGGTTAAAGAATATTTCGGTATGAGCGTAGGACAAACGTTTAAAACATGGTCATTAATGGAAACAGTATTGTCTGTTGTTGGACTTGCAATTATTATGCTAGTTTCTGCTGTTGTTCCTGTGTTCATATGAAATTAAAAAGATTATCTGAATAAGTTTTGCAAAAGTTATTAAAAGTTATCAAAAGTTATCAAAAAATTTGAAAGAAGGCATTTATTATGCAATTAGGTGTTATAGGTTTAGGGCGCATGGGTGGAAACATGGTTAAGCGCTTGCGCGAAGGAGGTCATGAAGTTGTTGGATACGATGTTAGTGCCGAATCAAATCGAGATGTTGACTCTTTAGAAAAATTGGTACAAAGACTTTCTAGTCCGCGTATTGTATGGGTTATGGTTCCAGCTGGTTCTCCTACAGACACAACTATCGAAAAATTAAGCAATCTTCTCGAAGATAATGACCTAGTAATTGATGGAGGCAATACTAGGTATGTTGATGATCAGCGTCATTCTGCTGAATTAAAAGCAAAGGGAATCCATTTTATGGATGTTGGAGTTTCAGGCGGAGTTTGGGGATCTACTCGTGGTTACGCATTGATGGCTGGCGGCTCCGATGAAGATTATCAGAGAATGCTACCAATTTTCGAGACCTTGAAGCCTGAAGGCCCTGACGGACTCGTTCACGCTGGTGCTGTTGGCGGTGGTCATTTTGCCAAGATGGTTCACAATGGAATTGAATACGGCATGATGCAGGCTTTTGGTGAAGGCTTTGCAACAATGATGCGTTCAGAATTAATAGATGATCCAGCTAAGGTTATGTCTTCATGGCGCCAAGGTTCTGTTGTTCAGTCTTGGCTTCTTGACTTATTCGCGCGCGCTGCAAAAGACGATCCTACATTAGAATCTATGCCTCCTGTTGCTAATGAATCTGGTGAAGCAAAGTGGATGGTTGAAGCTGCACTTGAACTTGGTGTTCCAACCCCAGTTACCGCATGCTCATTGTGGGCTCGCCAAGTATCTCGCGGAGGTGGAGATGACACTTTGCGAGTAGTTTCATCGTTGCGTGCGCAGTTTGGTGGTCATGTCACTAAAAAATAGTCAAAGTAAGTAGAAAATATCTAAGGTAAAAATAGGTAAAATAGGTAAAAAATAGATAAAGATTGTATAGATGGGCAGTTATGTGTTAATTGCCCATCTATTTTTGTTTGCGACACTCCCGGGTTTTGTGTTTTTTATGGTTTTTTGTTTGTTTTTTGGGTTGTTTTTGGTTTTGTGTTGGTGGTTGTTGTGGTTTGTTGTGGTTTTTTGCGTGTTTTCGACACGCCGATGTTTTGGCTTGTTTTCAATGGTTTTGTGGTGTTTGTTTGGTGTTGGTTTGCGTTTTGGTGGGGTTTGGTGTAAGTTTATCTCTTGCTGCTCAGCGCGGCTGGTTCTCCTCGGTTGAGGTTGATGGGCCGGCTGGTGTGGTGGTGGTTTGAGAACTCAAGAGCGTGTCTGTACTACTTATTAGTTAATTATTGCCAGTTCATTGTCAGCCTCACGGATTGTGGGGTGCCTGAGAGATGGTTAAATGATGGTGAGGTTTTTTGTTGGGATGTTCTTTCCTTAAAGAATGTCTCGTCTTTTTCTTTTATATTGGAGCCTTTTGTTGGCTCTTCATTGAAGTTTTTCGTGGAGGGTTCGATTCTGGCTCAGGATGAACGCTGGCGGCGTGCTTAACACATGCAAGTCGAACGGGATCTGACCAGCTTGCTGGTTGGTGAGAGTGGCGAACGGGTGAGTAATGCGTGACCAACCTGCCCCATGCTCCAGAATAGCTCTTGGAAACGGGTGGTAATGCTGGATGCTCCAACTTGACGCATGTCTTGTTGGGAAAGTGTTTAGTGGCATGGGATGGGGTCGCGTCCTATCAGCTTGTAGGCGGGGTAATGGCCCACCTAGGCTTCGACGGGTAGCCGGCCTGAGAGGGCGGACGGCCACATTGGGACTGAGATACGGCCCAGACTCCTACGGGAGGCAGCAGTGGGGAATATTGCGCAATGGGGGGAACCCTGACGCAGCGACGCCGCGTGCGGGATGAAGGCCTTCGGGTTGTAAACCGCTTTTGATTGGGAGCAAGCCTTTTGGGTGAGTGTACCTTTCGAATAAGCGCCGGCTAACTACGTGCCAGCAGCCGCGGTAATACGTAGGGCGCAAGCGTTATCCGGAATTATTGGGCGTAAAGAGCTTGTAGGCGGTTCGTCGCGTCTGGTGTGAAAGCCCATCGCTTAACGGTGGGTTTGCGCCGGGTACGGGCGGGCTAGAGTGCAGTAGGGGAGACTGGAATTCCCGGTGTAACGGTGGAATGTGTAGATATCGGGAAGAACACCAATGGCGAAGGCAGGTCTCTGGGCTGTTACTGACGCTGAGAAGCGAAAGCGTGGGGAGCGAACAGGATTAGATACCCTGGTAGTCCACGCCGTAAACGGTGGACGCTGGATGTGGGGCCCATTCCACGGGTTCTGTGTCGGAGCTAACGCGTTAAGCGTCCCGCCTGGGGAGTACGGCCGCAAGGCTAAAACTCAAAGAAATTGACGGGGGCCCGCACAAGCGGCGGAGCATGCGGATTAATTCGATGCAACGCGAAGAACCTTACCTGGGCTTGACATGTGCCTGACGACTGCAGAGATGTGGTTTCCTTTCGGGGCAGGTTCACAGGTGGTGCATGGTCGTCGTCAGCTCGTGTCGTGAGATGTTGGGTTAAGTCCCGCAACGAGCGCAACCCTCGCCCTGTGTTGCCAGCGGGTTATGCCGGGAACTCACGGGGGACCGCCGGGGTTAACTCGGAGGAAGGTGGGGATGACGTCAGATCATCATGCCCCTTACGTCCAGGGCTTCACGCATGCTACAATGGCCAGTACAACGGGTTGCTTCATGGTGACATGGTGCTAATCCCTTAAAACTGGTCTCAGTTCGGATCGTAGTCTGCAACTCGACTACGTGAAGGCGGAGTCGCTAGTAATCGCGAATCAGCAACGTCGCGGTGAATGCGTTCCCGGGCCTTGTACACACCGCCCGTCAAGTCATGAAAGTGGGCAGCACCCGAAGCCGGTGGCCTAACCCTTTTGGGATGGAGCCGTCTAAGGTGAGGCTCGTGATTGGGACTAAGTCGTAACAAGGTAGCCGTACCGGAAGGTGCGGCTGGATCACCTCCTTTCTACGGAGTTTTTGTGCACGCTCGGATTGAGTGTGGTTACTGGTGTGGAAAACAATAGTTGACGTTTTTTAGATGAGTTTGTTGGGCATGCTTTTGGGTTCCCGGATTGCCACCCCCCTTTTTTTGGGGTTGCGGTCCTAGCCCTTGGATTGCAGGTTGAGGCTTTTTGGTTTTTGGCTTGTGTTCTTGGTGTTTGGTGGTTTGAGAACTGGATAGTGGACGCGAGTAAGAATAGTGAGACTTTTTTTGGTTTTGCTTGTTTTTACTTTTATCAATTTCAACCGGCTCCATTTTGGTGGAGTCGCTTGATCGTTTTGTGATCGTTTAGTGTGATGATTTATTGTCTAGAGAGTTAAGCGATAGGCTTTTTACTGGTGTATCACTGGTAAGGGCGTATGGTGGATGCCTTGGTAGACAGGACCGATGAAGGACGTGACGGGCTGCGATATGCCTCGGGGAGCTGCCGAGTGGGCTTTGATCCGAGGATTTCCGAATGGGGAGACCCGGCCACTGTTATGGGTGGTCACCACAGTTTTTGTGGGGGGTACGCAGGGAAGTGAAACATCTCAGTACCTGCAGGAAAGGATACTCCGTGAGTAGTGGCGAGCGAAAGCGGATCAGGCTAAACCGAGTACGTGTGATAATCGTCAGGTGTTGCGTATTCGGGGTCGTGGGATTGACTGTTCAGCCTCTGACGGGGTTGAGGAGAGTGATAAAATGTCGTGTTATGTGAATGGGATTGAATTCCCAGCCGTAGAGGGTGATGGCCCCGTAGCAGGTTGCGCGATGTCTCTTTATGTTTATTCCCAAGTAGCGCGGGCCTCGTGGAATCCCGCGTGAATCTGCCCAGACCGTTGGGTAAGCCTAAGTATTCCTGTCTGACCGATAGTGTACTAGTACCGTGAGGGAAAGGTGAAAAGCACCCCGGGAGGGGAGTGAAATAGTTCCTGAAACCGTGCGCTTACAATCCGTCGGAGCCTTCTTTGTGGGGTGACGGCGTGCCTATCGAAAAATGAGTCTGCGAGTCAGTGGTATGTGGCGAGGCTAACCCGGGTGGGGGAGCCGTAGCGAAAGCGAGTTTTAAAAGGCGTTTTAGTCGCATGTCCTGGACCCGAAGCGGGATGATCTAGCCCTGAGCAGGTTGAAGCGCGGGTAAGACCGTGTGGAGGACCGAACCCACCTAGGTTGAAAACTGGGGGGATGACTTGGGGTTAGGGGTGAAAGGCCAATCAAATTCCGTGATAGCTGGTTCTCTCCGAAATGCATTTAGGTGCAGCGTCATGTTATTGCTTGCAGGGGGTAGAGCTACTGGATGCTTGCGGGCCCATACCGGGTACTAATAGCAGCCAAACTCCGAATACCTGTTAGGTTTATCATGGCAGTGAGTCGGCGGGGGATAAGCTCCGTCGTCAAAAGGGAAACAGCCCTGATCGTCGTCTAAGGTCCCGAAGCGCGTGCTAAGTGGGAAAGGATGTGGAGTCGCATAGACAGCCAGGAGGTTGGCTCAGAAGCAGCCATCCTTGAAAGAGTGCGTAACAGCTCACTGGTCTAGTGGTTCCGCGCCGACAATGTAGCGGGGCTTAAGCACGCCACCGAAGACGCGGCTGCATGATTTGTTTCATGTGGGGTAGGAGAGCGTCCTGTATGGGGTGAAGCGGCAGTGTGAACTTGTCGTGGACTTTACGGGAGTGAGAATGCAGACATGAGTAGCGAGAGACAGGTGTGAATCCTGTCCGCTGAATGACTAAGGGTTCCGGGGCCACGTTCGTCGTCCCCGGGTGAGTCGAGTCCTAAGGCGAGGCCGACAGGCGTAGTCGAATGGATGAACGGGTTGATATTCCCGTACCGGTGTTACACCGTTCGAACTGAATCTGAGAGTACTAACCTTGATTATTCTGGTTGATTGCCTTTCGGGGTTTTTGACTGGTTTGGTTTTGGGACTGTATCGGTAGTAGGTTAGCGTGGGAGTGACGCGGGTAGGTAGCCGGCTGCGGAGGTGGTTTTCCGTGGCTAAGCGTGTGGGCTGTCCTCTAGGTAAATCCGGGGGATGTTTAAGCTGAGGCGTGATGGGTAGGCTGTAAGGCTGATTCCGGTGATCCTGCTTGCCGAGAAAAGCTTCAACGTGAGGTGTGATTCCGCTCGTACCCTAAACCGACACTGGTGGTCTGGTAGAGTATACCGAAGCGATCGGGCGAATCCTGGCCAAGGAACTCGGCAAATTACTCCCGTGCCTTCGGCATAAGGGAGACCCCTGATGGTGATGTTTTTTACAGGCGGAGCTGTTGGGGGTGGCACAAGCTAGGGGGTAGCGACTGTTTACCAAAAACACAGGAGCGTGCGAAGGCGTAAGCCGCTGTATACGCTCTGACGCCTGCCCGGTGCCGGAAGGTTAAGAGGATCCGTTAGCTTCGGTGAAGCGGTGAATTTAAGCCCCGGTAAACGGCGGTGGTAACTATAACCATCCTAAGGTAGCGAAATTCCTTGTCGGGTAAGTTCCGACCTGCACGAATGGCGTAACGACTTCCCCACTGTCTCGGCCAGGAGCCCGGCGAAATTGCAGTACGAGTAAAGATGCTCGTTAAGCGCAGAAGGACGAAAAGACCCCGGGACCTTTACTATACCTTGGTATTGTCGTTAGGTGTGGATCGTGTAGCATAGGCGGGAGGCTGTGAAGCGTGGGCGCTAGCTTGCGTGGAGTCGATCAGTGAAATACCGCTCTTTCCATATCTGGCGTCTAACCTCGACACGTTATCCGTGTTAGGGACAGTGCCTGGCGGGTAGTTTAACTGGGGCGGTTGCCTCCTAAAGAGTAACGGAGGCGCTCAATGGTCCGCTCAGCCCGGTTGGCAATCGGGTGTTGAGTGTAATCGCACAAGCGGGCTTGACTGTGAGACTGACGGGTCGAGCAGGGACGAAAGTCGGAGATAGTGATCCGGTGCCGGCGTACGGACGTGGCATCGCTCAACGGATAAAAGGTACCCCGGGGATAACAGGCTGATCATTCCCAAGAGTCCATATCGACGGGATGGTTTGGCACCTCGATGTCGGCTCGTCGCATCCTGGGGCTGGAGCAGGTCCCAAGGGTTCGGCTGTTCGCCGATTAAAGCGGCACGCGAGCTGGGTTCAGAACGTCGTGAGACAGTTTGGTCTCTATCCTCTGCGCTCGTTGGAATGTTGAGGAGACCTGCCCATAGTACGAGAGGACCTGGGTGGACGAACCTCTGGTATGCCGGTCGTCACGCCAGTGGCGCTGCCGGTTAGCTACGTTTGGAAGGGATAACCGCTGAAAGCATCTAAGCGGGAAGCCTGCTCCAAGATTAGCATTCCTTGCACTTTGTGTGTGAGCCCCCATGTAGAACACGTGGTTGATAGGCTGGATGTGGAAGCCCTGTAAGGGGTGGAGCTGACCAGTACTAATGGGCGATTGTGATACTACTTGTATTGTTTATCGTTTAATTCTCTTAATAGTATGGAGTGTTAAATGATCATGATTATGGTTGAGTTGTTGATTTTGATGATTGTTTTTCTGTTGCTCGCGTTCATGTCCGGTTCCCAAACCGCCAGTTTGCCGCTCGCTTATAGTGAGTGTATAATTTAGTTTTGCGGTGGTCATGGCTCAGGTGAGACGCCCGGTCCCATTCCGAACCCGGAAGCTAAGGCCTGACACGGTGAGGGTACTGCACTCGATAGGGTGTGGGAGACTAGCACGCTGCCGCATTATTCTTCTAGCGGGGAGTTTCAACTCCCCGCTTTTTTATTATTTAAAACAGGTCGTCGCGCAAGTGAGGTGGAGATTCGAGATTTTTCGCACTGAATGAGATGAACCTCAGCATCTTTGATGGTGATTCATCGAATGAAGAAGAAAAATCGAGAATCTCGGTGATGAAAGATACGCAAAAGTTTTAGATATTCAGAAGGTTTGATGTATTTCTCTACGAGCAATAAAAGAGGAGCGTAGCGACGGGACTTGCGAGGAGAGAAATACTCAAACCTCGCACAACACCAAATAGGAAATGTCGCACTACACTTTAAGCGAAAAGGTAGGTCGTCGCGCGCGTGATTCACGTGCCGCCATAGCGCGATTGTACCAAAACATGTTAGTGTAAAGAACCTTGTTAGCGTAAAGAGTACTGTTGTAAGTGTAGCTTTAACACAATTAAACTGATTAAACGGAAGTATGTATGAAAAAGGCTCTTATTAACATTGATTACACGAATGATTTCGTGGCAAGTGATGGCTCGCTTACGGTAGGAGAGCCTGCGCAAAAGCTTGAGAAGCGCATTACTGAAATATCGCAAGAATTTCTCGATGCTGGTGAATTCGTGGTTTTTGCAATTGATACGCATCATCTAAATGATCCGTATCATCCAGAAACTAAGCTTTTCCCACCTCACAATATTGCTGGAACTCATGGTCAGGAGCTCTATGGAACTCTTGGTGATTTTTATGAGGCAAATAAAGATAAAAGCAACGTGTATTACATTCATAAAACTCGCTACTCTTCCTTTAATGGCACGGATTTGCTGATTAAGCTTCGCGAACGTCATATTGAGGAGTTGCACTTGGTTGGAGTTTGCACAGATATTTGCGTGCTCCACACTGCTGTTGACGCGTATAATCTTGGATTCAAGATTGTGGTTCACAAAGATGCAGTCGCAAGCTTTGATCCGCAAGGTCACGAGTGGGCGCTTCGACATTTTAAGACTTGTCTTAATGCGGATATTGTAGAAGGCTGAGAATTTTAGCTACAAACTATTTAAATAATTATTAAATAGTTATTAAAAATAATCGACGCTGGTTGCTTTGAGCTGCCAGCGTTTTTGTTTATTCGGAGTGTCGACTTGACTATTAATGAGAATCATTATTATTATTGATAGACGTTGCAAAGATGTCTTCAATAGTCATTCGTGAAAGAAGAGCGCGAATAGGCGAATTTGAGAAGATGAAGTGTAGAGAGCGAAACAGTAACATGACTAAGGTCATTAAGAATATGGTAAAACGCGCGTTCGCGATGTGCGGCGTTGCGATACTTGCGTTTGCGGTGCTGGTATCGGGGTTCGGTGCTGCGAATCCTGCGTATGCGGATGAAGAACAAACTACCTATAAGTATGATGCAAGCGCAAAAGATGTGCTGTCAAACGGCCATATGGACATCTTCTATCCATTTATGCATAATGGCAAGCTCATAATGGGTTTTGAAGCCAACTCTATGCTATACAAGCCTGAAAATGTGACAATGAAGGTTGGCGAGTCATCATACAGTACGCAAGATTTTGATAATTACAAAAACAAGTTACCATTCGATGCTTCACAAGGTTATTGGCTTTTAGACGAATCTGGTAATAAACAAGATAAAGAGCTGTTCCCAGGGTGGGATACGTCTATAGCAAAATATGCTGTTGGAGCGGAAAATCCAGATGGCGCATCAGCGGATATTGTTATACAAAAAGTAACAGCTCCTAAAGGTGCAAAACTATTAATATGGCAGTCTGCAAAAAATAAGGATAAAAAATCCATAGCAAAATCATTTGAATATCAAGATAAAGATGATGAAAAAGAAGAAGGCAGCCGATTCGAGCTTCCAGGAGTGATTCATCAATCTCAAGTTACACATCAACATGCAGCTTGGGTATTTACTCAGCCTGGAACCTATACATTAGAAGCGTACGCTGTTATTAAGAACAAGACAACGAAAGAAACTAAAACCACTAATACTGCCAAATATACTTTTATTGTTGAAGCAAGTCATAATCATACCGTGCCATCTGAGTCTGTTATTAAAGAACGCGGAAAAGCGGAAATTCCAGTTTTGGATACAAACACTAAAGACGATGATCCTTCTGAAAACTCTGACTGTGCTGATGGCAATCTGTGCATACTAGGGATTCGCAATACAGGTAGCCACCCACATTATCATTCCTATGAGCCAGGCGGTGGATTGAATCTTTACACGTATCGTGAAGGATTCAAAAAAGATATTGAAAACGGAACAATAAAAAAACCATCATACGAATGGTGTATAAACAGGGCTGACGAACAAGAAGATACGTTTGCATCATGCTTCTTAGGCGAAAGGCTCAAGCTGCCAGCTGAACCTGCGATGAACGGAATGAAAGTTCGCGTGATTCTAACAGGGGAAGGAATCTATCCTTTCGATAGAGACAGAGCTTTTGGAACAATAGTCGTAGAAGATCATGGCGCTGACGGACGCCCAGTAGTGCAAGCATATGGAAAGTCCAAGGTTAATTTAGGAGAAAAAGTTCATCTAAAAGCTAAACTGTTCTCCCCACGAGTGCCTACTGTAAACGGTGAAGCTTCTGATCCAGAAGAGCCAACTACATCCATAGTAAAAAAATACAAGTGGATGATTAAAAAAGATGGCGAAAAAGAGTTTAAAAATATTGAAGGTTCTGCTGACGGAAGCACATGCGAATTAACAATTGATGAAAGCATGCAGGATGCCGTGGTTCGCGCTTATCTTGTGCTAGACAACGGAACGCTATATAGGAATGCAGGTTTCGACGATTTTTGCGATTGGAATGTCAATATAAAGAATTTAGGCAAAAAAGATCATGCGCAACCTGAAAACTCAAAAGATTCTAAGAATAACAAGAATAACAAGAATAACAAGAATAACAAGAACAACAAGAACAACAAGAACAATAAAACAAAAAACAAGAAGAACAAGAAAAATAAGAAAAATCGTAAAAAGAATAAGAACAATAAGTCTAATGGAAACGATGAATCTGATGGCCAGAATGAGATAGAAGACGGCAATCAGAACGAAGAATCCAATAACACAGGTGGATCAAAGGAAAAGAATAACAACAAGGAATCAGAGTCAGATAATAAAGATTCTAAAAAGAACAAAAAGAAAAACGATAAGGATAAAGATAAAAAGAAGAATAAGAATAAGTCAGATGAAAACGAAGATGATTCCAATTCGTCTGATTCTTCCAATTCGCATAACTCTTCCGAATCGTCAGACTCTGACAATAACAGTTTTAAGCAATCCGCAACCACTCCGTTAGTTGCAAGAGCTAATACTAATAATGTATTTACAAATGCTAGTGGAAGCTTCACAAAATCTTCTTCTAAAGGATTAGGCGGATTGTCAAATGGTATTTCTTCTTCAAAACATTCTAAGAAGATGAAAAAAGTGAAACTGCTTAGTAAAAAAGGCAAAAAGTCAAATAAGACTAAAGCTGCTTCATACAATTCTGATGATGAAAACATTGAGGATTCAGAAGTACTAGAAGATTCAGAAGAAGAACAAGAAGCGAAAAGTCACAAAACAAAGTGGGTAGCTGCTGCTGTAGGAACTGCAAGCGTGAGCTTGTGCGCTGTAACAGGAGCTGGGGCTTTCTTGATGAGACCACGTATGAAGTTGTTGTAGAAGGAGAAGAAAAATGACTAAAAACAAGCACTATATAGCAACGGCAATAATAGCATCAATATGCACAGCAATTATGCTACTAGCTACGGCTCTACTCCCATCTCCATTTATGGGGTCCGCCAAAGCTGCAACAAGCAACCAGCCAGTTATGATTCAGGCAGGTCACGCCGATTTTGGACCAACACTTTCTGGCGGAAATTGGAAAATACAAATTCGCGATGATACTGGCGACGAGCCAGTGTGGAGAGACCCAGAAAACGTAGTATTCAAACTTGGCAACAGCTCAATAGTTCCTATGCCAAACGATGCAACATACAACTTTATCGGCGAAAAACCAGGAACAAAGCTTTATGTGATTCCACAAACACAAAACTCTAATGTGGTATGGCTCGGATGGAACACACAGGAAGGCGGAGTTCTTAACGAACTAGACCGTGGAGCAAACCTTTCTTTAAACGGCGTTAGCGGACCTGGAAAACTGCACGTCTACCTTGAAAATGGCAATAATGCTCCACAGCAATTATGGGATAGCACTAAAGGGTACCCACAAAACAGTTGGATTGAAGCGAACGCACACACTCACGTAAACTGGGTATTCTCAAAGCCTGGCATATACCACGTTAAACTCACGTTCTCTGGAAAGCTAAAGAACGGACGCGCTGTAAGTGACACTCGTGTGCTTAATTTTGCAGTGGGAGAAAAAACAGATCCACAAGCTGCGTTATCTGGCGCAGCAGGAGCAGCATCTTCAGGCGCGCACTCTCAGTCTGACTCATCAAATGCAAACGAAGGAAACGACGGAGAAAATAACGAAGAGTCTGACGCAGACAACAATGATGAGAATGCGGAAGGAAGCGAATCGAGCAATGCTTCCGCCAGAAAGCATAAGAAAGCTAGTAGCGCTGACGATACAGTAGCGATAGCACAGATTGTGATGATTGTGTTTGTAATTCTAACAATCGTAATTATTGCGTTTATTGTATTCGCTGTAATCAAAAGCAAGAAGGCAAAGCAGCAGGCGATTAGTCAGCATGGTGTGAATCAGCAAGTTCCGCCGATGGCTCCTATGCAGCAGCAAGCACAACCGCAAATGGTAGCTCCAGTGCAGCAAATGCAACCGCAGTACGTACAACAGCCTGTACAACAACAGCAGTATGGCGTTCCGCAGCAACCAATGTATGCTCAGTCTAATATGCCAGTGCAGACAGTTGCACCAGCACAGACTTATGCTCAGCCATATTCGCAGCAGTATGTTCAGCCTCAAGTGAATCAGACTTATGCGAATCCAAATCCTCAGTATGTTGAAAATCAAAGTTCACTCAGTGACTTAGTGAATCCTACAGAGGAAACAACGATTTTACCGAACACAGATTTTAATAATTTAGGACAGAACAATGCGTAATAAATCAACCTTAATCTGCTTTAGATTACTAAGCGCGATTTTAAGCGCAATAATATCTTTTGGATTCTTGGCGTCAATATGCTGCTGCAATTGCGGTAGCGCGTATGCGAGTGAAGCTGCGCAAGAGGAGTCTGCTGAGCAAAATGGGCAAGATGCTCCTGCTAAGCAAGAGGATTCTTCTACAGTTTCCAATCAGTATTCTGACAATAAGAATGAAGATTCTAGTCAAGCTAAAAATGAAGAAGCTTGCAAAGCTGCTGTTGTGGATAGAGATTCCAGTAAGCCAAAGGATTCAGATACTCGATACGAAAAGTGTAAGGTGTACAAGGGTCATACTGATGGCATTGCTGTGTATATGGATAAAAGCAGGCATCTTGTGTTGGGAACGCAAGGCGATTATTTCCCAGGCGTACCCCAAAACGGTGTTAGGTACAATTCTGATCGCATAGAATTTGTGCTTGGAAGCAACACAAAATTAAAAAAATCTGATTTTGAACAAGAATTAAGCTTCCTTCCTAAAGATAACAGTGGCGAGTATGTTTGGGCTTTGCCTCAAGGACAGGAAGATAACAAGTTGTGGCTAGGATTTACAACACAAACATTGCCGCGTAAAACTGTTTCTACTGTAAAGTTTCGCTTAAAGTCTGCGACTATTCCAGAAGGCGGAGCAGTGTATGTTTATGAGAATGATTCTCACGGTAAGGTAATACCTGTTTTAGGGTCTCCTAATACTGATTTTCCTCACAAGTTTTATAAAAACGATAACACGCATTTGCATGTTAATTGGGTGTTTACAAAACCAGGTGAATATGGTCTGGGTATAGAAGTAACAGTTAAAACAAAAGACGGGAAAATACTTAAAGATTCGCAAGGATACACGTTTAATGTGGATATGCAAGGTGGTGCTACTGGTGAATATTTTCGTATAGAAGATAAAGATCCTGATGATGATGGCGAATTAAATAAACACGAAAATCAGAATACAAACGAAAGTGACGAAGACGGCGACGATAGCGATAATGAAGATGAAGAATCTGAAGACAACGAAGATGAAGATGAAAATGATGAAGATTCTTCCACTTCAATAGTCATAAACGGAAACAATAATAGAGTTTACGTAACACCATGGCCTGGAGCCAAGCCAAATGGCGGACTAGCTAACCAAAGTTCCGACGAGGAAGATGGCAATGGGAAAAGTGAAGGCGGTAACGGATCTGAAACCGAATCTGGATCTGAAGCCGAATCTAAAGGCAAAAACAAAAAGCAAAAAACCGTCAAAAAATGCTCAAAATTTAAGGATTTACAAGGCGATAAGCTAGTTATTAAACATGGTCACGTTGATTTAGCAACATATTCAACTGGTAACGGAATAGGATTTGCTGTACAAGAAGACGTGACTGGAAGTCACGTAAAACGCGACCCGAGCAAAGTTGTGTTTTATGCTGGAAAATCAGCTAAAGACGGTAACGTGTGGAGACTTCCACAAACGCAAAAAAATAGCGTACCGTGGGTTGGCTGGAGTAACCAGAATTTAAGCCCACACAAGCCAAGCAAAATCAGCCTTAAATCCGTAAAAGGACCAGGAAGTGTGCGAATTTGGTTGCAAGGCGGACTTGGTGTAAAAGCTAAAACACTCATGTCTAGCAGTGGAAACAGTACGTATACAATCCCAGCAAACACGCATATGCATTTAAACTGGGACTTCTCAAAGTCTGGATATTATACGATTACTTTTGCTGTAAGCGCAAATGGAAAAACAGTTACAAAAGACTTCCACTTTGCAATTGGTGTGGATCCAATGGAAAAGCCAATGAGCTGCTCTACGACAAAGGTCGATGGCGAAGACGGAGATTCAGATGATAAGTCAAATGAAACTGATGAAAATGGTGATGACTCTGAGAATAACTCCGACGACGAAGACAAACAAAACAACAATAAAAATAACAAAGATAACAATAATAACAGCGACAATAACAACGACAATTCTGGAAATAATGGAAATTCTGGCAATAATAGTGGCACGACGCCATTAGCAGCTGCAGCTAGAGGAAACTCTGGTTCGGGAGCGTCATTCTTTGGTGGTGGAATTGGAGCATCGAAAAGCGCTAATCGAGGCAAAACTGGCAGATCTGTAAGTCTTTCTGGCGGAATTGGAAATCATGCAAACAAAGGCATCCAATCAAAATACAATTCCAAACGAGTTAAAGGTCTAAGAAAAAGTTTGCAAAGCGGCGTTAAAAGCGAAGAGCCTAGAGGAATAGTAGGATTGTTCAAACGCAAGCCAGTAGTTGCATACACGGCTTTAAGCCTTGGTATTACAGCAATTTCTGGAACTTGTGCAGCTGGATTGTTCGTTCTACGCAAACGTGGACTAATACCTGCAGGAGGCTTATTTAGAGCACTTATGAATTTGAAATAAAGCGTAGAAAACATTGGTAAAATTAATGAAAATCGTTGATTTACTAGGTAAAAAAAGTGTGAAGCGCGCGGTTTCTGCTGCTCTAGCAGTTTTAACCGCGCTGCCGATGGGCGCATGCGGTGCGCCTAACAACGCGCTTCGTGCAAATAGCGCGAATAACGCAAAATCTGGGAAAATTAACGTTGTAACAACAACGGGCGTTTTGCGAGACATGGTGGCAAATGTTGCAGGAGACGCAGCAAACGTTAGCGCGATTGTGCCAGACAACGCGGATCCACATTCGTACGAGCCGCGTTTACGTTCAATTAGAGACGTTGTGTACGCGGATGTAGCTTTTAGCAACTACATGATGCTGGAAGAGCACGGCGTAATTACTGCTTTAGATGCGAATTTGCGAAAAGGCGTGCCAAATGTTCAGCTTGCGGAAGAAAGTGTGAAGCACGCTGCAGATATTATTCCGATGGTAGAAGACGTGTCTTTAGACACGATTTGGCTAGGTCTTGCTACAGAACGCATGGCTGCGCAACCGAGCGAGGAAGCGCATAGCGTGCAAGGCAGTGCAAATGCAAATCCGCAAAAGCGTGCGGAAGAATCGCCCTCGGCGGCGGCTGGTGAGTTAACTTCGCTAAACAATCTCAATAAAACAAAAACAAATTCACAGCAAGCTAGCCAACTAGAAAAGTCAGGTCAATCTTTGCAATCAAATGCGCCTTCAACTGCAACAAAAGAAGGTCGCGCAACTGTAATAAAGCCGAACGCATACAACATGAAAAGGTCCGATAGAATACGCTTAACAGCTACAAAAGTAAAAGGGCCAGGCGCGCTTTTTGCTTACTTGACTGGCACTTTTGGAAGCGTAGAAACATACTTTAACAGTGCAAACGGCATAAGCGCAGAAGACCACGTAGACTTGCCAGCAGACGCGCACACGCATTTAAGTTGGGCGTTTAGTAAGCCAGGCGAATACACGCTTGAATTGCACGCCGACATGCTAAACGCGCAAAACGAGGTAGTTTCTAGTCTTGGAAACGCTAAAATGCGATTTGCTGTAGGCGTAAATGCGCAAAAAATAGCCAAAAAGCGTGGAGCTAGCGTAGTGCTGAACAAGGGTCATGCAGATTTAGCTTACGACTTAGCAAAACGCGGATTTGTGTACCGCGTAGATACTTTGCAAGAAAAACGATCCACTACGCCAAAACGCGTGTATTATGCGCCTCGCGATGTGGTTGTAGAGGTTCCAACTAACGCGCTAAAAGAGATACCAGCCGAACAAGGATACAGGTTTTTGGGAGCTGCAAGGCAAAAGATTTATCAGCTGCCGCAAGCAGTTTTAGGAAAGCACGTTCACGGAGATATTGACCCGCATTTGTGGCAATCCGTAAAAAATGGCATAGCATACGTGCGCACAATCGCAGATCGCCTTTGCGAAGTGGACCCTAAAAATGCTCGTAAATATCGCGAAAATGCGGACCGATACATTAACAAGTTGCTAGATGTAGACGCGTATATGCGCAAAAAAGTGGCGTCAATACCAAAAGAGAAGCGCAATTTGGTTACAACACACGACGCTTTTGCGTACTTAGGTAAAACTTACGGCGTGAATATTGCAGGATTTGTAACGATTAATCCTTCGAGTGAGCCGAGCGTGCAAGATAGGCGTAGATTGCAGCAGATTTTGCGCGATTTAGAGATCCCAGCTGTGTTTTTGGAGCCAAATTTAATATCGCGTTCGTCTGTGCTTAAAGAGCTTGCGGCGCAAGCGCACGTAAAAGTTTGCCCGATTTATGGAGATGCTTTCGATTCTAAAGTGCGAACTTATGCGGATATGATGCGAGCGAACGCGGATTCTTTAGCGAAATGCTTGAAGTGAGATTGAAGTTGAATTTATGAAGATTAATAAGGGAAATATGGACGCGAATATGGACGAAAATACTGTTATAAGCGCGCAAAACTTAATCGTAAGTTACGGCAGTCGCACGATTGTAAAAGACGTTTCGTTTACGATTAAAAGCGGCGAATTTGTGGGACTTCTTGGTGCAAATGGAGCTGGAAAAACAACGCTTTTCCGCGCGATTATGGGTTTGATTCCGCATACTGGAAAACTCGAAGTGCACGCTAATAAAAGCGGTGAATCTTTGATTAATTCGCGAGTGAGTAACGTTGGTTACGTGCCACAACGCCACGATATTGCGTGGGATTTCCCACTTTCCGTACTAGACGTGGTAATGATGGGCCGCATTCGCCACATTGGCTACGTGCGTCGCGCAAAAAAAGAGGACTACGAGATAGCTCTCGCTTCTCTTGAGCGCACAGGAATGGCGGATTTTAGGGATCGCACAATCGGCGAGCTTTCAGGCGGCCAAAGGCAGCGCGTACTCGTTGCGCGCGCTCTCGCAGGACAACCGCGATTGATGCTTTTAGACGAGCCATTTACAGGCTTAGACATGCCTACTCAAGAGCTACTCACGAGTCTTTTTTTGGATTTATCAAAGTCGGGAGAAGCGATTTTGATGAGCTCGCACGACATAATCGGATCCATAAACTCGTGTTCTAGAATCATGCTTTTTGACGGAAGCATAGTAGGAGACGGTGTTCCAGAATCGTTAAACGCAAATCAATGGGTGCAAACATTCCATGTGGATGCGCAAAATCCACTAATCAAAGCAGTAGAGCGCGTCATGGCGCATGAAAGTGTGGTAGAAAAATAATGCTATCTCCAATCGACTTTATACAAGACCTTACAAACCCAGACCTTTGGTTTTTACTCAAAGCGCTTATAGTAGCGTGCCTTTCTAGCGTAATATGCGGAGTTGTAGGATGCTACGTAGTGCTGCGCGGAATGGCGTTTATTGGAGACGCAGTAGCTCACTCCGTTTTTCCAGGACTCGCAATCGCATTTGTGTTGCAAGGAAACTTGCTATTTGGTGGCGCGCTAGCAGGAGTTGCAACCGCGCTAATCGTATCAATCTTTAGCCAAAATCGTAGACTTCGCGAAGACTCGTTTATCGGCGTATTTTTTGTGTCTGCATTTGCGCTCGGAATCGTAGTAATATCAAAAGCTTCAGGCTATGCGGGATCCCTGGAATCGTTCCTATTCGGCTCCATTACAGGAATCCCAGACTCCGACATTGCTGTAGTAGCAATAACAGGGCTAATAATCGTAACGCTTCTAATGATGTTCCACAAAGAGCTAGTATGCGTTTCAATGGATCGAGAAACAAGCCGCGCAATGGGATTGCCAGTAGCGTGGTTAGATGGAATGCTATACGTTTTAGTTGCGATTGCTGTAGTAGTATCTGTGCAAATAATCGGAAACGTGCTTGTTTTAGCGCTTTTGATCACGCCTGCGGCAACTGCGCGCTTGCTTACCGACCGACTTGGAAAGATGATGATTTTAGCGCCTGCTATTGGTTGCGCTTCTTCGATTCTTGGAATGTACCTGTCTTGGAGTTTAGACACTGCCACTGGCGGAACAATCGTTTTGGTTGCGACTTTTATGTTTGTTCTAGCGTGGGTGTGCTCGCCTAAACACGGGTTGGTAGCGAGGATTGTGCCAAAACTGCGATCAGTTGTTGCATGAGCGCGCTGTAACGCGCGAGCGACATTTAATATTTACTATTTACTGTTGCGCGAGGGCTGGCTAATTCTTGTCTCACAACGCTCCGCCTATTACGTGTAGTCTGTTGTTGCGGTTGTTCCGTTTTGGCTTTGATTTTGTTTTTTGTGTTGAAGTTTGTTTGTAGTGGTTGGTCATCTGGATTATTTGGTATCGGCTGCCGCTCTTATACTGTTCGACCAAGAATCACCCAGCCCTCTTACGTATTTGAACAATTACGTAGTTTTCATCACCGAGATTCTCGATTTTTCTTGCTACTTCAGCGAATCACCATTTCATGCTGAGGTTCGCTTCATCCGCTGCGAAAAATCTCGAATCTCTACCCAGCTTGCGCGACGACCTGCCTTTTCGCTTAGAGCGTAGCGCGAAAAGGTAATTCGGAGCGCTGAGCTTGCTTAAGGTTGAAAGCACAGTGTGCTTTCAACGCAAGCGAAGACGTTCGCACGGCTAATCCGTGCGAACGACAACCTTCTATGTGAGTGATTGTGGAAGATTTCGCGGTTTATAGTTTGCGGCACAATAGACGTATGGTATCTAAAGGAAAACCTTCGCCTAGAAGCGCAGTTAAGCCGCTCAGCGATGAGCAAGTAGAACGCTTAGCGCGTGCACACGAATTAGTTGACCCCACTTATTACTATCCAACGGGAGCGCGCACGCCAAACACGGCAGAAATCAACGCGCAAAATCCAAAAGCAACCGAACGCCTGCTTGAAGGAACGTCTAGAGTTCTTAGATCTCGTTGCAAAGTGCGCGCTTGGGGATTGGAAAATGTGCCAGAAGAAGGCGTGTTTATAACCGCTTGCACGCACGTTACAATGTTCGACGTTTTTGTGCCAATGACGTCTCTATTCCACCAAGGCCGCAGGCCGCGATACATGGCAAAAGCAGAACTCGCTCATTGGCCAATCATGGGAAAATGGTTCCAGCTTGTTGGAATGCAACCAGTACCTCGTAGAAGCGGAAAAGCGCGTGAAATCGAGGAAGAATCGATTAAAATCCTAACAAATGGTAGACCTCTTAGCGTATGGCCAGAAGGAACGGTTACGCGAGACCCACAAAAATGGCCTATGAGTATGAAGCCAGGAGTGGGTGTGATTGCACTAGAAGCATCGCGCAGGCTGGGGCATCAAATTCCGCTATTTTGCGCCGTTGTCTGGGGTGCTGCAAGCATCAATCATTGGTGGCCATGGCCAAAGAAGAATGTTGTAATGTGCTACGATGCGCGTCTTGATTATTCGGATCTTCTTAAAGATATGGAAAGTTGGGGTGATTTGCCTCCTATGGACTCTGCTGCCGAATTAGCTCGTCGTATTCGCGTGCGAATGACGGAAATTATGGAAGAGATTCGCGGCGAAAAAGCACCAGAAGGATACTTTGACTATAGACTTATGAAGAGGGTCAAAGAATAGAGTCAAAGAATAGTGGCTGTAAATTTGCGGTTCATTAAGCCGTAAAACTTTTGTGAATCATCCGTAAAGCGCACTGTGTAGAATTATGTAATAGTGTGATTAAAAGTTGACTAAGTTGACTATAACTTGACTAGTTGTAAATCGCTACAAATGGCTTACGACCAAAGTAATTTACAAACTCATAAATCGAAAGGCAAGGCGTAAACATGAATGTTACGGTGTTGGGTGCTGGAGCTTGGGGTACTGCGTTTGGGCAAGTGCTTGCAGATGCAGGAAATCAAGTGACAATGTGGGCAATAGAGCCACAGATTGTTGAAGGCATTCGAGATAATCACCGCAACGAAGTGAGACTGCCAATCGTAGAGCGATTGCCAGAAAACATGACAGCTACTGGGGATCGCGAAGAAGCCGTAGCAAACTCGGATATTGTAGTCGTGGCAATTGCAGCACAGTTTGCGCGCGTTGCGCTCGAAGAATTTGCTGGCAAAATTCCGCAAAATGCGATTGTTGTTTCGCTTATGAAAGGCATTGAGCGCACAACAGGAAAGCGTATGGACGAAGTTGTGTGCGAAGCTTTAAGCTTACCTCGAAGCCGCTTCGCAGCACTATCGGGTCCAAACTTAAGCAAAGAAGTGGCATTAAGGCAGCACGCAGCGGCGGTTGTGGCGTGCGAGAATCGCGCAAATGCCGAAGTCGTTGCAAAAGCATGCTCAAATAGTTACTTTAAGGCGTTTGTATCAACCGACGTAATCGGCGTAGAAATGTGCGGATCGCTTAAAAACGTGGTTGCGCTCGCAGTCGGCATGGCTCGAGGCGCAGGATACGGCGAAAACACGGCTGCGATGATTGAAACGCGCGGTCTTGCAGAGTTGACGGCATTGGGCGTTGCGGAAGGCGCAGATTCTCGCACTTTTGCAGGACTTGCAGGCTTTGGCGATTTAGTGGCAACTTGCGGATCTCCTCTAAGCCGCAACTACACTTTCGGATCAAATCTTGGAAAAGGCATGAGCGTTGAGGAAGCAACTGCCGTAAGCAATGGTGTGGCTGAAGGTGTGCCAACAACTGGCGCGGTTATAGCGATGGGCAAGCGTTTAGGCGTTGAAACTCCGCTTGCAAGCGCAATGGCTCGCGTGCTTGAAGAAGGAATCTCTTGCCAAGAAATGCTTGCAATGCTTTTTAAGGAAGATGTTTGCGAAGAATAGTGAAGCGCCTGATAAGCAGTGCGCGTAGATAATTCAAAATAACTAAAATAACTAAATAACTAAGATAATTAAAATAATTTTCAAAGGAAAAAAATGACTAAAAAGCGTGTAGTGTTCTTGTATGGCGGTAAAGCAGACGAACATTCGATTTCTTGCATATCTGCTGCTGGAGTGCTCAGTGCTGTAGACGAAAGTCGATTTGAAATCGTGCGCATTGCAATCACAAAGCAAGGCGAGTGGATTGTTGGTGGCGAAGATCCGCGAAACTTCCGCATGGAAGAAGGAGAGCTTCCGGTAATAACAAAAACCGCGGAAACGCGCGATGTTGTACTAGACCCTGCAAAGGGAGCAGATGGATTTTTGGTGCGAGAGGCGGATGGCACGCTTACAAGCTTAGGTCGTATTGACGCAGTTTTCCCAGTTCTTCACGGTCCAAACGGCGAAGACGGCACCTTGCAAGGCTTGCTAGAAATGATGCAAGTTCCATACGTTGGTTGCGGAGTTTTGGCATCCGCTGCGTGCATGGATAAGTATTACGCTAAGCAACTTTTTAAGGCAGCAGGAATTGATGTTGCCCCAGGAATCGCGCTGGATGTGCGAAAGTTCGCTAGCGACGCGGCAAATCACTTTAATGCGTACGCAAACGAAATTCTTGAGCAAGTTGAAGCTGCAAAACTCGAATATCCGCTTTTTGTAAAGCCAAGCCGAGCAGGATCTAGTTTTGGCGTAACAAAAGTTGAATCGCGCGATTCTAAAGCTTTAGCAGATGCCGTTTATGAGGCTTCAAAGCACGATTGGCGAGTATTGGTAGAGCAGGGAATTGACGCGCGCGAAATCGAGTGCGCTGTTCTTGCGGCGCGCGACGGCGACGAGCCTCAGGCAAGCTGGCCTGGAGAAGTTGTGCTTGACAAGCGCGAGGCTGGAGAAGACCAGTTCTACGATTTTGACAGCAAATACATGGATTCTGCAGCTTCACACGTGGAAGTGCCAGCAAATCTTCCGGAAGAAACTTTGGAACTTGTACGCAAAACAGCGCTTGCAGCGTTCAAAGCGGCAGATGGCAGAGGACTTAGTCGCGTGGATTCCTTCGTTACTCCAGAAGGACATGTAATGATTAACGAAATCAACACAATGCCTGGATTTACGCCAATCTCCATGTATCCAAAAGCTTGGGAAGCAACCGGAATAAGCTACAGTGATTTAATCACAAAGCTTATTGAAGGCGTGATTTTAGACTGAAACAATCTTAAAAATCATAGTTTTTGAGGATTAGTCGCCAGCAACCGAAGAATTTGTGCAAATTCGCGCAAATATCAAATCTTAAAGTCTGTATAAAATCAGATTTAAAAGAAAACTTAAAACACAAACGAAGAGGTAAAAATGCGGAAAACTCAGCATAACGACATGTACCATCTAGCGCGAAAACGTCAAGGAGATGTTGGCATATCGCTATGCTTATTCCTATTTGTTTGGATTCTTGCAACTATTTTAATAGGTGAACTTATAGGCTTGTTCGTTCCAAAAGGTGTTCTAAGTCCTTCGCTAAGCTCCTTTGTTTCGTCAGACATTGCGCAATACTTAATAGCGTTGCCGATAGCGATGCTTGTTTTAAGACGAGTGCCAGCGGTAGAAACACGCAAATTCACAATGACGTTCAGACAGTTTGGTGGATTTTTCGCAGTGAGCGTACCGATAATGTACGCAGGAAGCTACCTAGGTTTGGCGATTTCTGCGCTTATATCTGGCGGCAAAGCTGAAAACAGGATTGCAGACATAGTGGCAGGCGGAAACGTATGGGAAACCATAATTTTCGTTGTTTTCCTTGCTCCAGTTGTGGAAGAATGGCTGTTTAGAAAGCAGATTATAGACAGACTGCGAGTGTATGGCGAAAAGCGCGCAATTGTGTTCTCGGCGTTGGCGTTTGCGCTGTTCCATATGAACATGTTCCAGTTCTTCTACGCTTTTGGGCTGGGGCTTGTGTTCGGCTACATGTATGCGCGCACATCGCAGCTTAGATACAGCGTATTTTTGCACATGATTGTGAATTTCCAAGGAAGCGTTATAGCGATGTGGATTTCCGACAATATGATGGATTCAAACGGGAACTTAATTAAAGTGGAGAATCTTACACCGCAAGAAATAGCGGATCTGGCTCCTGGATTCATGTTCATAGGTCTTTACGCGATGTTCATGATTGTTATGTTTGTGTTTGGAATTGTGTTGTTAGCAAGGAGCAAAAAATATCTTGAATTCTACGATTCGCCGCTTGAAATTCGTGGGAGCGCTGGAACAAAGGCGCTCTACGGAACAATCGGCATTATGGGTTTCCTTGTGGTTTCAGTGCTTATGAATATGATAATGCTTTTTGTGTGAGCGAGAACGCGTTTAGTGTGATTTAGATTACGGGTCTATTAGGGATTGATTCTGGATTTATTCCAGATTAATTTGGGATTATTTGGGATTATTTGATATATTGGAGGCGATTTTATGGTTACGGTAAATGCAGTAAATGCAAAAAATGCAGAACATAGTGATGGATCGGTTGCTGGCGACTCTTCTGCTGAGCCAATCCGCGTGGGTCTTTTAGGCGCCGGAACAGTAGGATCGCAAACAGCGCGTCTAATAGTCGAAGAAAATTCTGAACTATCCGCGAGAATCGGTGCTCCACTAGAACTTGCAGGAGTAGCATGCTTGCATCCAGAAGATGTGGATGCTCCATGGATTGCCAAAAATCTTCTAAGCGCAGACGCTCTAGCATTATGTGAACGCGAAGATATAGACATAATCGTTGAGTTAATTGGCGGATTGGAACCAGCGCGCACATTTGTAAAAACTGCGCTAGAATGCGGAAAATCGGTTGTAACAGCGAACAAAGCATTACTTGCAAAGTTTGGTCCAGAACTCTACGAGTGCGCGCAAAAAAATGGAGTGGACTTAAGCTTTGAGGCGTCTGTGGCAGGAGCAATCCCGATTTTGCGTCCACTTAGAGAGTCGCTTGTAGGCGACAAAATCACGCAAATTTTTGGAATCGTAAACGGAACTACAAACTACATTCTTGACGAAATGACGGTGCGCGGGCTTGATTTTGATTCGGCTTTGCGCGCGGCTCAAGAAAAGGGATACGCGGAGGCGGATCCTACAGGAGACGTTGAAGGATTTGATGCGGCAAACAAGGCTGCTATTTTGGCAACGCTTGCATTCCAGATGCCAATAAGCATTGATGACGTTAGCGTTGAAGGAATTAGCGCGATTACGGCTGAAGACATTGCTGCGGCAAGTGCAGAAAATCGCGTGATTAAGCTGCTTGCGGCGGTTGCTTGCGATTCGAGTGGGTTGGTGAGCGCAAGCGTTTACCCAGCGTTGGTAAGCAAAGAGCATCCGCTGGCTTCCGTTCATGGCAGCTTTAACGCCGTTTTTGTTAAAGCGCAAGCGGCGGATGATCTTATGTTCTACGGCCGCGGCGCTGGTGGAGCGCCAACAGCCAGCGCGGTGGTTGGAGATATTGTTGGAGCCGCTAGAAACATAGCGCGCGGCTGCAACGATGCTAGCGTGCCAATGTATAACACCAAATCTTTGGCTTCCACGCGCTCGATTCGTGCGGATTTTGTTGTGCGATGCAGCATGGAGGATACTTCGCTTGCACTGTGCAGCGAAGTGATGGACGTGTTTGAGGAGCATGGAGTTAGTGCTAAGCGATTGCCAATGTTGTGCCAAACTCAATATGAGGGCGAAGGTGATTGCCCAGCTTGCGGAATTGGCGGTCCAGGCGATTTGCGCGTGATTGTAAAAGATTGTGCAGAGGCAGATTTACTCGCAATTCTTGCTGATTTGCAAAAAGTGGATGTTGTGTGCGAAAAGCCTCTTGCTTTGCGAATTATTGAGTAATTGAGTAGTTGAGTAATTAAGTAATCGAGTAATTGAGTAATTGAGTAATTTAGTAATTTAGTAGGCTGCTCGAATAGAAAAGGTGCGAAATGAAACCAGTATGCAACAGTGTGTCAGTTTGCGTGCCAGCAACCAGCGCAAATCTTGGGTCTGGATTTGATGTTGCAGGAATTGCGCTTGATTATGCGGATTCGCTAGTTTTTACGCTTGATGATTCGCTTGATGATTCGCAAGATGTTCGCGTGATTATTCACGGCGAAGGCGAAGATACGTTGCCAAAAGACGAGACGCATCTTGTTGTTCGCGCATTTCGTAAAGCGTGTGAAGAGTTTGGCTTGCCGCATTTGCGATTTACTCTAGAAGCGCGTAATCGTATTCCACAAGCGCGCGGAATGGGGTCTTCCGCCAGTGCGATTGTTTCGGGCGTGGCTGCGGCTTGGTCTTTTGCACATAATGAGGATCTTAATAAGCAGGCGATTTTTGAGCTTGCAGCTACAATTGAAGGTCATCCAGATAATGTTGCTCCAGCGGTTTTTGGCGGATTGACAACCAGCTGGAAGAATGGCGAGGAGTTCCACACTGTTCGATACAACGTTTCTAAGAAGATTCGCGCAACGATTTTTGTGCCAAACTTTACTCTTTCAACGCAAATGGCTCGCCAAGCGCTTCCAGAAAAAGTGCCGTACGCAGATGCTGTGTTTAATGTTTCGCGCGCTTGCTTATTGCCGATTGCATTTGGTGATTTTGGAGATTTTAGCGCGTTTGCCCATTCTTGCGATTCTGCCCATTCTTGCGATTCTGCCAACTCTTGCGATTCTTGCGCAAAAACCACTCTTTCAAGAAACGATTTGCTCTTTACAGCTACTCAAGATTCTATTCACCAGCCGTACCGAGCAAGTCTTATGCAACCAACTTGGGATTTAGTAAAAACTTTGCGAGATGCTGGGTTTGCAGCTGCTATTTCGGGAGCTGGATCTTGCGCAGCGGTGTTCTACGAGGAAAAGTCGCAAGCAACCGTAGAAGCCAATAACGCCACTAATATAAGCGAAAAAATAGAAAAAATTGCAAAACCGCTTTTAGATGGCTGCGATTGGAAAATTTTGCACGTAAAAATCGACTCGCACGGCGTAACCGCCTCTCGCGCGTAGTTTGCAAAAATATAAAAGGAAGAAGGGAATATGACAGTTTCGTTGATTTTGGCTTCTCAATCGCCATCGCGTAGAGCAGTGCTGGCTGCTGCAGGCGTGATTCCTGTGATTCATGTGAGCGAGGTGGATGAGCCAGCGGCTTTGCGTGATGCTGCAAATGCGCGAGGCGTTAGCGTGGAGCAGATGAGCGCCGAGGAGCGCGTTTCGATTTTGGCGCGAGCAAAGGCTTTGGCGGTGTATGAGTCGTGGAAACTTGTTGCAAATGCAGCGGCTTCGGCTAGTGGTGATTTGGTTGTGGGGTATCCGCTGGAGGCTGAGGTTGCTGAGGCTGCTGGATCTTCTGTAACTGGTAGTAACTCTTTAGCAAACGATTCGCAATCGCATGTAACGCACAATGTAGATACCGCGCAAACTCGCGATTTTTCGGGCGTAAAAGTGCCTACTAAGACTTTTGATATTCACGATTTTGCGCACGTGAATAAGTCTTCTGCTGATTCCAACAACGTGCTGATTGTTGGCTGCGACTCCATGTTTTTGTTAGATGGCGAATGCTACGGAAAGCCGCATACTCCCGAAGTGGCTGCTGCGCGAATCAAGCAGATGAGCGGAAAAACTGGAGAATTGTTTACTGGTCATTGCTTAATCGACGCAAAAAGTGGCAAAACCGTGTGCAAAGTGAGCCGCGCAAGCGTGACTTTTGCGCATATGAGCGATGAGGAAATTCGCGCGTATGTGGAAACTGGCGAGCCGTTGGAAGTCGCGGGATCCTTTACATTAGAAGGCTTCGGCGGGGCTTTTATTGAGGGAATTCAGGGAGATCCACATGGAGTTCTTGGCATTAGCTTGCCGATTCTTAGACAAATGGTTTGCGAGCTTGGGTACACTTGGCATGATTTGTGGAATACTCGCAAGCTAGAGGTCGAGGCGATTAAGGACGATCCTTCTTCCGCGCAAGTGCCTAAAGAAAACGTGCATCAGCCAGGAGACGGATGGGTGATGTGCGATTGTGGACGCAGGCATTGGGGGCATAATGGCGCGGCTGGCGTGCTGCTTGCTAGGAGAGACGAAGCAACTGGGCGTGTGACTCACGTTGTTATGCAACATCGCGCGCTTTGGAGTGCGGAAGGTGGCACGTGGGGTATTCCTGGCGGCGCAATATCTGATGGCGAAACTGCGATTGAGGGCGCATTGCGCGAGTCGTTTGAAGAAGCGAACATAACATCTCAAGACATTGATGTTGTCGGAGCGTATTGCGAAAGTCACGGGAATTGGCGGTATACAACGGTTTTCGCGTTTGAAAAGCCGGGTCATTGTGTGAATCCGTGCGCACATGACGACGAGAGCATGGAAATCAAGTGGGTGCCGATTGATGATGTGCCAAAGCTAAAGCTGCTTACGGCAATGCGCACTGATTGGCCGTCTTTCCGTGCGCGCCTTGATTCTCTTGACTCGCAAAGGTAGCTGCGCGACGACATACCTTCGCGCGCATTGCACTTACTAAAAGTGAGTTTGAAATGCTTAATTTAAAAGATAAATTATATTCCTTTTTTAGCAGTCGTAGGAATTGTATAATAGTGTCACGCATACTTTTAATGCTGTTATCTGCGCTTTTACTGTATTTTACAATAGGTATAATTTTTTACGGTCATATTGGATACTCAAAGCGAATATATTCTATTATTAATGCTTGTGTGGTGTACTTAATACTATTTTTATTGTTTCTTATTTATTTAAAGTTTAAAAACAATGAAATTCTATTTTTAATACCTTTTATTCAATTGTATTTATCCTTTTGCATTTTGGCATATACTTATTATGATACAACTAAGGGGTTGCCAGAATGTTATAAATCGCTAGTAATGTTCATTCTATGGTTTATACCGTTCTGCTTTTTAGTACGCAGAAGCGTTAGAGCTTTCTTGAAAAGTTCAAAATTCTTGATTTCTGTTTTGTCAATATTTTTTATACTTTTAGGGTTTCTAAGTGAGTCTAATTGGACGATAGTTGCTTTGACAATAACATGCATTGTATTTTTGCTTAAATTTGAAAATTTACAGATTCTATGTAAAGTGATATTTGATATAAAAATAGAAGATTCAGATAGTAATAAATATAAATTAATTATTATCAATATTATGACAGTAGTTTTTGAGGCAATGTTGTATTTATCTTTGAAACTTTCTGAGTATTTATCAGAATTATTAAATTGGATTTATGATCGCGCTAATGTTAGTGGTGGTACGAGATTGCTAAATAATGAAATTATTACAGAACATATGTGGTTAGGATTTTACAGGTTTATTATTTTAGCTGTTATTTTCATTATTGTATGTAATCTTTTTCAAAGTAAGCAGAATGCAATCTCATCATGCATAAAGAATATATTTGACTGCAAAGATAACGCTCAGGTGAAGAAGAATTCATGATTATTACCACAATTTTCATTAATTAATGAATTAGTTCTTCTACTTTTTCAATAAATTTTTCTATGTTATATGAGTAATTAGGATAAGTATCTCCTAGTTGATCCTCGTTTTTCGCATAAATAAGTACCCTGTTAATACTAGTTATATATGAGGTTTGCGCATCTGGTTTCTCAACTGTCAGGTTTTTATTTACGCTACAGTTATCAATTTCTGTATCATATTGAATTGTGTTAGCTTCATTGTTTATGCTGCTATTTTCCTTGCTATTATAATTCTTTATAGCTTTCTCTACGCAATCCATAGTGTATGAATGTATGGTTAATTCTTGTGTTTCTCGAGAAAGCTCAAGTAAGTAAAGTCCTTCGCCGCCTTGTGCGCTATTTTTTTGCATATTAATAGTTACACTGTTGCGCGCAGCTTTGAGATCCTCAATAATTTCTTTAAAATTATCGTTTGTTCGCACTGAATTTGCTAGTTCTTCTTTAAGCTCATCATCGTTATTTTCACAGCAAGCAAATAACTTAGAGATTACTTTGAAGAATTGTAAGCAAGATTGTATTCGAGTATTACCTTTACTTATCAAAGTAGGATCTTTGTATTCTACGTTATCTATCTCACTCATAGCTTCTACTGCTGTTGACCAATAGTGTTGCAGTTTAGTGCGTATTTGCAGTTCAATCCTATATTGTCTATCTATGTCTTCTTGTGTTAATGTCTGTTTTACTATTATGTGCAGTGACCTATATCCGGATTTTTCTGGATTTTTTATATAGTCTTTCGTTTTCTTAATATCGATTTCACCAGCTTCTTTAAGATTAAGAATTTCATTATAAACTTCGTAAACTTCACTAACAGAATTTACAATCGCCCTACATCCTGCGATGTCATCCATTGCACCAAGCTCAAAATTTCCATTGCTGCGGTATAACTTTTTAAGTATTGATTCTTTGCGTTTAAGACGATACGTAGCCATTGCGTCTGGATACTTATTTATGATTCCAACAAGTTTCTTGAAAAAGATTTGTGCCGGTTCTTCATGCTGATGACGCCATGAGTCGAGTATTAATATCTGCTTGCCATACTCTTCTGAGTTTTGCTGGCCGTTTAATTCCTTCAGTATTTTTCCAGCTGCAGTGGCTTGCTTTCGGCTAATTATCGTCATACGAATATAATATATAACTTGTCTGTTTTATAAAAGGGAGGTGCGTATGACAACAATCTTTAACGTGGCATCGTACATCCTTGATATTACTGGAACCATTACCACTATGAAGCTTCAGAAGTTAGCTTACTATTCACAAGCGTATTCTTTGGCTACCACTGGATATCCGCTATTTAACGAGGATTTTCAGGCATGGAGGAATGGTCCTGTTTGCCCGGAATTATTCGCAATGCATCGCGGGAAGTTTTTGATTCGTAAGGGAGAAATCGCGCTTCCCGATACCGAGAAACTGAATGAGAATTCTTTAACGGATGATCAAAAGCTCATTGTGAAAAAGGTATGCGAAAAGTTTGCTGAATATTCTGGTAGCGATTTGAGCAATCTTACACATCGCGAGGATCCATGGAAGAATGCTTATGATGTTACTGATGGCTCTGCAATATGCGTTCAGAAAATTACTAAGACTTCTTTGAAAGAGTATTATTCAAATCATAATTTATTGCAGTAAGTGTGTTATTCTCTTGCGATTGATTTTGAGATTGCTGAGATTTATGGGTACACTACAGCAAGGTTCAACGAGCAGGTAAAAAATAACATAGAAAAATTTGATAACGACTTTATGTTTAAGCTAACCGCTGATGAGTTCGAAAACTTGATGTCGAAAAATTCTACATCAAGTTGGGGTGGTCGCAGAGATCTTCCTTATGCTTTTACTGAGCAAGGTATTTATATGCTCACTGCGGTGGGAGTGACTGTAAGAGACTTTCAAACATAAACTAGTTCTTTTGTGGTGTGGGTGGGTGAATTTATTAAACGCTATACTTCTATAGTTATTAATGGCGGTAGAATTAGAGTAATTTGTTTTTCTATATCGTGCTTATTAGTGACTTTAGAGTGACAATAGAGTGACTTTAGATTGCAGGAGAGTACTATGACTGATTATGCAAGCGCTAAGTCTTACAATCTCAATGATGAGATTGATAACGAAAATCTCACAGTAGATGATGTTATAAATCGTATTGTTAAAGATTCAGTAGACCAGCGTCAAAAGGGCACATCTTGGGAACTTGCTATTCGATACTTCTTGCAAACAAGTCCAGAGTGGAAAAGTAGATTTACAAATGTTTGGATGTGGAACGATTCTCCAACCAATCCAGGAAGCAAAGACATTGGCATAGATCTTGTGGCTCAAGATACAGATGGAGAGTATTGGGCAATTCAAGCAAAATGCTACAAAGAAAAGTTAAGCAATAAAAATTTAAGTACGTTCTTTGCTAACGCTTTAGCAGATAAACAATACAGTCACTATATTATTGCAGATAGTGCTCCTGGAATTACTAGCGAGCTTAGAAAATATATTAATAAAAGTGTTGCTGATGGAATCGATATAGTTCGTATTGATAAAGAGACTATAAGCTGTTCAAATATTGACTGGCGTGATTATTTCAATGGAAAACCTTCGAACGCTAGAAAAGTAAATGAGCCTCGCGATTATCAGCGTGAAGCTATTGATGCTATTAGTGCAGAGTTAAGAAATCATGATCGTGCGCTCGCTGTAATGGCTTGTGGCACTGGTAAAACCTTGACTTCTTTGCGTTTTGCAGAAGAATTTTGTGGTTTTGGAACCGTGCTGTTTTTAGCACCGTCTATTAGTTTGGTAAGTCAAACAATGAAGTCTTGGGTGAACCAAGTTCGTGAAAAAATCAATGTGTATGTTGTTTGTTCGGATGGCGGAGCATCGAATATCGATAGTGAAGATAATTATGGTCAAATCAGCGATATTCCGTCTCCAGCTACTACTAACGCTTATACTTTAGTCCATCGTTTTAAGCACAAGCCTGATGCTCTTAATGTTGTGTTTAGTACGTATCAGTCGATTCAAGTTTTACATGATGCTCAAGAGCAAGGTTTACCTGATTTTGATTTAGTTATATGCGATGAAGCTCATCGTACAACTGGCTTGGTTGGTGAAGACGAAGGCTACTTCCAAAAAGTTCATGATAACGATTTTTTGCGATGCTCAAAACGATTGTATATGACTGCAACTCCTAGAATTTATGATACGAGCGCTAAACGTGCAGCTAGTCTTGAAGGTGCTGTGACTATTGCAAGCATGGACGATGAAAAAACATATGGACGCATGTGTTACCACCTTGGTTTTGGTAAGGCTGTTGAAAAAGGTATTCTTACTGATTACAAGATTGTTGTTATGCAAATAAGTCAAGATGCCTTGCCTAAGAGTATGCAGCAACATTTGTCTGCAGGCCCGTCAATTGAAGTTGATGATCAGGCTAAATTTGTTGGCATTTGGAAAGCTCTTTTTGATCGTCGTCATGCAAATGAGCTGAAAAATATTGGCAAACATGCTATTCAGAGTTCCGATGATGCTAAACGCGTTTTGCATCATGCTATAGCTTTTGCTTCCAGTATTAAGGCTTCGAAGCAGCTTAGTAATGAATTTCAGCGAGTTATTAAAGCTTATACTAAAGCTCTTGGTGAAGAGGATGCTGCTGAGCGTGATGCTCTTTTGGATGCTTCTGGAAACACTAAATTTGAAGTGGATCATGTTGATGGAAGCATGGATTCTTCTACTCGCGCGCAAAAGCTTAAAGCTTTAGCTGCAGAAGATGGTTCTTGTCATATTCTTTCTAACGCGCGTTGCTTGGCGGAAGGTATTGATGTTCCTGCTTTAGATGCGATTATTTACCTGAGTTCGCGTAAGAGCAGAGTGGAGATTATTCAAAGTGTTGGCAGAGTAATGCGTAAAGCAGAGGGTAAAGAATTTGGTTATATTATTTTGCCTATTTTTGTTGCTAGCGGTGTAGACCCTAGTGAGGCTTTAGCAAGTAGTGATGCTTATAAGATTGTGTGGAGAGTTGTTAATGCTCTTCGAGGCCATGATGAGCGTTTGGAAGCTAAGATTAATGCTGCTGCATTAGGAGACACTGATGCTCTTAATCATATTGTTGAAGTCGATGTTCTTGGCGAAGAAAGTGTACGCAATAAACTTGATGCGCTAAATGTTGCTAAAGCTAATAAAAATGGTAACTCGCATCTTATTGGCTCAGATGCGCAAGGTGATGATTTATGTCATGCCTGCTATGGAGATGATGGTTCTATTAACGCTACTCAAGGCGTTTTTGAAATCGATTCTTTACGTGATTTGAGTCGCTCAATTAATGCTCAAATTGTGCGCAAATGTGGAACTAAGGTGTATTGGAATGAGTGGACTCAGGACGTTGCTCAAGTTACTACTGCTCGCGCACAAGCGATTGATGAAATGTTGGAATCGGGTGCTGCTGTTGAAGAGTTTAATAGGTTCTTACAAGGTTTGCGCAATAGTCTTAATTCTAATTATTCAAGAGAGCAAGCTGTAAGTGTTTTAGCTCAGCATGAGATTACGCGCCCGATTTTTGAAAGTTTATTTAATAATCCGAGTGTTATTGAGAATAATCCTATTGTTAAGGGTATGAATCGCGCTTTGGAAAGCTTGTATCTTGCTGGTTTGCCAAGAGACTTAGGTGATTCTAAGCTGCAAGACTTGTATTCTTCTGTTAAGATGCAAGCTTCTCAAGTTGTTAAGGATTCGGCTCGTCAGAATCTTGTTAAGGAAATTTATAACGACTTTTTCTCGGTTGCGTTTAACGAGATGGCTAATGAGCTTGGCATTGTGTATACGCCTGTTGAAGTGGTTGATGCTCAGCTTCACATGGTTAATCGTGTTCTTAAGCACGAGTTTGGCTTAAGCCTTGGAAACCGTGATGTACACGTGTTGGATGGTTTTGCTGGTACTGGCACGTATATTTGTCGTCTTATTGAAGATGAGTCACTTATTCCTTTAGATAATTTAACGTACAAGTATGAGCATGATTTGCATTCTAATGAGATTGTTCCTTTGGCTTCTATGATTATGGATGTAAATATTGAGCAGTCGTATCATGCGCGTGTTGGTGGAGAGTATAAGTCGTTTGCTGGTGCGCTTCTTGCGGATACTTTCCAAATGTATGAGCCAGACGATCCGATTGATACTACTACTTTTTCGGAGAATACTGAGCGCGTTGAACATCAATTGCATTTACCTATTCGAGTGATTGTTGGCAATCCTCCTTACCGTTCTGGGGATAAAGATAATACTGGTAATCAAAATACTAAGTATGAACATTTAGATAAGCGTATTGAAGAAACGTATGTGAAACTTAGCAATGCATCTCTAAATGGTAAGTTGTATGACCATTATATTCGTGCATTCCGTTGGGCGAGTGACCGTATTGAAGATAATGGTGTTATATGCTTTGTTTCTAATGGAGGTTGGCTTTCTAGTGCTAGTGGAGCTGGAATGCGAAAAACTATAAGTAAAGAATTCAATTCGATTTATGTATATAACTTACGTGGGAATGCTCGTACTCAAGGTGAAGAACGTCGTAAAGAAAGAGAAAATGTATTTGGAGATGGTACAAAAACTACTATTGCTATAACAATGCTTGTTAAGAATACTAATTCTGCAGAGCATGGCGTTATTCATTATTGCGATATTGGCGATTATTTAACTAGAGAAGACAAATTTACTATTCTTAAAAATGCTGTTAAAGAAGATCCGCAGTGGCAGATTCTTAATGAAGATGAGCATGGTGATTGGCTAAATAAGCGAGATAGCAATTTTGATGGCTTCATTCCTATGGGATTGGTTAATAAGCCTGACAAAATGCCGGATGGATTATTTAAGATGTATTCTCTCGGAGTTGCAACCAATCGTGATGCTTGGGTTTGGAATATGTCTTTATTGAAGTTGCAAGATAACGTAAGAACTTTAATTGATAATACTAATAATGCAATGAAAGAATTGCAAAATAACAATAATCAACTTCCGCAAGATACTACAAAATATAGTTGGTCAAGAAGAGTACAGGATTATGCTAAAAAAGGTACATATATTCCGTACGTTCCAGAACATTGCGTGCAAGGAATGTATAGACCTTTTACTAAGTCTTGGTTGTATTTCGATTCGTTAATGAATGAAATGACATGTCAGCAACCGCGCATTTTCCCGATTGTCGGAGACAATCGGGTGAAAGGACATGTCAGCAACCGCAATATATCCTCATATGCTAATAATGAAAATGCGCGCGAAATGACATGTCAGCAACACTCTTCCTCTTGTGCTGAAAATATGGTGATTTGTGTATCTGGGAATTATGTATTAATTGCAAATTCTATTCCTGATCTACATTTTGTTGGTGATTCGCAATGTTTCCCACTTTATTGGTACGAAAAGGTGTGCCAAGATCAAGATCTTTTCAGCACCAATGTTGAAGAAAATAAATCTGGATACGTGCGTCACGATGCAATCACAGACGCAGGTTTAGCAGTATTCCAAGCAGCATATCCTGGTCTAACTATTACTAAAGAAGACATTTTCTACTATGTTTACGGAGTTTTGCACAGCTCGGATTATCGCAGTCGCTTTGCTAATAATTTGCAAAAAGACTTACCTCGAATTCCATTAGCTCAAGACTTCTTAGCTTTCAAAAAAGCTGGTGAAAAACTCGCTAAATTGCACTTAAACTATGAAAAAGTTAAGCCGTGGGATGATATTTGCGAAGTAGGAGACAGTGAAAATCCTGGCGAAACAATCAAAATGAAGTATCCTCGCAAAATCGTCAATCCAGAAACTGGCAAAAAAGAGGACGATTTAAAGGTATTGCAAGTATCTCAAAATCTTGTGCTTGAAAATATTCCTTTGCAAGCATACAGGTATGTTGTGAACGGTAAAAGTGCAATCAAATGGCTGATTGAGCGATATCAAGTAGTTGTAGATAAGAAGACTGGTATTGTACGAAATCCAAACGAAGCTTGCGATAATCCGCGCTATATTGTTGATTTGGTTAAAAAGGTAGTTCGCGTTAGCGTAGAAACAATGAACATTATTGACGGTTTGCCAAAACTTAACGAAATCACTAATAAGCCAGATTGCTGGCCAGATGCGTGGAATTAGAAAGTGTAGAGTGGCTGGAAGTAGACTTCCAAATCTTAGCTAGTTTTGCAGAATTTGGAAGTAGACTTCCAACTTTTGCCATTTTGCACTAAACTTGGAAGTAGACTTCCAACTTGCGCTAGTTTAGTTAGAGCATTGTTTTGAGGATTAGCTCTTTATTTTGCTTGAGTTTTGGGGAATAATCCGAGTTTGTTGATTCTTATCTGTGAAATCTTATAGAATTATGTTTATGCGCTGATGCATGCTAGTTTTCTACTAGTTGTTAGATGTTATATGGCTTGTGCTTGATTTTGTAATTTTGCTTGTGATTCATGGGTTTTGTGTTAAGCGCATAGAAATAAAGTAAACAAATCAAATAAAGCAACTATTTGCGTAGATTTGCGTAAAAATTAGGGGGAAATTATGTCTAATGTGTCAAATATTAAAAAAGATATTATTAAGGCAAAAGGCTTTACAATTCAGGTTTATACGGAAGATTTTATGAATGATTACGTTAGTTTAACCGATATTGCGAGATATAAAAACAAAGAAGAGCCTAAAGATGTTGTTAAAAACTGGCTGAGAGTGAAGAATACTATTGAATTCTTGGGATTGTGGGAGAGTATTAACAACCCGAATTTTAAAGGGGTCGAATTCGACTCCTTTAAGAATGAGGCTGGTTCTAATGCTTTTACTTTATCTCCTAAAAGATGGGTAGAATCAACAAATGCTATTGGCATAGTTTCTAAATCTGGTAAGTATGGTGGAACTTACGCTCATAAAGATATAGCATTTAAGTTTGCAGCTTGGATTTCAGCAGAATTTGAACTATATATTATCAAAGATTATCAAAGACTTAAATCTGATGAGAACTCAAGGCTTTCACTGAATTGGAATTTGAACCGTGAGATTTCGAAGATTAATTACAAGATTCATACGGATGCTATTAAAGAATATTTGTTGAAGGATTTGACTCCTGAGCAGTTGATGTATAAGTATGCAAATGAAGCAGATTTGTTAAATGTTGCACTGTTTAATAAGACTGCTAAACAATGGAGAGATGCAAATCCTAAGTCAAAAGGCAACATTCGAGACGAGGCGAGTATTAATGAACTTCTTGTATTGGCGAATATGGAAAGCTATAACGCTGTTTTGATTTCTAAGGGTTTGCCACAGGCAGATCGAATGGTGGAACTTAGAAATTTGGCGCGAACGCAGATTTTATCTCTTGAGAATTTGAATAATTCTGGAATAAAGAGTTTGGATTCCGCGCTAAAAAATTGAGTTTAATCACTTTTTAATTCTGCGCTTAATACTGATATTTACCTCGTTTTAGTGTATGCGTGCAGTACAGTTTCTGCGCGCTTATCGATTTCTTGCATGGATTCGCTAGTTGCGCGACGACCTGCCTTTTCAAGCTCAGCGAATTGAAGTGACTTCTCTTGTTTTGTTTCTTTTTGCCCGAGTTTGTTTCCAAAATCGCCAAATGTGTAAACAATCTCGGGAAAGTGTTCCTGCATTTGTTTCCAAAATTGCCAAATACGTAAACAAACACGGGCAAGTGTTTCCGCATTTGTTCCTATATTTGCTCAGAAAGGGAACAAACGCGGGAATTTAATTGGGTGCGATTGTCTTGTAGTGTGGCATTTGATCTGGCGCCAGTGTGGTATTCGGTTTGGTGTGATGTTTGTGCGGTGTTAGTTTGGTGTTAGTGTGGTGTCGGCGTGTTGCGTGTGTGGGTTGAGTGGAATGTTGATTTTTCAATGGTTTTATAGTGTTAGTGTTCTTGTCTGAGTAGTTTCCTGAGAAAAGTCTGGGAAAATTCTTTAAAAACCTTGAAACAATGTGTTTTTACGGTTTTATTAGTGTTAATCCACAAATATTATGGTGAAAATAGTTTTTATTGTGGATTAGTTTGTGTGTAACATTATTTTTTTCTGTTTGTTTTGTGTGATTGCCTCTTGACTTTTTTAAACGGGGGGGGGGTATGTTAATAACAGCTGCTAGCTAGATGCTCTGGTTGGTAGTTATCCACAATGTTTTGAATGTTGTTGGATGTTTAAAATTTTTCTTCGTGTACCTGCACGGAGGAGAAGAAGAAAGGAAATTAAAATGATGAATAAGAAGGCTATCGCCGCTTTCGCTGCTGGCGCTACTTTGCTTGCTGGCTTTGCAATGGCAACCCCAGCATTCGCTGGTGATTACACTAACGAGGTTTATGCAGAAGCCCTCCTTGTTAAGACTAATGCTGAGACTAAAGCTGCAACTGCTCAGGCTGATGTTAAAACTGCTCAGGATTCCGCAACTGAAGCAACCAAGGCATACCAAGATGGTCTTAAAGCTTACTTAGCTGCTAATCAAGGTAAGAAAGAATCTGATTACCAGAAGGATAATACTGGCAAGGGTTTGTTTGAGACGATGAACACAGCTAATGCAACTCTTGCATCTAAGAAGGCTGAGTTGCGTAAGGCTAATGCAGCTTTACGCAAGTCTACAGATGATTTCTCTGCAGCTGAACTTGCTAAGAAGCTTCAGGATGCTAAGGATGCTGAGGATGCTAAGGCTGCTGAGGATCTTTATGAGCATTCCCAGTATGGTCAGTCATATCATCCATTCCTTAAGGAAGATGGTACTTTGCGTCAGGAGAATCCTGATGGTACTCCAAAGCAGGATGATGAGAAGGCTCCTAAGAAGGATGACAAGAAGGACGACAAGAAGGATGATACTACCACTCCTGATGAGAAGATCAAGGATCTTGGTAAGTTGAACTTGTCTGATGCTGCTAAGAAGAAGCTTGCTGCTCATTACGTGTATGAGGCTAAGCTTGCTTTGGATGAGGCTGATAATAATCTTGCTGAGAAGAAGGCTGATTATGCTGCTAAGAGGAAGACTCTTCTTGACACTATGACTGAGCTTGCTGCTCGTAAGGCTGCTGCTGAGAAGGCTAACCAGGATTTGACTGATTTCTTGGCTTCTGGTGAGAATAATTCTGCTAAGGAAACTGCTCTTCGTGATGCAGTGAACCGTGCTCATGCTCATGAGCAGCGTGCTTTTGATGCTGAGCAGAAGGCTGAAGCTGAGTTTAATGCTGCTCGTGATGCTGCTTTCGCTGCTGTTGCTGCTTATAACAAGGCTTTGGCTGAGTATAAGGATGCTTATAACGATGCAGTTCGTTTGGGTGTGAATCCTGCTGCTCTTCCTCCTGTTGTGACTTCTGATCCTTTGGCTGCTGATTTCCCAGCTGTTCCTGGTACGAAGCAGATTTATGCTGATGCTTTGAATGGTAAGTTTGGTCCTGCTGCTCAGGCTTCTGCTAAGAAGACTGAGGCTGCTAAGGCTCAGGCTGCTGCTCCAGCCGCTGCTGGTGCTGCTGCTGGTAAGGCTGCTGCTGCTAAGGGTGAGCTTGCTAAGGGTGGCAATGGTCATGGTAAGGCTGGCGAGAAGCTTGGTAATGCTGGTGTTGGTGTTGCTTTGACTGCTTTGGCTGCTTCTATGCTTGCTGGTATGGGTGCTGCTGTTCGCAAGATGCGTCACTAAGCATTTGCTGCCTTATTTAAGGTTTGCGCTCAACGACTGGTGTGGTGTTTTGTAGGGAAGCATCACACTGGTTTATTCCCGATTCTCTTTGGTTTTATTGTTTTAACATTGGTTTGCTATTGTTTTTCTTTTCTTCCCAGTGTTGATTCGTTTAGCTTATTGGGTTTTGGGTGTTGAGTGTTGTTGCTTTCGGTTTTGTTTGCTACTAGGGGCTTGCAAAACCGGAAGCATTTTTTGTTTTGTGGTATGTGATTTCTCGCGCTATGCTTTAAGCTCGAAGTCGTAGATTCGCCCACGTTTGTTTCTATATTTGCTCAGAAAGGGAACAAACGCGGGAGTATTAGTCACCCTAAAATTGCTGCGATTAGAGCAATACAAATTGGACTGGTTACCGTAGAAAACAGGATTCCGTCACGCGCAAAACTCAAACCAACATTGTATCGAGCAGCGTAATTGTACACGTTTTGACCAGTCGGAAGCGCCGCCAGCACAACACACGCGTAAAGAGTGGCACCTCGGAAACCCATAACAAAATAAGCCAATAAAAACGCAACAATTGGCATAATCAAGTTTTTCAGAATAGCAACAGTCGCAATAGCAGCACGATTAGAATCCTTTTGTAGCGGCTTGCTGCCGTAAAGTGACATTCCAAAAGCCATCAAAATCATAGGAACCGCGGAATCGCCAATCATCTTAATCGGGTCATAAAGAAAATTCGGCACAGGGAAATATCCAACTTTTGCGGAAATTGCCGAAATAATAATTCCTCCAAGCGACCCAATTAAAAGCGGCTGCTTAAGCGGCTGCTGAGCAATGCGTTTAAGCGAGCACTTTCCAGTAGTTGTAACATCTAAAACAGTAAGACCAACAGGAGTAAAAACAGCTTGCTGCATAACTAAAATCGGGGCAACAAGCGCGGGATTACCCAAAATGTAAGTTGCAACAGGCAATCCAATGTTGTTTGAGTTTAAGTAAAGCGAGTTAAGCGCGCCAATTGTGCAATCCGCTGCAGGAAGACGGAAAAACAGGCGATTAAGCAGAATAAATGCTACGCCAACAATCATTGCGGAGAAAAACGCAACAAAGATCGAAGAATGAAAAATCTCAAAAATTGGCTCTTTGGCAAGGATTGCGAACATTAAACAAGGACTAGATACAAAGAAGCTTACGCGATTAAGCACCATTTGTGCTTGCGATCCGCCGATGTGAAGACGTGCTGTTACATATCCAGCGGCGATTACGATGCCAATTACGCAAAATCCTTGCATAGCACTGATTAAACCCATGAAAACGATTTTAGCGCTGATTTTTGGATTGGGGGTAATGCGCAATCGACTTTTATTAGCGCATGTTACTTTTATTGGCGCATGTTATTTGACGTTGCAATATGGCATACTAGAAAACGGTGGCGCTGCAAGCCGCCAGAGCATTCGACGGCGTCGATCCCCTCACGTGATTTTCACGCATGATTTTGGGCGAGGCTGGTGTCCGCTGTCGTGCAGCTAGACTTTATTGATAGCCTTAGGGGTGGCTCGCATAAGCGTGTGCATTCTTCAGGCTAAGAGCGCGAAACTATTGCAGAGTTTCGCTAGGAGCATAGTGCCCAGAGTAACACGAGAAGGCTTCACCGTGCCCGAAGCCAATAATGATAAAAATGAAGATAAAAATCTTTCATTCGTAGCAGCAAATTCAAGCGCGAACGAATCTACTAACGCAGCTGACGAGCAAAGATCAGCAGCTGCATCAACTATTACATCACCCGTTACAGCAGGCGTTGTCAATGTGGTTTCAGGTTCGCAAGACGCAGCGTCAAGCACACGACGCAGAAGAGCTGGAAGACGCGTTGTAAGAGTTGCAGGAGCAGCTGGCGAATCGATGAAACTACACGTACAAGGCGGAAACGATTACGATACACGCTCTGAGGAAACTGAATCTGAAAGTGTTGTTGAACACCAAACTCCTGTAAGACCGATAACATCGCTACTTTTTCAGGAGCCTGTTTTACCTCATCGTTTGCCTGAAAACAATAGTCGTATGCGCGATTTAGATTACGACGATGATGCAAATGAAAGCGATAGAGAAAACAGTCGAGATGATCTAGACAAAGACAATAGTCGCAGTTCGCGAAAGTTGCGTAAAACGCGTTCTGGCAGGAATGACAGGAAGAATCGCAATGAAGACGAGGATCTAAGTAGAGTACGTAGTCGCAAAAATCGCAATAATCGTGACAATTTTGACGATAACTATGATTCTGAATCTGACGATGATACACGTGTTATTCGTGTGCGTTCCAGAGTAAATCGTGCAGATCGTGCAGATCGAACTAATCGTGCAAATTCTGAAGATTTAAACGAAATTGATAATAGAAGCGATAGCAGAATAAGTAGAAATAGTCGAGATTATCTGGATAAGGATAGCTTGGATAAGTCTAATTTTGATAAAGCTAACCTTGACAAAGATAATGGTGACAAATATAGCGAGAATAACAATAATGGTCGTAAGAATCGTGACAATCAGGATAATTACGATGATCAAAATCATAGAAAGTCACGCAAGAATCGCAGACTAAACGCTGCCGAAAGACGCGCCGCCGCAGAAGTCGAGCAAATAGAAGAAGACCTTGAATACGACGACATAGTTTATTCTCCAATCGATGATGTAATTGACGAAAGAATTGAAAATAGTGTTGAGTCAGATAATGATGTAGATTCTGAATCAACCCGCAAGTATGCAAAAACTTCTGATTTAGAAAATAATGATGATGAAGACGGAGAAATGATAACCCGTCGTCGCCGTCGTCGCAGACCGTCTCGCGCAGATAAGGAAGATAGGACAGATAGGGCAGATAAGTCTGATAGATCAAGCCGTAGAACAACATCCGACCTATCTTCGGACGATTCTTCATACGCTGACGATTATGACATAAACGAAATAGAAGTTTCTCAAGAAGACCGCGATTTAATTCCAGATCCAGACGAGTTGCGATCTCAAGATGACGAGGAAGTGTACACTCGTCGTCGCCGTCGTCGCAGGTCGAAATCTTCTGACGATTCGTCTCAAAGTTCCTCAAGTTCGCAAAATTCACAAAGCACACAATCGCGTTTTGTGTCAATAGACTCCGATTCGTCTAGTCGAAGATCTAGAAAACAACAGTATATTGACGAGATTACGGATATTGAAGGTTCTACGCGACTTGAAGCCAAAAAACAGCGTCGTCGCGACAATCGCAGGGAGCGTAATCGCCAAAACTTGCTTATGGAGCAAGACTTTTTGGCAAGGCGTGAAAACGTTGATCGACTTATGGTTGTGCGTGAGCGCGATCGTCACACGCAAATTTCTGTAATCGAAGACAATATTCTTGTAGAACACTATGTTTCTGATATTCAAGAAGTTGCAACCGTTGGAAACATTTACCTTGGTCGTGTACAAAATGTGTTGCCAAGCATGGAGGCTGCATTCGTAGACATTGGTCAGGCTAGAAACGGCGTGCTTTACGCTGGAGAAGTCAACTGGGATACAACACGATTAGAAGGACAGCCGCGCAGAATGGAGCTTGCGTTTAAGGCAGGAGACCCTGTTTTAGTGCAAGTTACTAAAGACCCTATAGGCCATAAGGGTGCGCGACTAACATCGCAAGTAACGCTTGCTGGTAGGTTCCTTGTGCTTGTTCCGTCTGGAGCTATGACGGGCGTAAGTCGCAAGCTATCCGACCGTGAACGCAGCAGACTTCGCGCAATCGTAAGCAAAATCGCGCCTAAAGACATGGGCATAATCATTAGAACCGCCGCAGATGGTGCTAGTGAAGATGCGATTGAAAAAGACCTTGAATCGCTTGTAAAACAGTGGGAACGAATCGAAGCGAAGCGAGAAGAGTTCTTGCATGGCAAGCGTCCAAAGCTTTTGCAAGGCGAGCCAGATGTGGCTATTCGCGTTGTTCGAGACATATTTAACGATGACTTCCAAAAGATGATTGTGGAAGGCAAGGGCGCGTATGACCGCATTTGTGAATACTTGGAGATGATGGCTCCTGATTTGCGCAGCAAGATTGAGTATTGGGATCCTGCTGAGCATGAAGGCAAAGACGTGTTCGACAAGTGGCAAATCGACAGCCAGCTTAGAAAGGGCATGGAGCGCCAGGTTTATCTTCCTGCAGGTGGATCGATTGTTATTGACCGAACGGAGGCAATGACAACGATTGACGTAAATACGGGTCGTTTTATTGGTCGCGGTAAGTCTTTGGAAGAGACTGTGACTCGCTGCAATTTGGAAGCTTCCGAGGAGATTGCGCGTCAGCTGCGACTTCGCGATATTGGCGGCATGGTTATGATCGATTACGTTGACATGGTTATGCCAGCGAACCGCGATCTTGTTTTGCGCCGTCTTGTTGAGTGTCTTGCGCGCGACCGCACAAAGCATCAGGTTGCGGAGGTCACATCTCTTGGCCTTGTTCAAATGACTCGTAAGCGCGTTGGGCAGGGTTTGGTCGAGGCGTTTTCGGAGGAGTGCCCGACTTGCAAGGGTCGTGGGTTTATTCTTCACGACGAGCCGACTGTGTCTTCGGAGTATGCGGATCCTTACGCGCTTAAGGGCGGTGATCCGTTTATTAAAACCAATAAGCACGGTCATGGAAGTATTGCGGACCCTATGCCTGTGGTTAAGCAGGAGTCCAGTGCGGATGTTCGCGCCAAATTAGCGCGTATTGCGGCCGCTGCAGCGTCGTCGGCTTTCTTGGAGGAGTCTTTGCGTAAAAGTGACGAAAAAGACGGTAACGATAATAAAGACGATAACAATAATGATGTGAATGCTGTAGCTGCAGATGACGTTGATAATAATGGCGATGCAGGTGATAGTGTTTTTGACAGTGTTGACAGTGTTGATGGTGTTGACAGTGTTGATGAATCTTCGGTTGCTGGCGACTTTTCTGCAGTAGATGCGAGTAATGAATCTGCAGAAAGCAGTGAAGAATCGCAGGTAGTCGGGAAAATTGAGGAATCTGATGATTCGCAAGAATCTCAAGAATCCACAGAAAGCTCTCAAGAATCTAGTGAAAACTAAAAAATAGACGCAAAGTATACGGCTCGAGTACAATAATGTCTATTGCTTATTTCGACTTTATGAATTAAGACTTGACGTTAGTACAGGGGTCGGTGTAATTTTGATAGTCGGTGTCTTGCCGCAGGTTCAACGCTGCGCGTGAGGCAATAGTAAAGCTTTCAATTTAGCTAAGGAACGAATTATGTACGCGATTGTGAAGGCCGGTGGCCATCAAGAGAAGGTTGAGGTTGGAGACGCCATCCTCGTAAACCGTCTCGATGCAAAGAAGGGCGATACCGTGGAATTCCCGGTCGCGCTCGTTGTTGACGGTGCTAAGGTGACCTTAAGCGCTAAGGATCTTGCAAAGATCACAGTTAAGGCAGAAGTTCTTAACGACGAAGCTAAGGGTCCAAAGATTAGCATTATGAAGTATAAGAACAAGACTGGCGTGGCTCGCCGCAAGGGTCATCGTCAGAAGTTGACTCTCGTCAAGATCACGGCCATCGCCTGATTGACGGTGTTATAAACCTGAAAGGACAGCAAGATGGCACATAAGAAGGGTGCGTCTAGCTCGCGCAACGGTCGCGACTCACAGGCGCAATATCTTGGCGTTAAGAAGTTCGGTGGAGAAGCTGTTGTGGCTGGAAACATTATTGTTCGCCAGCGCGGCACCAAGTTCCATGCAGGACAGAACGTTGCTTTGGGTAAGGATCACACGCTGTACGCTTTGGTGGACGGCAATGTGAAGTTCGGCATTCGTCGCGATCGCAAGGTTGTAGACGTAGTTACCGCCTGAGTAACTCATTAATCTTCTAGCCGCACCCAGTTCGGTGCGGCTTTTTTGTTTGTTTGCGCGACGACCTGCCTTTTCGCTTAAAGCGTAGCGCGAAAAGGCAATTCGGAGCGCTGAGCCGCTCAAACGTAAAGTCCAGTGGACTTTACGTGTGGCGAAGACGTTCGCGCGCTGTAACGCGCGAACGACACGACATGCCTGAGTTTTATCCCGAGTTTGTTTCCCGAATCGGACAAAAGGTAAACAAATGTGGGGAAATGTGCCCGAGTTTGTTTCCCAAATGAGCAAATAAGTAAACAAATTCGGGAAAATGCGCCCGAGTTTGTTTCCCAAATCGGCTGATATGTAAACAAACGTGGGAAAAAAGAAACAAACGCAGGCAAATCTGGCGAGTATTGAGCATCAAGTAAGGTAAAAGTTATGAGCGATTTTGTAGATCGAGTAACGGTACATGTTAAAGGCGGCGACGGCGGCAATGGATCCGCAGGCGTGCGCAGAGAAAAATACAAGCCACTTGCAGGTCCAAATGGCGGCAATGGTGGAAACGGCGGAAGCGTTATATTCGTAGCCGATCGCAACGCGAACAGCCTACTCGACTACCGATTCATGCCACATCGCGTAGCGCAGAGTGGCACAATGGGTCTAGGTGATACAAAGGACGGCTCCAAAGGAGAAGACCTTATGTTGCCAGTGCCAGTCGGAACCGTAGTTTTTGAGGCGAAGGGCGCTGTAGGAGCGCAGAAAAAGCCGGGCAACGTTTTGGCGGATTTGCAACACGTAGGCGATACATTCGTAGTTGCAGCAGGAGGCGCAGGCGGACTTGGAAACGCCGCTCTTGCCAATAAAACTCGCCGCGCTCCAGGTTTTGCACTACTAGGCGAACCTGGTGAAGAACGAGACGTAATCCTAGAACTAAAGTCGATAGCAGACGTGGCGCTAGTGGGCTTCCCGTCTGCAGGAAAGTCAAGTCTTGTAGCTTCAATCAGCGCTGCAAAGCCAAAAATCGCAGATTATCCGTTTACAACGCTTGTTCCAAATCTTGGTGTGGTCAGCTTTGGCGAATACCGCTACACAATCGCAGACGTGCCAGGATTGATCCCAGGAGCTTCCGAAGGAAAAGGGCTTGGTCTAGAATTTTTGCGCCACATTGAGCGCACGGAAATAATCGCCCACGTAATCGACTGTGCAACGTTAGAGCCAAATCGCGACCCAATCAGCGATTATAAGGCTTTGGAACACGAGCTTTCGCAATACGCAAACAAGTTGGATTTGCCGCTTGGAGCAATTCCGATTCCAGAGCGTCCGCGAATTATTGTGCTAAACAAGATTGATGTGCCAGAGGCAAAAGAGTTGGCAGAATTTGTGCGAAGCGACTTTGAAAAAATGGGCTTTCCAGTTTTTGAGATTTCTACTGCGTCTCACGAAGGCTTGAAAGAGCTTGGTTTTGCGCTTGGAAAGATGGTGGCTAGTATGCGCGAAAAGCTTGCTGAGCAAGAGGCGGCACGTGAAGAAGAGCGAGTTGTTATTCAGCCGCTTGAACAGCCAGCATTGAGACGACGCAGAGATGATGGCCGCGGAAGTGCTAGCGACTTTACAATCGAGCGCGAAGAAGACAAAAATGGCGACTTCTGGTTTACTGTTACGGGCGCTAAGCCGGAGCGTTGGGTTGTGCAAACAAACTTCGACAACGACGAGGCAGTTGGCTATTTGGCGGATCGCCTAGCAAAACTTGGTGTAGAAGACGAGTTGCGCAAGAAGGGTGCGCGTCCAGGAGACGAGATTAGGATTGGTCGCGGAAACCGCATGGTTTGCTTCGACTGGGATCCAAGCATTGCAGCAGGTGCGGAAGGTTTGGACGGTGCTAGCTTGGGAGCGCGTGGAAAAGACTTGCGACTTGAAGCAAATGACCCTAGAGGTGCAAGACGCACGAATGCGGAGCGCAGACGCGATTATCACATGATGATGGATGCAAAGAGCGCTGTACGAGACGCTATGATGGCGGAACGAAAGCAAGGTCATTGGGCAGATCCATCGGTAGATGACGACAAACACGATGAGCAGAGTTTATTTGGACGTGGTGAGTAAATGATTAATAAGGCAGTTGAGCCTACCGAAGATGAGATTCGGCGTTCAATTAGCAATGCGAACACAATAGTCGTAAAAGTTGGCTCTAGCTCGCTTACAGACTTATCTGGTCATTTAGACGTGCAAAAATTACGTGCTCTTGTTACGGCTATTAGCCGTGCTCAAATGTCTGGAGCTAATGTAGTTTTAGTATCTTCTGGTGCTATCGCAGCGGGATTTGGACTACTTGGTTTTAATGAACGTCCTAAAGATGTGCCGACTCAGCAAGCAACAGCATCAGTTGGACAAGGCTTGCTCATGTACCAATATGAGTCAGCATTTGCGGAATTCGGCATAAGAGTAGGGCAAATGCTACTAACGGCAGACGTTACTATAAGCCCTTCGCGTTACCGTAATGCCCAACGCACAATGCTTAGGCTGCTAGAATTGGGCGTTGTGCCAATCGTAAACGAAAACGATGCTCTGTCTAGCAACGAAATACGTTTTGGTGATAACGATAGGCTTGCGGCGCTTGTGGCGAACATTGTGCGAGCAGATGCGCTGGTTCTTTTAACAGATGTTGACGCGCTTTACACGGCTCCGCCTAGCGAGCCAGATGCTAAGCGGATTAGTTTTGTTCCAGATGTTACGCGCGCGTTAGACGATGTTAAAGTTGGCTCCAGTATTTCGGGTGTAGGCACAGGCGGAATGATAACCAAGATGGATGCGGCGCACGTTGCTGCTGTTTCTGGAATCCCAACGCTTTTGACATGTGCTAGTAACGCGGAGGGTGCGCTATCTGGCGATGCAGTTGGAACCGTGTTTGCGCCACTAAATTCGCGCGCATCTTCCAGAAGGCTTTGGATTGGTTTTGCGTCTAATCCGCATGGCTCGATTATTGTAGATGCTGGTGCTGCTGCAGCAGTTCGAGGAGGACGAGCAAGTTTGTTGGCTGCTGGAATCGTAGGGGTTGCTGGCGACTTTTCTGCAAGCGATCCAGTGTGGATTGACGATGAGCATGGCAATCACTTGGCCAAAGGATTAGTTGCATTCGATTCAGATGAGATACCGCAGGTAATGGGGCTTACAACGGATGATTTAGAGGCGACTTTGGGGCGGCAATACGCGCATCCTGTGGTGCATCGCGACAATCTTGTGCTTTTATAATCTTCTACTTGCTAATCGATTTGCATGTGCGCTTAAAATTACGCCAAGCAAGGTAGAGATTCGAGATTTTTCGCACTGAATGAGATGAACCTCAGCATGAAATGGTGATTCGCTGAAGCAGCAAGAAAAATCGAGAATCTCAGGCGACTAGCGATACGCAATTGTTCAAGCATGCAAGAGGGCTGGGTGATTCTTGGTCGAACAGTATAAGAGCGGCAGCCGATACCAAATAATCCAATGATCAACCACTACAAACAAACTTCAACCCAAAAACAAAATCAAAGCCAAAACGGAACAACCGCAACAACAGACTACACGCAAGAGGCAGAGCGTTGTGAGACAAGAAACACCCAGCCCTCCTACACACCAAACAAGGAAATGCCTCGATTCCCGCGTTTGTTTCCCAAATCGGCTAGTACGTAAACAAATGTGGGCAAAAAGAAACAAAATCGGGAAATAACGTGTAATGGTTAAACTGTAAGTATGGCAGAAAATATCGCAGCAAATATGGCAGAAAATGCATCGCAAATCGCAGTAAATACATCAAACTCTCAATGGCGCTCTATGAGCAATCGCATTAACAAAGTGGCACCGAGTGCAACGCTTGCTGTAGATGGCAAGGCGAAAGCGATGAAAGCCGCAGGAATCGACGTTATTAGCTTCGGCGCAGGTGAACCTGATTTTCCAACGCCGCTCTACATTGTTGAAGCCGCTGCAGCCGCATGCAAAGACCCAAAAAACTACAAGTACACGGCTACGGCTGGTCTTCCAGAATTGCGCGAGGCGATTGCGCGCAAAGTTAAGCGCGATTCTGGCTACGATGTTTCCCCAAATCAAGTTGTTGTAACGAATGGCGGCAAACAAGCTGTTTACGAAGCATGCCAGATTTTGTTAAACGATGGCGACGAGGTTATAATCCCAGCGCCATATTGGACAAGCTATCCAGAGGCAGTAAAACTTGCAGGTGGCGTGCCTGTGCCTGTTATGTCTGGCGCGGATCGCGGTTTTGAGCCAGATATTGATGCGATTGAGGCGGCTTGCACTCCACGCACGCGTGCGATTATTGTAACTTCGCCTTCTAACCCAACAGGCGCTATTTGGAGTGCGCAAACGATTCGCGCGATTGGCGAATGGGCTGTAAAACACCATATTTGGGTGCTTTCCGACGAAATCTACGAACACTTGCATTACGACGGCGTAAAAACGTCGTATATTGGCGTAGAAGTGCCAGAAGTTCGCGACCAGCTGCTTGTTTTGAACGGTGTTGCTAAAACGTATGCAATGCCAGGTTGGCGTGTTGGCTGGATGGTTGCGCCGCTTGAGGCCGCAAAAGCTGCGATTAAGCTTCAAAGTCACATGACGTCTAACGTTTCCAATATTTCACAGCGTGCAGCTCTTGCAGCAGTCGGCGGACCATTAGATGAAGTTGCAAAAATGCGTGATTCTTTCGACGCTCGTCGCAAGGCGATTGTGCAAGCGTTAAACGATATTGATGGCGTGACTTGTCCTCTGCCACATGGTGCTTTCTATGCGTTTGCAAATGTTGAGGCACTGCTTAATCGCCCGCTAGGCAAGGATTCTAAGATTCCAGGCACGTCGTCCGTGCTCGCGCAAATGCTACTTGATGAAGCGCATGTTGCCGCTGTTCCTGGCGAGGCCTTTGGTGCGCCTGGTTACTTGCGATTCTCGTGTGCTTTAGCAGACAGTCAGCTTGCCGAGGGCATGAGGCGTATGAAGCAGTGGATTGAAAGCGGAAGCGCGTTTTAAAGTCGCCAGCGCGTTGTTTGCGCACGCAAAAGTCGCCAGCAACCGCGCGTTTAGCGACACTCGCTAATCATAATAAAACCCTTAAATCTTGCCCTTCCGCTAACATATCTACTTGGCGGTTTTGCCAAGTCAATCTTTTTAAGGTATGATTAGCAAGTTCACCTAGGGATGTGGCGCAATTGGTAGCGCAACGGTCTCCAAAACCGTAGGTTGTGGGTTCGAGTCCCGCCGTCCCTGCCAGTTTTATTGTTAACAATTTTCAAACGAAGGATTCAAGCATGGCCAAGGCAAAAGAGAAGAAGCCGAATTTGTTCATGCGTATTGGCATGTTCATTAAGCAAACTATTGACGAAACGCGTAAAGTCGTTGCTCCTCACGGCAAGGAATTGTTTGCTTGGTCAGCTTCCGTGTTTATTTTTGTTATTTTCTTGATGGTTTTCGTCACTGTTATGGACTTCGGTTTAGGTAAGTCTGTTATGTGGCTGTTTGGCTGATTTCGACGAATTTTGAGGGTGTGCGAATATGACTGACGAGTTGAATCTCGAAAATGTTGATTCTGTGAATGATTTTGCGGATTTTGATGCAGCTGATATTTCGGCTGATTCTGCAAATGTTGATAACGCAGATGCTGCAGATGCTGTTGTCGTAGAGGATGCTTCTGAAAATAGTGAAAACGTAGCTGGTGAGACCGAGTCTCCTGCTGAGTCTGCTGAAACGGTTGCTGGCGATTCTTCCGCTGCACAAGAAGTTGATGCTACAGATGCCGGTGCTGTCGCTGTTGCGGAGTTCTCTAAGACTTTGCGCACTCTTGAGGGTAAGTGGTATGTTCTTCACACCTACTCTGGCTATGAGAAGCGCGTTAAAACTAACGTTGAATCTCGTGTACAAAGCTTTGGTTTGGAAGACAAGATTTTCCAGATTGAAGTGCCAATGGAAGAGGTTGAGAAGCACACTGACAAGGGTAAGAAGGTTATTACCCGCGTGCGCGTTCCGGGTTATGTGCTTATTCGTATGTGGCCAGACGAGAATGCTCGTCGTATTGTGCGCGAAACTGAAGGCGTTACTGGTTTTGTTGGCCCATCTAAGGAGCCTGCTCCTCTTAGCCGTAAGGAAGTTATCGATATGATGGCTCCTATGATTGCGTCTGAGGCTTTGAAGAAGGCTGGAGATAAGCCTGCTGCGGCTCGTAAGCGTACCGTTGAGGTGGCTTACAAGGTTGGCGATCAGGTTACAGTTACCGATGGTCCATTCGCGACTATGGCTGCCGTGGTGTCGGATGTGGATCCTACAACGCAGAAGCTTACGGTTCTTGTCTCTATCTTTGGTCGCGAAACTCCTGTGGAGCTTGGCTTTAATCAGGTAGAGCCTATTGTTTGATTTTTAATGCGCGTTTTGTGATTGTTGCGCGCATCTGATTTTATCAGTTCATAAGTCGGGGTGTGGTGTTTGCTGCGCCCCGACTTTTGTTTTGCGTTTTGAGGAATAATCCGTAATTTTGTAATGTAACTTTGTAATGTAATCAAAAACCCCGGGCTAGTAACCCGGGGTTATGAAAGAGAAGAGAAGAAGAGAGGTTCAGTTATTGGTTCTTGCAAATCATTCATTATGTTGATTTGCTTTTTCCTTGATGTCTCTATAATAGGCACCCTTTACTTAAGACAAAGATGTTATTGCCTGTGAATTACCTGAAAATCTTGTAAAAAATCCCTACGTTTCGTCATTTTTGGGTATATTTCTTTATTTTTCTTGAGTTCGAGTGCAATGTTAATAATTTCGCGTTAAATTCTTTGAATTTTGTTAAATCTTTTGTTGATACTGTTCTCTGATGTGCCGTATGCTTGAATCATGTCAGAAATTGCAGAATCTACGAATAGCGATGAGTCTAAAGTTTTGCCCGCTTCTGAATCGGCTAATTCTTCTGAATCGGCTAATTTGCCGATGTCTATTTCTGCACGATTAGGTAAATTGCAATTCCATCTTTCTGGCAAATTTCGTGTTTTGCAGTTTGCAGATGTTCAGGATGCTCCAAAAATTAGCAAAGATACAATTAGGCTTATAGAGTCCGCTTGTGATGCTGTTAAGCCAGATATTGTAATTTTTACGGGTAATCAAATTGCTGGATATGTTAAAGATTTTGCAGATACATTTGTACGCAGACGCTGGTCTTCGGAGGCTGGCGACTCTTCCTCAGGACGATTTTCTGATAATTACTCACCTAAAGATGAGTCGTATGCAGAAAAACTAGAAGAAACGCGAAAAAAAGTTATTGAGCATATTAAGCGTATGGTGAAGCCTTTGGAAGATCGTTCAATTCCATGGGCGTTGACTTATGGAAACCATGATTTTCAATGTGGGTTGAGTAATGAAGAATTGGATTCTTTGTATCAAGAGTTTAAGGGTTGCATGAACCGTTCTTCGCAAAACGAGTCGAATAATTATGATTCTTCTAGTTGCAATGTTGCAGCTTTGCAGTCCACTAAATGCATATTGCCAAATCAAATCATTTTTCCTTGTGAAGCTGGCACGTTTGCGCTTCCAGTTATGGATGTGAATCAGGAAAATGTTGTATTTTCATTAGTTTTAGTTAATTCTGGAGACTATGATAAGAGTGGAGGTTATGGGAAACCTTCGGATAAGGCACTTGATTTTTTGAGGAATCTGCCAAAGTTATTGCCTCCAAAATTCTGTGTTTTCCAACATTTTCCTCTTCCTCAATACTATGGTTTAATGCGTGAAGTTTCTAAAGATTATGCGTCTCAGGAACACGCGATCGAGGGTTACAGGCGTTTCGCTGGAAAATATTATGCGTTAGATGAGAATCGTGTTCTTGCAGATGGTTATTTGGGAGAAGGCGTGAGCTGCCCAGATGAAGATAATGGCGAATTTGATATTTTGCAAAATATTGGCACTTTTGCTTTCTGCGCAGGTCATGATCACAGAAACGCGTTTGCTGGACGTTGTAAGGATTCGGATATGCTACTTATGTCTACTGCAACGTGTGGTTTTGGATCTTATGGGCCTGCTGCATCTAAATGTGGTGCAAGACTTATCGAATTTGATATGCGTCACCCATATGAGCCTAGAACGCAAATGCTTGAATTTGGTGATTTAGTTGGAAAACCTTCGTCTAAGAAGGCGTATACTTATGGGCTAAATGCGGATTGCGATCACGATTTGCCAGAAGTAGATTTATTGCAAAAACCTTCGCTTTTTGCAAGGCTATTGAGAAGATGGCGGTCTCGCGTGGCAAAGTAGCTTGGTTAATGCTCGAATTGATATGTGTGATTGATACGTGTTATTTGGTACGTGTTATTGGCACGCATGTCGGTATTATAGTGATTAGTTTTAGTTGCAAACGAAAGAGGTAAATGTGTCTGCGCATAATACGGCTGAACAGAACGAAAGTGGCATTGACGCTGCAGACGTTTTGCATGTAGAAGGTGGCAAGCCGCTTAACGGAGCTATTAAAGTTCGTGGTGCAAAAAACTTTGTTAGTAAGGCAATGGTTGCTGCTTTGCTTGCTCCTGGGAAATCTGTTCTTAAAAATGTGCCAGAAATCAGAGATGTTCACGTTGTTTCTGATTTGCTGCGTTTGCATGGAGTAAACGTAGATGTTGATGGTGCTGCAGGCGTTGTTAGCATTGACGCAAGCAAGGTTCAGCTTGCTGATGTTGCAGACGTAGATACATTATCGGGATCTTCTAGAATACCGATTCTCTTCTCTGGTCCGCTTCTTCACAGACTTGGTGAGGCTTTTATTCCAGCTTTAGGTGGGTGCAATATTGGAGGACGTCCAATAGATTTCCATCTTGAAACTTTGCGTAAACTTGGTGCGAATGTAGATAAAGATCATGAGGATGGTATTCATATTACTGCTCCTAATGGTTTACATGGCACTAAAATTCATCTACCTTATCCATCGGTTGGTGCCACTGAGCAAACTCTTCTTGCCGCTGTTCTTGCAGAAGGTAAAACAGAGCTTTCTGGTGCTGCAATTGAGCCAGAAATTATGGATTTGGTGGCTGTTTTGCAGAAAATGGGCGCTATTATTTCTGTTGACGTTGATCGCACATTTAGGATTGAGGGCGTTGATAAACTTCAAGGTTACAATCATACGGCTTTAACAGATAGGATTGAGGCGGCATCTTGGGCTTCGGCGGCTCTCGCAACTCATGGTGACGTGTTTATTAAAGGGGCTACTCAGCCAGAGATGATGACCTTCTTAAACGTGTTCCGTAAAGTTGGTGGTCAGTTTGACGTTACGGATAACGGTATTCGATTCTGGCATCCAGGCGGTGATTTGCATCCTGTTGCTATTGAAACCGATGTTCATCCTGGTTTTATGACTGATTGGCAGCAGCCTCTTGTTGTTGCTTTAACGCAGGCTAAAGGCTTGAGTATTGTTCACGAGACTGTGTATGAGAATCGTTTTGGCTTTACAAAGCCGCTTGTTCAAATGGGTGCTATGATTCAGTTGTACCGCGAGTGCTTAGGTTCTCTTCCTTGCCGATTCCAGCAGCGAAATTACAAGCATTCTGCTGTGATTTTTGGTCCAACACCTCTTACTGGTCAAGATATTGATGTTCCTGATTTGCGAGGCGGTTTTAGTCATCTTATTGCGGCTCTTGCAGCTAAAGGTCCATCTAACGTTAAGGGTATTTCGCTTATTGACCGCGGTTATGCAGATTTCCGCGGTAAGTTGACTGCTCTTGGCGCGGATATTGATTGAGTTATTTGAGTAATTTGTGCAATTTGAGCAATGTGGATAACTTTTCCCTTATTTTTCTAGGGTTTTGATGGCTTTGGTACACATTGTTCTGTAAGTATTTTCAATACGCAAATTAGTCTATAAAGTTTGCAGCACAGGATTATTGTCATTTTGATTTTATGAAAGTGCGGCAAATATGGTTTGTGTGGGTGGAAGATATCAGATTCTCGGAAAACTTGGATCTGGAGGAACATCTACTGTTTATCTTGCGGTAGATAATGTTCTTCATAAGCAGTGGGCTGTAAAAGAAACTGCTACTGATTCTGATGACGATAAAAAAGCCTTGATTTTGCAATCTTTGCGTGCAGAAGTTGAGGTTTTAAATCATTGCAATCATCCTTCTATACCTAGAATTGTTGATTTTTTTGAGGAGAATGGCAGAGCATACGCTGTTCGCGACTATGTTGACGGATTTTCTTTAAAATCAATGATTTTACAAGAAGGTGTTATGAATCCTGCCGAAGTGTGTAATTTAGGCATACGATTATGTGGCTTGTTGCAATATCTTCATTCACTTAATCCTTCTATTGTTTATTGTGATTTAAAACCATCTAACATTATGCTTGGTACAGATTCAAAGGTTTATTTAATTGATTTCGGATCTGCATTAGAAATTAAAAATAAAGATGGTGTATTGGTGCAACCAAGCAGATTTAAACAAGATGCGCGTTTTGCTACTCGTGGATTTGCTGCTCCAGAACTTTTTAAGACTGAATCTAAAATAGGCGTTTTTACTGATGTTTATTCTCTTGGTGCTACATTGTGGTTTGTTCTTACGGGTAAATGTTTTTCTGATAATAACGAGACTATAAACTCAGGAAACTCAGAAAACTCAGGGCATTATGATGCTACAAAGCACTTTACTAACTTCGACTTAGCAGATGGTGGTTTTGCTAACAATCTTCAAGCTGTTTTAATGCGTGCCATGTTAGAAAATCCTTTGGAGCGTTATGTGGATTGTAAAGAATTTGCTCAGTCGTTAGAGGATTGCTTAGAAAATTATTTAGGTGACAATTTAGATTCCGACGTGGAGGGTATAGAAAATATCAGGTCGCGTGTAAATCATTATAAGAATAATCGTCGCGATAGGCGTAAGAGTAGTCGTAGGAGTATTCGTAAAAATAGTCATAAAAAGAGTAGTGGAATTAGTCATCGAAATATTGTAATCAAAATTATTTGCTGCATACTAATGGTGATTATTGGCTGCTTTTTTATAGGAACATCGTTGCATTCTTTAACATCAAATAGTCAAATAAATAGTCGAAAAAATGATTATGCGCGAGTGGCTCGTGACAATGATGAAAAAAGAAGCAAGAATGCTATAGAGAAAATAAGTGATGTTGAAAAATATAAAAACTACATGAGAACAGCGGCAAAATCAATGGATTCTAAGCAGGTGATTCAAAATGTTAAGCAAGCCATGCGATTGCAAATAAAACTTTTTAATGCCAATATTCAGCCGCTTTCCATTCAACCAATACTCAGACTTTTAGTGCATCAAATTGAAGATTTTCGGTGGACTCTTGATGAAAGAGAAGATTTTACAGCATTGATCAATGAGTATAAAAACATGCTTAAAAAATCTGAAGATTGGTATGAGTTGTGCTTATCCGTGGGCAAAGCATATTGGTACTATAGCGTTGAAAACGGGGAAGAAGTTAGTGATTCAAATAGAAAAACTCGCATAACAGCAGCGTCTGAATGGTTTAAAGAAGCGTTAGAAGGTGTTAAATCAAAAGACTATGAGTTGGCATCAATGTATTATTCGGTTGGAAGCGAGTATTTAAGCTTTGCATCTTATGCGGAAGGGCAACCCAAGCCGCAAAATTTTGATTATATTACGAAATTGCATAATTTTATTGAAAATGCTAAGAAAAATCAGAACGAGATTGTAAAAATAGATGCGTGCGAACTTGTTTTTAATTCGTTAAAATCGTGGACTGGTTTATTTAAGTCTTATGCTGTTAGTCAAGATAGTATTGAAAATATTTTTGACAACACGTTGGATTTAGCGCGATCTATAAAGTCGCAAAATAAAAACGTTGACAATAGAGTTAAGCAGATAATGAGCCAAGCGGATCTGTTAATTGATTCAATTGAAAATATATTTGATAATAGCGATATTTGATGTTTAAGGATTCACTAGGTGCGGTGGAGATTCGAGATTTTTTGCACTGAATGAGATGAACCTCAGCATCTTTGATGGTGATTCATCGAATGAAGAAGAAAAATCGAGAATCTCGGTGATAAAAGATACGCAAAAGTTTTAGATATTCAGAAGGTTTGATGTATTTCTCTACGAGCAATAAAAGAGGAGCGTAGCGACGGGACTTGCGAGGAGAGAAATACTCAAACCTCGCGCAACACCAAGCAAGGAATATTGCGCCATAACGCGAGAGCATAAACACCCAGCCCTCTCACAACGCTAAATAGGAAAATCACGCAGCAGTGAGTAAGAAAAGAAAAAGCCCACTGCGGTGGAATGAATGCAGTGGGCTTAGTGGAGCTAATGGTAATCGAAACCACGACCTCTTCGATGCGAACGAAGCGCTCTACCAACTGAGCTATAGCCCCATTGTTCTACAACAACTCTGCACACTGTACTACAAGGTGCGTAAAAGTACAATGCTAAACCAGTATGGAGTGTTGCAAAAAACGTTTAAATGTCAATAATAATGCGCCTAATGCTTATTTGTATTTTCATATAGTACACACATTTAGTATGCATATGTGGAAGCTACATTGCTGTCATAAATCCGCCAAAAATCACCACAAGAATCGCTAAGACTTCAATAGTATAGAACATTATTAATGATGCCCAGCTGCGAGTCAGCACATTTAAGCGTGATGTTTTAGGCACTATTACAAGTAGTCCTACGAATAAAACAGCGTATACAGCAACGCCAAATCCTGCAGATATTATTCCAAGGTTTGCTGCATTAGCCAGTCCAGCTGCAGACCCATAAACGACGTATGTTGAGTACCAAAAGCTCAGTCTTAGCAAGCATAAGCCGCTTATAAATTGTTCAATCGTTAGAAAAATAACGAATAAGAATCTCCACAGCCATTTTTTAGACTCTATTAATGCCATTGCTAGTGTTGTAGCTGTTGCAACGGTTGTAACCCATGATATAAACACAACGCCTTGTGGTGTTAAACCAGAATAATGTTGAACAACCCATGAAGTGTGTTGTACGGCTAATGTTCTACCTATCCAATATGGAATGACTATTGCTGCTAGAAGCACTGCAAAGTAGAGTATCCAGCGTTTAGGATTAGAGTGACGTTTGGAAATATCTGCTATCGATAGCTCAGATTCCAATTCGTTAGGTGATCCAAGTGTTTTATCTGCGTTAGCATCAGTGTTTGCTTTACGCTGATCCATCTTTTGCCACTCTCCTTTAAACGCGTTAAACACTTTAAAGCTAGATCAAATTTGTAATATCAAATTCTCAATGACTACATTACCAGCAAAATAAAATATACGCGAAAAACGCCTGATTGTCTGTAAAAAATCTCGAATCGTTAGTTTGTGTTGCGTGTGCAAGGTAAGTGCGCGAGTGTTCCTGGTTTTGTAGTCAAATATCGTCTTTAGAGAAACAAAGTCGGGATTCAAAAAGGAAACAAAGTCGGGATTCAAATCGTAATCTTATAATCTAAAGCGTGCAATATAATTGTTAATCCGCGCAAAATGCGTGCAGAGCAAGTGCAACACGGCACTACAAAACAGGATTTTAGGTATTCTTATGGGATTTATTCATTTTATTCTTAATCTTCTTAAAGACCCGCGTTCAGCTATAGCTGGTTGGATTGCTATGGGTACAGCTCCTGCTTTGGGATTAATATTCTTAATCATTTTTATTGAAACAGGTGTTGTGTTTTTCCCATTTTTACCTGGAGATTCTTTGCTTTTTGCAGCAGGATTCTTTGCTGCTCCAGATTCGCAAACTGGTAAAAGTTCTCTTCCGCTTATGCTTTTGCTTGCGGTTGTGTGGATTGCACCTATTGTTGGCGACCAGTGCAATTATTTCATCGGACACTTTTTCGGCAGAAGAATTGTTGAATCTGGTAAAGTTAAGGCATTGACTCCAGAACGCGTTGCTAAAACAGAGAAGATGATTGATAAATGGGGTCCTCTCGCTGTGTTTTTTGGTAGGTTTTTCCCGTTTATACGAACTTTTATGCCTTTTATTTCGGGTATTTCTGGAATGCGTTGGACGCGTTTTACTCCTTTCTCGATTCTTGGTGGAGTGGTATGGTCGTCGCTTTTTACAATGCTCGGATATTTCTTCGGCAATATTCCTTTTGTTCAGAAGAATTTTGAGCTTGTTATAGTGGCGATTCTGCTGATTTCTCTTGTGCCAACATTTATTGGACTTTATAAAGCTCATGTTGCTAACAAAGCTAAGAAACGTTTGGAGAAGTAGGGTATTGGTAGGGTTAAGAGTATTCAATCGAATTAATCTTGTTAACACGTTGTTGTAGAATCAACATTTGGCGTGTAACGCCCGCGGATTGAGAGCGCTGCATCATAAGGTTGCAGCACCGCGCAGTGATATTAAGGAGGACGCCGTGGCATTGACGGCTGAAGATAAGAAGAGCATCATCAACGAATACGCGACACATGAGGGTGACACGGGTTCCCCAGAGGTCCAGGTTGCTTTGTTGAGCAAGCGTATTGCTGACCTTACTGATCACTTGAAGGAGCATAAGCATGATCACCACTCTCGTCGTGGTATGATGCTCATGATTGGTGATCGTCGTCGTCTTCTTGATTACTTGAAGCGTGTAGACATCAACCGTTATCGTTCTTTGATTGATCGACTCGGATTGCGTCGATAAGTCTTTTTGCCCGGGCATAAGCTCGGGCTTTTATATTTTCATGATGAATATTTTCATTGTGTATTTGTCGGGTTTATTAGGTTTATCGGTTTTAGTGGGTTTGAAGTAGAATTAAAAAGCTTGAATTAAATCTATTAGTATCTATCAGTTTTAAACAGACTTATAGTGTCTAATTTGTAAAGTTATAGAAAAGAACTAGAGAAAATATTGTAGAGACTTCTGTTTTTGGATTTTAGAATTTAGGATTCATAAGATTTATAACTGAAGATTTAGAAGCATAATTGAATATGGATGATTGAAGTAGCCGAAACAAAAAACACTACGAAATGAAACATTGACATATGCAAATTTGCAAAATTCGCGTGGATGTTAGAGGTAAACAAATAACAAAAGCGAAGTTGTCAATGTTATTACGCATGTTGGTTGATTAGGTAAGTTAAGAAAAGGAGGAACCCGTGGAGGGTCCCGAAATTAAGGCTGTAGAAGCCGTTATTGATAATGGTTCATTTGGAAAGCGTACGCTACGCTTTGAAACTGGTCGCCTTGCTCAGCAAGCAGACGGTGCTGTTGCCGCATATTTGGATGATGATTCCATGATTTTGTCTACGACGACTGCAGGATCTAGTCCAAAGGAAAATTACGACTTCTTCCCATTAACTGTTGATGTGGAAGAAAAAATGTATGCTGCTGGAAAGATTCCAGGATCTTTCTTCCGTCGTGAAGGCCGTCCTTCTAACGAAGCAACGCTTGCGTGCCGTATTATCGATCGCCCATTGCGCCCATTGTTCCCACACACTTTGCGTAACGAAGTGCAGGTTGTGGAAACGATTTTGGCGATTAATCCAGATGATGCATACGATGTTATTGCTTTGAATGCTGCATCTGCATCTACTATGATTTCTGGATTGCCATTTGAAGGCCCAGTTTCCGGTGTGCGCTTGGCTTTGATTGATGGTCAGTGGGTTGCTTTCCCACGTTGGAGTGAGCGCGAGCGTGCAGTATTTGAGATTGTTGTCGCTGGTCGTGTTATTGAAAATGGCGATGTTGCTATTGCAATGATCGAAGCTGGTGCTGGTAAGAACGCTTGGAATTTGATTTACAATGAGGGTCAAATCAAGCCAGATGAGGAAGTCGTAGCAGGTGGTTTGGAAGCCGCAAAGCCGTTTATTAAGGTTATTTGCGACGCTCAGAACGAGTTGAAGCGTATTGCTGCTAAAGAAACCAAGGAATTCCAACTCTTCCCAGAGTACACTGACGAACTTTATGCCAGAATCGATGAGATTGCTCATGCTGATTTGAACGAGGCTCTTTCTATTGCTGAAAAGCTTCCACGCCAAGACCGTATTGCGGAGATTAAGGAAGGCGTGCGTGCTGCAATCGCTGAAGAGTTTACCGATATGGACGATGAGGAGAAGGAAAAGGAGCTTGGTAACGCCTTTAAGGAGTTGCAGCGCCAGATTGTTCGTCGTCGTATTTTGACGGAAGATTATCGTATTGATGGACGCGGTTTGCGCGATATTCGTACGCTTTCTGCCGAGGTTGATATTGTTCCTCGCGTTCATGGTTCTGCGCTCTTCCAGCGTGGTGAAACCCAGATTTTGGGCGTAACTACTTTGAATATGCTTAAGATGGAACAGCAGGTAGATGCACTTTCTGGTCCGCAAACTAAGCGTTATATGCACAATTACGAAATGCCTCCATATTCCACTGGTGAAACTGGTCGCGTTGGGTCCCCTAAGCGTCGTGAAATCGGTCACGGTGCTTTAGCAGAGAAGGCTTTGGTGCCGGTTTTGCCAAGTCGCGAAGAGTTCCCATACGCTATTCGTCAGGTATCTGAGGCTATTGGTTCTAACGGTTCCACTTCTATGGGTTCCGTTTGCGCTTCTACGCTTTCTTTGCTCGCCGCTGGTGTGCCTTTGAAGGCTCCAGTTGCTGGTATTGCTATGGGCTTGGTTTCTGGAGATGTTGATGGAAAGCATATCTTCAAGACTTTGACCGATATTCTCGGTGCAGAAGATGCTTTCGGAGATATGGACTTCAAGGTTGCTGGTACTTCCGAGTTCATCACTGCTTTGCAGCTTGATACTAAGCTTGATGGTATTCCAGCTGATATTTTGGCTGCCGCTTTGCAGCAGGCTCACGAAGCTCGTGCAACGATTCTTGAAGTTATTAACGAGTGCATTGATTGCCCAGCTGAGATGAGCCCATTTGCTCCACGCATTATCACAACTACGATTCCTGTAGACAAGATTGGTGAAGTTATTGGTCCTAAGGGCAAGATGATTAACCAAATTCAGGAAGAAACTGGTGCCGAGATTGCTATTGAAGATGACGGTACTGTTTATATTTCTTCCGAAGGTGGTGAAGCTGCTCAGAAGGCGAAGGAAATCATTGATTCTATTGCAAATCCTCGTATTCCAAAAGCTGGTGAAACTTTCACTGGTAAGGTTGTTAAGACAACAAGCTTTGGTGCTTTCGTAAACTTGACTCCTGGAAGTGACGGCTTGTTGCATATTTCTCAGATTCGTAACCTTGCTAATGGTGAGCGCATTGATACCGTCGAAGATGTGCTTAAGGAAGGCGATAACGTAGAAGTAATCGTACAAAGCGTGGATGAACGCGGTAAGATTTCTTTGGCTATTCCAGGTTTTGAGAATCAGGAATCTTCTGCTCCAGCGCCTCGCGAAAACCGTGGTCGCGCTCCTCGTGAAGATCGCGATGATAGGGATGATCGCAGAAGCGATCGCCGACGCGCTCCACGTGACGATAGGGATGATAGGGGCGATAGGGATGATCGTCCTCGTCGTCGTAATGTTCGTGATGATCGCGATTCGCGTTATGACGATAGGAATGATCGAAACGATAGAAGCGATCGTTCTGACCGTTATGAGGATCGTTCTTCCAGAAGGGATGATCGCAGGGATAATCGTTACGATGACAACGATTTTGAAGATCGTCCTCGCCGCCGTGCTCCGCGTGAAGATCGTTATGATGATAGGGATGATCGCAGGGATAATCGCGATGATCGTCATGAAGATAGGTCTGCTCGTCGCAATTCCGATCGTCATGGAAACGACCGTAACCCACGTTACGCAGCTGATGACGATCACTATGATGAGTATCGCGCATCTCGCGAAGAGCGTTCTGAGCGTCCTCGTCGTAGGATCCGTCGCGATTTTGACCCATTTGACGAGGATTAATCTTAAGTCAAATAGATGAACGCACAAAAGCGTAGTCGCATAAAATAAAAATAATTCTAAATGCCTTCAAGTAGCTTTTGCACTTGGGGGCATTTTAAAACGGCTTAAAATAAGGGAAATATTATTATGGATCGCACTTTAGGGTCATTTAAAACCACTGCTATTGGTTTTGGTGAAATGCCATTGACGATTGAAAACAATCTTGGACACGATATGGGTATTGACACTATTAATGCAGCTCTTGATGCTGGATGCACTCATATCGATACAGCATGGGCATACTATTGTTCTGGCGGCGAGGAACAAACTGGAGAAAAGCTTGTTCGCGAGGCTTTAGAAAGTTGGAAAGGCGACAAGTCTTCTATTTTAGTCGCAACAAAAGTCGGTCACTTCCGCAACTTTACAGATGGAAAGCCAACATGGGGTAAAGATGGTAAGCCAGAGCATTTGATTGCTCACGCTAAAGAGTCGGCAATGGCTCTTGGCGTAGATACGATTGATTTGCTTTACTTCCACAGGCCAGATCCAGAAGTGCCGTATAACGAATCGATTGAAGCAATGCAACAGTTGCTTGATGAAGGAGTTGCGCGCGAAATCGGTATTTCTAACGCATCTGTTGAGCAGATTGACATTGCGCGCGGGATTCTGGGAGAAAAGCTTGTGGCTGTACAAAACCAGTATTCGCCAGTGCATTTAGAAAACGAAGACACGTTGCAGTATTGCAAGAAGCTTGGTATTGCGTTTGTTTGCTGGAGTCCTCTTGGAGGATTCCGCCACCCATACGACGAGCATCTTTTTGACCCATTCCGCAAAGTGGCAGATGCTCATAAAGTTAGCTATCAACAGGTTGTTTTGGCTTGGGAGCTTGCTAAGGGAAATAACGTTTTTGTTATTCCAGGCGCTCATAGGCCAGCTACAATATTGGATAGTCTAAAAGCTGCGGATTTGCAGTTAAGCGATGAAGAATTAGCTTATTTGGGCTAATTGTTACGGCAAATAACTTTTACGGCAAATAAAACAAAACGAAAGCGAATAATATGCAGGAAACTAGCGTAGCAGGAATGCCACTTGCTCACGAAGACGAGCATGGATTGCCAATTCCAGTCACAATTCCAGTGCCATTGGGATCGCGCGCTCACGCCGTTTTTACAACACGATTAGGTGGAATTTCCGAATGTGATTTTGCGTCGCTTAACCTAGGTGGCAAAGCTGGCGACGATGCTAAAGCTGTGTTTAGCAACCGTTCCGCTTTGCAAAACACTCTTAAAGCCGACTTGTGTCTTGTTAGCCAGGTACACGGCAGGAACGTATTTGATGCAGATACAATAATCCATTCGTGGAACACGCCGTACGGTTTTGATGCAACGGGTTTTGCAGATTCCAAAGTGCGAATTGAGGCTGATGCGCAAGTTTCAACAGCATGCTCACTCGCTTTAGGAATGTTTGCTGCAGATTGCCTACCAGTTTTACTTGCCGATAGTGAATCTGGAGTAATAGCTGCAGCGCATTGCGGACGAAAAGGCTTAATGTCTGGAGTACTTGATTCTACTATTGAAGCAATGTGTGAAAAAGGAGCCGAACGCTCGAATATAACAGCTGTTCTTGGACCATGCATTTGTGGCGATTGCTATGAAGTTGGCGAAGAAATAGCTAGCGACTTTGAACGCAGATATCCACAAACTATAACACAAACGCGTTTTGGTGGAGTGGGAATTGATATTGCTGAAGCTGCCCGCATTGATTTAGCGCTCGCAGGAGTTGCAAATATTGTTGATGCTTTGCCGCGAGTTACAGCCGCAACTCAATATTTGGCAGAAGACGAAGAATTGAGTACAGTTTGCGATGTTGATCGCGAAGGTGGAACGCTGAAAAGTCGCCTTCAGGCGTTGCAAAACCCAATGTGTACGTTGGAAAATCCACTCTGGTATTCTCATAGACGCGCGGGTCTTGCTGGAAAATCACATGAAGGACGATTGCTTGCGCTTATAGTCAAAGACAAGTAGAAAGCTAATTGTGTAGAAAGCTATTGTTATGAAGCAAATTAACGTAGTTATTTCAGGATTTGGACCATATGCTGATCTTAGCGTAAACCCGTCTTATGAAGTGCCATTGACTTTAGAACAATATTCAAGTCAGGGGCTTGATCTTCCAGAAGATGTTAGCGTAAATATCAAGTCTGTAATGCTGCCGATTAGCTTTGCAAACGCATGGCCTCAGCTTTTAGAAACGATTAATGCGCAAAATGCGGATATTGTAATTGCAACAGGAGTAAAACATACTGCTCGCGGAGTGCAATTAGAACGGTGTGCCACAAATATTATGGACGCAACTAAACCAGACGTAGATAACCACACTCCACAAAGTGTACAAATTGTTGAAAATGGACCATCTGCGTATTGGACCAGGTTGCCATTACGAATGATTCTAAACGATTTTGCTCACGACGGAATAGCGTCAACACTAAGCTCGGATGCAGGAACATACGTTTGCAATTCGCTGTTTTATAGATTGCTGGATTGGGCGTCGAATAATTCTAAAAAGCGCATAATTGCAGGTTTCGTAAGTTTTCCTCCAGTAGTTGCAACTCATGACGCTAGGCATGGGCTGCCGTTAGATTCGCAAATAAAAGCTGGTCAAAACATAATTCGTGAAGCCGTAAAATACTATATGAAACCTTCATCTTTAAGCATATTGCTCGAGTAGTTCGCTCGACACGCCCGAGTGTTTTTGCGCCTAAAGTGATAGCGTTATTGCTGATGGAGTGTGCACGATAAGTTAGTGAATCGTGCGGGGGTTTGTGAAAGGAAAAACTATGGTGCCAGATCGTTTCCCAACTGCTTTGCGCGGATACGACAAAGATAAAGTCAACGAAGCCTTTTCTAACTACGAGCGCACAATATCGCGTCTGCGTGAGCAAGTGCGATCTAGTGACGAATCTATTCTTCAATTGCAAGCACAATTGCAAGAAGAAAAAAATAATGTAAAACGTGCAAAAAGTGGGAATACTTTTGCATCTTTGGGCGCAAATGCGCAACAATTACTTGCGTCTGCAGAACAGACGAGTGCGCAGCTAATTGAACGCGCAAAACAAGACGCTGCGTCGATTAAAAAAACGGCTCAAGCGCAGGCTGGAACCTTGCTGAACAATGCAAAATTAGACGCAGAGCATTTGCTGCAAGAAGCTCAAACAAAAGCGGATACGCTGCTTTCTACAGCAAGCAACAAGGCAAGCCAGATGACGAGTGCGGCAAAAGAAGACTCGCAGCGTTTGCGCGAAACAACAAATAAAGATGTTACTGCGCAAAGAGATGCTGCAACGCTGGAAATAAACAACGCTAGAGAAGAGCACACGAAGCGAATGGCATCCGAAAAATCCGAGCAGGAGCGTGCAATTGCGCAGCTAAAAGCGGATGCAGCGCAGAAAATCGCGGAACAGAGGTCTGCGGCAAACGCGGAAATTGCTCATGCTAAAGCAGAGACAAATGACCAGATTGAGTCGGCTTTGGCAGAAGCAAACAAGAAACTTGCAGACATGCAGGAGCGAGCAACAAAGATGATGGCGGATGCGCAGCGCAAGGCTGGAGAAATTACAGATGCTGCTGCGGCAAAAGCACAGGAGATTGCGGACGAAGCGCAGGTTGAGCGCACGCGCACGCTAAGCCAGGTTAGTGCAGAAGTTGAGCAAATTAGAAACGATATTGCAGCTCAGCAAGAAGAAGCCACAAAAAAGGTGAACGAACTTATATCTGGCTTGAAAGAGCGAGAACACGCTGCTCAAGAAGAAGCTGATGCGCTTGTTGCTAGGGCAAAAACTGTTCATCAGGATGCGGATAATTATGCGGCACAGGCACATAAGGATGCAGATGCTCAGGCTGCGCAAATCGTTCGTAAAGCTATGCAAGATGCCACGGCTCAAGTGGAAGAGCGCAGGGCAGCAGCTCAGCAGGAGCTGGATGGTATGACGGCGCGCCTAACACAGCTGCAGCATAGAGAAGCGCAAATCACGCAGCGTGTTACCGAGCTAAGGTCTTTGTTTGCAAACGCTTTTTCTGGATTTGATTTTGGTGATGCGGCTTCTGAACAGGGGCATTCTGGCGATTCTGCAGATGTGGATGCTTCGAATAATAGCAATGCTGACGCTCAAAAACAGGCAAGGAAAGACGCACAAGCTCAAGTTGAAGAAGCTATTGCGCAGGAATCCTGAGTGGCGAGTAGCGAGTGGCGAATTGCGCTGTGTGGCGGATTTATAAGTGAAAACTCATAAAGAAAATCAGTAAAGAGATTTCACGGAAAAGTCGCAAGCAGGACGCAAGATTTGCGAAAAAAGCTAAAATAAACTATAAAAAATAAAGATAAAATAAGGAAAACAAGAAAGGTTAGACAGTGACTGAGATCTCTGAATTAAGTGCCGAGGCTTTGCAAGGTTTGCGTGACGATTTTGATGCAAATCCATTGAATCGTTTAGCAATGAACGGCGTTACTGCCGCTGGAATCGACAAGGTAGCGCGCAACTATGACCGCGCGCGTTTATTGCAGCGCCGATTCTCAACGGTTGTGGACAATGGTGACGCAAGGCATCAGGATCATTCTGGTCGCTGCTGGCTATTTAGCTCTTTGAACGTTGCGCGATTTGTGGCTAAAAAATCGCTTAAAGTTAAGGATTTTGAGTTTTCGCAAAATTACGCAATGTATTTCGATAAGCTTGAGCGAATCAACTATTTCTTAAAGGATGTTGCGGCTCTTGTTCGCTCTGGTGAACCAGCTGATTCTAGACTAGTTCAGCATTTGTTGCACGACGTTATGGGTGACGGCGGTCAGTGGACAATGGCTATGAACGTATATAAGAAGTATGGTGCCGTGCCTAAAGACTTGTATCCAGAAACGGAGTCGTCTAAAGATACGGATGCTATGAACACTCAGCTTCGCCGTTTGCTGCGAACAGCTGTTGCACACATGTACGCTAATGCTGCAGATATTGACGACATAATTACGGAAACGACTGCTGCAGGTCATAGGATTCTTACAATCCACTTGGGCGAGCCGCCAAAGAGCTTTGACTGGGAGTGGACGGACGAGGATGGAAAGTTCCATCGCGATGGCGAGATTACGCCAGTTGAGTTTTGGAAGAAGTACGTTACAGCTGGGCTGGAAGATTACGTTTGCTTAGTAGACGACCCGCGTGCGGAGCATCCAAAAGGCAAGAAGATTGCGATTGAGCACTTGGGTAACGTCGCTGGTGGAGACGCTACGGAATATTTGAACGTACCAAATCAGTTTATGAAGGATTGTGTGCGTAAGATCCTCGTTGAGCAGGGCATTCCAGTTTGGTTTGGCGCGGATTGCCATCCTATGATGGATCGCGTAAACGGTGCTTGGGCTACGGACTTGTTTGAGTATGATCGCGTTTACGGCGTTGATTTTGATTTAAACAAGGAGCAGCGCGTGCGTTTTGCTGATTCGGCTATGAACCATGCGATGGCGTTTGCTGGAGTTGACGTTGCTGATGATGGTACAACTACTCGCCGCTGGCGCGTGGAGAACTCTTGGGGTGCGGATATTGCCGACAAGGGTTACTTTACTATGAGCGACGATTGGTTTACTGAGTACGTGTATGAGGTGGCTGTGCCTAAGGCGCTTTTGCCGGAGGAGTATCGCAAGGCGCTTGAAGAGCCAGCAATCGTTTTGCCAGCGTGGGACCCAATGGGCGCACTCGCCTAGGCTAATTTCACTAGGAAATTAGCCTACTCGAGTGCGCCTGAGCCGCTTAAGGCAGAAGCACAGTGTGGTGCTTCTGCTGCGGCGAGGACGTTCGCGCGCTTAGACCGCGCGAACGCGGCCTGCTGCGTCTCGATTGACGCAGCAGGATCCACGCCATGTGTGGTCTAGTTTAGCCTACTCGAGTGCGCTCGAGTCTTCGCTTGTTTTTGTTTCTTTTATCCCGCGTTTGTTCCCAAAATCACCAAATACGTAAACAATCTCGGGCAAGTGTTCCCGCATTTGTTCCCAAAATTGCCAAATGCGTAAACAAACGCGGGCAAGTGTTCCAGCTTTTGTTTACCAAATGGGTCAAAAAGGGAACAAACGTGGGGTAAAGGGAACAAACGCGGGAATAGGATTACGCTTATGTGAGTGTGGTTACGTCGTTCTCGCGCTACGCTTTAAGCTCGAAGTTGCTAGGTTAGTGCGTTTATTGTTCAAAGATTGCAGAATCGTCAGTTGGATATCCGTTTGAATACGCGCTTATTATGTGTGAAACTACAATATCTGCAAGTATCCCTACAAAATCTTGATTTTCGATACTTACAATCGCGTCATTGTTGATTTTTCCATCTTTGTTTACTGGGAAAATCGTTTGATTTAACGCGTCTAGTTCTTCTCTTGCGCAATCCATATAGGCTATTGCAACAATAGGTAGTTCTTTTCCTGTGGCGTTGTCTTTAGCGATTCCTGATTCCAAGTTTTGCTTAGGTATCTCATAGACTTTTTGACGCAAGTCACTTCCACTTGATGCAAAGTGCATAAGCGTGTTTGCAATTGTAGCCGTCATGTCACTTTGCCGAAGTGAAACGTTTTTTGCATCTCTAGCAGCTAGTGTTTGCAATAGAAATGCGAGTTTGTCTTGTGCTACAGCTGCTTTTGCTAGCGGATCATGATTCCAGTATAGGTTTTTGTTATTGTCTGCAAAGTCTTGGATTTTTTTGTAAGCGTCTAATTCTAGTTGCTCAGCTAGCTTAATTGTTTCAGCATTTCCAGTTTGATTTAAATTGGCTAATTTCCAAATGTTTTGGGCACTGAACACAACGCCTTGAGCGAATCTACTGTTACATTGAATTGCGACTTTTTTCCATGTGTCAGAAGCATTCTTTAAGTCTTTAGATGTTAAATTATTTATTTTTTTATCCACTTTTTCTTGGCTTGATTTTGCTTTTTGCATAATTTTGTAGCAAGGTTCGTGGTTTTGCAAAGAATTCAGATTGTTGTTTTTTAATTCTTTTGTACTAGAACATGCACTGAAAAGCATTGTTATTGCCATTAATGATGCAACTATTAAAAGATGATTTTGCGTATGCTTTTGACTGCGCTTTTTATTGTGTTTTGTGCGCTCTAATAGGCTTCTTAACAAAACAAACTGTGTCTGCATAATCTACTAAAATAGTCCGTGACTGTGACCAATGTTTGCTTGTTTTGCGTTTGGCATTGTATGCTTAACATTTTCAATTGCAGTCATAAGATTTTGTGCTTTACAGCCGTCGTTAGGTTTAGATTTTAACGCGTTTGTTGTGTGCGAATCGTGATAAAAGAAAAATAAGTTAATTTTATAAGTGAATTTATAAATGAATTTTCAACAGGAGGACATGCACGATGGAATTGGATTTGGCGGGAATGCATCAGCTTGCGGCGCAGCAGGGGATTAATGCCGAGGAGCTGGACGAGGCACTCGCCGAGGCCTTGCGTCTTGCATACATGAAGACTTCTCACCCAGCTAGGCATGCTCGCGTTGAATTAGATGAGCGTGCTGGCAGCTTTACAGTGTGGGCAAAAGACGAGATTCCTGGAGTTCCTACGGAAGATAATCCTCATCCAGCACCAACTCTTGGTGAAGAATACGATGATACACCTCGTGATTTTGGACGTCTTGCTGCTGCTACGGCACGTCAGGTTATTACTCAACTTTTCCGTAAAGTAGAAGATGACCGCGTATTTGGTGCTTTTTCTGGACAAAAAGGAAAGCTGATTAACGGCGTTGTGCAGCAGGATTCTAAAGATCCTTCTAATATTCATGTTGCTGTTGGAGATGTTGAGGCGATTTTACCACGTCGTGAGCAGGTTCCAGGCGAAAGATATCGCCATGGTGAGCGTATTCGTGTTTACGTTGTGAACGTTGCTCGTGGTTTGCGTGGTCCAGAAATCGTTGTTTCTAGGTCTCATCCTGATCTTGTTCGTAGACTTTTTGAGCGCGAAGTTCCAGAACTTGTTTCTGGAGCAGTTTCGATTATGGCTATTGCTCGCGAAGCTGGCGCTCGCACTAAGATTGCTGTTCGTGCCAACACGGAAGGTGTTAATCCAAAGGGTGCTTTGATCGGTCCTGGTGGTTCTCGTGTTCGTGCTGTTATGGAAAATCTTGGTCCAGAAAAAATAGATATTGTTGATTGGTCGGAAGATCCAGCGAAGTTTGTTGCCGCTGCTCTTTCTCCAGCAACAGCAACACAGGTTCATGTTGTTAGTGAAAAGAACCAGACGGCTGTAGCGTTTATTCATGATTCTCAGCTTTCTCTTGCTATCGGTAAGGAAGGTCAAAATGCAAGGCTTGCAGCAAAACTTACTGGTTGGAAGATTGGTATTGAGTCTGCGGAAGAACATGCTAAGAAGCAGGAAGAAATGAATGCTGATTCTAAGGTTTCAGCAGAGTAACATCCCGTGGATTAGCATTAGCGACACTCCCGAGAATCCAACGTTTCGAGTATGCTGAAAGCTGCAATTTGGGCTTATGCGCAGCTTTCTGCCTAGTGGGAACGAGGTACAGAAAATCATGGTTGAAATCATGGTCGCACGATGAGATATCGCATTATGAGGTATCTCACTAAAGAGCATAAGAATAAGAATCTTATAAAAATATAAAGTGGCTGCGTTCGTTTTGCGCTGCCACAGACTGAGGAGAACACTGAGTGGTAAAAAAGCGCGTATACGAACTAGCTAAAGAGTTTGGTGTAGACAGCAAAACCGTGTTGGAGCGGTTGAAGAGCATGGGCGAATTTGTTAAGTCCGCGTCTTCAACAGTAGAGGCTCCTGTTGCACGTAGATTAAAAACAGAGTTTGCGTCCGCTGGATCATCTTCTGGATCGTCTGCTGCAAAGAATGATGCGAAACCTTCTGCAAATAAGAATGCTGATAATTCTTCGAATAAGACTAATCATTCTTCTAATAAAGCGGAGTCGTTGGCTCAGAATAATGCTGAAAAACGAAATTTGGATAAGTCTTCAGAAAAACAGCAATCTTCGCAAAAGTCACATGATAATCATGATGATAGTGACAATAAAGGAAATCATTCATCTTCCACTCCAAATGGTGTAATTCCTAAGCCTTCTGCTGGTCACGTAAAGCCACATGCTATCGCTAACGCTGATTCTAAGCGTGGAGGCGATAAGCGTAGCGAAAATCGTAACGATGCACGAGGCGATAAGCGCGGCGAAAATCGTTCTTCTAAGTCAGATCGTTCTTCTCAGATGCCTCCACGCCCTCGTCCGCATCAGGGTGCTGGTTCTGGTTCTGCTCCTCGTCCAGGTAACAATCCGTTCAGCCGAAAGCAAGGTATGCGCGCTCCTACACCTGGTGATATTCCTCGTCCTCACCCAATGTCACGTCCAGGCGCTGCTGCAGAAAATTCTCGTGGAGCAAAGCCTGGTCAAGGCGGCGGTAATGGCAACGGCGGTGGTCGCGGTCGCGGCGGTCGCGGAGGCGCTCGTCAGGGCGGCGGTAATGGTTCAAACCGCTCTTCGCAGTGGTCTGGTTCACATCGTCAGGGCGGCGGTAATAGCGCAAGCTCTCGTCCATCTGCAGAATCGCGCTTTAATGCAAATCAGGCTGCAAGCTTCCAAGCTGCAGCTGCTGGCGCTCCAAATGCTGGTCCATCTCGTGGAGGTGGTCGCGGTCGCGCAGGTGCTGCAGGCGCATTTGGTCGTCAGGGTGGAAAGTCTTCTAAGGCTCGCAAGAACCGTCTTGCAAAGCGCAGAGAATACGAAGAGCTTAAAGCACCAGTGATTGGTGGCGTGCGTATTCCTTCTGGAAATGGCGCTACAATTCGACTTCGTCAAGGTGCAACTCTTTCTGATTTGGCAGAAAAGATTGATGTAAATCCAGCTGCTTTGGTAACCGTTTTGTTCCATCTTGGAGAAATGGCTACAGCTACTCAGTCTTTGGATGAAACAACATTCCAGATTCTTGGCGAAGAAATCGGTTGGAATATTAATCTCGTTTCTGCAGAAGAAGAAGATAAAGAGCTTCTTCAACAGTTCGACATTGATTTGGACGAAGAGGAACTTCAAGAAGACGATAATCTTGTAACTCGTCCTCCAGTTGTTACCGTTATGGGTCACGTTGACCATGGTAAAACTCGTTTGCTCGATACAATCCGTAAGTCGAATGTTGTAGCGCGCGAAGCTGGTGGAATTACTCAGCGTATTGGCGCTTACCAGGTTACGGTTACTTTAGATGGAGACAAGCGCAAGATTACGTTCTTGGATACTCCAGGTCACGAAGCGTTTACTGCTATGCGTGCTCGTGGTGCAGAGCTTACAGACGTTGCAATTCTTGTTGTTGCAGCAGATGACGGCGTTATGCCTCAAACTGTTGAGGCAATCAACCACGCTCAGGCTGCTCACGTGCCTATTGTTGTGGCTGTAAACAAGATTGATGTTGCTGGAGCAAACCCAGATAAGGTGCGCGGTCAGCTCACAGAGTACGGTCTTGTGCCAGAAGAATACGGCGGCGACACAATGTTTGTGGATATTTCCGCAAAGCAGGGAACTAACGTAGATAAGCTTCTTGAGGCTGTTCTTTTGACAACTGACGCTGAGCTTGATCCTAAGGCAAATCCAAACATGGATGCTCGTGGTGCAACCGTTGAAGCTCGACTCGATAAGGGTCGTGGTGCTGTTGCTACTGTTCTTGTTCAGCAAGGCACGCTTAAAGTCGGAGATTCTATTGTTGCTGGCACGTCTTATGGTCGTGTGCGCGCAATGCTCGACGAAAATGGCAACCACTTGCAGGAAGCTGGTCCATCTACGCCAGTTCAGGTGCTTGGTTTGACTTCTGTTCCAACTGCGGGAGACTTGTTCTTAGTTACATCCGACGATCGTTCCGCTCGCCAGATTGCAGAGAAACGTTCTGCTACAGAGCGTGCAGCTCAGCTTGCTAAGCGTCGCAAGGTTGTGTCTCTTGAAAGCCTTAAGGAACAGTTCGCTAAGTCCGAAGTTGATATGCTCAACATTGTTATTAAGGGCGATTCTTCTGGTTCTGTGGAAGCTTTGGAAGATTCCTTGATGAAGATTGAGGTTTCCGACGAAGTTGGAATTCAGGTTATTCACCGCGGTGTTGGTGCAATTACTCAGAACGATGTGAACTTGGCAACAGTTGATAAGGCTGTGATTATTGGCTTCAACGTGCGTCCAAACCGTCAGGTTGCTGATTTGGCAGACCGCGAGGGTGTGGAAGTCAAGTACTACTCGGTTATTTACAAGGCTATCGAAGATATCGAAGCTGCTTTGAAGGGTATGCTTAAGCCAGAGTTTGAAGAGGTTGTTACATCTCATTCAGAGATTCGCGAAATCTTCCGTTCTTCCAAGTTCGGCAATATTGCTGGTGTTATGGTTCAAGATGGCGAAGTCAAGCGTGGTACGAAGTGCCGTATCTTGCGCAACGGTGTTGCTACTGTCAACGATCTTGAAATCTCCAGCTTGCGTAGGTTCAAGGATGATGTGCAATCCGTCAGCGAAGGCTACGAGGCAGGTATCAACCTTGGCAGCTTTAACGACATTGAGCTTGGCGATATAATCGAAACCTTTGAAATGAAGCAGATTGAGCGCAAGTAATTATGGCAGGAACAAACCCTAGAGCCGCGCGAATTGCGGCTCTGATTCACAGAGTAATTGCGTCTAACATGGAGGCTCATTTACACGATAAGCGACTTGTTAATGTGACTATTACAGAAGTGAGAGTTACTAACGACTTGCAAATCGCTAAAGTGTATTGGACACAGCTTGGTACTGTTGGCAAAGAGCAGGGTGAACGTCAGCGTGCAGCCCAGGCTTTGCAGCAGGCTAAGGGGCGTTTGCGCACTCTAGTTGGAGCTAAGGCTGGCTTGCGTTTAACTCCTCAAATCCAATTTGTTTACGATGAGGTTCCTAGTGAAGCTCATGAGATTGAAGACATTTTGGTCGCCGCGCGTAAGCGTGATGAGGAATTGGCTAAAGCGCGAGAAAATGCTCGCTACGCTGGTGAAGAGGATCCGTATAAAAAGCCTCGTGAAGATGAGGATTTTGACGATTTTGACGATTTCGATGATTCTGATGATTCTGATGACTTTGACGGGTATGAGGATTATGAGAACAGCGAAAACGATTTTGTAGAAGATAAGTCGCCAGCAACCGACGATTTAGCTGATTCTGCTCATTCGGAATTATAGTTTTAAATAAAATAATTAATCAAATAAAATTTAGTAATGAGTAGTTCTCAAACATCATCTTCAGGCATTTTATTAGTAGATAAGCCGAAAGGCGTTACCAGCCATGACGTTGTGTCTTGTGCAAGAGGATTGTTGCACACTAAACGCGTAGGTCATGCGGGAACTCTTGACCCAATGGCTACAGGATTGCTGATTCTTGGTTTTGGTAACGCCACTCGTTTGCTTAACTATTTGCTTGGTCACGATAAGACTTATGAGGCTGTGATTCGTCTTGGCGAATCAACCAATACGGATGATGCTGATGGTGATGTTGTTTCAAGCGTTAATGATGAAAATGGCATTCTAAACTCTGCAAATACTGATGAGATTCTTAAAGAATTGCGTTGCGTAGTCGCTAAGAATTTTACTGGGCACATTATGCAAACGCCAACAGCTTTTTCGGCTATTAAAATAAACGGTGTGCGTGCTTATGACTTAGCGCGTGAAGGTAAAGATGTTCATTTAGAGCCGCGAGAAGTTGTTATTCATGACTTTTCGCTTCTGGATGCGCGTTTTAACGTTGGTGTAAGCGGTGTAAAAGTTGTTGATGTGCGTGCGAGTGTTTCTTGTTCTAGTGGCACGTATATTCGCGCACTTGCTCGCGACTTAGGGCGTGTTCTTGGTGTAGGAGGACATTTAGTAAGTCTTAGGCGAACGCGGATTGGCGAATTTTCGGTAGAAGATAGTAGGGTTCTTAAGCTTGAAACTAGGATTCGTACATTTACGGACAAGAATGGCGTTACTCAGACTCGCGCAAAGGCTGTTGTAACTAACAGACACGATAGTGTTTCTGACTATTTTTCTGGCAGTGCTTCTGACTGTTCGGTTGCTGGCGACTTATCTGGAGATTCTTCTTGCAAAAAATCTGCACAAAAAAATTATGATTTACAAAATCGTGTTCTAAGTATGTTTGAATCCGCAAAATTAACCATGCAAACAGTTGAAATCAGCGAAAATCAGGCTAAAGACTTGCGTTTTGGCAGAAAAATAGTGATTCCTGCGATTAATGAAAAAAATATTATTGCATACGTAAAAGCCGAAAAAGATGTGCAAAACGATGTTGTTGCAGTTCTGGAAACCGCTGAAAAGTCGCCAGCAACCGCAGGGGGGAGCAGCGCGTTCTCCAAGTCACAAGAAAAAAATGAAAAAAACACAAATCAAATAGAAGCTAAACCTATTGTGGTATTTGTACAAAGCTAGTTTGCTGGTAAAATAGTTAATAGTGTGAAAATAAGGGTTCGCGGCAGTAATGCTGCTTATTTCGGATAGTTGCGAATAGTAAGGATATGATGAAGGTCATCAACATTCGACCAGATGCCAACGGCATGATTAATTGGCCAACATTAAGTGCTCAGCGTAAGGCGATTGTTACGATAGGTGTGTTTGACGGCATGCACCTAGGGCATAGAAAAGTTATTGAACGCACCGTTGATCTTGCTCGCAAAAACAATGCGTTTTCTGTGGTTATAATGTTTGATCCGCGACCAAGCGTGGTTCACGAAAACCCAGATTTATTCGACGATTTTGGAGATAACGCGCAGATTCCAGTGGATTCGCAGGCGTTAACAAGTGTTCGTCAGCGTCTTAGGGTTTTGCAGCAGTTAGACGTGGATCATGTGATTATTGTTCGATATAGCTTAGCTTTTGCTGCAAAATCATACAGATTCTTCCTGGGCCAGCTTGTTGGAAAACTCGGTATGCGTGCACTTGTGCTCGGATCGGATGCAGCTCTTGGAGCGCGTAGGGCTGGTAATGTTCATGCGATTAAGGAGCTTGCGCAAGCTACGGGCGTTTTTGATTTGGTTGTGGTAGACGATTTTGGTCCAGGGGATGTTCGTGTTCCAGACCCAATTGTGCCAGAAGTTCCGTCTGAAGACGGGGAGCCAAAAGATCCTGCGGATGGTATGAACAAGGCGGAATATCGCGCTTGGAGTAAAGGTATGCCGAATAAGAAGGTTCGTGCTTGGAGCTCTACGAATGTGCGATGGATGCTCGCGAATGGTAGGGTTCGCGATGCTAGGGATGTTCTTGGTCAACCGCATAGAGTTGAGGGTATTGTGGTTCATGGTGCCGAGCGCGGTCGTGAAATCGGTTTCCCAACAGTGAATTTGGGTGAGCGTATTGATGGGTATGTGCCTGTTGATGGAGTTTACGCTGGTTGGATTGTTGATTTAGATGCGGACGAGGCTAGTGCAGATAATTTGCATTCTTCTAGTATTCCGAGTGTTGGCGTTTTGCGTAAGGATGAGTTGCATCTTGGAGTTCATTCGCCATGGCGTTGGGCTGCTGCGATTTCAATTGGAACTAAGCCAACTTTTGCTGAGTCGAATGAAGGTGCTTCTGTTAAGAATGTAGTTTCTGGTGATTCTGGCGATATCTTTGAATCTGATTCTATCTCTGATTTTGGCGACGATTCTGCTACGTATCCTAATGATAGTGAAAATCGCGTGGTTGAAGCTTATGCTCTAACGGATAAGTGGCAGGATTTGTATGGTCATCGCATTTGCATTGAATTTGCGCAATTCTTACGTTCTCAACATGCCTTCGATTCTGTTGAAAGTCTTAAGGATGCTGTGAGACACGATGTTGAGAAAGTGCGAGAAATAACTGATGCTGAAAACCGATAAGCTGGTTTAGATTAGTTTAGGCTGATTTTTCTTAATCTAGCTTGATTGGAATCTGATTTAATCAGATTATTGGCTGAAGCTGTGGTGTTTTGTGCTTAAGATTGGCGGTGATTATGGAGTTGGATATTAATAGCAGCGATATTAGTGGTATTGAGCCTAGTACAAGTGATCTTAATTGTAAATCGTTTAACAGCAACGCCTTAAATCACTCGGATGCTCGTGCTGTTAAAAAAGCTGTTGAAGAAGGGAAAAATCCACTCGATTCATCTAAATTCGAGCGCTGGGAAGACCAGGTTGGAGTAGATCGTATAATCAACCGTCGCGTGTTGGAGTTGGAGCCGCTTCCCACTCCTGCACAAGTGCTTGGTGAGTTGCCACTTTCTCCATACGCTCAAGACATTGTTGCCGAATCGCGCGATGAAATCCGTAGATGCCTTAACGGAGACGACGACCGCTTGCTTGTAATCGTCGGACCTTGTTCGGTTCACGACCCTGCTGCGGCTCTTGACTACGCGTCTCGCTTGGCAGATTTGCGCGCAAAGCTCGAAGGCGAGCTTTTGATTGTTATGCGCGTTTACTTTGAAAAACCGCGCACAACAGTTGGTTGGAAAGGTTTGATAAACGACCCAGATATTGACGGTACGCACGATATTCACAAGGGTTTGCTTTTAGCGCGTCGCACACTTCTCGGAGTACTAGACGCTGGTTTGGCTGCAGCAACCGAATTTTTGGAGCCTACTAGCCCACAGTTTATTGCGGATGCGGTTAGCTGGGGGGCGATTGGCGCGCGCAACACGGAATCGCAAATTCATCGCCAGCTTGCTAGCGGTCTTTCTATGCCAGTTGGATTTAAAAACGCTACGGATGGCTCTGTTACGGCTGCTGTTAATGGCTGCCTAGCTGCCAGCCAGCATCACACTTTCTTTGGAATTGACCATCTTGGACGTGCGTGCGCTGTACAAACACTTGGAAACCCTGATTGTCATGTTGTTTTGCGCGGCTCTAGCAAGGGTCCAAACTACGACGCATCTTCTGTTGCATCTGCCGTTGCTTCAGTTCGATTGAGGCTTGGCACGAATTGCGTGGCGTCTAATGGCGTTGTAATTGACTGCTCGCACGGAAACTCTGGCAAAGATGAGAATCGACAAATTCAAGTTGTGCAAGATATTGCGGATCGTTTTGCACACGGCGAAAAAGGCATTAAAGGCGTTATGATGGAAAGCTTCTTGCAAGGCGGAAATCAAGATCCTGCGCCTTTGAGTGAGCTTGAGTACGGAAAGTCGATTACGGATCGATGCATTTCTTGGGAAGATACTGAGCAATTGCTTAACACTCTTGCGCAGGCTGTTTCTGCTCGACGACTTAAGTCTTGATTTGTCGCGCGCGACGACCTGCCTTTTCACTTAAAGCGTAGCGCGAAAAGGCAATTCGGAGCGCTGAGCTTGCTTAAGGTTGAAAGCACAGTGTGCTTTCAACGCAAGCGAAGACGTTCGCGCGCTTAGACCGCGCGAACGATTTCCCTTGCTTGGTGTTGTAGGAGGGCTGGGTGTTTACGCTCGCGCGGATTAGCCGCGCTCGCGTCTTCGCCGCACGTAAAGTCCACTGGACTTTACGTTTGAGCGGCTCAGCGAATCGAGGTGACTTCTCGCGCATTATGCAGCTCGAAGTCGTCGATTCGCACAACGCTCTGCCTCTTACGTGTTGTCTGTTGTTGCGGTTGTTCCGTTTTGGCTTTGATTTTGTTTTTGGGCTGAAGTTTGTTTGTAGTGGTTGATCATTGGATTATTTGGTATCGGCTGCCGCTCTTATACTGTTCGACCAAGAATCACCCAGCCCTCTTGCATGCTTGAACAATTGCGTATCGCTAGTCGCCTGAGATTCTCGATTTTTCTTGCTGCTTCAGCGAATCACCATTTCATGCTGAGGTTCGCTTCATTCGCTGCGAAAAATCTCGAATCTCTACCCAGCTTGCGCGAACGACACGACACGCCGTGTTTTTTTAGTTACAAACTATTACAATAGAACCTCAAATATGCAGCATTTTTGAACAAAGGAGTGCAAAATGTGCGAATCGCCAGCCCCCGAGCGTAACAATCTTCCCCAAGATAAAAGCGTTTTAAGCCGCGCCCTGACAATCGCGCGATATGCGATTTTTGCACTTCTGCTTGTTGGCGCGTTTCTTCTGGCGTTTGCGTGGTATCGTGGAACTCACAGCAAAGGCTACACTGTTGTTACCTGTTCTGCACTATGGTTTAGCGTTATTGTTCCGTTTATTACGTTGATTGTGCTTTGCGTTTTTGTGCGCGGATGGCGTCTTGTTGTTGGATCTACGATTTGCGTTTTGCTAATAGCGTCTTTCTTTGGGTTTATGGCGCTTCAAGATCAAATCATGGAGTTTTTGAATGTCCCTGTTACAAATCCTTGGTTTGAATTCACGTGTAGCTCTTTGCTAAAAATCGCAACCGCGTCTTTTGTTATTATGTGTTATGTAAGCGTATTTTTGATTAAACGCAATGCAACGCACAAGATTAAAGGATGATTTGACGAATGCCTAAATTTACAAAAATTGCCATTATTGGCGCTATGGAAGAAGAAGTTGCGCACATTGCTGCCTCGCTTAGCAATGTAAAGCATGATAATGCCGCTAGCCTTGACGTATCTTGCGGTGTGCTTGAATGCGAAGATGGTGGAAAAATCGAAGTGGCTGCAACAGTTGGCGGAATGGGACTTGTAAATGCCGCTGCAACAGCGCAGTATTTAATTGATGCGTATAAGCCGCAGGCTGTAATCTTTTCGGGAATTGCAGGAAATCTCAATAAAAATTTGCATACGAATGATGTTGTTCTTGGAAAAACATTAAGATATTTAGACACCGACATGCGCATGATTAGTCAGTGGAAACCGTTTACAAACGAGTATCATTCAGACGATTATCTTCTTAAAACAGCAGACAATGTTTTAACAAAGATGGGCATTAATCACATTTTGGGAACAATTGCCTCTGGTGGATATTTTGTAGACACGCCCGAAAAAGTGGCGGAAGTAATTGAGGTGACTCAAGCGGATGCTGTAGAAATGGAAGGTGCTGCGATTCTTCACGTTGCTGCAAGAAACGACATTCCAGCGTTAGTTGTGCGCGCAATGAGCGACAATGCAGACACAAAATACGAGGAGTTTCACACTTTCGACATATCCGAATACGCGGATACAGCCGCAAAAATGACGGTAAATATTGCTAGAAATTTGTAGAATGCAACACGCCGATGTGGTCGCCGACGCGTTGCATTGTCAATCAAAAGGCGAGTAGCGCTAAATGCCGCCATTTTTTAGGTGTAACTAGATTTTGGCGGCAAGGTTTTTACCCCCCTCTTAATATTGGTATCGTTAATAGAAGAAAAAGGTAATAAGAAATAAAAGATGCCAGTTTTGAACATTAGTTTAATTAATTTAAGAGGAAAGATTTGCGGTAGGTTATACGAGAAACGCGAATCGACTGGCATAATGGCAATTCTTCTTGAAAGGAATGAAGAATATGCGTAAAAATGCAGTAAAAAATGCAGTAAAAAATCAATCAATAAAATCTAACACAAAGTGGAATATGCGCGCGGTTGCAGCAGGATTGTTAGCGTCCGCAACTTTAGTGAGCCTTGCAGCTTGCGGAGATAATATTCCTGCAAGTAGTTCACAATCCTCCACAAATTCTTCTGCAAAAATCGTAGGAAACTTCCAAGGATCTGGTGCATCTTCCCAGCAGGTTGCTGTAGAAGCGTGGATTGCAGGATTCCAATCTAAGAATCCTGGCGCCAAAATCGCCTATAATCCAACTGGCTCAGGCGCAGGAGTTACAACATTTATGACGGGAGCCACAGCATGGGCTGGATCCGATAAATCGCTAAGCGATGATGAGCTAGAAAAATCAAAGTCGGTTTGCGCTAATGGCACTACAGCTTTCGACGTTCCAGTATACGTTTCTCCAATCGCAGTAATCTTTAATCTAAAAGGCGTTTCGGATGCTGGAAAGCACATAAATATGGACGCTTCTACAATCGCAAAAATCTTCGACGGCAAGATTACGCGTTGGAATGACGATGCGATTAAATCGCAAAATCCAAAGCTAAAGCTTCCAGATAAGCCGATTACAGTTGTTCACAGGTCCGATAAGTCTGGCACAACGCAGAACTTCTTAAGCTACATAAAAGACGTTGCTCCAAGCGATTGGTCCTACGATCTTAGCGAAAATTGGCCAAATAGTGTAGGTCAGGGAGCAAAAGGCACGTCTGGCGTTGTATCCACAATCCGCATGGCAGACGGAGCGATTGGATACGCGGACTTTTCGCAAGTTGGAAAGCTTGGAACTGTGGCAGTAAAAGTGGGAGATTCTTACAACGAGATTAGCCCAGAAGGTGGTTCTATAACCGTTAATGATTCAAAGGTTGACGAAGATGCTGCAGCAAAATCGAAGCACCGCGTTGTTGTTAAAATAAACCACAAAACAGAAGAAAAAGGCGCTTATCCGATTGTGCTAGTTTCTTACGATATTGTGTGCAATGCGTACAAAGACGCTGCAACAGCGCGATTTGCAAAGTCTTGGCTTTCGTACGTTGTTAGCAAAGATGGTCAGGCTGCGGCTCAAGGTGCTGCTGGAACCGCACCTTTGCCAGAAAAACTTATGGGCAGGATTAATAAGTCGATTCAGTCGATTAGCAAGTAAAAATAGTATTTTGCCAAGATTTTAGAGTAGTCAATATATTGCTACTGATAGCATTTATATAATGACTACAAAAGGAGCATGAGTGAGTTCTAAACGGAGAACTGAAATCAGTAAAGATGCGCACAAAAGTGGCCATTTTGCCGACCGCGTGTTCAAAAGCGTAGCGCTTTTATGCGGATTGCTGATTTTAATGGTGCTTACAGCTGTGGCGCTGTTCTTGCTGTTTCAAGCGTGGCCGATTCTAGGCGCAAACAAAAGCCAAGTAAGTCAAGTATTTTTGGACTTTACGGGTGGCAAAGCGCATGATTTTCTGAGCTACGTAGCGCCGATGGTTTTTGGAACCGTTCTTATGTCTGCGCTCGCTCTGCTCCTTGCATTCTTTGTTTCGATTGGAATCGCGCTGTTTATAAGCCACTATGCTCCGCCAAAAATAGTGCCATTTTTAAGCGGTGTGGTTGATTTGCTTGCTGCAATTCCGTCCGTAATCTACGGTCTTTGGGGCGGATTGGTGTTGGTTCCAGCAGTATACCCGTTCTGGAAGTTTATTTCGCACATTTTTGGCTGGATTCCGCTTTTTGCAGGCCCTGCGGCAAGCCCTTCGCGTAGTGCTGCAACCGTTAGTATTGTTCTTGCTGTTATGATTTTGCCGATTATAACTTCTATGGCTCGAGATATTTTCCAGCAAGCTCCTCGATTGCAACAAGAAGGCGCTCTCGCTCTTGGTGCAACAAAGTGGGAAATGATAAAGCTAGCGGTTTTGCCGTTTGCAAAGTCGGGAATCGTCTCCGCATCTATGCTTGGTCTTGGTCGCGCTTTGGGCGAAACAATGGCAGTTCTTATGATTTTGTCTCCAGGATTCACCTTTAAATTCAACATTTTGCAAGCTTCACAAAACCAGACGATCGCAGCAAACATAGCGGCGCAATATCCAGAAGCAAACGGATTGGGTGTTAGTGCGCTTATTGCTACAGGTTTGGTGCTGTTTGTTATTTCATTCGCTGTAAACCTTATTGCTCGCAAAATCACGGGAAAGGCGAGTGCATGATGCAAAATTCAGAATCGTTACAAGTTGGGGTTGTTAAGGTTAATCAGACTGATGGATCTATTGTTGCCAGCAGCGAATCTCCAAAAATCGACTTTAACAAGTTCCGCCCAACGCGCTCTAGAATCGCAAGTCGCAAGCGAAAAGACGCGTTTATGCGCGTGTTAATCTTCCTGTCTTTTGTAGTTGCTCTAATTCCGCTTCTTTCTTTGCTTTTTACGACTATTGTAAACGGCATTAAGCGACTAAACCTTGACTTTTTAACGCATAATATGACGTATGTAGTTGGTGGCTCTGCTACTGGCACAGGCGGTTATGGCGGTATTTTGCACGCAATTATTGGAACGTTGGAGATTACGCTTGGTGCAATGCTGATTTCGATTCCGATTGGAATTATGTGCTCCGTGTATTTGATTGAGTACGCGCGAGGAAGTCGCTTAGCTAGGATGATTAATCTTGTTGTAGACGTTATGAGCGGAATACCTTCTATTGTGGCTGGCTTGTTTGCGTTTTCTAGCTTTACGATTTTTGTAGGTCCTGGCACAATCAACGGTTTTGAAGGGTCGGTTGCGCTTTCGCTGCTTATGCTGCCAACTGTTGTTAAGTCGTGTCAAGAAATGCTAAAAATTGTGCCGAATGATTTAAGAGAGGCAGCTCTTGCTCTAGGAGTTACAAAGCAGCGTATGATTACAAAAATTGTTTTGCGCACTGCTTTGCCTGGCATTGTTTCTGGCTGTATTCTTGCTGTTGCACGCGTGATTGGAGAGACGGCTCCGCTTTTAATGGCAGCTGGGTTTATTGCATCCACGAATTTCAATCTTTTTGACGGACAAATGACCACTTTGCCAGTGTATGTTTACCAAGAGTATTCAAAGCTTTCGGCGAATTGCCCAGCTAACGCGCCATCTTCGTGCGTTACTACGATTCCAATGGAGCGAGCATGGGCGGCAGCTCTTGCCTTGATTGTGATTGTTTTGCTATTGAATATTGTTGGGCGAGTTGTGGCTCGCGTGTTTTCAGTAAAAGCGAAATAGAGCGAAATAAGTCGAAATAGAGCGAAATAGATTTTAGAAAGTGAGGCGCAAATGGGTCAGCGCATTGATGTTAAGCATTTGAACATTTACTATGGTGATTTTCTAGCAGTAGAAGACGTTAACATAAGCATTGAGCCAAACAAGGTTACGGCTTTTATTGGGCCTTCGGGATGTGGAAAATCAACGGTTTTGCGCACTTTAGATCGCATGCACGAGATTACTCCAGGCGCTCGCGTAGAAGGTCAGGTGTTGCTTGAAGGCCGTGATTTGTATGGCAAAGATGTGGACCCTGTAGCTGTTCGCCGAGATGTTGGAATGGTGTTCCAGCGCCCAAATCCTTTCCCAACAATGTCTATTCGCGAAAACGTTCTTGCAGGAGTTCGCTTAAACAATCGCCATATTTCAAAGCAAGATGCCGACGATTTAGTTGAGTGGGCTTTGCGCGGCGCTAATTTGTGGAACGAAGTTAAAGATAGACTCGATAAGCCAGGAATCGGGCTTTCTGGCGGCCAGCAGCAACGACTTTGTATTGCGCGAGCTGTGGCTGTGCATCCGCAAGTGCTGCTTATGGACGAGCCTTGCTCTGCTCTTGACCCGATTTCTACTCTTGCTGTAGAAGATTTGATTAACGAGCTTAAGCACGATTACACGATTGTGATCGTAACGCACAACATGCAACAGGCGGCACGTGTTGCCGATTACACTGCGTTCTTTAACCTTAAGGCGGTTGGAAAACCAGGGCATCTTGAGTATTTTGCGGATACTACCACTATGTTCAACAATCCGCGCAATACGGAGGCGGAACGCTACATTTCTGGCCGCTTTGGGTGATTTTTGCGTTTGTGTGATTCACTACACGTTTTCTTTGAATGATTCTTTGAATGATCACTTGCCTGATTTTCTTTGGTCAGCACGTGCGCGTAAGGTCGAACCTGTTCGGTTGTTCAAAGTTCTATAAGTCGTTTCTAATCTCGCGAGTTTTCTAGCGTGTTTATTCGGCTTGTGCTTTGCGCGCCGAGCGAGTCGCAGTAACCTCTGCGTGAATGCCCAAATGTAATTGCGTCCGCGATTGCTCAAGTGCTATCGCCACGCTTTTTCTGGTCTTTTGCGCTGTAAACCAAGGAACAGAGAGTTTATGGAAAAGTTCTTCCATCTCAAAGAAAACGGCACGAATGTATCAACGGAGATCACTGCAGGTCTCACTACATTCTTTGCAATGTCGTACATTATTGTTGTAAACCCAATGATTTTAAGCCAAACTGGCATGCCTAAAGGTGGCGTTTTCCTCGCTACAATCATCGCAGCAATTATTGGCACGCTTGTTATGGGCTTGTTCGCCAATGTGCCTTACGCTCAAGCTGCTGGAATGGGTCTTAACGCATTCTTCACATACACAGTGTGCTTTGGCTTGCATTTTACGTGGCAAGAAGCAATGTGCATGGTGTTCTTGTGCGGTTTGATTAACATTATTATTACCGTTACTAAGATTCGTAAGATGATTATTCGTGCCATCCCAACTTCGCTGCAACACGCGATTGGTGGTGGCATTGGTTTATTCGTTGCATACGTTGGTATTATGAGCGTTGGCTTAATCACCTTTACTTCCAAGGATCCTGCTGCCGCTGCTAAGAGTAAGCCAACCGCTGCTATTCCAGGTCTTGCGGTTATTAACAATCCTGTTTTGTGGCTATTCCTTATTGGACTTGTTTTGGCTATTGTTCTTACTGTTCTTAAGGTTCGCGCAAGCTTGCTTATTACGATTATTGCAACCTCTTTAATTGGCATTCCGCTTAGCTTGACTTCGTTAAATAATGCCGTTTCTGTTACGGATGCTTTTGCTCAGCTTCCAACCACCTTTGGTGCTATTTTTGGTCCGCAAGGTTTCCCTGCTCTCTTCTCTAATCCAGCACGCATTCCACTTGTTTTGGTAACTATTTTCGCCTTCTCTATGTCGGATACTTTCGACACTCTTGGCACGTTTATTGGCACTGGCCGCAGAACTGGCATTTTCTCTGAGGCAGATGAGAAGGCTTTGGAAAATGGCTCTGGCTTTAGCTCCAAGATGGATCGCGCGCTGTTTGCTGATTCGATTGCAACTTCGGTTGGCGCAATTTGCGGTACTTCTAACACCACTACTTATGTTGAGTCTGCTGCTGGTATTGGTGCTGGTGGTCGTACTGGTTTGACTTCTGTAGTTGTTTCTGTGTGCTTTGCGCTTTCGATTGTGCTTGCGCCTTTGGCTAGCGCTGTTCCTGCGGCTGCTACGGCTGGCGTGCTTGTAGTTGTAGGTTGCATGATGGCAAGCTCGTTGAAGGAGATTGCTTGGGATGATATTTCCGAAGCTATTCCTGCGTTCTTCGCCGCAGTGTTTATGGCGTTCTCTTACTCGATTTCTTACGGCATTGCCGCTGGATTTATTATGTATTGCTTAGTTATGACTTGCAAGAAGCGTGCTAAAGACGTTCATCCAATGCTTTGGATTGTTTCGCTTTTGTTCATTCTTGACTTTGTTGCTAACGCAGTTTTGTAAATCTGTTAGTTTGTATTAGTTAAGTTAGATATTAGTTAGATATTAATTTAATTAATTATTTTAAGAGCGTATTTGGTGCGTACGGTTGCTTTCGACTTTTCCGCTTTAGTTTGGGATAAGTCGCCAGCAACCGTGCGTGTTGAGTGCGCTCTTAAATAATCTTAAATAAATAATCTTAAATAAAAATAAATTATAAAGTTTGCGAAAAAATATTGACATTGTCGCGTGTGGGTATTAAAATTACCCAACGTAAACCACAGACCGTTGGTGGAGTCGCAAGATTCCTGAAAATGATGTGTCATGCCAGCACAGGTTGAGCAGTGATTGTTGCAATTTATTTGCGATTGGTCACAAACTTTTTAACACTATGTGTTTTTTGGATGCTCTGCCGTGCGCAGGGCTTTTTTGATATGTTATTTCCATTCCGACGGCCAATTTAGGAAGGAACGCCATGAAGAGGCCCGAAAAGGAAGCGGTAGTTGCAGAGCTTACGGATTTGTTCCGTAACGCCGACGCTGTCTACCTTACCGAGTACCGCGGGCTTACAGTTCCGCAGATTTCTTCTCTGCGCGAAAAGCTAGGCCGCGATACTTCCTACTCTGTGGCTAAGAATACGCTTGCTCGCATCGCCGCTAAGGAAGCGGGCATTGAAGGTCTTGATGAGCTTCTTGCTGGCCCAACTGCAATCACCTTTGTAAAGGGCGATTTCATTGAGGCTGCTAAGACCTTGCGTGATTTTGCCAAAGAGAATAAGACCCTCGTCATCAAGGGCGGTTTCGCAGATGGAACCGTTTACGATGCCGAAGGCGCCAAGCAGCTGGCAGACCTCAAGTCTCGCCCAGAATTGCTTTCCGAGATGGCTGGCGCGCTCAAGGGCACCATGTCCAAGGCCGCCTACCTGTTCAACGCTTTGCCAACCAAGGCAGTGCGTACTATCGACGCTTTGCGCGAGAAGCAGGAAAAGGCCGCTTGATTCCCTTGCAGCTTGCTGCATGAGACCAAAAAATAATAAAAATGTTATGGCTCTAAGGCACAAGGTGTGTCTGGCCAAGTAAGAAAGGAAGCCATTATGGCTAAGCTCACTAGCGAAGAGCTTCTTGAAGCTTTCGGTGAAATGACCCTCGTCGAGCTTTCTGAGTTCGTCAAGGCCTTTGAAGAGAAGTTCGATGTTGAGGCTGCTGCTCCTGTAGCTGCTGTTGCTGCTGCTCCAGCCGCTGCCGCTGGCGCTGCTGAGGAAGAGAAGGACGAGTTTGACGTTGTCCTCGCTTCTGCAGGTGCTCAGAAGGTTGCCGTCATCAAGGCTGTTAAGGCTTTGACTGGCCTCGGCTTGAAGGAAGCTAAGGACATTGTTGACAATGCTCCAAAGCCAGTCCTCGAGAAGGCTAAGAAGGAAGACGCTGACAAGGCTAAGGCTGCTCTCGAAGAAGCCGGCGCAACTGTTGAACTTAAGTAGTTCTAGGCTCTTTTGTTAACGCGAGCGGCTGGTTGCTAGTGCAATTTGCTAGTTAGCGATTTGCTAATGCGCTAGTCGCGAATGCGTGTTGAATGCGGCAAGGTTTTCGTGGTTTCACGGATTCCTTGCCGCTTTTTGTATGTACGTAACATACGATCTACATTCCCGCATTTGTTTCCCATTTGACCCAAAACGTAAACAAACGTGCGCGACGACCTGCCTTTTCGCTTAAAGCGTAGCGCGAAAAAGCAATTCGGAGCGCTGAGCCGCTCAAAGCAGAAGCACTGCTTCTGTGCGGCGAAGACGTTAGCGCGCTTAGACCGCGCTAACGACAAAAACACCAAAATTCAGTACAATCGCACTACATCTTGTGTCACCAAATCGTCGCGGCAAAGTGGCATAATAGGAAGGCTTGTGACTGGAGGAGTAATCCGCTAGCACAGCACAGCAATATAAGTTGCGGGAGGATCCTTAAAACGGCTTAATATCAACGTTTTAGGGCGCCGGATGAACCGCTTCAAAAGAAAGAAGAACCATATTATGGCTCCAAAAAAGAAAGTCTCTGCGCTTATTAAGCTCGAGATTCAGGCTGGTAAAGCAAATCCAGCCCCACCACTGGGTCCTGCTTTAGGCTCCCACGGCGTAAACATCATGGACTTCTGCAAGGCCTATAACGACCAGACGAAGGACAAGATGGGTCAGATCGTCCCAGTAGAGATCACAGTTTACGAAGATCGTTCCTTCACATTTATTCTTAAGACTCCACCAGCTGCTGCTTTGTTGCTTAAGGCTGCTGGCATTCCTAAGGGCACCGAGAACCCATTGACCCACAAGGTTGGCTCTGTGACTAAGGCTCAGGTGCGCGAAATCGCCGAAATCAAGATGCCAGATCTTTCTGCACGAGATGTTGAAGCTGGTATGAAGATTATCGCGGGCACTGCTCGCTCGATGGGTATTACCGTTACCGACTGAAAGTGAGTGGAAAAAATGGTGAAGCGTTCTAAGAAGTATCGTGAAGCGGCTGAGAAGATTGACCGCAACAACCTTTACACCCCAGCTGAGGCTATTGCTTTGCTTAAGAGCATGCCAAAGCACGCTTTTGACGAGTCTGCTGAGGCTGTTATGCGCCTTAATGTGGATCCTCGCAAGGCGGATCAGTTGGTTCGTGGCGTTGTGAACTTGCCTAATGGCACTGGTAAAACCGCTAAGGTTTTGGTGTTTGCTCGTGGTCCAAAGGCTACTGAGGCTCAAGAAGCTGGCGCAGACATCGTTGGTGATGACGAGCTTATCGAGAAGGTTGCCGGTGGCTTCCTTGACTTCGATGCCGTTGTTGCAACCCCAGACATGATGGGCAAGGTTGGTCGCCTTGGTCGTGTGCTTGGTCCTCGTAGCTTGATGCCAAATCCTAAGACTGGCACCGTTACAATGGATGTTGCCAAGGCTGTTGCCGATATTAAGGGTGGTAAGATTGAGTTCCGCGTTGATCGTCAGGGCAATCTTTCCTTCCTCTTTGGCAAGCTTTCCTTCGACGAGAAGGCTCTTGAAGAGAACTTCAAGGCTGTTGCCGATGAGATTCGCCGCTTGAAGCCAACAACCATCAAGGGTCGTTACATTACTAAGGTAACGATTACCTCTACGATGGCTCCTGGTGTTCCAGTGGACATCGCAAGCATTGCTGCGTGATTTTATCCAAGCATAGCTGAGTAATTTTATTAGCGCTGAAAATAGTGTGTTCTTTCAATAGAATGCATTGTTTTCGGCGCTTTTTGTTTTAGCTCTTTCTGCCTTAGCGCGCAGAATCGCGGATGCGCCCAATCGTAATCGCAGTTTGTAAAACGTATGCTTCTCTAGGGTCAGTGGCGTCCCAGCCTGTTGTTTGTGCAACTTTGCGCAGTCGGTATCGTATTGTGTTTGGGTGCACATTAAGGTTGTGTGAAGTTTGGTCTAATGCGCCACCAAATCGCAAGAAAGCATCTACAGTTTGCAAAGTCGGGTCGTCTGGGTTGTATGGTGCCAAGCTCTGATACACCTTAGTATATAAGGTTTCTATGGCAGTTTCGTCGCCTATAAGCGCGCGCTCTGGCAGTACGTCGTCGCAGCGTATTATTTGTGGCAAATGTGTTACAGATGGCGCAACAGCAAGCGCTGCTAGAGTTGCTGTGATTTCTTCGCATATTTTTTGTGCGCCGACTGCAATTTCGCTTATGCAAATTGGCTTACCTGATTTTGTAAATACTTCGCAAAGTTTGTTTAGCGCGTCTTGGTTTGGGTTTTCTTTTAAAGCTAGGATGATTATGTGTGACGGGGCGGGAAATTCATCGTTTTCTTTTGCTTGCGGTTTTGCGGCTATTTTCCATGTTTTTGTTCTAGATGTAATTGCGTCTTTTTGAACGCGGTCTACTATCGCATCGTATGCTCCACATGCGCCAAGTTGCGTCCATATGGTTCGTCGTAAAGTGTCTGTGTTGTTTTGCGGCGTGTGAGTTGTTGTTTTGCGCGTTGGACTGTCTTCGTTTATGTCGAGTGTTTCGTATGTGCCAGCTATTGCTATGAGTCGCGTATTTTCTTGCCATTGCAAGAGGTGCATTAGTGCGCTTACGCGGCTGTCTGCAATGCCGTTCATCAGGCACGCTCCGATTATTGTGTGTAGTCGCAGTCGGGTTGCTGAGTCGAAGATTTTTCCGTCTCGATTGTCAAATATTCCACTTGTGTCTTCGTTTTTTGGCGCGCATGGCAGTTGTGTAAATTGTGGTGTTGTGCTAGCTTTCTCAGTAGTTTCTGCGTTTGATTGTTTTCTATGCCATAAAAGATGATGTTTTTTATGTGTTTCTATTTGGTTTTGGTCTTGAGTTTCTTCGGCTTTTTCACCGCTGGTTGCTTGCGACTTTTCCTTAGCTTCGTTTGAGTTTTTATTATAAATATTGTTTCCGTTTGGCAATATTCCTGTAAGAATTGTTAGAAAGTCAACATCTTCTGTGATGTTGTTAGTAGTACTATAGTCTACGTCGGTAGGCTTGATGGTTGTGTCAACAGTGGAGTCGCCAGCAACCGCTGTATCGAAAAGTTCGTCGTTCATTTGTCACCTCCAATCGTTTCTATATTTAATTTTGTCAATTTTTGCGACTCTGATGATTCTGACAATTTTTGCAACTGTGAAGTATTTTCTATTTTTGTATTTGACGTTATATCTATAATATTATCTCTGCCAAGTAATTTAGACTCTCTTAAAAATGTTAGAGCTGTAAAGAAGAATACGAATGTAATAGGGAGCATGTGTCGTTCAAAATTGTTTGCTGGAGCCAGCACCATTACTCCCATTAACAGCGCAAGAGGTATATGTAAAACGAGTGTTTTCCAACGTTTAAGAGCGATTTCTGCAACTCCGATAAGCAGTGTGCCAACAACATACAGGTTTCCGTGAATCGGCCATCCTAAAATCGGCGTATTACTCCACGATTCAACAGTGTTTGAAACACTTGTACGCCATTCTGGTAGCCAGTAGCGTATCCACTCTGAGTTTTTTATGTTGTCAGTATTTATGTAATATTCTGGACCAACATAAGGAATGTCTAGAATGTCAAAATAACCGTAGGATTTTGCTAATAATGCGTCCGTTGCAACGATTGGACTGTGTTTAACCATAAGCCACCATGCGTGGTTAAACTTTTTCATGTCGTCTTTTGTAATGTAACGCCAACGGTAGCTCACTTTTTTAGACTGTAAGCCAGAAGATTTTACAGGATCCGCGTCTTGAGGTGTGTATGCTTCAGCAGTTTGGTTGAGATTAAAAATTGGCGCAATTTCTCGTGCTGCTTTATGAGGTATGCTTTTTGGATCTAGTTTTGCGATTCTGGCTATCTGCTGAAGTTGCACTCCGCGGCTTTCGATAGGATCTCCGTTTATTATGGCTCCACTAGATATGGCTATAATTATGGCTCCGTGTATAAGAATTGTTGGGAGCAGAATGCATAAAACCCAGATTTTCCAACGTTTTATGCTGTAAAACATTAGAAGTACAAATTGGATAACAAGAATATACCACGCATATTTTGCTGCGATTAGCATAACACAAACGCTTATTATCAGTTCAAGAATCGTGTGTTTGCGTGAGATTTTTGCGTTTTGTATTGTGCAGTGTAGTTCGTAAGATATTCCAAACCACCATACGAATGCGAATGCGAATAATGGTGATTTTGTTAGTGCGATTGTTGAAAAAACTACAAGTGGGCTGAATAAAAATGTGATTATTACGGCTGCGCGGAAGAAGATTGGTGTTGGTAAGGCAGTTTGAGTTTCGCTTGTTTTAGATTTAACCCATGGTGTGTTTAGGAATCGGTTCGCTGTGGCGGCGCAACACCATGCTGCAAAAACGAATTGCATAATTGCAAGTAGTATGATTCCAGCATCGTTCGATTCTGTAAAATATCGCGATACTGCTGCTACAGCACCGTAAATCAATGTTAAAACAATGTTGTGCTGGTCGCTTAAATACGTAGGTTTTGCCGGCCAAAGATAGTGTGCTGTTGGGTAGATGTCTGCTGGAACAAAGCTAAAGAATCCAATGTATGGTTGTTTTATGCCAGTTATTTGGTTCCAGGTCCAGCTGTATTCTCGGATTTGTGAGCAAATATCGGCTCCGTAAGCTGCTAGAAGTGTTACTGGTGCCCACAGCCAGCCGATAATCAGCGTTAGGAAAATGTTTCGTTTTCTACAAGTTGAATGGTAAAAACACCATTTTAGAGTACGTTTTATTGAGAAAATTATCTTATGTTTTTTAGCGGCGATGCTCTTAAATGGGTGAAAAAGTGGTTTTGTGATTTTGTAAGTTGTGATTTTGTACGTTGCAATTTTTAGTACTTTTAGTATTTTGTCGTTTTTGCTGTTTTTATTATTTTCATCGTTTTTATTATTTTCCCCAAAATGAATAATGTATCTTAAAATTGCGTAATAAACGCAGAATACTGCTGCAAAAATAAGTGCGTTAACCCAATTAAAATCGGTTAAAGATCCTTGATTACGGTAAATCACGCCTAAGCTCGTGCAAAAAGCAAGCCAGATGCAAGTAAATAGTATTAGTGCTTGAGTCGCAAGCTGACTTACGAGATTAAATACTGATGATTTTGATGCGTTTGTTTTTGTCAAGCTTGTTTTTAGCTCGATTTTCATTTCAGATTTTGCATCTGGTTTTATATCGTTTTTTGTATCTGGTTTTGCATTGCACGTATCAGTAGGTTCTGTGACTGTTTTTGCGCTCGCATAGTCATTTTTAATGAATTTCATAGTGACCTACTGATTTTTAATCCTATAAATAATGTGTGTAAAGTACTGTTGTAAATTATACCTGTTGCACAATCTTTTTAAATTATATTAAAATTTCTATAATTTCTGTATGAGTAATTTTTTTGAACGCACTAAAAATGTTGCAGACGGTTTTGCTTATTTTGACGTTATTGATTCAACACAGAATTATGCACGCAAAATTCTCACTAATGGGTGCTGTGATGAGCGCTGTGATGGGTGTACTGATGACTGCAACAATACTCATTTTGTAAAAAGACAAGACGAATTGCCTTTGATTTATGTTGTTGCTGCTTGCCATCAGACAGAAGGCAAAGGAAGATTGTGTAGAAAATGGGTTAGTAAGCCCTTCGAAAGTTTACTAGCTTCTTTTGCCACGATTTTGCCAAGTAGTATTGTTAAGAATCCAAGTTACAATGGCTGGCTGCCTATAATTGCTGGTCTTGCTGCGCGAGATTCGATTATTGGCGCGCTAAAAGAGTTTGGCTCTACGCAGATTGAAAATGGGGAATTGCCAGATTATAGCAAGATCAGTCTTAAATGGCCTAATGATATTTTTATTGGTGACTGTAAAGAAGGTGGAGTTTTAACGGAGATTGTTTTGACTCCAAAAACGGTTGCTGGCGATATTGCCGATTCTAATATTGGAGTTATTTTCGGGATTGGTTTAAATCTTTTTATGGATAAGCAGTCACTTCCAATCGAGGAAGCAACTTCGCTTAAAATGCATTACGATAATCTGCCAGATTTTGCTGAGCTTGGGGATAATATAGCCGCGCGATTGGTGGAAAATCTTAGGATTAGGTTGGGGAAGTTTGTAAAGAATACGAATGAATGCTCTTTGGATTTGCTTAAAGAGGCGAGCGAAGCGTGTTGGACGTTGGGGCGCAAGGTGATTGTTCGCGCGCCGAATGATGACGGCTTGGGGATTGATGCTGGAGTTGACGATTCTAATAACGCTGATGCTTATGATGTTGGTGCAAAAAGTTTTACTAGTGTAGAAGGAGTTGCTCAAAATCTTATGCGTGATGCTTCTATTCAAGTGCGTAAGGATTCTGGGCAGATAATAACTGTTCGCACTGGTGATGTTTGTGCTGTGCGAATTTAGGTGACTTCGTGTGCTGCGCTTTAAGCGCTCATGCAAGTCGCTTTGCCCGTGTTTGTTTCTTTTATCCCGCGTTTGTTCCCAAAACCACCAAATGCGTAAACAAACGCGGGAAGGTGTTCTTGGTTTTGTTTATTTTATCCCGTGTTTGTTCCCAAAATCGACAAATACGTAAACAAACACGGGCAAGTGTTCCCGCATTTGTTTCTATATTTGCTCAAAAAGGGAACAAATGCGGGGTAAGAGATAGATAGAGTGAAGAGTGGTGGGGTAAAGAGTTGTGTGCGATTGTATTGTAGAGTGGCATTTCGTTTGGTGTTGCTTTGACGTTGGTGTGGTGTTGGTGGGGTGTCGGCGTGTTGCGTGTGTGATGTGTGTGGAATGTTGATTTTTCAATGGTTTTATAGTGTTGATGTTCTTGTTTGAGTAGTTTCCTGAGAAAAGTCTGGGAAAATTCTTTAAAAACCTTGAAACAATGTGTTTTTATGGTTTTATTAGTGTTAATCCACAAATATTATGGTGAAAATAGTTTTTATTGTGGATTAGTTTGTGTGTAACATTATTTTTTTCTGTTTATTTTGTGTGGTTGCCTCTTGACTTTTTTAAACGGGGGGGGGGTATGTTAATAACAGCTGCTAGCTAGATGCTCTAGATGGTGGTTATCCACAATGTTTTGAATGTTGTTGGATGTTTAAAATTTCTCTTCGCGTGTTTTACGTGGAGGAGAAGAAGAAAGGAAATTAAAATGATGAATAAGAAGGCTATCGCCGCTTTCGCTGCTGGCGCAACTTTGCTTGCCGGCTTCGCAATGGCAACCCCAGCAATGGCTGAAGAGACTCCAGTAGTTTACGTGAGTGTTGCTAAGGCTAAGACTGCTGCAGCTTACGAAGCTTATACTAAGGCTAAGGCTGTTTTAGATAAGATGACTGTTCCAGCAGATCCTGCGGAGCCACAGATTACTCTTCCACAGGGCAAGACTAAAGAAGCCTACTATAAGCTCGTAAACGGCAAGGTGGAGACTTATAATAAGGCAATTGATAAAGAGCTTGCAACTGGTGATGGAAATGCTGTTTACAAGTATGCTACGGATAAGAATGATTTCTTAACTAAGAGCTCTGCTAAGACTGCTAAGACTACTGAGGTTCAGGATCTTTTGAATAAGTATCTTGCTGCTAAGGCTGCTGAAGCTAATGCTGTTGCAGATCCAGTAGAGCCAACCTTGGCGGAGAAGCAGAAGCAGGCTATTGCTGATGTTTATGCTGCAGCGCAGACTGTTGATCAAACTAAGAATGATTTCGCTCATACTCATGAGACTTTTGTTGATGCTGCTAAGAAGTTGAAGGCTGCTAAGGCTGAGCTTGCTGAAGCTCAGGCTAAGTTGGATGCTGCTTTGGCTGCTTTGGAAGATTTCAAGGCTTCTGGTGTTAAGGATCCAGCAAAGCTTGAGCGTCTTACGACTGCTTACAATCGTGCTGTGGCTAATGTGAAGCGAGTTAATGATATTGTTCTTGCTGCCAAGAGCAAAGCTTACGGGGAAGCTCAGGATGCTAACGATAAGGCTAAGGCTGCTTATAATAAGGCTGTTGAGGCTTACAAGGCAGCTTATAATCATGCTGTTGAGTTGAATGTGAATCCTGATCTTCTTCCAAAGATCACGCTTGTAGATCCAGCTTCTGATGCTTTCCCAGAGCTTTCTGAGGCTAAGAAGATTTATGATGATGCTTTGAGTGGTAAGTTTGGTGCTGCTGCTCAGAAGGCTGTTCAGACTGCTGAAGCTAAGGCTAAGGCTGAGGCTGGTAAGAATGCTCCAGCTGCTGCTGCAAATGGTGCTGCTGCTCCAGCCGCTGCTGGTAAGGCTGCTGCTAAGGGTGAGCTTGCTAAGGGTGGCAATGGTCATGGTAAGGCTGGCGAGAAGCTTGGTAATGCTGGTGTTGGTGTTGCTTTGACTGCTTTGGCTGCTTCTATGCTTGCTGGTATGGGTGCTGCTGTTCGCAAGATGCGTCACTAAACTAAAAGCACGTTAAGTGTTATCAGTGAGCGTGCTGCGTATTTTTCAGTGCGCTCACTTCTATGATTTTGCTCTCAACTGTGGTAGTTTTCTTTGATTCTGCCGCAAGTTTTCTTGCAGGATTGTATTACTGGTTTTTACTGTTTTGCTTAATTTCCTTTTTTCGCAGTGGATTCTGATGATGCTGGTTTTGTGAGTTGACTGTTGAGGGTAATTAGCAGTGCTGTTTTTGCTAGGGACAGTAATAGTGCTGTGATTATTAAGGGCTTGGAGATAGATGCTACTAGGGGCGTCAACTCTCCGAGCCTTTTTTGTGTTTGTTTATTTTTATCCCGAGTTTGTTCCCAAAACCACCAAATACGTAAACAAACACGGGCAAGTGTTCCCGCATTTGTTTCTATATTTGGTGTTTTGGTAAACAAACGCGGGAAGGTGTTCTTGGTTTTGTAGTCAGATTTAGTGGTTCTGGGAACAAACGCGGGAATAGGCTCTTATGTTTTGACCTTGATAGCTTATTTTGCACTTCTGCTAATAAGCGCATTTCTTTTATGACTTAGTTTTTGATTCTCATTTATGTTGTCTATTATTGATGAAGATATTGTATCGTCTTCCTCATCCTCTATTCCAGTCATTTCTCTGATTATCTGGACATAATTTGTTTCACTAACATCATGATTTCCAACGATTTTTCCTTGTCTTAGTACAACTATCCTAGTTGCAACTGCAAATACATCCGGAAGATTATGACACACCAATATAATTGTTCGACCCTGCGATCGTAGGCGTTTCATATAAGATAGCGTTTCAGCTGTTTGTGTTAAAGATAATGAAGCTGTAGGTTCGTCTAATAGTATGAGTTTTGGATTCGATAGTAGCATTCGTGCCAATGCGACAGTTTGACGTTGTCCACTTGATAGTAATCGTATTGGAGTATGTATTCTTATGGCACATGTTAGTTCTTGTAATGCCTTTCGAGCTTCACACGCCATTGCATCTTTATTGAGTGTATGACATGATTTATTCCGCATCTCTTTGCCTAAGAATAGATTTGATGCAACGTCCAAATTATCGCAAAATTCTTGTCCTTGAAAAACTGTTGCTATTCCAAGATCATTTGCTTCTCGTATGGAGTGCAAATTCACTTCTTTATCTTCAAAGATCATTCTTCCTTTTGTTGGTTGTATCAAACCAGATATTGTTTTAATAAGAGTGGATTTTCCGACGCCATTGTCTCCAACAATTGCCACTATTTCTTTGCTATAAATATCGAGTGTTATCGATTTAAGTGCTTCGGTAAAACCAAAGTTTACGCTAATATCTTTTAGCTGTAGGAGTGGATTTTGTCCGTACATTATGTCTCCTTGTTGATATTGCTAATAATATTGCAATCGATATTACAATCTATTTCTATAGGTGCTGAGATGTTTTGTGATGTATTTTTTCTGCAGCATCAATTCCTTCTAGTGCTGCTCCTAGCGCAGAACAATTAGTAAGATTTGATGCAACTACAACTTGTATAGGAGTTAAAACATCAGGGAATAGTAAGCGGTGCAATGACTCTCTAAAAGCGTCTACGAAAACTGATCCGCTTTGCACTAGGAGTCCTCCTATAACTACAATCTCAGGATCTACTGATGTACATAGTTCTGCTGCTACTGTTCCTATTCGTATTGCAGTATCAGCTATGATACGTCTGCATCCGGGGTCTCCTTCATTTGCTAAACGTACAAGATCTTCTACAGTTAGATCTCCATGGGTAACTCTTAATAACGATGTGATTCGTTCTTCATTTATAAAAGTATTAAGACATCCACGGTTTCCGCATGCGCAAATGCTTCCGAGTGGGTCAACTTGAATATGCCCTATTTCGCCTGCCATTCCAGTTACGCCGCGCCATATTTTTCCATCTGCCATTATGGAGGCACCAGCTCCGTCATCTGTATTTATGTATATGAAATCTGTGGTTTTTGTAACAGATCCTGCTCTTGATTCCCATACTGCGCAACAGTTTGCATCGTTATCTAAAGTAACTGGAATATTAAAAACTGATTGCAGATACGAAATAATGTCGAAATTGTTCCAATGTGGCATAATGCCAGGTATTGCTATTGTTTTTGTACGTTTATCTATTGGAGCTGTTATAGATACGCCTATTGCTATTAGTTCTTTTGCTGATGCGTTTATGTTGGATAAAGTTTCGTTTATGAGTAATGTTGCTCGTTCGAGAGTGGCATCTGGAATATGCTGTTTTGGTAATAGTAATGTTCGTTCCGCGATTATGTTAAGTTCGTAGTCGATAAAAATTAGATCTAGAGAGTGTCTGCTAATTTTTAGTCCTACGCTTATTCCTTTTCTACGAGCTAAGGCTACGAGTGTTGCTCTTCTTCCGTTATGTATTGTGTTTTCTGTGTACAACCGCCCTTCTTTTACAAGTTGTCTTACAAGAGTTGATACGGTTGCAGTTGATAATCCTGTCGCTTCAGCAAGCTCGATTTGCGTAATTGCACCAAATCTGCGTATGTAAGAAAGTAATGCAGATCGATTAGCTTCTCGCAAGGAAGTTTGGGATCCGAATAAATGCGACATAATATAAGCATATCTATATTTTGAAGAATTGTCATTCATTGATTTGAAACTTTTGTTCTTTATTGGTTAAATTGGTTGAATTTATATTAAATAATTGGTACGAGCAGTTAATTCATGTAGATTAAGAATTGTATTAAATTTATATATTAAACAAAAAAATAGAAAAATTTGATTTATGTGTTTGACAACTTAACACAATAGTTTATAATAAAAAACTAGATAGCGTTGTAGCTGTCTATATCAAATAACCTTTTGATGCAAAGGAGCGTCGATGAACATAGGTAAAAAGGCAATCGCTTTATTTGTAGGTATTGCTGTAGTTGCTGGTTTATCAGCCTGTTCAGGTTCAAGAGGTGGTGCATCCAAAAACGTAAGTCAAGGAATTGAAAAAGGTGCCACCATTGGTGTCTCTATGCCAACAAAGTCGGAGGAACGTTGGAATAAAGACGGCAATAACCTAAAGAAGAAGCTAGAAGATGCTGGGTATAAAGTTATATTGAACTTTGCAGACGATAAACCAGCTCAGCAAAACGCAGATATTGAAAATATGATTAACAACGGCGCTAAGGTCGTTGTTGTTGCTGCAAAGGATGGTAGTGCTGTAGGACCTGCAGTAGAAAAGGCTCATGATGCTGGAGCTAAAGTAATTGCCTACGATCGATTGATTATGAATACAAAGGCTGTTGACTATTATGCAACATTCCAGCTTGAGCAGACTGGTATTCTTGAAGCAAATTATATTATTGATAAGTTGGGTCTTAAGGATGGTGCAAAGGGGCCATTCAATATTGAGCTTTTCACTGGTTCTCCAGATGATAACAATGCTAAGTACTTCTTCAAGGGTGCATGGGATTTGCTGCAACCATACTTTAAATCTGGTGCCTTAGTTTCCCCATCTAATCATGGTGGTGGCGTGAATAAAGACTTTAAGGTTCAAGATTGGCAGAAGATTTCTGTTCAAGGGTGGAAAGCTGAACAGGCTCAAAAGGATATGGAATCAATTATTGATTCTGCATATGCTAAAGGTCAGCCACTACATGCAATATTAAGCCCTTATGATGGTATTTCGACTGGTGTTATCAACGCCATTGAATCTAAGCGTCCAGATTTAAAGCCAGGTACAGATAATTGGCCAATTATAACTGGACAGGATGCTATGGAGTCAGCTGTATCTTCAATTGCACGTGGAAAGCAGAGTCAGACAGTATTTAAGAATGTCAATAAGCTTGCTGAAGCCGTTTATCAGATGGTATTGGAAATTGCTAAAGGCAAGAAGGTGTCTGGTATTAACGGAAAGTTCAATAACAACAAGATAGACGTTCCTTCTAAATTGCTAAATCCACAAGATATTACTAAGGATAATCTTACTGACTTAGTGAAAGATGGCTATATAACACAAGAACGCTTTGATAAGTTAGTACATTAAAAATTAACTATCAATTTGAACTAATATGGGGGCACGATTAGTGCCATAGTTGTGCCCCCATTAGTTGAAACTGTGCGTTGTAATGATTGGAAGTAGATGATGTCGCATAAAGACACAATATTGAGTATGCAGCACATCACAAAAACGTTTGGTTCACTAAAAGCTCTTACTGATGTTAATCTTTCGGTTGATCGCGGTGAAATTCATGCAATTTGCGGCGAAAATGGTGCTGGTAAATCTACGTTAATGAATGTGCTATCAGGTGTTTATCCTTACGGATCTTACACGGGAAAGATTATATTTAACGGAAAAGAGTGTAAATATAGTAATATTAAAAATTCAGAACGTGATGGAATTGTTATTATTCATCAGGAACTGACTTTAAATCCATTTCTTTCAATTTCCGAAAATATTTTCATGGGAAATGAATGCTCAAAAAATGGAGTAATTGATTGGAGCGAAACTCGCGCTAAAGCTGCAGAACTTCTTGAACGCGTTGGTTTGCCAGAAGATCCAGATACAAAGATCATGGATATTGGTGTTGGTAAACAGCAGCTTGTAGAGATTGCTAAGGCTTTGTCTAAAAATGTAAAGTTGCTGATTCTTGATGAACCAACTGCAGCATTAAATGATGAGGACTCTGCTCATTTACTACAGCTTGTTCGCCAATTAAGAGATGAACATGGCGTTACCAGCATTATAATTACGCACAAGCTTAATGAAGTTGCTGTAATAGCAGATAACGTTACTATAATTCGTGACGGATCGACAGTTGGTGAAATGTATATTACGCCAGAAACGCCATTAGATTACGATGAATTAATTCGTAAAATGGTGGGTCGAGAATTAACCAACTTGTATCCTAAGCACGAAACAAATCAATCTGGTGAAGAATATCTTCGTATAGCCAATTGGACAGTTCATCATCCAATGGATAATAGCCGAATAATAGTCGATAATGCTAATTTGTATGTTCGTTCTGGCGAAATTATTGGATTGGCTGGATTGATGGGTGCTGGCAGAACCGAATTGGCTATGAGTGTTTTTGGACGCTCATATGGCTCCAATATAACTGGTGATCTTTATATTAAAGGTAAAAAAGTCGAATTGCGCAATGTGCAAGAAGCAATTAATGCTGGTTTGGCTTATGCTACAGAAGATCGAAAAGGTTATGGTTTAAATCTTCTGCAGAATATTCGCGAAAATTCATCTATTGCTTCATTGTCAAAAATGAGCAAATTAGGTGTTGTTGATGGAAACATTGAGCGAAAAGAAGTTGATGCATATCGAGAGAACTTTAATATAAAATGTCAAAACATTGATGTGCAAGTTTCTACGCTTTCTGGCGGAAATCAGCAAAAAGTTGTATTGGCAAAATGGGTTCTTTCTGATCCAGACATACTCATTCTCGATGAGCCAACTCGTGGTATAGATGTTGGTGCAAAGTATGAAATTTATGAAATCATCGATAAGCTTGCCGACCAAGGTAAAGCTGTTATAGTTATTTCTTCTGAACTACCAGAATTGATTGGTATATGCGATCGTATTTATACCGTAAGTCAAGGCGTTATCACAGATGATGTTAATAAGAATGGGTTTACCCAAGAATATCTGATGAAATGCATGACTAAGGAAAGGAATTAGCGTTATCATGAGCAAAAACAGATTAGCCCAAGATACGAAGGGTGAACAAAAATCAAGTATTCTTTCGACAATTACCGATAATGCAAGACAATATGGAATCGTTGGAGCTTTAATCGTTATTGTCGTTGTGTTCCAAATACTCACAAAAGGTGTTCTTTTAACTCCTAACAGTTTTGTTTCTTTAATTCAGCAGAATGCGTATGTGATTATTTTGGCAATAGGCATGGTTATGGTGATTATTGCTACACATATTGATCTTTCTGTAGGATCTTTAGTCGCATTTATTGGTGGTGTTTGTGCACTGTTGATGGAACGCTATGGTGTTAATTGGGTACTGGCGATTGCTATATCAATTGTTGTTGGCTTACTCATTGGTTGCTGGCATGGTTTCTGGGTGGCTCGAATGGAGATTCCTGGATTCATCACCACTCTTGCAGGCATGCTGATCTTCCGAGGTTTATCTACGGTTATAGTTGGCGAATCTGTGCCTATCACTTCAGACGCGTTCCGTGGAATTGCTCGTAACTATCTTCCTAATATTCTCGGTTGGTGGGGTCCATTTGATGGTCTTACGATTGTTCTTGGTCTTATGTGCATCGCCTTGTTTGCTTGGAGCCAAATTAATAAGCGTAAGCATGTAGAAAAAGTTGGATTAGTCCCAGAACCACTATCGATTACTGTATGCAAGATCGTATTTGCTGCTCTTGCAATCATATTTGTAACATATTTGTTAGCATCCTCTGGCAATTCTGAGATGGGTGGAACTCCAATTATGTTGGTGATTGTTGCGATTTTGGTCGTTGCATACAACTTCATTCTTACAAAGACAGTTTTTGGACGTCACATATATGCTGTTGGAGGTAACCGTAAAGCTGCAATACTTTCTGGTATTGATGTTAAGCGTGTAGATTTCTGCTTGTTTGTTCATATGGGATTCTTGTCTGCTATCGCTGCTGTAGCTATGCTTTCTCGTCTGGCATCTGCTACTGCACAAGCTGGTATGGAATTTGAAATGGACGCAATTGCATCCTGCTTCATCGGTGGCACAGCTGTGACTGGTGGTGTTGGAACTATACCTGGAGCCGTTGTTGGTGCTTTTGTTATGGGCGTGATCAATCAAGGCTTGTCTATCATGGGTGTTGACACTGCAATTGTGAAGACAATTAAGGGTCTTGTGTTACTTGCTGCAGTGGCTGTTGACATAATGAGCAAGCGTCGTAAGCGCTAAAAATGTCGTATATATTGGGCGTGCGCTTCAGATATTACACAAACGTTGTGAACAAAAAAGTGTACGCCCAATTTTGTTCAGTCATTGTCAGTTATTAACAGGTGTTAATCAGTATAAAAGAACAATAAGGAGGAATATATGCCAAAAAAATATATGCAAAAGACTAGAATGTACGCGCTAACTACCTTTTTTATGTCGATTTGGTTATTCCAGTCTTTATATGGTTCTTATAAGTCTGGTGATTTATTCGCTTGGTACACTCTTATTTTTTCATTGTGCTTATTAATTGTAATCGGCTATTGCGGTTACAACGCTTTTAAAGGATTCAGTCAAGAGCGTAAAGATAAGAGCGAGGATTCTAAAAAGTAATAAATGATTGGGTATTCAAGATTTTCTGCATATTTGAATAAATGAATCTTATAAAAGCATGCAAAGGAGCATCATGTGTGATATTTCGAGTGTATCATCTAATAAAAAAGATATTATTAATGCAAACACATATCTTGGTATTGAGTTGGGTTCAACTAGAATTAAAGGTGCTTTAATTAATGGACAATATCAAGTTATTGCAGAAGGATCTTATAAGTGGGAAAACAAACTAGAAAATGGTTTGTGGACCTATGATTTATCTGATGCTTGGCATGGTATACAATCTGTTTTTTCTCAGATAAGTAATCAAATTAATAAAGACTACCAATTGCGTTTAAATAATATTGGCGGCATTGGTATTTCAGCAATGATGCATGGTTATTTAGCCTTTGATAATAGAAATAAGTTGCTTGTGCCATTTAGGACTTGGAGAAATACTAATACGCATGATGCTCACAGAATTCTTTCTAGTGAATTGAATCTTAATATACCGGAGCGCTGGTCGATAGCTCACTTGTATCAATGTGCGCTTGACGAGGAAGAACATGTACATAATGTAGCATTCTTTACTACGCTATCTGGCTATATTCATTGGAAGCTTACTGGCAAAAAAGTATTAGGATTGTCGGATGCTTCTGGAATGTTTCCTATGGATTCAAACAGTTTAAGCTGGGATGAGAATGCGTTAAATAAAATTGAGAATCTTCCTGAAATATCTAGTCAGCCTTGGAATTTGAAGGATATTTTACCTACACCTCTTTCAGCTGGAGAATTTGCTGGTCGATTGACAGTTGATGGTGTTTCTCTTCTTGACCCTAGTGGCATTTTGAATCCAGGAATACCATTTGTTCCTCCTGAAGGAGATGCGGCAACTGGTATGGTTGCAACCAATACATTAAAGCCTGGTACTGGTAATGTTTCGGCTGGGACATCTATTTTTGCAACTGTTGTTTTAAAGCGTCCTTTGTCAAAATCTCACAAAGAGTTAGATATAGTTATGACTCCAGATGGTCATTTATCTGCAATGAGTCATGCTAATAATTTCACTACAGATTTAAATGCTTGGGTTAACTTATTCGCTCAATTTGCTGATGCAATAAGAAAACCAATATCAATGGATTTGTTATATACAAGCCTGTTTAATTCTGCTGTTGATAATGGAACTGAATTTGATGCTGGAGGAAATATTAACTACTGTTTTTCTTCTGGAGAGTTCCAAGCAGGTTTGGAAGAAGGGCGATTTGTATTTGCTCGCGGTCCGCAAGCAAAACTTTCACTCGGAAACTTTATGCGTGCTCAACTATATGGAGCATTTTGTCCAGTGACTATTGGAATGAATGTTTTAACAAAAGAAGAGCATGTTGAAATTGATTCTTTGCTTGGCCATGGTGGTATTTTTGCCACCCCTGAAGTTTCTCAGCGTATTGCTTCGGCGGCGTTTGGTGTTCCAGTAACCACTATGCCTACGGCTTCTGAAGGCGGATCGTGGGGAATGGCGATTTTAGCATCGTACATTAGACGAAAAAATATAACATTAATAGACTTTTTGCAAAATGAAGTATTTGCTCATGTGAATTCAGTCACCGTTTTCCCTCGTAAGGATGACGTGGAAGGATTCCAGAGGTATTTTGAGCAATTTATGAGGTCATTGCCAATAGAACATGCAGCAATAGCTACGATGCCGTAAAAATATTGCACAGAAGATTGCTTAAGTCAGACTAAAAATAGTGTTTTCTCATCATATTTTTAAAAAATTTATTAGAAAGAAATAGTAATTATGAAAACTTTAAAAGATTATTCACAAGAAACTCAATCTGAGGTAAAACTGGTACGCGAATTAGTATCCAATTTGCATGATCAACTTATTAAATGGAATTTAGTTGTGTGGACTGCGGGAAATGTTTCTCAACGTTTGCATACTGCTGATTTAATGGTTATTAAGCCTTCTGGAGTACGATACGAAAGACTAACTCCTGAATCAATGATTGTTTGTGATCTAGATGGGAATGTTGTTGATGGATCCTATTCTCCAAGTTCTGACACAGCTTCGCATGCTTATATTTATAGGAATATGCCTGAAGTATTTGGAGTAGTGCACACTCATTCGACTTACGCTACTGCTTGGGCTGCTATTGGAGAAAATATACCGTGTGGATTAACAATGATGGGAGATGAGTTTGGAGGCTCTGTTCCAGTTGGACCATTCAGGTTGATTGGTAGTGAGGCCATTGGACAAGGCGTTGTTGAAACATTACGCAAATATCCTAAGTCGCCAGCGGTTTTGATGCAAAATCACGGTCCATTCGTCATTGGAAAAGATGCAGAAAGTGCTGTGAAAGCTGCTGCTATGACGGAAGAAGTAGCCAAAACAATGTGGGCTGCTAGGCAAATAGGGAAAATAATCGATATAAAGCAAGAAGATATTAATTCGCTTAATAAACGATATCAAAATGTTTACGGACAAAACTAATAAAAATAATCTAAAGACAATTACATATATAAGTCGTATAGGAGTAAATAATGGCTATGGAAAATCCTTTTGAGAACAAAGAAGTGTGGTTTGCTGTAGGTTCACAAGAACTATATGGTCCAGAAACCCTAGAACAAGTGGCAACACAAGCTAGAGAAATTGTAGATTATTTAAATAATAAACATTCGATACCTGTGAAAATTGTTTTGAAACCAACCTTAAAGTCATCTGACGCTGTGCGTAATTTTATGGTTGATGCTTCTTCAAAAGAATCTTGTATAGGTGTGATTGCTTGGATGCACACGTTCTCGCCAGCAAAAATGTGGATTCGCGGATTAGAACTGTTGCGTAAACCTTTGCTTCAGTTGAATACTCAGTATCATCGTGAAATACCTTGGGACAGTATTGATATGGATTTTATGAATTTAAATCAAGCTGCTCATGGAGATAGAGAATTCGGTTATATTGTTTCTAGACTTGGTATCAGAAGAAAAATAGTTGTTGGTCATTATACGAATCCAGAAGTTTCGGATCGCATAAATGCTTGGGTTCGTGCGTGTTTAGGCTGGTGGGCGTCTAACAATATGAACGTTATGCGTTGGGGAGACAATATGCGTAACGTTGCAGTTACTGAAGGAGATAAAACTGAAGCTGAGAAAATCTTTGGTGCATCTATTAATACTTGGTCTGTAAACGAATTAAATTCATATGTTAATCGTGCTACAGATAAGCAAGCTAAAGATTTGATAGAAGATTATAAAAATAAATACAATGTTGATCCAGAATTATTAAATCAAAAATATGATTCTCTGTTAATTGCAGCTAAGCAGGAAATTGGAATGGTATCCATGATGCGTGATTATGATGCTACTGCTGCAGTAGATAATTTTGAAGATCTTGGTGGTCTTTCTCAACTTCCAGGAGTTGCTGCTCAACGTTTTCCTTCCGAATATGGATGGGGTTTCTCGGCAGAAGGGGATTGGAAAACCGCAATATTGGTTCGTTTGGGATTAGTTATGGGGTATGGTCTTGAAGGTGGAGCTTCTCTTATGGAAGATTACTCGTATCATTTTGAGCCAGATAACGAAATGATATTAGGATCACATATGTTAGAAGTTTCGCCTTCTATTGGAAGTATTCAAAAACCTCGTCTTGCTATATACCCATTGGGTATCGGCGGAAAATCAGATCCTGTTCGACTCGTGTTTACTGCTGCTCCTAAAAAGGATGCTGTTGTGGTTTCTCTTGCGGATATGTGCAGTAGATTTAGACTTTTAATGAATGTCGTAGATGTTGTAGAGCCGTCTGGAAGCTTAAAGAATTTGCCTTGCGCTCGCGCCATGTGGAAACCGCAGCCAAGTCTATCTTTGTCTGCGCAATGCTGGTTATTGGCTGGTGGATCCCATCATACTTGTATGACAACGTCAATTGGTAGAGAAGTTTGGGAAGATTTTGCGCGTATCTCTGGTGTTGAACTAGCTGTGATTGATAAAAACACTAATGCCCAAGATTTTGAGCGCAATCTACAGATTTCTCAAATGTATTACAAGCTTAATGTTAAGTAATATTGGCGTTATTGCGTCTCTAGTGAGGAGTGTTTGTTGTGTTATTATTGCCTTTGAAAATAATGGTCAATTATAGCGAAGGGGTGTTTTAATGAATGAAGATATGCACATTGTGCCTAACATTTTATTATCGGATGGCAATTCTATACCACAAGTTGGTTTAGGTGTACTTCGAGTTGATAAAGTAAGTATGCATGATGTTGTAGAAAGCGCTCTTTCGCTAGGATACAGACATATTGATGCTGCAGCTGGATATAACAATGAGAATGAACTAGGCGAAGTATTGTGTGCAACTGGTTTTAATACTGGAGAATTGCGAGAAAACCTATGGGTGACTACAAAGGTTAGAGATTCACAGCAGGGGTATGACAATACTTTGAAGGCTTTTGATTCTCAGCTTGCGGATCTTTGCTTGAACTATGTGGATATGTATATGATTCATTGGCCTACACCATTTAATTGGCGTTCTGCAGAAACATGGAAAGCATTTGTTAAGTTGAAAGAGGAAGGTAGGGTACGTTCGCTTGGTGTATGCAACTTTATGCCTTCTGATTTGCAGCGTTTATATGATGAAGTCGGTCAGTGGCCTCAAGTGAATCAGATTGAATTGCATCCGAGCTGGCAGCAGTCTAATGTAGTTGATTTTTGCAAGAAGCATAATATTGCTATTGAAGCGTATTCTCCATTGGCGCGCGGACGTGATTTGAATATCGGCGATGGTGTTCTGGAAACTATTGCTAAGAATCATGATGTTACTTGTGCTCAGGTGATTTTGCGCTGGCATATTGAGCATGGATACATTATCATACCTAAATCTGTTTCAGAAAATAGGCAACGTGAAAATATTAATGTTTTTGGATTTAGTCTTGAGGATGACGAAATACGCGCAATAGATAACTTGAACTCTAATGAGCGCATGGGGCACGATCCTGCAACGTTTAGTTATGCATGATTGTGTGGCGTTTCTTTTATCCCGTGTTTGTTCCCAAAATCGCCAAATATGTAAACAATCTCGGGAAAATGTTCTTGTTTTTGTTTCTTTTATCCCGCGTTTGTTTACATATTTGCTCAAAAAGGGAACAAACGCGGGAAGGTGTTCTTGGTTTTGTAGTCGGATTTGGTGGTTCTGGGAACAAACGCGGGAATAGGATTACGCTTACGCGAGCGAGATTACCGCGTTTGTTCCTAAAAAATCAATGGCGGAAAGACTTAAAGAAATTCTGTGTTTCTGGGTCTGTGCAAGCGTCCATAACCTCGTATGGCGTGCCATTTTCTGCAACAACGCCGTTTCGCAGCAAAACCACTCTATCGGCAGCTTCGTGAGCAAAATGCATCTCGTGAGTAGCCATTAAAATCGTGGTTCCTTGCTGTTTTAGCTCCGCAACCATGTCTAGAACTTCTCCAACAAGCATTGGGTCTAGTGCGGACGTAATCTCGTCTAAAAGCAAAAGTTGTGGGCTTGTCATAAGCGCGCGCGCAATTGCCACTCGTTGCTGCTGGCCTCCCGAAAGCTGATCTGGGTAAGACTTTGCTTTATTTTCTAGCTTAATCCTAGATAGAAGCTCCATTGCGCGGCTTTCTGCGCGGTCTTTAGCCCAATGGTGAACTTTTCGCGCAGCAAGAGTTACATTGTCTAAAACACTCATATGTGTAAAAAGATTGAATTGCTGGAACACAACTCCGATTTGAGATCTAATTTGATCCTGATTTATACGAGGATCTGTAATATCTGTGTTTCCAAGCCAAACTTGACCGTCGTCTACTCGCTCAAGCAGATTAATGCACTTCATAAGAGTAGATTTTCCGCTTCCAGAAGGTCCTAAAAGAGCTACCACTTCGTGAGGTGCAATATCAAAAGAAATGCCTTTAAGAACAGGTGTTGAGTTATACGATTTGCGAATATTGCTTAAGCGCAAAACTGGTGTTGAATCCGTGTAATCGCTTGTATTCGTTTGATCACTTGTGTTTGTGTAATCGCTCATTTGCTGACTTACCTTCTGGTTTGTTAAGTTATTCATCACACGGTTCCTCCGTTTAGCTCGCGTTTGCGCAGCCTTGCCGTATACCAATCGTTTAGAACAATAAACGGAATGCTCAGCGCTATAAACACAACGCTTGCTACAACGTATGGAGTGAAGTTATAAGAAGTTGCTACAGATATTTGAGCGGCTCGAACAGCGTCTACAGCGCCCAAAACCGATATGAGTCCTGCATCTTTTTGCATTGATATAAAGTCGTTCATTAAGGCAGGAGCCACTTTTCTTAAGCCAAGAGGAATTACCACTAATCGCACAGTTTGACCAGATGTTAAGCCAAGAGACCTTGCGGATGCTCGCATAGATGGATGCACGTCTTCAAAGCCTGCGCGCAACACTTCTCCAACGTATGCAGAGTAGCTCATAACAATGGCGATTGTGCCGAGTATTGCTGGTGGTATTCGTCCAAAAAGCTGCAATCCTGGTATGCCGAAGCCGATTAAGTAAAGCACAACAAGCATTGGTATGCCGCGCATAATAGTTGTGTAGAATTGCGCTATAGCTCGCAAAGGGAAAAGCATTGGGCTTACGCTTGTGCGAATAACAGCAATTAAAGTTCCAAGTATTGCTACTCCAATAACAGCGAATACTAGCACCTGCAGATTAAGCATTAAGCCTTGCAAAACGGATGGCAAAGATAGCATGAAGTATTTGCCAGAGAAGAATGTTTCGCGCACTCTTGGCCAACCAGGACTCATTGCAAGTGCCGCAATGCACACGCCAAGCAATACTAAAGTGCTTATTATGCTTGTTAAAACTGATTTAAGATTTTGCTTTTTGCGTATTGCTTTGCGCTCAATCTCAATATCACTTAAAGCGTATGTTCCTTCATCTAACGCAGTGTTAGCGCTAGATAGTGACGGTGTATTGGAGAGTGACTTATTCGATTTGTTGCTTGCAGAATCTGTTGCAGTGCCGGTAAGTACTGTCATTGGCGGTAGCCTGAGCCTTTCGACATAATGAATGATACGCACTATTGTAAGCACTTTTATGTGACGATTGGGTTACAAGTTGCTTACAATAATGCGTATTGGTAATGACGTTAGTACGATTTTTATTTATTTTTCTTTATTTTTGGTTTAGTTTTTACTTCAGAACTGGCACATTAGTCGTGTACTCTGCAAGCCACTTTTCTTGGAGCTTCTTCAAAGTACCATCTTTTTCTAGCGCATTCACAGCCTTAGTGACGTCTGCAGTAAGCTTAGATCCTTTTGGAAGTACCAATCCAGTTCCTTCCTTATCTTCCGATCCTGCAATCTGTCCAAGAACAACACCTTCTTTAACCTGCTTGCTGCGCACAATGTTTACGGAAGATGGAGTATCTATAACAAGTGCGTCAATCTGCTTAGAATCAAGAGCCTGAACCAAAGCGTCATTATCGTTAAAGGTTTGAATATCGCTCTTAATCTTGTCTTTAGCAAAGCTGTAGCTTGTTGTTCCAACCATTGCGCCAATTGTAGCGGTTTTAAGGTCTGCTAAGGTCTTTGCGTTAGCAAACTTGCTATCTTTTTTGACCACAACACCCTGAGTTGCGTTGTAGTAACTTGGCGAAAAGTCTACTGCCTTCTTGCGTTCCTCCGTAATAGAGAACTGCTGAAGGTTAAAATCAAAGTCTTTTGGTCCTGGGGTTACTGCGGAGTCGAAGGTTGTGCGAACCCACTTTACTTTGTCTTTATCGTATCCGAGTTTCTTTGCAACAGCGTATGCTACTGCAGATTCGTAACCCTTGCCGTTTTCTGGCTTGTTATCGTACATCCAAGGTGTGTAAGTTGGCTGAGCTGTGCCGATTGTCAAAACGCCTGGAGTAATCGTCTTTTGGTTTGTATCTTGTGCGTTTTGGCTGCCGCATGCTGCTGTGCTAACCATTGCTGCCATTGCTAATGCTGCTGCTGCAATTTTTGTAGCAGCGATTGCTACGCGGTTGGTGTGCAAGTTGTTGTGTACGAAAATAGCCATTTTTTCTCCTTGTTTTTGCTAAAACCTTAAGATTTTTCGCTTATTCGTTTTTTTAAGCGATTTAAGTAGGTTTTGCGGCCGTACATTTGATAGTTTATAAGATGCTGAAAGCATTTAAGGCTTAATTGTTACAGAATTGTTATCGCGATTGTTTATAACGCGCTATATTTTGTTGATTTAATACGTGGTTTTGTGGTGATTAGACTTAAGTCGTAGTATGTTAAGTGTCAGTTACATACGGTGTGTTGCTTTTTGAGGAGTATTTTATGTTAAATAATTTTGAACATAGCGCGGCTGACGATTTTTCTGAAAGTTCTAAAGATTTTAGTCATCTTTCAAAACTTGCTGTTATAGTTGCACTTCAAAAAGAAGCTCAGCCTATTCTTCAAGCATTTTGTGGGGATTATAAAACTTGGGATTCGTATGGGGTTACTTTTATTCAGGGCAAAATCGCTTCTAATAGCAAAGGCGAAAATCCTACTCTTACAATATGTGTTGCTGGAATGGGAAAGTGCGCTGCCGCAGCTGCAGCTCAAGCGTTGATAATCGAATCAAATCCACAAGTGTTGATTTTTAGCGGAATCGCAGGTGCTTTAAATCCGCGTCTTAGTGTTGGAGATATTGTTATAGGCAAGAAACTTCACTATTTAGAAACAAATACGCAAATTATTGCAGAGTGTGCTCCGTACAAATCTGTTTTTGAATCAGATTCAAAATTATGCGATTTAGCTGCTAAAGAGGCAGAATTATTAGGATTTAGGCTTGAGAAGTCTTTGGAAGAATCCTCTTCGGTTGCTGGCGACTTATCCTCGGACTTTAAGCAAAACGAGTCTAATGTAAATAGCGCTGCTTATATGTGTGGAAACATAGCAACAAGTGACCAATTTAACACAGATCCTGATATTTTAGACGCTGTGCGAGCAACGGTTTTTGGCGATTGCGAAGAGATGGAAGGTGCGGCTGCTGCACATATTGCGGCTAAAAACGGTGTTCCATTCCTTGCGATTCGCTCAATGAGCAACCGTTGTGGAGAATCATACGAATCTGTGGACTCGCATAAGGATGATTTGGTTCTTGCGGCGAATCAAGCAGGATCGTTAACTTTGCGTGTTTTGAAGGCGCTTGTTAAATAACTGCAGACTAGTTTACTTATTTGAATCGTTTTGCTCTGCTAAATCAAAGCCGCTGAAAGTAAAGCCAGGGCTTACTACGCAAGAAACAAGAACATCGCCATCGCTTGGTATTGTTCTCTGCCATGTTCCAGCAGGAATTACAAGATGTCCGCGCGTGGATAAGCCATTGCAATCTTTAGAGTTTCCAAGAGTAAAACGATGCAAATCTGCCTCATCACAAGGGGTTTTACCACATCCACCAAGCTCAATCGTAAGATTTGATGGTCCGTGCCATAACCAAATTTCATCTGCATCAACTTTATGCCATGCGCTTGAATCGCCAGCTGGTAAAAGAAAGTAAATAAGAGAAGCCAATGGTCTTGGTGCGTCTGCGCCAGTGTTTTCGTCAATTTGCGTATTGTTTGCGCCTGCGTTTGAAGTATTTGCATTGTTATTTGCGCTATATAGTTGCGCTGCTTGCCAGTCGCGGGTGTACCATCCGCCTTCTGGGTGGGCTTCTAACTGTAATTCTTTAACAAGGTTTTTGGCGTAATCACTCATATTTTCTAAACTGACACTCATAATGCATGCTCCTTTTATTTTTCATATTTGCGTTCATATTTGCGTTAAATGTGTTCGTTAAACGTCATATCTGTGTTTGCATCAGATTATTGAGCAAAAGCACTATTATTGTATACAAGATTTCCGGAGATAACTGTTGCTTTTGCACTACCTGCACCATGGCGCACAAAATTGTGAAGAGTTTCCTCAATTCCTTGAGGAGATTCTGTATCGGTTGGAATATCAAAGAACGCAAGGTCTGCTGTAGCTCCAGCATTAATCTGTCCTATTCTATGTGGTCCAACATGCAAACCCATAACGCTGGCTCCGCCCAAAGTCATCATTCGAATAATTCGGTGAGATAAATCATCTTTTCTATACCCTTGCGCTGTTGCTAAATCATAGACTTTTGCAGCGTCGTCTAAAACATCAAGAGATGGGGAAGAAGATAGAGAATCCGTACCAATCGCAAGCAAGTTTCCTTCTTCCATGTAGTCGCGAATTGGCGCGTCTCGTTCTGTAACAGTAATGCGGTTGGATCTTGGGCACAACGCCACTCCCACTCCGCGTTGGCGCAAAATTCTGCGGTCTTCGCCATCTGCCCAAACTCCGTGCGCAATATGTACGTCTGGTCCAAGGGAACCGAGTTGATCCAAAAACTGAATTGCGGAAGCTGTCATTCCATGTGCTTTAAGTTCGCTGTAGCTTGCCCAAACGTTAGCATTCCAATCTGGGGCGGAATACGTGGTGAGTGTATCGGCGTGATTTCCAGCCTCCATAGGTGTTTCTGCTAAGTGTATGTGCAAGCGCATGTTTAGCTGCCTTGCAATGTCTGGCAAATCTACAAAAGGTTCGGTTTCTAGACTGTAAGGTGCGTGTGGGCTAATTCCTATACTCGGTACGCTGCCGTTATTCATCATTTTGCCAAGCATTTCGAGCAGCTTAGCGTAGCCTTCTTCCTTCCAGTCAACGTTTTTCCAGCCCATTACCTCCCAATAGGCTATGCCGTGCATGCCTTGGCTCGCAAGCGCTCCAACTGCTTCGATATCGGTTACAATGTCGGCAGCTGCAGTAGTGCCAGCTTCCACCATCATTCTGGCGCCTTCTTGTGCAGAAGTCTTCCAAGTTGTTAGCGATGGATTTTTTTGTTTTTCTTCTTGTAATTTGTCATAAACAACATTGAATCCTTCTTCCCAGTCTCGAAAATTGCGGTATTCGCCGCGGCCCACGCTTGCCATATTCGTGTATTGCAAATGCGTGTGGGCGTTTATAAGACCTGGTGTCATAAGACCATGCCAATGTCGTTCGTTGTTAAACATCTTCCTATAGGAATCGTCTGGCATTTCATCTTTTAGAATGTCTAATACCCACTGTCTCGTTCCAACGTGTACAACTCGCCCATTCGATACTGCTACAGCTCCTTCGGGAATAATAGGACCTGTTACTGGAATAACCATTGCCGCACTGTATAATGTGACTTCGCTAAGTGGTGTTGGATGTGCAAGTTTGCGTATTGGATCTGTAAGCATTGCGTTCCTTATGGAATTATCGTTTAACTAATTTTGTTGCTGTTACTATATTATTGCTTAGATTTATTATGATTTGGTTAATTGGATTTCATCTAAATGTTTTCTTCTTCGGCAAATCTTGTTAAATCCCATCTGTAACCATTATTTTTATTGGATTCGCTAGCACTATATCCGCGTTCTGCTAACGCTATGTTTGCTATTTGTTCGTCGGAGCTTTCAGGTAGTTGGCAGATTCCAGAATCAAGAGGATTCTTGTCGCTATTTTTCTTGTTTTCTCCATTGTGCTCTAGCAAATACGCTACGGCGCTCACTTGAACAGCAAAACTAAAGTCCATAATCTCAATAGGATTTCCGCCACCAGTAGTGTAATTTGTTCCGTCTCCTTCACTTATTAGCGTGATTTGCGGACCATTTGGAATCTGTATTTTTCTTTGTGGAGTTCCAACAACTGGCTTAAAATCAGGGATTTCGTCTAGTGCAATCTCGTTTGCGATTCCGCCAATTACAGCCAAAATCGCGTTTTCTTGCATGCTTTGCATATGCTGCAATGTAATCGTGTGTCGAACGCCTGTTGCAGAAACAATCATATTGCTTGTATCAACAGCGCATTCAAGATTTTTAGCTTCAAAACCGTCGAAAACTGCGCGCAAGGACTGTACAGGATTTGTATCGCAAATCGTAACTTTTGCACCCAATGCGCGTATTCTTAAAGCAAATCCACGACCCACTGGTCCATATCCAACAACAGTTACTTTAGCGTTTTTAAAGCATTTGCTCCCAAGAATTTGTTGCATCGTAGTAACACATGTTTCGCCAGTTCCATGTCTATTGTCAAAATCGGTTTTTAGAGCGCTGTTATTTACTGCGATTACAGGGTAGTGTAAACGACCTGCTTTTTGCATTGCTTCAAAAGCGCGCACTCCGCTAGTTGTTTCTTCTGCAACTCCTATTAGATTAGCTGCGATTTGCGGGCGTTCCAGGCTTGCTAGGCGCGCAAAACTAGCTCCATCGTCGATTATTATGTCTGGTTGTATTTCGTCTAAGAGTTTTAGCGCACCTTCATGAGTTTGTTCAGGTGTCCAATCTCGGTTTGCTTGTACTAAAATGCCTTCTTTTTTAAGCTGATCTGCTACACGCTGGTCAGTTTCATCTGGACCGCAAAAAACGCCAACAATCGCTCCGTGCGCGTGCAATTCTCTAAGCAATACAGCTGTTTTTGGCTCCAACACAAGGCAAACAGCTATTCTAACGCCTTTTAAATCAAGTCCATTTTCTTTCAAGTTGTTAAGTAGCGTGCGCATTACTGGCATATGTTTTTGCGCGTAATCTATTGCGTCTTTTCCGCTTAAATTAGGTGCATTAACCATAGTGTCTTCTATATTTTCGTAAGATTTAGTGGCGTCAAAATCTGCATATTGTTTACAAGTTGTAGGAATTATTCCCCAAGATTGCGCGCTCTGTAAGAATTTCTCCACATCACTATTTGGGTCACTATTTTTAGCATTCTCATTTTGAATATTGTTATCTCCAATAAACACGCGTGCCCCAGCAAGAGATTTGTTAGTTCTCTGCGAAGTGATAGCAGCCCATTCGCTAAAATCAATCATATTAAACTCCTATATAAAGCTCTTATATTATTCCTACAATCCAAGCGCGTTCAAAGCTTCTCTTAAATTCTCTACTTCGATTATGTCAATACCGGGAATGCCAATTTTCTTTCGCATATTACACACGATTGCACGCTTATAACCGATCCTAGCTGCTTCTCTAATTCTAGGTTCCATTCTAGAAGCTGGGCGAATTTGACCAGTAAGACTAATCTCACCAATCGCACAAGTTAAAGGTAAAACTGCCTTATTTTTGGCTGCGCTCGCCAAACTTGCTACTATTGCTAAATCGCAAGCAGGTTCTTTTGCCTTAGCTCCAGCAATCGTAGAAACGTAAATATCTTTAGATAGAAGATTTAATCCGCCATGTCTATATAAAACAGCGGTAAGCATGGCAATTCTGTTTGTGTCTACTCCAGAAACTGCGCGTCTAGGGGCTGGTAGAACCGAATCTGTAACAAGAGCTTGAATTTCAATAGGTATGCTTCTGTGTCCTTCTAAAGTAAAAGTTACGCACGTTCCTTCGTTTTTACAATTTCCATTAGAAGACAGGAACAGCCCAGAAGGATCTGGAACCTCTTCAATGCCATCGCCACTCATGTCGAAGCAGCCAACTTCGTCTGTAGGTCCAAAACGATTTTTAACAGCGCGAAGCATGCGTAATGCGGTTTGACTATCTCCTTCAAATTGGCAAACAGTGTCTACAAGATGTTCAAGCGTGCGAGGACCTGCAATCGATCCGTCTTTTGTAACGTGTCCAACAAGAAGAATTGGAATATCGCAAGTTTTAGCAACGTCTATAAGCGCGCTAGCTACTTCTCGAACTTGAGTGGAGCCTCCTGTAATTCCTTCAACATCGCTAGAAACAATAGTTTGAGCCGAATCAACAATTGCAAGAGTTGGCTTATATTTTTCGATTAGCGCTAAAGCTGTGTTTAAGTCTGTTGTAGAAGCAAGAAGAAGATTTTGACTTATAGCATTTATGCGTGATGCACGCAATTTTACTTGCGACTTTGATTCTTCGCCAGAAATGTAAAGTACTAAGTTTTTTGCGGATTCGTCAGTGTTTTTTGTGTATTCGGCAGTGTTTTTCGCAGATCCGTTGCAATTCTTGGCAATTTTTCCTGCTGTTTCTAAAAGTAGAGTAGATTTTCCGATTCCTGGTTCGCCTGCTATAAGCGTGACTGATCCTGGAACAAGCCCGCCTCCTAAAACGCGGTCAAATTCGCTAAATCCTGTGTGGATTCGCATGCCATTATCTGCTGTAATTTCACTGATTGGCTGAGCATCTACGCTAGAATCAAGATTTGTTATTGTGGAAATGTTATTTTTTGCATTTCTAGATCTTGTGGAGGCTCGTGAAACTCCGCTTGTAGCTTTAGGCTCGTGAAACTCGCTTAATGTTCCCCATTCGCCGCATTCTGGACAGCGACCATACCATTTTGAACCACTCCAACCGCATTCGGAGCATAAGTAGTAAGTAGTAGATTTTGCAGCCATGATTTGACGCTAGCTGCATTTGTAGACATTTTACCGTCATACTTTTGTGAGATAATCCAAGTATGTTGAACAGTGTTATGTGGGGTAAAAAATATGAATTCTTATGCGAATAATCCTTCTAACTCGACTTCATCTGTATCTGCTTCTCATAACAACTTACGAAAAGTTCTTATAGTTGCCGTAATAGTGGTCGTTTTAGCTATAGTTTCCGCATTCATATGGCCTGGCTGGGCGTTAAATCGCCAGCAACCGCAGGCTGCTAAAACTCAGGTGTCTTCTGCAAAAACTCCGTCAATTAAGTCTAAAGATTTACCTAGTACATCTACTGCGCTGTTAAGATCTATGCCAGATAGTGTTCTTGATTTTGCGCGTGTTGATGCTTCTCCTAGTGCTAAATGGTCTTCCGCATCTCCTTTGGAAGAATACACTGTTAGATATTCTACGGGAGAATCTGGAAGTGATGTTTCAGTCGTTGTTGCTCAATGGAGTAGTCGTGATTTAGCAAATAAGCAATATGAGCTTTTAACTGATGCATTAGCTGGAAGTGATATTGCTTCTGGAAAGATTCAGGTTGCTGGTAAGGCCACTGGAAGCTATGTTTTGAAGGCAGATGATAATAGCAAAACTAAGGCTAGTGCTATCTGGCAAAATGACACTGTTGTATTTGAAGTGACTGGTTTAAAACAGTCTGTTGAAAGATTCTATAAGCAATTCCCAATGTAACTTTCGTAGTGATATAGGCTGTTTTGTACGGGTTTTTGTAAAATTTTGTTTTAAAATTTTCCAAAGTCGTCAAAACGGTGTAACATTAGGCAAGTTGCACACTTTACATATGAATGGAGGCTTCAGATGGGTTCTGTCATCAAGAAGCGCCGCAAGCGGATGAGCAAGAAGAAGCACCGCAAACTGCTGCGTAAGACTCGTCATCAGCGTAAGTAGTAGCTGTTTGGCGCGCCTGCCCGTTTGGGCACGTAACACTTTTGAAAGCGTTGGATTTTTCCAGCGCTTTTTTTATTGCGATTGAAGACTGCAATGATTGAAGAATGTAAAAAATTTCCCGAAAATGTACGTAAAACAGTGGATTTTACGTACATTCTCGGGAAATGATTGGTTAAATTTAGATATGCAGTTTACTTATTTGGGTTTGTGAGTGTGCGAGGTCCATTTGGATCGCCAACAATCACAGTATCGACCATGTTTAAGAACAATCCGTGTTCTACAACGCCAACTGTTTCAATCAAATCTTTAGCAAGCTCTTGTGGGTGGTCAATGCGCTCCAAGTGCAAGTCAACAACGAAGTTATTTTCGTCTGTACGCACTTCCTTGCCATCAGCGTCAAGACGCAAAACTGGCTTGTATCCGCGCTTTTCAAACTTGCGAATCACTTGTGCGGATCCGAATGGAATTACCTCAACAGGAAGTGGGAACTTGCCGATTGTATCTACAACCTTGCTGGCGTCCACAATCCAAACGATTTTATCGGAGTTAATTGCAACAATCTTCTCCCAGAGCAATGCTGCGCCGCCGCCCTTAATACCGTTAAAGTTCTTATCTACTTCGTCAGAACCATCAATCGTAACGTCAATATGATCCACATCGTTAATGTCGAGAATCTTAATTCCGTAGCCTTCTGCTTGTTCCTGAGTGCGGCGAGAAGTTGTGACACCAGTGAAGCTCAAGCCTTCTTCTTTTACTCTGCGACCGAGTTCATCTACAAGAAAACGAACAGTAGACCCAGTTCCAAGTCCAACCATCATGCCATTTTTTACAATCTTTGCTGCCTCAATGCCAGCTGCCTTCTTAAGAGCATCTTGCTGTGCTTTATCCATTTGTGCCTACTTTCTTGTCTTTCTTGCTGGCGTGGCTAAAATACCAGCGTGTTTATAGCGATTTTTACTAACCGCTACTTATTTCATACATACTACATATTAGTCTGCGTTCAGATTTTATTCTGTTTTGTTTGCAGCTTTTGTTTGAATATAAAATTCGGTTGGATCTAGTTTAAGAGTGCCGTCTGGCTGAACATATCCGCTTACCTGTATGTTTCCTAATATGTAACGTGGTTGACCATTAAAGCTTGGGCTTGTGTTTGGAGCAGGTGTGAATTGTAATGTTCCAGATACGCTTAATCCTGGCACTACTTGATATTTTTGTTCTGTTTTATTTTGAGATTGTTTATTTTGAGATTGCGTATTTTTACGTGACTCATTGGAGGCTTTCGATTCATCCTGTGTATTACTGTTACGCGTAGTTGAGTCGCTAGCAACGCTGTTATCGTCGTATTTGATGGCATTATCATCGGATGTTTCACGTTTTGTTTCACGATGCGAATCGCCTTTAAAATCAGGATTAATATCCTTACCAACGCATCTTCCTATGTGATATTCTGCATCAGAAATCTTTCCGTCTAACAGCATTTTTGCGTCTTCTGGTACATCAACACCGTCTGCATATGTAGAAGAAATCAACGATTTCCATCCTTCTAATGGCAGGTATCCATCCTTCAATCTGCTGCGACAATCTTCAGCATAAGTTCTAGCCAGCTCATCAACTTTCTCGTTTCCTGCGTTTCCAGCGTGTCCCTTAACCCATATGAACTTAACAGAGCCTTCGCGTTTAGTAATCTCCGAATCGATTGCGCGAATCAAATCTGCGTTTTTAACAGGCTCTTTTTTGGAGTTCTTCCAACCGTTCTTCTTCCACCCGTGAATCCATGTGGTTGAGCAGTTTATAGCGTATTGCGAATCAGTTTCTATTGTAAGATCCTCGCTGCCAGGATGTGCTCTCAACGCTTCGAGTACTGCGCATAACTCACCGATTTGATTTGTGCCGTTTGTGGCTCCGCCTGCATCAGCGTTTCCTGCATGTTGATGCTCGTGCGTGCTTCCCGCTTCATCAGTGTGGTCTGCCCAAGCCCAACCCATTGATCCATTTGGATTTCCAAGTGCTGAACCATCGGTAGAAACAACAATCATCACAAAACCTTTCAAAAATGCGCCGGCTGCAGATTGCAACCAGCGCAGTTAGTAGATTCTTTACTTACGAAAGATTATTACGTTACGCTAAAGCCTTATCTACTACGGCAGTAGCTTCTTCAAGCACCTTGTCAAGTGCTTCTGGAGAAACGAAGGACTCAGCGTAAACCTTGTAAATATTCTCGGTGCCAGATGGGCGAGCGGCGAACCAGTTGTTCTTAGTCGTCACCTTCAAGCCGCCAATTTTTGCGCCGTTTCCAGGAGCCTCAGTGAGCTTTGCGGTAATATCTTCACCTGCAAGCTTAGTTGCTTCAACGTCGTCGCCGCTCAAAGCTGCAAACTTCTGCTTTTGCTCAAGAGTGGTTGGAGTATCTACGCGCTTGTACCAGCTTTCGCCAAAGCGAGCAACCTGATCTTGGTGAAGCTGAGCAGGGTTCTTACCAGTTTTTGCAGTAATTTCCGCAGCGAGCAAATCAGGAATCAAACCATCCTTATCGGTGGTCCACACGCGACCATCTTTGCGCAAGAAGCTCATGCCAGAGCTTTCCTCGCCGCCGAAAGCAACTTCGCCACTAAAGAGTGGGTCAACGAACCACTTGAAGCCAACAGGAACTTCCACAAGCTTAGCGTTAATAGAAGCAGCTACGCGGTCAATCAAGGAAGAAGACACAAGAGTCTTGCCGATAGCAGTATTCTTTGGCCAATCTGGGCGAGCGCCGCCGAACAAGTATTCCACGCACACTGCAATGTAGTGGTTCGGGTTCATAACGCCCCAGTTTGGGCACACAATACCGTGGCGGTCAGCATCTGGATCGGTGCCGCCAACCAAATCGTACTTATCCCAAGCGCCAGCGTTAAGCTGATCGACTAAGCCCTTCATTGCGTAAGGGGAGCTTGGATCCATACGAATCTTGCCATCGTGGTCAATAGTCATGAATCGCCAAGTTGGGTCAACTTCTGGACGCACAACGCCAATGTTTAAACCATACTTTTCGTTCATAAGTGGCCAGTAGTTTACGCTTGCGCCACCGAGTGGGTCAATTCCCAAACGCACGCCGCTAGAGCGAATCACATCGAAATCGATTACATTAGCCAAATCGCTAACGTAGTGCTCGCGGTAATCGAAGCCTTCAACCAAATCAGACTTGATCGCTTCCTCGAAAGGCACGCGCTTAACGGACTTGTAGTTATCGAGCAATTCGTTTGCGCGGTTTGCAATTGCGTTAGTTACATCTGCAGGGGCTGGGCCGCCTGTTACAGGATCGTACTTAAAACCACCGTCGGTTGGAGGATTGTGCGAAGGTGTGACGACGATGCCGTCAGCCAAGCCGTCTCCACTAAAACGCTGAGTGCCATCGGCTGCGCGATTATGCGTCAAAATAGCCTGAGAAACAACAGGAGTTGGCACGAAATCTCCGCGAGAATCCACGCGAACGTGAACTCCATTAGCAACCAAAACCTCGATAGCGGTTTTTTGAGCAGGCTCAGAAAGAGCGTGCGTATCGCGACCAATATAAAGAGGACCAGTTACGCCAGCCTTCTTGCGATATTCAGCAATAGCTTGAGTAATAGCCACAATATGAGCTTCGTTAAACGAAGTCTTTAAAGCAGAACCACGGTGACCGGATGTGCCGAAAATCACGCGCTGTTCTGGAATATTGGAATTTGGAACTTCATCGTAGTAAGCGCCAATTAAAGCGTCGACGTCTACTAGATCTTCTGGGGTGGCGGGCATTCCCGCATTTTTTGCTACCATAATTTTTTATTTTGCCACGGCGACGGTATTTTAAGATAAGTTAGAGTTATCTTGAGTCAAAGAAGATTGCAAACTTTCTGGAACTCGCACGCATAGAGCCTGTTTATCTACACTAAAACGCAAGTGTTTTGTGTAGCCCAAAATATCTCCATCAACTTGCACAGGAGCAGGTCGTTCTAGCTTGACTTTTGCTTCAACACCTTGCGATTGGTCTATTTTAGAGTTTGTAGAAAGCGGACTTTGCTGTGCTTTTCCTGTAACAGTTTGGTGTACAACATCTCCAAATAGGTTAGCCCATCCAATTAATCCGCCAGATGTGTCAATAATTTCGAAGTCTAATATTCCATCATCGTAAACGGCTTCTGGCATTAAAGAAAGCATTGGTATTTGTCCACAATTACCAGCCATAAGTGTGCGGAATGATATTCCTCTTGCTGTGTGATTTGTACCGTTTTCTCTAATAAAAGTCACATCTCCTCGATATTTTGGCGCAAATAAGTGTTTAACTCCTGCAACAAAGTAGGCTAACCAACTTATGTTCTTTTTTAATGCTGGATTAGTGTCGTCTATCATAAGAGCGTCGAATCCAATTCCTGCAATAATCAAAAATGCGTGACCATGGTCTTCATACGGTTTGTCGAGTATAAAAACACGCCCAACGTCAACTTTTTTAGATCCGTGACTTGTTGCAACTCTTAGTGCTGCTTGAACATCATCTACTGGAATGCCCATGTTGCGTGCAAACAAGTTCCCTGTGCCAATTGGAATTATTCCCATAGCGTGGTTCGTGCCAGAAACCGCGCTCGCAACCGTTCTAACAGTGCCATCTCCACCAACTGCCACAACAATATTTGCGCCGTTTTTTAAGGCTTCGAGTGCGCATTCTCGCCCGTCTTTATTTAGTTGAGTGTCTATTATTTCGTACGTGAAATTGTGTGATTTACAATATTCTTTGATGTCAAGCCTATATTGTTCTGCTTGAGGCTTCGACGGGTTTAGTATGAAAGCGTAGTGTACACTATCTCCGTGTCGCTCTGCGAGTTTTTCGGCTAAATGATGCTTTTTCAGGGCGCGCGTAACTATCATAATGATGAATGGCGCAAGTACTAGCGCAAAAACAATCACCATTAACGCAATCGTCGCTTGAATTGGCATATCTGGCATATTTATTATTCTTGCACACATCTTTAATATATGGTGATTATTTTTAGAATATTTGCGAATATTTGATTACTTTTCACATTTTCATCACGTATCGAGCATATTTTTTATTTTTGGCTCGCATTTCTATTATTTATTTCTATTGTTTCTATTTACATGCTTTACATGTTTTAGCTTTACATGCCTTATGTGACTTATATGCTACGCAAGTGCTAAACTTGCCACATGCGATTTTTGTGCCATTAATCGAGCAGGGGTTTAAGAGTATGTCCGAGTTAGAACATAATAATCCAGACGTTTTTAAGTCTGAAAATATTGATCATATTGCTAATAATATAGACGTAAACAGTGTAGATAATGACAATATTGACAATAACAATATAAATCAGACTGCTGTTTTAAAGAATCGTCATAAGTCGAACAAGTCTGCACTGGTTCTTTTATATTCTTTGGTTATATTCGTTATACTCATAGTTTGCGCTTTTCTTGGCACACAAGCGTATTTCCATGATCGTGTTGCTCCTGGTGTACATTTTGCTGGAAGTAATCAAATTGTTGGCGCTCAGTTGGCAGCGGTTTCTAAAAATGTAGATAATGCTGTTGATAACACCAAAATAGAAATTAAAGATGATCGCGGTAAAACAATCAACGCGAATTTTGAAGACTTGTATGTCAAAGTAGATAAGAGCGCAACGGTTAAAAATATAATGCGATCTAAGCACGATAACGCGTTTACAATGCTTATGCCTTGGGTTCAGAAGAATGTCGCTTTGCAAGCAACGCGAAACGACATGGATATGGATGCGTATATCATCAAGAAATTTGTTAACGATAAAGATCGTGCAATGCCTTATACGGCAAAATACGATTCTGGTTCTGAATCTTATGTAGTGGAAGATGGTGTTCCAGGTCGTACAGTAATAACATTGCCTGTTCGTGAGGCTGTTAAAAAATCGCTTGAAAATCCTGGTAAAACAGTAAAAGTTACTATTGAGTCTCGTAGGATTGAAGCACCGATTAAACGTGATGTTGCTAAGAAAACTGTGGATCAGCTTAATAATATTCTTACCAAGAAAATCACTTTAAGTAATGGCGATTCAAAAGATTTCACGATACCTAGATCTGCAATCGCCTCTTGGATTAAGGTTAATGCTGATGAACAGAGAAAGCAGATTTCGTTTACTGTAGATAGGGAAGCAGTAAATACTTGGCTTTCAAAAGAGCTTGCTAAGAATCTAAACCAGCAGAAAATAGATCAGGAAGACACTTATAATAAGAAGGGTCAGTTCATAATGACCACTCTTAAAGGTGTTAATGGCATAGAGGTTCGCTATTCAAAGGATGTAGCAAACAAGGTTGTGGATGCTATCGAAAAGGGTACAGACGCAAAGATTACGGTTCCAACAAATGTAGTAAAGTTTGCTGTTGAAAAGAAGATTGTTGAAATGCGTATTGTGGTTGATAAAACCACGCAGACAGTAAGCGTTTACAAAGATGATCAATTAATACGAACAATGCCAGTTTGCACGGGTTCCAATGGATATTACGAGACGCCAAATGGAACATTCCACATTTACTTACGTTATGACGTTCAAGCTATGCAAGGATTTAATAGGGATGGTTCTAGATACTATTTGCCTGGAATTACTTGGGTTAGCTACTTTAACGGTGGAATTTCATTCCATACAGCAAGGTGGAATGATGTTGGTATAGCACAAGGCTACCCAGCAAAGCATGGTTCTCACGGCTGCATTAATATGTACGAGCAGGATTCTAAGTGGGTGTACGACAATTGCCCGCGTGGAACAATCGTACAAGTGGTTGGTGAGCAGCCAGATGGTCCAGTTCGTCAATAATTCATTGCAATAGTGAGTTATAGATTTTATAAAAGTTATAAAATTCATAAAAGCGAGTAACAATTTGGCTAAATTGGATGACAATAACGCTGTAAAAGGCGGTGAACAAGCCAAGCAAGAATGCGATTCTCCAGCTGTAGCTAGAAGAATAAGCAGTACGCCTATTCAAGTGCGAGTTACAGCCACGCTTTTTGATGCTCCTTCGGACGAAGAGCGTATAGATAAAAAGCCGCCTTTTATTCGATTTGCCAGAAAATTTGTTACGTCAAGCGTTGGATTTTGGATGCGCGTAAGCGGTAAAATTATGCGTCGTTTGGGTTGGTTCCCAAGCGTTGAGCCTTATATTGGTTATGGAACTGATAATTATGCTCGTTTGATTTGCCGTACTGTTCTTGCTCCTAAAGCTGGTCATCATTCTGTTTTGAAGCGCGGAATATATGCGATGCTTGTTGTTCCTGCTGTTAGGATTCGTGTTTCTTTAAGCATTGATGGTGTTCCTGTTGAATCTGCGCAAGTTGGTGATTCGTCTGTGTACGATAAGCCAGATGCTAGTTTCAACAGTGGTGCTGAATATTGTGTTTCAGACTGTTCTGGTTATCTTGATTTGATTACTGAAAGATCACTTAATGTTGGTGAACATAAAGTGTCTTATAAAGTAGATAATCGTGAGCCTGTTGATGCAAGCATGTTTGTTATTTCTGAAAAATCTACTTTGGGAATAATTTCCGATGTTGATGACACTATTATGGTCACTCAGGCTCCTTCTCCGCTAAGAGCAGCTTACAATCTGCTTATTATGAATCCAGAGCACAGGCATGCTGTTAAGGGTATGAATCATTTCTTTAATAAGATTCGTAATTTTGTTCCTAACACACCGTTTTTCTATCTTTCAACTTCTCCTTGGAATGTGGAAGCTTCTATACGACACTTCATTGCGCGTGAAGGCTTTCCATCTGGACCGCTTCTTCTTAGAGATTTAGATCCTAGACCTAAGACTTTTGTGCCGACTGGCCCTCAGCATAAGCTTGAGTTTGCTCAGCAGCTTATGGATGATTTTCCAGGTATGCGATTTGTGCTTATTGGTGATGATGGTCAGAAGGATCCAGCTACTTATGCGAGTATTATAAAAAAATTCCCTAATCGGGTTTTAGCGGTAGGCATAAGACAGCTTAAGGTCAATTCAACTATGACCGATTTTAGAAGAGCAATGTCGAAGGATTTTGGGGTTACTCTTGCGTCTTCTAGAATTGCAAGCGTTGGTGATGGTAATTTTGTTAATGCTAAAGGTGCTGCTGGAACTTTTGAAGGTGTCCCATTTTTTGCAGCTCCAGATGGTGAATCTTTGAAAGATATTATGATTCCATTTATTATGGATGCTGTTTAATGTTGTGTAGTTGATATTGTGTAATTGTGTAGAATTTTTATGTTTTCTATGTGTTGTAAAGGTTATAAATGCAAGATAGTTCGCTAAAAGTCGGTGAGTTTGATTCTTTAAATAAGGCTGCTGGTTTTAAGCCTATGCCTGCTACAAAAATTGATTATGTTCGTGAGTTTCACAATGATGTGTTTGTAGATGAATATGCTTGGATGAAGGATAAAGAGAGCAAAAGACTTCGTGAATATATTGATTCTCAAAACAAGTACACTGAACAACGCGTTTCTAGGTTAGATTCTTTACGTAAACAACTGTTTAATGAGATGAAATCGCGTATTCAAGAAACGGATATGTCTGTTCCAACAAGAATGGACGGATATTGGTATTATGTGCGTACCGTAGAAGGTAAACAGTACGGGATTCAATGCCGAATGCCTGTTAAAAATGAGAATGACTGGGATCCGCCAGTTATAGATGAACGCGCAAATCCTGGAGAAACAGAAGGCGAAGAAGTTATTTTTGACGCCAACAAAGAGGCATCGGAATTTGGTGGAGATTTCTTCCAACTTGGAGGAATGGATATTAGTTTAGACGGCACGAGAATGTTGTTTGGCGTCGATACTAAGGGTGATGAAAGATTCGATTTTTATATTCGTGATTTTTGCAAAAGTAGCAATGATTTTATAACACTTCCAGATTGCATAAAAGGCATATCTTCTGCGCTTTTAACACCAGACGGGAAATGGGTTTTTTATGTGACTTTAGACAGCGCATGGCGACCATACCAAGTGTTTAGACATAAAATTGGAACTTCTGTAGAAGATGATGTAAAAGTTTTTGAAGAATTGGATGCGAGATTTTTTGTTAGCGTTTACGAAAGTTTCGACGAACGTAGCATTATGATAAACAGCAGCTCAAAAACAACTTCGCGCGTATTAATGATTCCATTAAGCACTCCAGAAGCAGATTTTAAGATGGTGTTAAAGCCTATAAAAAACGTGGAATACGATGTTTCTTTCGCATGCTTTGAAAATGCTGGAGATGATGGTAAAGATATTCCACTCATGTTTGTAAGCCACAATCTTAAAAATCCTAATTTTCAGATTGACGTTATAGATTTGCGAAAGCGATCTATGGAATCAATGCCATTTAACATTGGCGAAGGCGATTGTGTTGTTCAGGGATCTCCTTACGGCTGCAAAAATGGTGATTTATTAGAACCAGGAGCCAGCAAAAAAGCAGTTAGTGAACCGTATTATAACAGCAAAAATCCTAAGATTTTACAGGGAACTTGCGGATTGAGTATTGATGGTTTAAGCGTTTATAAGAATTATGTGGCTCTTTCTTTCCGAGCGAATGGCTTGCCTCAGCTTGCTGTTATGCCTAAAAGCAATGCTGTTGAAGATTTTAATGCTGGACGACCTTGGCGTTTTATTAGGGTTGGGGCAGAAGGTTTTATAAAGGAAACAGCGGAAGAGTGGCAACCAACCGATGTTGTAAAAGATAATTTGTCTGATTTGTCTGATTTATCTATCCAAAATCAAAATCAAAACACCGCTCGAATTGAACTATCTAAAATAACCAATGAACAAGCTAAAAATAGTCGTGTTTACCTTATTGGAGCAACTGGTAATCCTTCTTACGAAGCTCCAAGAATGCGTTATTCTTGTTCAAGCTATGCGACACTAGGGTCTTTGCGTGAAATAGATCCTATTACAGGCAAAGACGTTTTGCTTAAGCGTGGGAAAATTCTAGGCGATTTTAACGAAAATGACTACGCAGAAAAACGAGTGTGGATTACTGTCCGAGATGGAGAGCGCGTACCCGTATCCCTAGTGTGGCGTAAAAACACTGTGGCTAAATCACAAGCAATGTTCATCACCGCTTACGGAGCTTATGAAATAAGCAGCGACCCGTATTTTTCTGTGGCGCGTCTAAGCATGCTGGATAGAGGAGTGCTGTTCGTACAAGTGCATGTGCGAGGCGGCGGAGAAATGGGTCGTGCGTGGTATGAGAATGGTAGGCGTCGCAACAAAAAACACACGTTTGAAGATTTTGTAGACGTTACGCGCGCTTTGCAACAAGCTGGGTATGCTGATGCGAATCAGACTGTTGCAAATGGTGGTTCTGCAGGCGGCCTTCTTATGGGCGCTGTAGCAAATATGGCTCCGCAATGCTACGCGGGAATCGAAGCTGATGTTCCGTTTGTTGATGCGCTTACGTCTATGCTAGACGACTCGTTGCCGCTTACTGTTACAGAATGGGACGAATGGGGAGACCCATTGCATAATGCGCAAGATTACGCTTATTTAAAGTCTTACACGCCTTACGAGAATGTGCCTGAACATGTTGAGCCAGGTGAGTTTCCAAAGATTCTTATAACTTCTTCGATTAACGACACTCGCGTTCTTGTTACGGAGCCTCTTAAGTGGCTTGCTCGTTTGCAGGCTGCAGGTGCGGACGCGATTGCGCGCATTGAAACAGATGGCGGTCACGGTGGAAGCTCTGGCAGGTACAAAAAGTGGGAGGAAGTTTGCTATGAAAACGCATGGTGTTTAGATGCCATGGGTATTTCGTAGAATATTTTTAAAACACATTGGAGGCTGATTGTGGTAAGAATTAAGCCAGATAAGCCCTACACGGAAGACCTTCCTTTAACGCATACAGCGTTATTTAAGCAAGTGCCACTCGATCAAGCGAGGGAGCTTCTCGAGCATTTGCATGAGTCGGTTTTTTCTAAGGGGCAGGCGATTTTTAACGAAGGAGATACTGATCGCCGCATGTATCTGCTTGAGCGTGGACGGGTTAAGCTTGTACGCCATTCAAGGGATAATCGTGTGCAATTGCTTAGTATCCACACGCACGGTGAGATTCTTGGAGAGATTCCTGTTTTTGACCCGTTCGGCGGTCCGCGTACAGCTTCTGCAATAGCAATTACAGATAGAACTCGCGTATTATGGCTAGAAAACGAAGTTCTTTTTAAGTGGCTTGGCCATCATCCTAGGGTTGCTGTAGACATGCTTCAGGTTTTAGCTGCACGTTTAAGAGCAAATAATGAGCATATTTCTGATCTTGTTTTTATGGACGTTCCAGCTAGATTGGCTAAAACGCTTTTAAACCTTGCTTCTAGGTTTGGAGAACCTGTTAGGGAAGGTGTGCTTGTTCCTCACGATTTAACACAAGAAGAACTTGCTCAACTTGTTGGGTCTTCTAGAGAAACAGTTAATAAAGCGTTGATGGATTTTGCTCAGAGGGGTTGGATTAAAAGGCACGGTAGGTCAATTATTATTTACCAACCTGGAATGTTGATTCGCAGAGCAGAAAGATAAATCGCGATTTTTGCGTGCCGCAACGTAGAGGCAAACCTCTAGAATAGTTCGCATGCCTAAGAAGAAATCCCTCACAACTCGTCGCGTGTTAGCACTGTTTCTTACGTACATCACATTGTGTGTTGCAGGTGGTGTAGTATCAAGTATTTTATTTGTGCCAGGAGTGATGAGCGTAAACAGTGTGGTCAAGTCTGTTGTGCCTTCTCTTAGAGTTGATGGCATTGATTTTGACGTTACGGCTTTACCTCAAAAGTCGCGTTTATACGCTTCTGATGGCAAAACAGTTATAGCAACATTTTATGCTCAAAATCGCACTGTTGTGCCATTAAGACGCATATCGCAATACATGCAGCAGGCAATGGTTGCGCGTGAGGATCGTAGATTCTTTGAACATTCAGGCGTTGATGTGCAAGGCGTTATGCGTGCGTTTGTGCAAACGTTTATTAAAAAGTCTGATATGCAAGGTGGATCGTCTTTAACACAGCAATACGTTAAGAATGTTCTTATGATCAAAGCTAGAGAAGACAATGATCCTATTTCGGAATATCATGCTGCAGAAAGTACTGTTGCTAGAAAATTGCGAGAAATGTTAATCGCAATACAAATGGAGAAAAAATACTCTAAGCTAGAGATTTTACAGGGATATTTAAACGTTGCACAGTTTGGTAGTAATAATCTTTACGGTGTAGAAACTGCTGCAAAACGCTATTTTAATACCACTGCAGCCAATCTTAATCTTGTTCAAGCTGCGACTATTGCAGCAATCACAAAGAATCCTTCTAGGTACGATCCTTCTATTGAAGAAAATCAGCCTGAATCACAGAAGCAAAGAAATATAGTTCTTGATTTAATGCTTCGACAAAACTTTATAAGTCAAAAAGAACATGATGATGCGGTTGCAACACCAATTAAAAGCACTCTTAATATTCAGCATGAAGTTGCTAACGTCGGTTGCCAGGCTGCTGGAGATGCAGCATTCTTCTGTGATTATGTTACTAAGAAAATCTTGAATTCTAGAGAATTTGGCAAAACAACTGTAGCAAGGCAGAAGCTGCTTAACGAAGGCGGATTAGACATTTACACAACAATGGATATTCTTGCAAACTCTTCTGCAATGGATACAGCTAGGGCTACTGTTCCAATAAACGATCCAAGCGGTTTTGAAGTTTCGATTGCTGCTATTAAACCTGGAACTGGAGAAGTACTTGGATTTGGAAGCAACCGTATTTACGATGCTACAGATGCAGCAAAATCAGACCCTACGCACACTGCGATTAACTACGCTGTAGACGAGCGAGACGGCGGCGGCTTAGGCTGGCAGATTGGTTCTACGTGGAAGCCAATTAACATTGTTGCTTGGCTGCTTGCTGGAAAGTCGATTAATCAGCCTCTAAGAACAAGCATGCTTTATAACAACACTGATTTTTCTTGCGCAAGGTATCGTGGAATTGGCCGCTGGTCTGTTCAAAACTCTGGTGGCGGTAGTGTTAGCCCAGAAACGCCTTTAATGGGTCTTGTTCATTCTCATAACACTATTCAGGCTGCTATGGGTGCTCAGCTTAAGCTGTGTGCAGTGGCAGAGGCTGCGAAAACACTTGGGTATCACAATTCGCCACTGGGTCAAGAAGATGTGTTCTCTAAGAACTCGTTCAATCCTCCTATGTTGATTGGTGCTGTGCAAGCTTCGCCGCTAACAATGGCTAATGTTTTTGCAACTATTGGCGCTAATGGTGTTCAATGTGATCCTATAGCAATTAAGCGAGTAGTAGACAAAAATGGCAAGCGACTTCGTGTTCCTAGTGCGCATTGCCATCAAGCTATTCCAAAGAAGATTGCTCAAACTGTTGCATACGCTATGAATCAAGGTGTTGTTCAGCCAAGTGGTGTTGCTCATGGCGCGCAACTAGAAGGCGGTCGTAAGACTTTTGCTAAAACAGGTACGAACGAGCAATACTACATGACTACTGCTGGATTTGTGCCAAATAAGGTTTCTGCTTTTGTTGCCGTTGGAAATGCGGAAGTACAAAAGAGCTTTAGCAATATGAGAATTAATGGCGTCTACCACAGCACATGGTATGGTACCTACATTGGTATGCCTGCTTGGAAAAAGTTTATGGATACGTACCTAAAGGCATCTAACACGCCTATGGATAACGATTACGGAAAACCAGATCCAAAGTATATGGCTGGCGGAAAAATGCCGTCATTAACTCCGCAAATGCGTCAGGAAGATTATGCAGAGCAGCAGCGTAAGCGCGATGAGGATGCTCGTAGACAGGCGGCTCAAGATCAGGCTCAGGCTCAGGCAAATCAGGGTGCGGCTTCGACAGATCCTGCGACTGGTGGATCGTCGGTTACTGGCGATGGAAGAACGAGTACATCTTCTGGTTCTACGTACGGTAATACGGATAGAACAGGAGACGCATCTTCTGACGGTAATTAAGCTTCATCTGGTTAGTTGAAAATATTATTAAAAAATCAGCTGGCATTGAGGTATTGTGCGAATACTTCGATACCAGCTGATTTATTGTAATTTATTGTTATCTATTCTGGTTTTTTTTTTAATCTACATCAGCTGAAACTGCATCTTTAACTGTTTCAAACCCATCTTTTCTGAGTAAATCAGCAAGTCCGCGCTTTAGAACAGTTATTTGTTGAGGACCTCTATACATAAGAGAAGAAACGAACATAACTAGGTCAGCTCCACTTCTAATCTTTTCATAAGCTTGTTTTGCAGTAAATACGCCACCTATTCCAGCAATAGCAAAGCGAGATCCGAACTCGCTTCTAGTTCGCTTAATAAGCTCATTACTTGCGGCAAATGTTGGAGCCCCTGAGATTCCACCTTTCCAATCTGCAGGAATGTCTAGTCCATCTCGATTCTTGCGCAAATTTGCAATGCTCAAGCCATCAACTTTATGCGTGCTCAAAACGTCAAGCAAAGATTTAAATTGAGGCCATCCGCCTTTTAGATTCAAAGGCATTTTTACAAGAGTTGGTTGAGGGCGATCAACTTTATCTAAAACATTAAAAAGCTTATCTAAAGCTTCTGGATCACTAAAAGGCTCGCCAGCCATAGTGTTTGGACAAGAAATGTTAACCTCAATCATGGAGCTTTTACCACTTGCTCGATCCATAGATATGCGATAATCTTCAATACCTTCGTCTAAATCGCCAACAAGATTATCATTGGTGCGCGCAATGCTTACAGAAACACGCATGCTTTTAGCATTAGTCCACGCTTTTTCCACTCTAGGAATCACAAACTCGCTACCGTCGTTAGCAAGACCGGCATGAACAAGAAGAGAATCATATTGCGGAAGCCTATGATACCAAGGTTTAGCGTTTCCTTCGCATGGGCGAGCAGTTGTAGAGCCTACTGTTTCAAAACCAAAACCAGCATTGTCTAGAACAGTGCATAAGTCGCAGTTTTTATCGAGTCCTGCGCTTAAGCCAAATGGATTCGCAAAATCCACTCCCATAATTCGCGTTTCTAAAATTGGATCCGTGTAGTCTAACATTTCTCTGAGCATCCACATTAATCCTGGTATGCGTTCACTCGTCTTGCAGAAAGTGATCATGCGATCGTGAGCTTCGTCTGGCGGAATGTTAAACACTAAGTGCGGCTTAATTACATGCTTATAGCTAAAGGTGAATAAGTCTGTTGCAGCTTTGTTCACAGCATTGTGTAAAGAATTTTCAGATACATAACTCATAACTCAATACTATACAACTTTGAGCATTTTGCAATTTTTACTACAAAGTCGTGAATTTTTGCGAATGGTATAGCAGCACAGCTATATTTGTGAGTTATGCCTACTTATGATTTGGGACTCGAACGCGTATCGCTTGAATTTGCAACAAAAACTATTTTTAGAAATGTGACTCAAGGTGTTTTTGAGGGAGACCGTATAGGAATTGTTGGAAAAAACGGAGACGGAAAATCCACTCTTCTTAAGCTTCTTGAGGGTAGTATGGACCCAGATTCTGGCAGAGTTACGCGTAGAAGCGGATTGACATTTGGCATTTTAAGCCAGCGAGATCCACTGGACGATAATGCTACAGTTCGCCAAGCTGCATTGGAGAATCGACAGGATTATGAGTGGGCTGCTGATTCAAAGTCTCGCGAAATTGTTGAGGCTCTTCTTGGCGGAATCAATCTTGAAGCTAAAGTTGGTACGCTTTCTGGAGGTCAGCGTAGGCGTGCGGATTTGGCTAGGTTGCTGTTGCATGATTGGGATATTTTGGCTTTGGATGAGCCTACGAATCATCTTGATGTGCTCACAATTCATTGGCTCGCAGAGCATCTTTTGCACAGGTGGCAAGACGGGCAGGGCGCGCTTTTGCTCGTTACGCACGACAGGTGGTTTTTAGACGAAGTTTGCTCTTCTATGTGGGAAGTTCACGATGGAGCAATCGACCCGTTTGAAGGCGGATACAGTGCGTACATGATGCAACGTGTTGAGCGCGAACGTCAGGCGGATGTTCGCGAGGAGCGCAGGCGGAATTTGGCGCGTAAAGAGCTTGCGTGGCTTTCTAGAGGTGCTCGCGCGCGTTCTACTAAGCAAAAGTTTCACGTTAAGCAGGCTCGCGAGCTTATAGCAGATGTTCCACCTATGCGAGATACTCTTGAGCTAAAAAGAATGGCAACTTCTCGTCTTGGTAAGCAAGTTGTTGATTTGATTGATGTTACGCAAATTTTTGAAGATTCGTCAAATCCTGCTGGAGCCGATGCAGATATTGTAAAATCACCATTTTCTCAGCCTACACATGTTGGTAGCGTTACGATTTCTGTAGAAGAATCGCCAGAAGCACCATTAAAAGAAACATGTGCAGCATCGCAAAAAACTATTACAGGTCGTATGCTTTTAGACAATCAAACGTGGCTGATAGGTCCAGGAGACAGATTTGGCATAGTTGGTGCGAATGGTGCTGGAAAATCAACGCTTTTGAACATAATAGATGGCTCTTTGCATCCGACTAAAGGACATGTAAACATTGGTAAAACTGTAAAGTTTGCTGTGTTGTCTCAACGTTTGGAAGAACTTGAAAAGCTTGGAAAATATAAGGTTAAAGAGGTTTTGAGCAGATATAAACCAAGCTACATAATCGACGGCAAAGAAGTGACTCCTGGTCAACTTATGGAAAGACTTGGGTTTAAGCCTGAACAACTTATGACGCCAATAGCAGATCTTTCTGGTGGTCAAAAACGTCGTATGCAGTTGCTTCTGATTCTTTTAAACGAGCCAAACGTGTTGATAATGGACGAGCCAGGAAACGACTTGGATACGGACATGCTTGCTGTTATGGAAGATTTACTTGACACTTGGCCAGGTACTTTGATTGTTGTATCTCACGACAGATACTTGCTTGAGCGTGTAACAGACCAGCAATTTGCTCTTATTGATGGGAAAATTCGTCATCTTCCAGGTGGAGTTGATGAATATTTAAAGATTATGGAAGACTACGAGCGTGCAAATATGCAAGAGTCTAAGGCAGGTTTTGTGTCAGAATCTGAGACGAAATCCGAGTCTAAAGAAGGAATTGAATTAGATTCTGATCGAAAGTCTGAAACAAAATTAAGCGGAAAAGCTTATTACGATGCTACTAGAAGAGTTTCAGCAATAGAGCGAAAATTGGAAAAGCTTGAGGAAGAAAAAAACGAGATTGAGCAGAAAATGGCTAGCCATGATCCAAGTGATTTTGTAGGCTTGCAGAATCTTAATGAGAAGTTGCAGGCGAATCAAAGTGAGTCGAGCGCGTTAGAAGAAGAGTGGCTTGAGCTTAGCGAGCAGATTTGATGCAAAAGTATCCAAAATATTACAGTTTTTGTAGCACGATTTGGCACAAGATTAATGCCGCGTGCTAGATTGTTGAATTATGGCTCAGATTAAGGATATGTTGGAATCAGTAAAACCTATTCGTTTTGATGGAAGAGACGTAGATGAGTTGCGTCCAGTAAAAATAACTCGCAATTTTACCAATGTCCCAGAAGGCTCTGTTTTAATCGAGTGTGGTAACACGCGTGTTATGTGCACTGCCACTTTTACTATTGGAGTTCCGCGATGGAGGCGAGATACTGGTTTAGGTTGGGTTACCGCTGAATACTCAATGCTTCCAAGGGCAACAGCTGAGCGCACTGATCGCGAATCTGTTAAGGGGAAAATCGGTGGAAGAACGCATGAGATTAGTCGCCTTATTGGTCGCTGCCTTAGAGGTGTTATAGACATGAAGGCAATGGGCGAGTGCCTTATTCAAATTGATTGCGATGTTCTTCAAGCAGATGGCGGCACGCGCACGGCTTCGATTACAGGCGCATATGTTGCTCTTGTAGATGCTTTGAATTGGGCAGAAAAGCACAAGCATATTCGTAGCGCTAAAAACGTTCTTAAAGACTCTGTTTCTGCTGTTTCTGTTGGCGTGATTAATGGCACTCCAATGCTTGATTTGCCGTATGTGGAAGATAGTCAAGCAATGACAGATATGAATGTTGCTATGACTGGTTCTGGCAATTTTATTGAGATTCAGGGCACAGCTGAGCATCGCCCGTTTAATCGCGATGAGCTTAATGTTTTGCTTGATTTGGCAGCTAAAGGTAATCGTGAGCTTCAGTCTGCTCAGCGCGCTGCTTTAAGTCAAAATTAAATAAAGTTTATATCTGTTTGTTCGATAAATTACCAAGGAGTGGCGAGCGTGAGACTTGTTGTGGCAACGCATAATGAGGGTAAACTCGTTGAAATTAAGCGTATTTTAAACGAAGAATTTGATGAGATATCGGAAAATATTGAGCTTGTTACAGCAGGTTCTCTTGGGCTTCCAGACCCGGTAGAAACAGGTGTGACTTTTGAGCAAAATGCGCTAATTAAAGCTAGAGATGTTTCTTTAAGAACTGGTTTGCCTGCAATAGCAGATGATTCAGGTTTGATTGTAGATGTTCTCGGAGCTGCTCCAGGAATATTGTCTGCGCGTTGGAGCGGTGTTCACGGAGATGACAAGGCGAATAATGAACTTTTGCTTAAACAGCTTGAAGACATTCCAGATCAGTGTAGAACAGCACGATTCCGCTGTGCTGCAGCTTTAGCCATTCCTAAGGGTTGTGGTGAAACAGAACTTGAAAACACTCTGTGGAAAACAAATGGTTTTGAAACTGTTCGCGTTGGAGAAATGGTTGGTAGACTGATTAGAGCTCCACGCGGAGAGAGTGGTTTTGGTTACGATCCGCTTTTTGTGCCAGACAATCAGCCTGTTAGAAATGGCATTCAAATGCAGGATTTGACAAGTGCTCAGCTTAGTCAAGAAGAAAAGAACGCCATTTCACACAGGGGTAGTGCGTTACGAGCGCTTTTACCAGAGTTAAAAGCGATGTTTACTGGGCAAATTAAGTAAATAAACTAAATAAACCAGAGGTAAACTAGTTGATTTGTAAAATTGGATTTGTGATTTTTAATCCGTGAACAAATCTTTAGATATGATAATGCGATTTTCAGCAACCTGCTTTAAGTGCTTGCCATAATTGCTTTTACCATATTTTTCTGCCGACTCAAGTAAGCGCTCGCGACTAATCCACTGGTTTTCGTACGCAATCTCCTCAAGCACTGCGATTGGCAGCCCTTGCGCTCGCTCTATTGTGCGCACAAATTCGCCCGCTTCGTAAAGCGAGTCCATTGTGCCAGTGTCTAGCCACGCGTATCCGCGACCAAGAGTCATAACGTTTAGCGAGCCATTTTCTAAGTACATTTTGTTAAGGTCTGTAATCTCAAGCTCTCCGCGCGCACTCGGCTTAACTTGTTTTGCAAACTCTGTAACTCTGGAATCGTAGAAGTATAATCCTGTAACAGCATAGTTAGATGCTGGGTGTTCTGGTTTTTCTACTATGCTAACGGCTTTATGATTTTCATCAAATTCCACAACGCCGTATCTTTCTGGGTCGTCTACGTAGTAGCCAAAGACTGTAGCGCCGTGTTCTACGCGTGCAGCGTGCTTTAGAATGGCTCCCAAGCCATTTCCGTAGAATATATTGTCTCCAAGTACTAGCGCGCATGAATCGCCGTTTATGAACTCTTCTCCGAGTATAAATGCTTGAGCAAGACCGTCTGGCGATGGCTGAACTTTGTAAGATAAGTTGATTCCAAATTGTTCTCCGCTTCCAAGCAGCCTTTCAAAATTAGGCAAGTCTTGAGGAGTAGAAATCACAAGAATATCTCGGATTCCAGCCATCATAAGTACGCTAAGAGGGTAGTACACCATTGGCTTGTCGTACACTGGCAAAAGCTGCTTAGACGTTACGGTAGTAAGTGGGTATAGGCGTGTGCCAGAACCGCCAGCAAGAATAATGCCTTTCATCTTTGAAACATCCTTTACTTGTTGTTTTGTTCAATTCTATTTACGTAAGATTCAAGCAAATCTTCCCAATTGGCTGGCGCAAATCCAGTGGACTCGATTTTTTGCAAGTCAAGCGCGCACTTGTGTGGTCTAGGAGAACCATTAGATGTTCGCGTGTAATCGTCTACTCGGTTTGCTTCGATTTTGCTTGTGTCTACATTAAGTTGTGTAAACACTTTTTGAGCAATATCGTGCCAAGACGCGATTCTGCCTGATCCTGTAAGATTGTATGTTCCGTATTGCGATTGCGTGTTTAGAAGATGGAACATGCCTTTTACTAAGTCGCTTGCAAAAGTGAGTCTTCCAGTTTGGTCTATTGGAGCTTGAACGCTAACAGATTCGCCATTTTTGCAACGGTTCGCAAAGTCAATCATGCGCGTTACAAAGTTTCGTCCTTCTCCAACAATCCAACTTGAGCGAATAATATAATGCTGTGGAACATTTGCTACTAGAGCGTCTGCTGCAGCTTTTGTTTCGCCGTACACGCCTAGTGGCGCAAATTCTTCGTTTTCTTTGTGATTTTCTTGAGTGCCGTCAAAAACATAGTCGCTTGAAATGTGCACAAGAGTGATGTGGTGTTCTTGTGCTATTTTTGCAAGATTTGCCACTCCTTTAACGTTGCTATTCCACGCGTCTCGTCTTCCTTGTGGCGTTTGTGCGCCGTCTACAGACGTGTATGCTGCTGTGTTAATAATCGTTCCGTACAAATCCCAGTCGTAGCGGCTGTAATCGTCTTTATTTGCTATGTTGAAGCTATCTAAGTCTACGTACTCAAATCCTTCTAAATCATGCTCTTTAGCATAGTTTTGTATTGCGCGACCAAGTTGACCGTTGCATCCAGTTACAAGAGTGCGTTTTGGTGCCATTGGTTTGGCGTCTTTTAGCATTGGGTGATGTAAGTCAGCTTCGCTTCGCTCGGATTCTTCTAAAGGTATTGGCCAATTAATGTGTAAATCTGGGTCTGCAAGGTTTACAAAAGTGTATGTTTTCTTTTGCTCTAGCGACCAATGTGCGTTTACTAAGTACGTGTATGCTGTGCCATCTTGCAAAGCTTGGAAGCTGTTTCCTACGCCTCTAGGCACGTAGATTGCTTTGCTAGGGTTTAGTGTGGTTGTGTACACTTGACCGAAGCTTTGACCTGGTCTTAAATCTACCCATGCTCCAAATACTTCGCCAGTAGCAATGCTTATGTATTTATCCCATGGCTCTGCGTGGATGCCTCTGGTTACTCCGCGTTTTTCGTTGAACGAAATGTTGTTTTGTACAGGCCCAAAGTCTGGCAATCCTAAAGCCGTCATTTTGGCGCGCTGCCAGTTTTCTTTGAACCATCCGCGGTTATCTCCGTGTACTGGAAGATCGAACACGATTAAACCTGGAATATTGGTTTTTGTAACGCTTAGTTCTTTTTCAAATTCCATAGCATCCTACAAATTCTTTATTTTTGATTAGATTTGCGACTAGATTTTTTGTTAGATTTGCAAACTACTGCATACAAGTTGCGTACAAGCAAACTTGACTTTTAGGCGATCACTGCCCTTGAGCTTTGTATTTTGCTTCAGTCGCGCTTTTAGCGCCTTCCCACCATGCGCGATTTTCTGTGTACCATTTGATTGTTTGCTCTAAGCCTGTTGTAAAGTCTGTGTGCTTTGGCTTCCATCCGAGTTGCGTTTGTAGCTTTGTGCTGTCAATCGCGTAGCGGCGGTCGTGGCCTGGGCGGTCTTTTACAAGCTCAAAGTCGTTTGCATCTTTGCCCATCATTTCTAGAATCATGCGCAAAACCGTTATATTGTTTTTCTCGCCATTTGCGCCAATCAAGTAGGTGTTTCCAAGCTCTCCCTTTGTTAGGATTGTCCAAACAGCACTACTGTGGTCTTCTGTGTGAATCCAATCTCGAACGTTTAATCCTTGACCATATAGCTTTGGCTTAATGCCTTCTAGAATATTTGTGATTTGTCGCGGAATAAACTTTTCAACATGCTGATATGGTCCATAGTTGTTTGAGCAATTGCTGATTGTTGTGTGCAAACCGTATGTGCGAGTCCATGCGCGTACCAGCATATCGCTTGCTGCTTTTGTGGAGCTGTAAGGGCTGGATGGGTGGTATGGCGTTTCTTCTGTGAATTTAGCTGGGTCGTCTAATGCCAAATCTCCGTACACTTCATCGGTGGAAATGTGGTGGTAGCGAATCCCGTATTTTCTAACTGCTTCGAGTAGTCTAAAAGTGCCTTCAACGTTTGTTTTAAGGAATGGTTCTGGGTTTGCAATGCTGTTGTCGTTATGCGATTCTGCAGCGTAGTGCACAATCGCGTCGTGCCCTGGAACAAGCTTGTCTAAAAGCTCGGCATCGCAAATATTGCCGTGCACAAAGTCAACTCTATCTTCTGGCAATCCTGCAATGTTTTCAATATTTCCCGCGTACGTTAACGCGTCTAATACTGTTACGTGTGTTTCTGGGTGATTGTTCACTACGTAGTGCACAAAATTAGACCCAATAAAACCGCATCCGCCAGTTACAATTATGTTTTTTGGCTCAAAGTTTGTTGTGTTACTCATGTTTTCCATAATATCCTCTTATATGCCTTTTTTATTTTTGATTTTTGTTTAAGCGATTATTGTTTAAGATTTTTGTTTATGCCTTTTCGTTTAAGCTTTCGCGCATTACGTTAAACGCTGGCTCGGTTTGGCCATCGTAAATCATGTGCGAATGAGACAGCACTATGCAACGGGAGCAAAGTTGCTTAATTTGATCTTCGCTGTGAGAAACAATCACCATTGTTTGCCCGCGTTTTTGCTGCTCTTTAAGCCTTGTTATGCACTTGTGTTGAAAAGCTTCGTCTCCAACTGCAAGAATTTCGTCGATTAAGAATATATCTGGATCGCTGTGGGCTGCCACAGAAAACGCCAATCTAAGGAACATTCCCGAAGAGTAGAACTTAACTTCTGTATCCATAAAAGGCTCTATTTCGCTAAAGTCTACTATTGATTGGTATTTATCGTCTATCTCTTCTTTTGTCATTCCAAGTATCGCGCCGTTAAGATACACGTTTTCGCGACCAGTTAAGTCAGATGCAAAGCCTGCTCCAACTTCGATTAGTCCTGCGATTCTTCCGCGCACACGAACTTCGCCTTCGTCTGGTTGCATAACTCCAGAAAGCATTTTAAGCATAGTGGATTTTCCAGAGCCATTCATGCCTATTAGTCCAACGGTTTCTCCGCGTTTAATATCAAAGTTAACGTTGCTTAAAGCAGTAAAGTTTTGTGTTTTGTGCTTTTTAGACGGCGGTGTTAGCAGGTTTACAATCGATTCTTTAATCGAATGATTTGCTCGCAGCGAGAATCGTTTAGTAACGTTAGAAACACTTAGCACAACGTCTTCTGGAAGTGTGTTGGAAGACTTATTCATACATAACTCCTGCTGCTTTTAAAAGTAAAATCCAAATCTTAGTAAGCTTAAATTTCTTGAGCAAACTTGCCTTCAAGATGTCTAAATGTAATTTCGCCAATAAGTAGTACAGCAAACGCAACTACAAGGCTTTCGCAAAGTCTTAAAGACCAAGATCCTGCAAATTGGAAAGTGCGATCTGTGGCATTTAGCCAGAATCCGCGGTGGAATGCTTCAACGCTTATTGCAATAGGATTTGCATAATACATTTCTAAAACCCATCGTGGTGCGTGGGCTGCAACCATTTGCCACGTGTAGAAGCATGGTGCAAGCCATACAGCAACCATTGCTACCAGGTCTGTAATGTTTTCTGCATCTCGGTAAAAAACGTTGATTGCTCCAAAGAATAATCCAAGACCAAATGCAAATGTGCACACGCTAATAAATCCGATTATTGCCACTATTATGCCTGCAAAATCTGGGATCCACCCCATGCATAAGGCTCCGATTATAAGCACGATTACTTGTGGGAAAAAGTGTACAAAAGCAACTCGTAGCGATGCAAGTGGGAATAGCTCTCTTGGAAGATAGATTTTTTGTATTAGGCCAGCATTAGAAAGTATTGATCTTGTGCAATTAGAGAATGCTTCTACAAAAAAGTTTGTTACTATGATTCCGCTAAAAAGGTACAGTGGGTAGGCTTGAATTCCGCCTCCGCGGCCTAAGCCTAAGAAAATTCCCATTGCAACGTAGAACACTACAAATTGCGTTATTGGCTTTACGTACGTCCAAGCCATACCGAGCCAAGAACCGCGATATCTTATGCGTACTTCTTTTTTTACAAGTAAGTCAAGCAAATAAAGGTATCTTGGAATGTCAATCAGACCTTTGCTTCTACCAGGGTGATAGATGGCGTCAGACTTTGTTGTCATCGCTGCCTTTCTTACAAATTTGCAGTGTGTATGCACGTATAACTTTGTTAAGTTTACATTTGGGGATTGATTTGATTCAATATTTGATTCAATATTCGGTCAAATATTCTGTTAAATTATGCGCAATATTATACGCGATATTATACGTAAAAAATATGTAATAATTTTAGCTTTTAGATTAATTGTTTATGTGATTATCTTGTGATTTTTATGTGATTATTTTGTGATTATCTTGTTCTATTTATTTTGGCATGTTTGAAAGTTTTTATACGCTGCTAAACTGAAAAATTATGAGTAAGCGAATTCTTGTTACTGGTGCTGGTGGGTATATTGGTCGTCACGTTGTTAAAGCTCTTTTAGATGCAGGTGCTAGCGTAATTGCTTCCGATTTGCGTTTAGACGGTGTTGATGAGCGTGCAACGCGTATTGAAGCGAATATTTTTAGCGATGATGCTGATTTGTTCACAAAGCTTGGGTCTCCAGACGTTTGCTTGCACATGGCTTGGCGCAACGGTTTTAAGCATGCTGCAGACACGCATATGGAAGATTTATCGAACCATTACCGCTTTATTCGTCTTATGCTTCAAGGTGGCTTAAAGCAGATTGCTGTTATGGGCTCTATGCACGAAGTTGGCTACTGGGAGGGCGCTATTGACGAGAACACGCCTTGCAAGCCAGCTTCTATGTATGGCATTTCTAAGAATGCTTTGCGTGAAGCTACTTTGCTTTTGGGCAAAGAGTATGACGCCACTGTTCAATGGATTCGCGCGTACTACATTGTTGGCGACGACGCTCGTGGAAACTCTATTTTCTCTAAGCTTCTTCAAGCTGCTCAAGAAGGAAAGAAGACTTTTCCGTTTACTACTGGCAAAAACAAATACGACTTTATTAATGTAGACGTGTTAGCTAAGCAAATTGCTGCAACCGTTTTACAAGATAAAGTAAATGGTGTAATTAATTGCTGCACGGGGGAGCCTGTTTCGCTTGCAGATCGCGTTGAGCGCTACATTCGCGAGAATAATCTTGATATTTCGCTTGAATATGGTGCATTCCCAGATAGGCCATACGATTCTCCAGCGGTTTGGGGAGATAATAGCAAAATCCAAAAGATTATGAATACTAAATAAGAGCTAAAAATAAACAAAAATTATGCTCTAAGTGCCGGGGACGTTTCCCCGGCTTTTGTTTTATAAAACAGGTCAGTGTAAGAGCTTGAGAATTAACACGGGTTTTTAATGCGTGACAACAAGCTATAAGGATTACGTTTAGTAGTACAATAGATATGATTTGTGCTGTTTTACCGATTAGTGTGCAATGGAGACGATATGAATCCTGCAATTTCCATAGTGGTTCCTGCGTATAACAAGGAGCCGTATATTAAGCAGTGCATGGATTCTCTTGTTAATCAAACTCTTAAAAACATTGAGATTATTGTTGTTGACGACGCTAGTACAGATAATACTTTGCAAATTTTGCGCGATTACGAAAAGAAAGATTCCAGAGTAAAAATTATTGCTAAAGAACATAATTGCGGCAGACATGTTGCGCGTAAAACCGGTGTTCAGGAAACTATTGGGGATTACGTTCTTTTTGTTGACGCAGATGATGAGATTGAGCTTAAAGCTTGCGAAGTTCTTTACTCATACGTTACTAATAATCCTGCAGACATATTGCATTTTGGTGTTTCTATTCATCCAGAAGGCAAATCAGATGAAGATTTTGCATACAGCTACGATCAAATGTATGCGCAAAATAATGGTGATCAAACTGGCGATAATATTGTTAAGTCAACGTTTTCTAGTGATTTTCCGCATTGGACACCTTGGAATGTTATAACAGCGCTTTTTAAAGGTGACTTAGTTCGAGATGCGTTTAAAAAAACAGTTTCAACACGACTTTCTAAAGCAGAAGATGCTTACGAATATTTCGCTATTGCATCTTTTGCTCAAACTTTAAAAGACTTAACAGCGTTTCGCGCGCTTAAATACCATATTGGCAGAGGAATTTCTGGAAGATCTAAAATAAGCGTTGAAAAATTCACTGTAGAACAACAAAGTGTTAAAGATGTTGTAAGCACTGTTTACGATTTTGCTAATGATTTTGCTAAAGAGTCTTCGATGAAAAGTCGAAAGCAAACCATTGAAGAAGCCTCACGCTGGTTTGATAATCGTGGATTAAAAATAGTAAAAGATGAGTTCTTTACAAGACTAAAAATCGAGGATTTTCAAGAAGCAATAAACGCTGTTATTGAAACATGGGGATTAGAGCGTGCGTGCTCAATCGTGCTAGAAAAGCTTGTAGACCTTATGAATCAAGTTGTAGAAGATGATTGTACAATAAAACACGGCTCTGTATGTGATGTTCTTCTTAACGTTTATAGAAATATTAAACCAGATAGTTTTAAAGATCCGCAAAACACAACTTACGATAAGCAAGTAGACTTAATGTCTTTGCATATTATGCAGGTTCATCAGCAAAAATATGAAGAAGAACAAAAGCGTTTGCAAATCGAAGCGCAAAAACGTTATGATGCAATGCCAGCTTATAAGCGTTTTGCAAAAAAGATAAAAAATATGGTTAAAAACTTAACTAAATCAAAGAATGATAAATAAAGTCTAAAAAATAAATTTGCGATTAAACAAATTACAAAATTACACAATAGAATAATCAAGGATAATTAAGGGTAAATCAGGAGATAACATGATTTTGGAAAATCCAAAGCGCTTGGGCATTTTCTTCTTCTACGATGCGCAAGGTCACGCAGACCATTATGTGTCTACGCTGCTTGACGGATTCAAACCATTCTTTAACGAGCTTGCGATTGTAGTAAACGGAAAAATAGACGAGCCAAGCAAAGCAATGCTTAAAAGCTATGCGAACAAGTTTATTTTGCGCGAAAACAAGGGTTTTGACGTGTGGGCATACAAAACCGCAATGGACTCTTACGGTTGGGCAGAGTTGGAAAAGTTTGACGAAGTAGTGTTATTTAACGCTACGATTATGGGTCCAGTTTATCCGTTTAGCGAAATGTTTAACGCTATGAACGCAAAAGACCTTGATTTTTGGGGCATAACAAAGTTCCATAAAGTTAATGGAGATCCGTTTGGATACAGTCCGTACGGATATTTGCCAGAGCATATTCAATCGCATTTTCACGCATACAGAAAAAGTTTTGTTCAATCTAAGGATTTTCAGGATTATTGGAATAATCTTCCGCCAATCAACAGCTACTTTGAGTCGGTTGGATTGCATGAATCTGTGTTTACAAAGCGATTTGCTGATAAGGGATACAAGTGGTCTGTATACGTTGATACGAGTGATTTAGAAGGCTATTCTTATGGCCCAATAACTTATGCTGCAAGGCAGATTGTGGAATATAAGCGTTGCCCGATTTTTAAGCGCAGGTCTTTCTTCCACGACTACTCCGACGTTTCTACGCAATCTGTTGGAAACCAAGCATTAGACTTATACGAGTATTTGAAAGACCACACAGATTACAACACGGATTTGATTTGGGAAAATGCTTTGCGAAGCATGAATATGGCAGATTTGATGAAGAATCTTCATTTGCGATACATTTTGCCGCAAAATCATGTTGTAGAAAACTCGTCAACAGCTACATCAACATCTACGGCTAAGCCAAAAGTCGCGTTGTGTATGCACTTGTATTACATGGATTTGCTAGAAAAAACGATTCAATATGTGCAATCTATGCCAGAAGGATCGGATATTATCCTAACTGTAGGATCGAAAGAAAATCAGCAAATCGTGAAACAGCGTGTGGAACATCTTCCATATAACGTAGACGTGCGGTTAATTGAAAATCGCGGTAGAGATGTGAGCGCATTCTTAGTGGGCGGCGGCGCAGATCTTATGAAGTACGATTACGTATGCTTTGCTCACGATAAAAAAGTCACGCAATTATCGCCTCGAAGCATAGGCGACGGATTCGCGTACAAGTGTTTTGAAAATATTCTTGCAAGTAAAGAGTATGTGCAAAATGTTATAAATCTGTTTGAAACGCATCCGCGACTTGGAATGGCAATGCCAACGCCGCCAAATCACGCAGACTACTTCCCAGGATTTACATACACTTGGGGTCCAAACTTTGAAGGCACAAAGAAATTCCTAGAAAAAACGTTAGGAATTAGCGTTCCGTTAGACGAAAACAAAGACGCTATAGCTCCTCTTGGAACAATGTTCTGGTTCCGCACGAAAGCACTGCACGGGCTATTGGATAGAAAGTGGACTTACGAAGATTTTCCAGCAGAACCGCTAAAAATAGACGGAACGTTGTTGCACTTTATAGAGCGAGCATATGGGTATGTGCCGCAAGCCAACGGATATTATGACGCATACATATTCTCGGACCACTTTGCACGAATAGAAATGACGAATCTAGAATTCGATGTTCGAGAACTCACAAAATCTGTGAGCACGCCATGGATTAAACGCAATTTGGAAGAAACTTGTAGGGAAGTAATGCGCGGAAAGCGATTCCGTTACGCTGCTTTAAGAGTGTTAAGAAGTATTGCAAAGCGCGTATTTTATAAGACTTTGTACATAGGTCAAAGAATTGTGCACATTGGTCGTAAAGGTAAAGAAGATGAGTGATATAAGCGTAAATACAGCTGCAGCAAATCTTACGCGCGCAAGAAAACCGCGACTTTTCTACTTGGATTGGATTCGCGCAATAGCTGCGATTTTGATTGTGGTAACTCATTTCAACAATCCATATTTGGAGCCAACGCGGTTCTTTGTAAATAGACCGTTTGGAATCTACATTGGTGGATTAGGAGTATCGCTATTTTTGATTATTTCTGGCGCCGCTCTTATGTACAACTACGGGGATAGAGAAAGCCTGGATTTGCGCACATTCTACACAAAGCGTGCAAAAACACTATACCCAATGTTTTGGGTAGCATTCATAGTGGCGAATATTTTACTATTTATTCGCAATAATGGCTATATTTTTGTACCAAGGCATAAAATAACAGCAATTTTTTCGCTTTTTGGAATGGATGGTTATGCTTCTGCATTCGGTGTAGGAACTTTTTATGTTCTAGGCGAATGGTTCTTAGGGTTCATAATACTGTTTTACATAGTGTTTCCATTTTTAAGAGTTGGCGTAAACAAAATGCCAATAGCAACTGTTTGCATTGTGATGGCTCTATACGCTGCAACAGTTGTGTTCTTTACTTTTTACCAGATTCCACGAGTTCCGTCTGATATTCTTTTAACAACAAGATTGCCAGAATTAGTATTTGGCATGATTTTTGTAAAGTTCATAAAAAAAGTGCCGCATTGGCTTGCTGCAATATCTTTTGTGATTCTTGCATTGCAACAATTAACGCATGCTTTACAAGGAAATATTGCCGTTACGATTGTAGGAATATTAGCATTTTTGCTGCTTTCTTATATTGGCGAACTTGTTAAAAGTTTTAAGCCATTAAGCGCGTGTACAAAGTTTATATCCGCGTATTCGTACCAGATTTTTTTGGTACACCATGTGTTAATAATGCAAGTGTTTACAGTAATATACCCTACGTGGCTTAATCGCTGGCAGGCGTACGGATTGCTAATCGCAGAGTTTGTGGTAATTCTTGTGCTTTCTGTAATACTCAAGCGTTTTACAAAGTTGATTGTTGGTTTTGTGAGCAAATGTTGGGTGAAAATCGGCAGCAAGAATCGCAGTTTGGACTAACATGCGTATTTGTTCTGGAATAATCACCTATAATCCAACTTTAATAGATGTAAGCACGTGTTTAGAAGCGCTATGCAATCAAGTAGAGCGCGTAGTAATCGTAGACAATGCGTCTAAAAATGTTAAAAGTTTGCAAGAAGTTGTAAGCAAATACGCAAACGTGACTTTAGTTAAAAACAGTCAAAATATTGGTTTTGCAAAAGCATTAACGCAAGTGTTTGAATGGGCAAAATCGCAAGGTTTCAACTGGGTGCTAACGCTTAACGACGATTCTGTTGTGCCAAGCAACATGATTAGCGAATACAAGAAAATCCTGGAAAGTCAGGGAAATCTTGTAAATCAAAAAAATGCAAAAAATTCAAAAATCGCAATTGTATGTTCTTTGCTAAAAAACCGTTTAGACGGCACGATTTTACACAGCAAATGCCACGAAGACGAATGCATAACGTCTGGAAGCTTAACAAGCGTAGAAGCGTGGCAGAAAATCGGCGGATTTGACGAATGGCTAGAAATCGACGGAGTAGACTTCGACTTTTCAAGGCGACTAGTGCGAGCAGGGTGGAAAATCGTAGAGTGCCAAAACGTTATAATGGAACACCAAATCGGCAAAGCGCGCTCAATAAACTTGATTATAAAACACCCAATCGTGTGGAATCACAACGCAAATCGCAAGTATTACATAGCGCGAAATATGCAAGTAGTGGATTACAAAATGGGAACATACTCGTATGCTAAGTCGTTGCGTGCAGTTGTGCGAGATATGATTTTCGTTGCGCTGTGGGAAAAGAATAAATTTGCGAAAATTCGCGCAATGATACGCGGATTTAAGGATGGGCAGAAAAAGATTCGTCAAATGCGCAAAATCTCATCTTGTAAAGCAGAACAGAACGCGGTTTGAAAGGATAGAAATGATAGCAATGGAAAATTATGCTAAAAACGAAAATCCGCTAGTTTCTATAATCGTGCCAGTCTACAATTCTGCAAAATATTTGAGTGGATGCGTGGACTCGATTCTTGCGCAAACGTACAAAAACATAGAGCTGATTTTAGTAGACGACGGATCCAAAGACGACTCTGGCAAAATTTGCGATTCCTACGCATCAAAAGATTCGCGAGTTAAAGTAATACACCAACAAAACGGCGGAATATCTCGCGCACAAAACGCAGGGCTTGATGCGGCAAGTGGCGAATTTATAGCGTTTGCAGACAATGACGATATTTTAGACTGCCAAAATATTGAGATTTTGCTAAACGCTATTTTGCAAAGCGGAGCTAGTATGAGCAAAGCGAAATGGCAGCAATTCGGGCTAAGTAGCTTAGAGCAGATTAAAAAAGAAGCTGGTTTGGGTGCGCATGGCTTGGATGAGGATAGCTTGGGTGCGGAAAAGTCGCAAGCAACCGCGCGTTTAGAAAACATGCCTCAAATAAAAATCGTAAAAAATCCGCTAAAAGCGTATCAAACTGTATTTTGCAAAATATTTAGAATAATCGGAAACAAGCTGGGCAAAAACAGCGAAGCGCGCTACTTTAACGAAGCTAATTGGTGCAGGCTGTACAAGCGAGAGGTTTGGGAAGGAGTGCGATTCCCAGAAGGAAAGTTTGCGCAAGATACTGCGATGGCAAGCGTGCTGTACTCGCGCATGAATTACGTAGCACATGTGGACGCAGTGCTGTATTACTGGCTGCAACGCGCGGATTCCGTAACGCATAAAATGCGAGACGCGGGCTTTTATCACGATCATATTGACGCTGTGCGAGCAAATTGGGATTTGTGCTTAGAACACAACGTTGTGCCAGCAAGAAGCTACTACACAATGGTTGGAAACTTAAGGTATGAGCGATGTGCGCTGAAAAGTGGGGAAAATACGCTTAATGGCGGAAAAAATAGCGACGCAAAAATCCAAAAAATATACGAAAAAAATTATGCTAAAGACGTAGAATTTGCTAAATCAGCTGTTAAAAAGCTTACGATTTTACAGCGCGCGCAATGTTTTACTATGGCGTGTGTTAGGAATCTTGAAAAAATAATCTACGATTGCAAAATCAAAAATATGAAGTAATGCAATTAAAAATCGAAGAGTAAGTGCAAATAAGAAAGCAAGAAATGAGTGGAAAAATGAGCGAATACCCAGATTTAGTGGTTGTTGGAGCAGGCTTGTTCGGCTTAACCGTAGCTCAGCAGGCTGCAGAACGCGCTGGCGCTCGCGTTGAGATTATTGACGTGCGTAATCACATTGGTGGAAATGCTTACTCGTATTTTGACGAGCGAACGGGAATTGAAATTCACAAGTATGGCGCACATCTTTTTCACACAAGCAACAAGCGTGTGTGGGATTACGTGAACCGCTTTACAACGTTTACTAACTACGTGCATCGCGTTTACGCAACACACGACGGCGAAGTGTATTCGTTGCCAATCAACTTAGGTACGATTAACCAATTCTTCCACGCACATTACACGCCAGAAGAAGCGAAGGCTTTGATTGCAAGCCAAGCGGGGGAGTTTGCTGGCAAAGATCCGCAAAATTTGAACGATAAGGGTATTAGCCTAATTGGGCGTCCGCTTTACGAGGCGTTTATTAAGAATTACACGGCAAAACAGTGGCAAACGGATCCTTCTAAGCTGCCTGCTGGAATTATTAAGCGCTTGCCTGTGCGATTTAACTACAATAATCGCTACTTTAAAGACACTTGGGAGGGATTGCCTACTGACGGTTACACAGCTTGGATGCAGCGCATGATTGACGATCCGCGTATCCACGTTTCGCTTGGCGTGGACTTTTTCGACGAATCGCAGCCGTTTAACAAGCGCGCGCTGGCGGAAGCTGGAGTGCCAGTGGTTTATACGGGGCCAGTGGACAGGTATTTTGATTACGCGCTTGGCGAGTTAAAGTGGCGTACCGTTGATTTTAAGGAAGTGCGCTACCAGGAGAGCGACCACTTTGGCTGCCCAGTTATGAACTATTCGGATGCTGATGTGCCATTTACGCGCGCAATTGAGTTTAAGAACTTTAATCCAGAGCGTGAGGAGGTTGAGGGCGTCGCTAGTGGTGAAGCTGGCGATTGCGCAACTTTTGTGCCGGGCAAAAGCGTAAAAGCTGGGGAAACTGTTGTGTGGCAGGAGTATTCTCGCGCTGCAACTCGCGAAGATGAGCCTTACTATCCAGTGAATACGGCGGAAGATAAGGCATTGTATGCGCGCTATGCGCAGCTTGCGGAAGCGCAGCCTAACACTGTTTTCGGTGGACGTTTAGGCACTTACAGCTATTACGATATGCACAATGTGATTGATATGGCTTTGCGCGCTTACGAATCGCAAGTAGCGCCACTTATTGCTCACTAAATGCAAAATATAAATTAATAAAAATAAAGAGCTATACATCAAAAAGTGTATGAAACTAAACTGACTAAATTCTATTTCAAGAACATACATCAGAACAGTTTTATACACTTTTTGACATATAACCCAAAAGGAGAAGATTATTTGATACTAAACTAAATGATCTCGCGTGTCAAGATACAAAATTTAGACTCAAACTATAGTAAAGTCACGCTTCCCACTTAGTAGGCTCAATAACTTCTTTGCCACCCATATAAGCCTGCATAGCCTTTGGAATATCAATCGAACCATCTTCATGCTGATGATTTTCCAAAATAGCCACAAGCCAGCGAGTAGTAGCCAAAGTGCCGTTAAGTGTGCTAACTGGGCGAGTTCCGCCATCTTCCATGCGTTCGCGAACATTCAAGCGGCGAGCCTGATACTCAGTGCAGTTAGAAGTAGAAGTAAGCTCACGGTAACGACCCTGAGTTGGAACCCAAGCTTCGCAATCAAACTTACGAGCGGCAGAAGAACCAAGGTCACCAGCAGCAGTATCAATAATGCGGTAAGGCACTTCCACCTTAGCAAGCATTTCCTGCTCCATGCCAAGCAACTTCTGATGCTCAGCGCGAGAATCTTCCTGCTTGCAATAAACGAACATTTCTACCTTATCGAACTGATGCACGCGAATAATACCAGAAGTATCCTTTCCAGCAGCACCAGCTTCACGACGGTAGCAGCTCGACCAACCGCAATAACGCAAAGCACCATTGCTTAAGTCAAGAATCTCATCCTCGTGCATACCAGCCAAAGCAACCTCGGAAGTACCAACCAAATACTGATCATCTGGCTCGCGCAGGCGATAAATCTCATCCGCGTGAGAATTCAAGAAGCCAGTTCCGCGCATAACTTCTGGACGCACAAGCGTTGGCGTAATCGCAAGGGTAAAACCGTGCTCTTCGGCTTGGTCTACAGCCATAGTAAGCATTGCGATTTGCAATCTAGCCACAGCACCGCGCAAGAAGTAGAAGCGAGAACCTGCAACCTTTACGCCTCTGCGCATATCAATTCCAGCAACGCCAGTTCCAAGAGTCAAATGATCCTTTGGCTCGAAGCCTTCTGCAGCAAAGTCGCGAGGAGTGCCAACTTTCTTAACTACAACGTAGTCATCTTCTCCGCCTTCTGGAGCTTCATCTTCAACGATGTTAGAAAGCTTCCACATTGCTGTAGTGTAGTCGGCAGTAGCCTGCTCAGATTCAGCCTTGTATTCTGCAACCTTTTGAGCAAGTTCTTTAGTCTGAGCAATAAGTGTGGCTTTCTCGCTATCTTGAGCAGCTGCAACCTTTTTTCCTATTGCTTTCTGCTCTGCTCTGGCTGCTTCAAAAGCCTTTAAACTGTTGCGGCGCAAGTCGTCTGCACGAAGCACCTCATCGACGAGCTCAACGGACTCGCCACGCTTGCGCTGCGATTCCTTAACTACGTCGGCATGTTCACGAATAAATTGGATATCAAGCATGTTTTCTAGCCTAGTGCCGCAAGGCGACAGATACATATATAATGGCATGAATAAGTGATTGCACTAAAAGGGGTAAAAATGGCGGTTATTCATGCTACGCAAGATAATTTTGAGAAAATTGCTGGTACTAATGAAATAGTTGTTGTTGATTTTTGGGCAACTTGGTGCGGACCATGCCGAGCTTTTGGTCCTATTTTTGAACAAGTTAGCGAAAAGTTTGACGATGTTCCATTCGTTAAGGTAGACATAGACCAGTCTCCTGATTTGGCAAGTGCTGCGGCGATTAAGGCTGTTCCAACGGTTATGGTTATCAAACGTGGAGATGTTATTTATCGTCAAGCTGGGGCTTTGTTGCCAGCCGATTTAGAAGATTTAGTCAATCAAGCTAAGGCTTACGATCCTAGTAAAGATGCTGAAGGTAATTCTGGCAGCGAATCAAGTGAATCTGAAAATGATGGGGAATAGTAGTAAGAACCTTGATTTTAAGCCATTCTCTTTGCATGAGTCTACAATTATATATACTTTGTGCAAAAAGCTGTATGAGGATTATTTATTTTTAGATTTACGCTTTGTGCATTAACTTCTACCAAGGAGAGTTATGACAAGTCACCGAAGGAAAACTGTTACACTTACCTCATTGAGTGTTCGTCAGTGGGCAAGAATTGTAGCGATTTTTGTTGGTTTTGTGTCTGTAGTAACTCTTGGTATTGCGTCTAGGAACTTTTATTCGGCATCAAAGAATCATTCTGCGAAGCCTTACATAACTGCTTATTCTGCTACAGATTCCGCTAATCAGGTTTCGCGTGGCACGTATCGTAATTCGCTTAAAAGTGTTAAAAAAGGCGCTACTTCTTACATAACTGTGAATATCAATGGGAGTCATCGTACTGTTCTTGGCACGGATTTTACAAACGTTAAGTCTGTTCTAGAAGCTGGAGATATTACTCTTGAGCCTAATGATGTTGTAGAGCCTGCACTTGATTCCAAGGTAACCGAATCAACGGTTATCACCATTAAGCGTGCAGGCGCAAAGCTTGAAACTTCTGATGAACCGATTGCTTTTAACACGGTTAAGAAGGAAACTGCAGCTCTTCCAAAGGGCACGGAAAAGGTTAAGGATCAGGGTGCTCCTGGCGTGATGGAAACAAGTAAGATTGTTACTCGCGCAGGTGATAAAGTTGTTTCGTCTAACGTTTTTGTATCGTTTGTTAAGCAAGCTCCAAAAGATAAGGTCATTCTTGTTGGCACAGGTGGAGCTAGCGTAGATTCAGATTTTGCATCTTCTATTGGTACTACAGTTCCTGCTGGTGAAATGCAGGAGTGGGCGCATTCTTGGCTTCTTTCTAACGGTTATAGTGAAGCTGATTTTACTGCTACAGTGTTTATTATTTCACATGAATCAGGTTGGCGCGTAAACGCTATGAATCCTTCTGGTGCATACGGTTTGCCTCAGGCTTTGCCTGGAAGAAAGATGTCTTCTATGGGTGCTGACTGGGCGACTAATTATCAGACTCAGCTTCGTTGGTTCTGGAATTATTGCAATGGTCGTTACGGTTCCATTCAGGGTGCTTACAGGCATTGGTTGTCTCATAGAAGCTACTGATTTGTATTATACTTGCTACTATTATGAATTTTGCGGCAATTGTAAGTTTGTGAGAATTATAGATTTATAGACGCACAGGCTCATAGAGTAGACTTATAGATTTGTTTTGAAGCGATTATCGTAGAGTCAAGTATGTTTCTTGGTTTTACGATAATCGCTGATTATTTTATGCGTGTTATGTGATTATGGAAGGAAATTTAAGTGACAATATTGCCTAGAAAATCATGGTTTAATAAGGGTGATGATTTTGTTAGTGAGTCTGCCAAACGCAAGCCTTTCGTGAACTTGTCTAAACTTAGTCATGCTCTTGTTGGTGAAGAAGCGTATAAAAACAATCGTCTTACTCGCGCAGCCTTGGTTTCTTTGGCGATTTTAACTTTTATAACTTTTATTGGCAATTTTGCGCAATTGCAGCTCACAGCTGCATTACCTACTATTGTGCGTGAGTTTAACATAAGTGTTACTACGGGACAGTGGCTTACGTTTATTTTTCAGCTGATTATGGCTATTATGGTGCCGCTAACAGCATTTTTGACTAGACGATTTTCTACTCGTCAAATTGTTATTACTTCCATGATTCTTTTTACTCTAGGCTCAGTTATGGCATGGCTGAGTAATGATTTTATTATGGCGTTAGCTGGGCGAACTCTAGAGGCTATTGGCACTGGAGTTATGTGGCCTGTTCTACAGATTACTGTGTTTTCTGTATACCCAGTTACTCGTAGAGGAATGGCTATGGGTAGCGTTGGTATGGCAATGAGTATTGCTCCAGCAATTGGACCAACAGTTGGTGGTATGCAAACTGATTTTAATGGTTGGCGTTCTATATTCTTATCTCTTACAATTATTGGCGTAATTTCTATTGTTCTTTCCATATTTTTCCTACATAATTTCGGTGAACATGATCGCTCTGCCAAAGCAGATTTCTTCTCCGTTGGACTTTCAATTATTGGCTTTGGTGGAGTTATGTTTGGCTTCACAAACATTGAGTCTTATGGCATTTCAAACCCGCTTTCATGGTTGCCTATGGTTGTTGGAGCGTGTGGAATAACATGGTTTGTGATTAGACAATTGCGTGCGCGAGTTAAAGGAAAGCAGCCATTGCTTGGAATAAGCGTGTTGAAGAATCGCTATTTTACGATTGGCACCGCTTGTGCATGTTTAACATTCTTTGCGTTTAGCTCAATTATGGTGGTTATTCCGCTGTATATTCAATCAGATCGTGGTTTTTCAGCTACTATGAGTGGTCTGGTATTGTTGCCTGGCGCGTTTGGAATGGCAATTTCGCAATATTTTGGTGGGCGTATGCTCGATCGTTTTGGTGTGCGACCTGTAGCAATGGCAGGCTCTCTTATTTTGCTTTTTGGCACAGTTATGATGAGTCTTATCGACAAAGACACATGGATTTGGTGGATTTCAATCTGGCAGTTTACGCGACAAATCGGCATGGGATTTTTGCTTATGCCTGTTACAACATGGTCTTTAAATTGCTTGCAACCTAGTGAGTTGGGCGATGGTTCTGCAGTCACTAATACAATGAGACAGCTTTGGGGTGCTATTGGTGCTCCAGTGCTCGTTGTTACTATGGCTACTTTTACTCAGTGGCATCATATGCTTACTGGAGTTGGTTCTGCAGATAATTTGGCAGCCAGCATTTTTGGTGTTCAATGGACTTTGAGAATTAGTGCGATTATTACGGCTGTTATGGCTTTAATTGTGATTTTTGGGGTTAAAGGTGATGGGGCTGGTTCTGCTCATCAGCTTGCGCGTAAGGCGATTGATCGTATGCGCGTTTTGCATATTCCTCATGCGTCGGAGCATAAAGACGTTATGCACGATCACACGCATCATCAGTACTGATTTACTAGCTTTGTGTATTGATTGCGTCAAATGTGGTGGAGATTTGAGATTTTTCGCAGCGGATGAAGCGTATCGCTCGCGCGTTACAGCGCGCTCACGTCTTCGCTTGCGTTGAAAGCACACTGTGCTTTCAACTTTGAGCAAGCTCAGCGAATCGAAGTGCATTCGCGCGCTACGCTTTAAGCGCTCATGCAAGTCGATTCGCAGTCCTCCGATGGTGATTCGCTGAAGTAGCAAGAAAAATCGAGAATCTCGGTGATTAAGAGATACGCAATTGTTCAGACTCGTAAGAGGGCTGGGTGATTCTTGGTCGAACAATATAAGAGCGGCAGCCGATACCAAATAATCCAATGATCAACCACTACAAACAAACTTCAATCCAAAAACAAAATCAAAACCAAATCGGAACAACCGCAACACAAGATAACACGTAATAGGCAGAGCGTTGTGAGACAAGAAACACCCAGCCCTCACGCAACTCCCAATAGGAATCGCACAACAGCAAAGAAGGAAACGAGTAGATTCACGCATTCGTTTTCAAAATCACACTTAATACGTGAGCTAACATGGGAACATAGTGTCGTGTTTTTTTTTATAATCATTTGTTCGTTTTGTTGAATTTTGCAATATTTTGCATGAATTTTGTTAATTACCTAACGTTTTTCACATAGAAACGCTCATTTGAGTTTGTTTTTTGCGTTTAGTTGTGCGATAATGTTCACATGATTTCTTCTCAGCGTCAGCAGTTGATTTTAAGCCGTCTTCGCACTAGAGGGGCTGTGCGTATTACTGCTCTTTCTAAAGAGCTAAGTGTTTCGGCAATGACTATTCGTAGGGATATCGCGGAGCTTTCAGACAAAGGTCTTTTAAAAAGAGTTCATGGTGGTGCTGTTACAACTAACACTCTTCTTTCTGAGCCTCTGTTTTCGGTAAAGTCGCAGATGGATATGGGATTAAAGGACGCAATCGCCAGCAAAGCTGTGGATTATGTTCAGCCTGGAGATGTTATAGCTATTGGTGGTGGTACAACTGCTTATGTATTTGCTCAGCATCTACTTGAGTCTCGTAGAGCTTCTGGTATTACGATTTTAACCAATTCGATTCCTGTTGCAGAGCTTGTTCAGGCGCTTGAGTCTAAAGATATTGAGGTTATTGTTACTGGCGGAGTTATTACTAGATCTAATTCTCTGGTTGGTCCTATTGCGGATAAGGTTGTTTCGTCTTTGCGCGTAAACACCGTGTTTTTGGGCACTCATTCCGTGAGTCTACCTCGTGGATTCCTAATGCCTAATTCTCTTGAAGCTGCTACAGATATGGCTTTGATGGATATTGCGGATCGTACGATTATTTTAACAGATCACACTAAATGGACTTGCACATCGCTTTCACTGTTTGCCCGCTTCGACCAAGTGGATACTGTTATTACAGATGATTGTCTGGATGCGGATTCTCAGCTTCGCACGCGTGAGCTTGTTAAAAATTTGGTTCTTGCTCCTACAATAGATTCTTTGGAAGAAGAGTAGCTTGTAGATCAGTATTTCATTACTTATTGCGTATTGTGTGGGGCTTGTGTTAGGCTCAGTTAGTTCATGACTTTGTAGTGATTACACATTAAAGTTGCGCGGCTTATGCTTGCGATTCACGGTTTGCTTGTTTTGCGCACTTTTGCTGCTTTGCAGTCTGTAGATTAATTTTGTGCAATTACATTTGTAATTGTGCCTTTGAATGTTCGTAATTACGCATTGTCAACATTATATAGTCAACTATGTTGAAGTAATTTACGAAAGGCTATTGTGCCACATACTCATTATGCTGCGTCTGCTAAAACGCAAGGTGCTAAGAAAACTATTAGTAAAAAATCTGCTGGTAAAAGATCTGCTGTAAGCCAGGGAACTAATAAGAATTTTTCTAAAAAAGGCTATAAGTCTAATAGAAACCCATTTGAATATCAGGGAAATCGTAAGAATAACGAATTTAATGCGCGTAAAGCACGTAATCGCAAGGCAGACAAAGCTAGGAGTCGTGCTCGAGAGAAGGCTTTGCAATACGAAGAGATTGCAATTAAAGAAGCTGAACAAGATTTTGGCAAACGTGATTTAAAAAAGCGTGATTTTGATTTTGACAATCGCAATATGAAGAAGAGCAGAGATAGTCGCCACAATAGGCACCAGACAAGTCGCCAGCAACCGACGACTATTGATACTGAGTCTTCAATAAAGAAAAATCTAGAAATTACAAAAAATTCCGTAATGATTCCAGATACAGCTGTGGAATCTCGAGAAAACTATAGTGATGATGTTACTTTTGCACAGCTTGGCGTTCCAGAACCATTGGTTAATGTTTTGCGTGCAGATGGCAAAAACACAGCTTTCCCAATTCAGCAAGCTACTCTGCCAGACTCTTTGAAAGGTGCAAACATACTTGGTAGAGGTCGTACAGGAAGTGGGAAAACTTTAGCGTTTTCTATCCCTCTTGTAGCAAGATTGGCTGAAAACTTTGTTGATTTAATAAATTCTGGTCGTACTTCTAGAAAAAACAAGAATCGCGAAGATAGTAATATTCCAGCACCTCATGCGATGATTTTGGCTCCAACACGAGAACTTGTTCATCAGATTGATGAGGTGATTGCTCCTCTTGCAGCAGCATATGGTATGCATACTGTTACTATTTACGGCGGAGTAAGATATCAGAGGCAAATTGCTCCGTTAAAGCAGGGTGCTCAGATTATAGTAGCGTGCCCAGGGCGATTAGAAGATCTACTAAAGCAGGGCGCGTTAACGCTTGAAAACATAGAAGTCAGTGTTTTAGATGAGGCTGACGAAATGGCTGATATGGGATTCTTGCCAGCTGTAACAAGGCTTTTAGAGCAGACAAATCCTAATGGTCAGAGAATGCTGTTTTCTGCAACTTTGGATAAGCAAGTTGCTGCTATAGTAAATCGCTTCTTGCCGAATGCTGTTGTGCACGCTGTAGATGATGCGGATTCTCAGGTAGATACAATGACTCATCATGTGTTTGGCGTGTCTGCAGGAGATAAGTATGAGGTTCTGCGCAAATTAGCGTCTGGTAAAAAACGCTCTATATTCTTTACTCGCACAAAATACCAAGCTAAGAACATGGCTAAAAAGTTCATTAGTCAGGGTATTCCAGCCGTCGATTTGCAAGGAAATTTGTCTCAGAATCAGAGAGATAGGCACTTGGCTGTGTTTTCTGATGGGCTAGTGCGCGTTCTAGTTGCTACAGATGTTGCGGCTCGAGGCATTGATATTAGCGATGTGGCGCTTGTGGTGCAAACCGAGCCTCCAGAGGATCCAAAATCGTTCTTGCATAGATCTGGGCGTACTGCGCGCGCTGGGGAGTCTGGCGATGTCGTAACTCTTGTGTTGCCGAATCAAAAGCGCATGGCGCACACTATGCTTCGACGCGCTGGAATTCATGCTAAGGCAGAAGACGTTAAGCCAGATTCGCCTGTTTTGCAAGAAATTGTTGGGGATTTGGCGGATTTGCAAGAGGGCTGGAGTATGCCAGAGCCAGAGCAGCCAAAGCGCAGAGGCAGAGGAAGAAGCAGAGGACGCGGTAGAGGAAGAGGACACAATGATGGTCGTGGCAGCAGTCGTGACCATGGTCGCAGGCGTGAGCGCAGCTAATCTGCGCAAATGATGTAACCTGTCTTAGTGGCTTTGTTCTAGATTTGTTAGATTTGTATCACTCGTGATGCAAATCTAACGTTTTTTGCCTGTTTTTGGTTATATTTGCATCACTGATGAGACAAATATAACGCTTTTTGACCCAAATTCGTTATATTTGTCTCAATCGTGTTAAAAATGTTACTTGCTCTGACCCTTGCCGAATGCGCGCAAGCGGATTCCGTTCCAATCTTCGCTTACGGTTAAAGGAGTTGCAGCATTCATGCCAGCTGTTTTAGCAGCGGATTGCACTGTGCTGGAGCTTGGAGAGCCTTCGCGACCAGGCTTAGGCGTTAGAACCCACATTGGAGCTTCGTCGTCTAACATGTTTGTGGCATCCATAATCGTGTCTGCCAACTCATCCTCATCGTCGCCATCGCGCCACCAAATAATGACGCCGTCAACAGATGAGTCGTAATCTTCATCTACCAGATCTTCTCCAGTAAGATTTTCGATATTGTCGCAGATTGCATCGTCAACGTCATCGTCCCACAGCCACTGCTGTACGATATCTCCAGGTTGGAAGCCAAATTCTTCTGCATGTTGAAAAGCTGTCTGTTCCACGTGACTCAATATATCAAAGTGCCACGAATTTGTGCGATTTTTAAGTTTAGTGCGTGTTTCTTGATAACGGAATGCATATATATTCCGGTTGCATCGAGACACGCCTCAAAAATCGCGAAAATATCCAAAATCACTATATATAGTTTGTTTTTTGAATAAAGTTCCCTAGATATTGTGCAGAGGTTGGGTTATAGTTGAGCAAGTTGTTTTGAATAATGGTCATTATTCAAAACAGGATGGATAACAGGATAAATAAACTGTAGATGTAAGAAAGGTCTGTAGGATGCAGGTCTCTGGTACGACTTTAGAAGACATGACTTTAGAATCGCAGCTAAGCGATGTTGATGTAGAAATGGCTGATTCTATCTCTGATAGTGATTCTTCTAAGAAGTCTCGTGTGCAGGTTGAAAAGCGTGATGGTCGCGTTGTCGATTTTGATCAAATGAACATTATTATGGCAATCAAAGCCGCTTTTAAGGACTTGCGCAAAGAAGTCGGTCCTCAAGAAGAGCAGATGATTCGCGATATTACGGACCATATAGAAGCTGAAATTCAGGATCGTTACAATGGACCTGCGAAGATTGAAGATATTCAGACTCTTGTCGAGCATGGTCTTATTGAAAATCACCTTTACGAAGTTGCGCGTTGCTACACAAGCTATCGTCTAAATCGAGATATTGACCGCGCTAAGGCAACCGATATTAACGAAGCAGTAAATCGTCTTGTAAACCGAGATGAGTCGCTTGTTCGCGAAAACGCCAACAAGGATTCCAACGTTTACGCCACTCAGCGCGATCTTCTTGCAGGCGCTGTTTCCAAGGCTTCCGCGTTTTCTATGCTTCCTCATGCAGTTTCTAACGCGCATATGAAGGGTGATATTCACTTCCATGATGCCGATTATTCGCCATTTACGTGCATGAGCAACTGCTCGCTCCCAGACTTTGGTGATATGCTCGCTAAAGGATTTGCTCTTGGTAACGCAATGATGGATAGCCCAAAGTCTATTGGCACCGCCGCAACTCAGGTTACGCAGATTATTAAGGATATTGCAGGCGCACAGTACGGCGGTCAAACAGTTAATCGTGCAGACGAGATGCTTGAGCCTTACGCTAAGTGCGATTACGATAAGAATCTTGCTATGGCTCATGCCATGATTCCTGATTCTACGCCGATCGAAGTTGCCAAAGATATGATTGACGGTTTGAAGGCTCAGGAGCCTAAGAATCTTCATTGTTCGGATAGGGATCCGCTTCCTGCCGACACTCCTTTTGATGAAAACTTGAGTGAGCTTGATCAGATTCGTGAAATCTATGCAAAGATTATGACGCGCAAGGCGATTTACGACGCTATGCAAACTATGGAATATCAGATTAATTCCAACCGCGTTTCTAACGGTCAGACTCCGTTCGTAACTGTTGGATTTGGCTTGGGTACTTCTTGGTTTGCTCGCGAAATTCAGCGCGCTATTTTGCTTAATCGCATTCGTGGATTAGGTAAAGACCGTCATACTGCTATCTTCCCTAAGCTTGTGTTTACTATTAAGCATGGTGTAAACGCAGATGCAGGCGACCCTAACTACGATTTGAAGCAGCTTGCGCTTGAGTGCTCTACTAAGCGCATGTATCCAGACGTTGTGTTCTACGAGAATATTATTAAGATTACTGGCTCCTTTAAGGCTCCTATGGGCTGCCGATCCTTCCTTCAGGGTTGGATTGATCCAAAGACTGGCAAAGATGTGGAAGACGGCCGCATGAATCTTGGCGTTGTAACGGTTAACGTGCCTCGTATTGCGCTGGAGTCTCATGGAGACGTGAACCGATTCTGGAAGCTTTTTAACGAGCGTATGGAAGTGGCTCATCAAGCTCTGCGATTCCGCATTATGCGTTGCAAGCAGGCAACTCCTGTGAATGCTCCAACGCTGTTCCGCTACGGTGCTTTTGGTCGTTTGGAAGCTAATGAGAGCGTGGATCAGCTGTTCCGCAATGAGCGCGCAACAGTGTCTTTGGGCTACATTGGCTTGTATGAGGCTACATCCGTGTTCTTTGGCAAGGATTGGATGCAAGATCACAGTTGGAATGAGGATGGTAAGCAATTTGCGCTTTCTATGGTTCGCCGAATGAATCAGCTTTGCCAGCAGTGGTCAAAGGCTGAAGGCTACCATTATTCCGTTTACTCAACTCCTGCTGAGTCTTTGACGGATCGCTTTAACCGCATGGATCGTCAGAAGTTTGGTCGCATTGAAGGCGTTACCGATCACGACTTCTACACCAATTCCTTCCATTACCCAGTGTGGTTGCAGCCAACTCCTATGGAGAAGCTTCGATACGAGGTTGACTTCCCGTATCTTGCTTCTGGCGGATTTATCAACTACTGTGAGTTCCCGTGCTTGCAGGCAAATCCTAAGGCTTTGGAAGCTGTGTGGGATTATGCTTATAAGATTGGCATTGGCTACTTGGGCACGAATACTCCAATCGATCATTGCTTCGTTTGCGGATTCCAAGGCGATTTTGAGCCGACTAAAGAAGGCTTCCGCTGCCCAGAGTGCGGAAACAGCGACCCAGATAAGTGCAATGTTACTAAGCGCACTTGCGGATACTTGGGCAATCCTGTTCAGCGCCCAATGGTTCATGGACGCCACGAGGAAATCGCTCACCGCGTAAAGCACATGTCGGGCGAAACTGGCCATGTTGTTCTTAATAATGGCGAGTCGCGCGAGTGGTACGAGGAAACCAAGTAGTAGCGTAGAATCGCTTGAAATAACGTTTTAGTTTGTGTTTATTATTTGGTGATATGCAATATATCTAGCCGTTAGAAAATGTTAATAGCATTTTTTGACGGCTGGATTTTATTTTATTTAACAAAAGTGAATACAATCTAACAAAAGTTAATATGATTCAACAAAAGTTTATTTAAGATTATTTAATAAAATATTTAAAGCTAGAGGAGGTGGACTATGGCTCGCATAAGTTTACATGATTTTGCTCCATCAGACGTTAACCGTGGACCGTGGATTCCTACCTCTCTTTCTAACAATCCTCGCGCAGGTCAATGGTCTAGTGAGCGCATGAGCAAGGGGATGGTGGCGGATTATAAGCGATTTCTTATGACAGACGGCGAGGGAATCCGCTGTTCGCTTTACGTTTCTGGCTGCCCATTCCACTGCGTTGAATGCTATAACGAGTCGATTTGGGATTTTCGCGCTGGTCACCCTTATACTCAAAAGCTCGAAGACCAAATTATGGAAGATTTAGCGCAACCATATGTACAAGGATTGACGCTTCTTGGCGGTGAGCCGCTGCTTAACACTGGTATATTGATTCCACTATGTGAGCGTATTCGAAGCGAATTCGGTAATACAAAAGATATTTGGAGTTGGACTGGTTACACTTGGGAAGAGCTTATGCGACCAGGCGAGACGCCTGACAAGCTTGAGTTATTGCGATACATTGACATTCTTGTTGACGGGCGATATATGAAGAATCTTCACGATTCGCTATTGCAATTCCGCGGCTCTAGTAATCAGCGAATTATCGACGTGCCAAAGTCGCTGGAAAATCCACAAAATCCGCCTGTAATCTGGGAAAAGCTTCACGATCAAGAGCGTTTTATTCCATCAATCTACGGCAAGGATCGAGCAGTTGGTGAAGGTGACGCTTCGTAATCCTATTGAATGCGCCACTCATACGATATATTTAACAATGTTTGCGGACGATTATAAGAATGCATACATATACACATGTTAAGCTAAATATAATTAACCTAGTAACGTCTGTATTGCAAACTGTCAAAAGAATTATGCTAACTATGCTCATAAATACTGTAACTAAACGATATACAGTTGGGTATGTTTTTTCTTTGCATAAATATAAAAGATAGATTAGTAATATTAATAGGACGAATGCTTGAATGGTGAGACTAACAGTATTAATACAAGTGTTATCGTCTTTTAAGTCCTTCAATTGTTTAAAGAAATAAATAGCTGACGAAATATAACAAAGCAGCGTTATTGGCAGTAGAACTACGTGTTTGCTGTTCATATTGTTCCTCACATAATTGTTGATATTAATGTGGAAATTCTCACTGCAAGTCGACACGAATGCCTTTCTGCTGTGCTACAGCGCCAACTATCCTTGTGTTACTCATAAGTTTCTTCTTGGGTGTTGGCTTGAACTTGCAATGGTAGTAAAAAGACATGGATAATGCTACTGAGCAAGTAAGTATTCTATTAATAGCTTTTTTATATTCATGACAGTACCTCTTTATACATGCGAATATACATTCTTTCATTGTATAATTTTTATAAGATGAAATCAATCGTTGTTTATAATTTGAATGTGTAGAAGCACTTTTTCGTATGTGATTTGTCTGTATACTACTATGTCAAAGATTCATCTATTTATGCATTTGGTAATGAAGTAACTCAATACGGGAATGCGTCATGCGCAATAATTCAAATATGTATTTGAAGAAGTGATATTATTAAACCTACACATGACGTTATGTAGGTGGAGGGATGCAATGGCAGAGAAGCCGAAGAACAATTCACGAAAAATTAGCAATAATCCTCCTCGCGCATTGCGTACGATTCTGTCATCTTTAAAAAAGTACCGTTTTCTTGGCGTTTTAACGGCTGTTACTATTCTCGTTGAAGCTGCTATGCAAATTGAGATCCCTACAGTAATGTCAAATCTTATTGATTTTGGTATTATGTCACGTTCTCAAGAAGCTGTGCAATATTATGGTTTGCAATTGCTTATTTTTGCTGCAATTGCAATGATTGCAGGCGTTATTTCTGGTATTTGTTGCGCTCATTCTAGTGCTGGTTTTGGTAAAAATTTACGTCACAACATGTTTTCACGCTTACAAAGTTTAAGTTTTTCTGATTTAGATAAGTTTTCTAGCGGTACTGTTGTTACGCGTATGACTAGTGATGTGTCAAATGTGCAATTTGCTTACCAAATGATTATTCGCTCTGGTATTCGCAGCGTTATGATTATCATCACTGCTTGGTGGTTTACTTTTTCAATTAGCCCTGCTATCTCGTGGGTTTTTCTTTCATTTGTGCCTATTATTGGTGCAATTGGCGCTGTTGGAGCTAGTATAGTTGCTCCAGCATTTTCTCGAATTTATCGAATGATTGACGAGATGAATAATAGAGTTGGCGAGAATTTGCATAATATTCGCGTCGTAAAGTCTTATGTGCGTTCTGATTATGAAATAAGTCGTTTTACGCGTATTTCACATAAAATCTATGATTATTTTATTAAAGCTGAGTATGTGTTAAATTGTAGTATTCCTTTGTTTAACTTATGTTTTTATTCTGGCATGCTACTTATTGCGTGGTTGGCTTCGCACGAAATTGTGGCTTCAGGAAATAATCCTGCTTTTGGTTTAACAACGGGAAATCTTGCTGCATTAGTAGTGTATGCTTTGCAAATTTTGTTTGCTTTAGCGAATTTAGTTGCAGTTTTTGTAATGTCGTTAACAGCTCGAGCTTCGATGCATCGTATTTCACATGTTTTGCAATCTCGAAATACTGAAGTTGTTTCCAAGCATCCACTTACAAAGCTTTCTGACGCTTCTGTGCGTTTTGAAAATGTTTCGTTACGCTATCCTCAATCAGATAATACAGATGAATCCACTCCAGCAGAACAGGAAATTTTACATGATATAAATATATCTATTCCTTCTGGAGCAACTGTTGGCGTTGTTGGTGCAACGGGATCTGGAAAATCAAGTTTAGTGCAATTAATTGCAAGACTTTATGACGTAACTTCTGGTGCTCTTTTTGTAGGCGGAAAAGATATTCGCGATTATGATTCTTCTAGTTTGCGTGAAGAAGTTGGTGTTGTTCTACAAAAAAATATTTTGTTTAGTGGCACAATTGCAGAAAATCTTCGCTGGGGTAGAGCGGAAGCAAGCGATGATGACTTGCGTCAAGCTTGCGAAATTGCTTGTGCTGATGAGTTTATTAAAGATTTACCAGACGGCTACAATACGCATATTGACCAGGGTGGTAAGAATGTTTCCGGTGGCCAACGACAGCGTTTGTGCATTGCGCGCGCACTTTTGAGGAAGCCGAAAATTTTAATCCTCGACGACTCGATGAGTGCGGTTGATATGAAAACGGATAGTAAAATTCGCGATGGCTTGAAAAAGTTTATGCCTGATTCTACGCAAATTATCGTTGCTCAGCGCATATCTTCAATTGAACATGCAGATATTATTGTTGTTCTTAAAGATGGTCGTGTTGTTGCTAAAGGTTCGCATGATGAATTATTTAAGTCTTGTGAAATTTACAGAAATATGGCAGTTTCTCAAGAAAAAAGTCGCATAACTAGCGCAACTAAAGAAGAAGGAGCTAAGTGACAATGTCTAATAATAAAACGGCTCACTCTTCTAAAAAAGATTCAGCTATTAGTTGGAAAACTCTTAGCAGACTTGCCTCTTATGTGCTTGTGTATCGAGTTAAAATTTGCGTAATTATTGCATCAATAATAGTTAGCGCAATTGTGCAAGCTGTAAGTGCAGTGTTTTTGCAATCTCTTGTTGACTTGTATATTCTTCCGCTTGTCGGCAAACATAATCAGGATTGGATGCCTCTTATTCGCATGATTATTCTGATGGCAAGTGTTTACGCTGTTGGTGTGTTTTGTTCTTGGCTTTGGAGCAGGCTTGTTGCGAATATATCTGAAAGTGTTATGCGTGATTTGCGAGATTCTATGTTTAAGCATCAGCAGAAGCTTTCATTGCGTTACTTAGATTCTCAAGGTTACGGCGATATTATGAGCCGTTACACAAACGATACTGAGGTTCTTCGTGAGGCAATTTCGTGGGCATTTCCGGACTCTTTTTCTGCACTAATGTCGATTTTGGCAGCGTTTATATCTATTATGTGCCTATCGCTTCCGGTTGCAGTTTTTGTAGCTATATTTACTGCAATGTTGCTTTATTTAGTGCGTTTTATGCTAAAGAAATCTGGCAGTTTATTTGAGCAATTCCAGCATGCATTAGGCGAGTTAAATGAGTTTGTTGAAGAATCTGCAACAGGCAGCAAAGTGATTAAAATTTTTAATCATGAGACAGATTCTATTGAAAAATTAGATAATTGCATAGAAAAAGTGCAAAAAATTTCTGCAAGTGCCAATTCTTATGCGAATAATGTAATGCCTGTTATTAGTAATGCAAGCTATTTGCTTTATGTATTAATTGCTTTACTTGGTGCGTGGGCTGCTTCAGCTGGTTTGCCAACGCTGGGATTATCTGTATCTAGTACTCTTACATTAGGTACGCTTATATCTTTGCTGGCACTTTCGCGCGCATTTATTAACCCTATTGGCGAAATTACAATGCAAGCTAACGCACTTATGATGGCTCTTGCAGGAGCTTCTCGTATTTTTGAGTTACTTGATGAAAAGCCAGAACTTGATTCTGGCAGTGTGCAATTAGTTAAAGTGCGTGTACTTCAGTCTGCTGAAGATCTTGGAGAAAAATCAGCATTTGATGTGCTTGAAGAAGTAGACGAACAATCTGAAGGAAACAATATTTATTGGGCTTGGAAAAGGTCAAAGCAAGATAATGGCACTAAAGCTAAAAAGTGCGCTCAAAACTTAAGTGAAATGGCTCAAGAGATTGTGTGCCATGCAAAGCGAGATGCTCGCACTTCTAAGGATGGCCGTTATACTTTGCTTCGAGGCGACGTGCGTTTTACGGATGTTGTGTTTGGCTACAAAGAAGATCATCCAGTTTTGCACGATATTACGTGGTTTGCAAAACCTGGTCAAAAAGTTGCTCTTGTTGGAGCTACAGGTGCTGGAAAAACTACTATTGCTAACCTTCTTACGCGTTTTTACGACATTGATGATGGGCAAATTTTGTATGATGGCATTGACGTGCGCGATATTTGCAAAACGGATTTGCGTCACGCTATTGGCACTGTTTTGCAAGATGTGAATTTATTTACTGGCACAATAATGGACAATATTCGTTATGGAAATCTTGATGCTAGCGACGAAGATTGTATTCAAGCTGCAAAATTGGCTCATGCTGACGCGTTTATTTCTCATCTTCCTGACGGATACAATACGCAGCTTAACAATGGCGGTGAAGGGCTTTCTCAAGGTCAAAAGCAGCTTATTGCGATTGCTCGCGCGGCTGTTGCAAATCCTCCGGTGCTTATTTTAGATGAAGCAACTTCATCGATTGACACGCATACTGAAGAATTAGTTCAGCGTGGAATGGATTCTTTGATGGAAGGGCGCACTGTGTTTGTAATTGCGCACAGGCTTTCTACAGTGCGCAATGCGGATGTGATTATGGTATTAGATCATGGCAGGATTATTGAGCGTGGTTCGCACGAGGAGCTGTTGGCTAAGCGTGGAGAATATTATCAGCTTTGCACTGGAGCTGCTGAGCTTGAATAATAGCTTGATTTTGTGCTGCAACACGCCGAACACGCGCGGCACTTGCATTTTGCTAAGGATTCTGTAAGATAGTGACTCGGCTGTTCGAGAGAACAAAGCCACGGCCCCGTAGCTCAGTTGGTTAGAGCGCCGCCCTGTCACGGCGGAGGTCACCGGTTCAAGTCCGGCCGGGGTCGCGATTAGTAGGAGACCCGGTTCGCCGGGTTTTTTATTCATCTTGGCTCTGTAGCTCAGTTGGTAGAGCGAGCGACTGAAAATCGCTAGGTCAGCGGATCGATCCCGCTCGGAGCCACTGTCAAAATAAGCGCTGGAAGTGTTTGATTGCTTCTAGCGCTTTTTTGTTTTTGCGTCTTACCTACATTATCCATCCTCACCCTGTTTTGCTGCTTTGATACCATACGATGAGTTGATATTATGAGTCGTAGTTGAACAATTTTATGTGAATAGAAGTGGAATAAAGTGGAAGAATCTCAAATAGTAAATTTGCAATCTGACGAATTGGAATCCAATATTTTGGAATCTGATGAATTGAATGGTATGAATAAGCATAAAGATAATAAAGACGATAAAGATAATAAAGACAATGGTTCTGCTAGAGTAATTCTTTCTTTTGTAAGAAGGTCTGCTCGTTTGGACGCGCGTCTTGAGCGTGCAAAAGAGCGATATTCAAGCCAATATTTATTAAATGTTGAAGATAGTTTAGGGTCTTTACGCGTAAAAAGCGATTTGTTGGTAGACTCCAACTGGGTTGCTAAAAATTGGGGTAATTCGAATCCTCTTATTGTAGAAATAGGATCTGGTCAGGGCGAAAATATTGTAGCCGCAGCCGAATCAAATCCAAATACTAATTTTCTTGCACTAGAAGTTTATGATCCAGGAGTGGCACACACAATGCTATTAGCTGGAAAACAAGGTGTAGAAAATCTTAGAATAGCGCAAGTTAATGCACCTGATTTTCTAGCTTCATGCTCTAATGGTGTTTTGAAAGAAGTTTGGACTTTCTTCCCAGATCCATGGCCTAAAATGAGACATCACAAGCGTAGGATTGTACAGCCTTCTTTGGCGGATGCGGTGCATAATGCACTTATTGATAAAGGCGTTTGGAGAATCGCTACGGATATTGAGGATTATGCACTACATGTTCATGAAGTTATGGATGAACGAGAAGATTTTGAAAATAATGGAAAGTTACAAGTAAGTTTGCCGATTGAGCATGTTGGTAAGGGCAATGCTCAAGATGCTAAAGATTTGCCTCATGCTGATTTCGCGGAATCTGTAAGATTTGAAGGTAGGGTTTTGACGAATTTTGAGCGTAAAGGATTAGAAGCAGGTAGAAAAATTCACGATTTGACTTATGTTGCTAAATGAGTGACAAAATGATTCAACACGCCGTAATTTGCTATGTGAGTTTATGAGTGTTAATATCATATGGTTTGGTTAAAGCCCCCTTCGTCTAACGGTTAGGACACCAGACTTTCAATCTGACAACAAGAGTTCGACTCTCTTAGGGGGTACAAATTCTAAGCCACTTAGTTTGCTAAGTGGCTTTTTGATTATCAATGTCTTGTTGCAAGTAGTGATTTCAGGGTAGCGATTACCCCGATTACCCGTAATTCAACCAAAGTTAATTGCAAATAAGAAATAAGATTATGCCAGTGGTCAGTGGCGCGTTTAGTGGCATGCAGGGTAAAATGATGAACAGCGTGTGTTTACAAGATTATTTGTAGATAATATACAAAATGTGTAAATAGCAATGACTATTAGTTAGACGAAAGAGGCTGGTTATGCCAAATATGTTCGGAACAGATGGTGTTAGGGGATTAGCCAATCGAGATTTAACCGCGCAGCTTGCATTAGATTTAGGCGATGCTGCAGTACGTGTTTTAGGCGAGGCAACGCATAGTAGCGAGTCGCATAACGAAGATGCAGGAAAGAAAATGCATGCTCGACGCAGAGCGTTGGTTGGGCGAGATACTAGAGTTTCTGGAGACTTTTTAGCATCGGCTTTGGCTGCTGGAATGAGTGCGGGCGGTTTTGATGTGATCGATGCTGGCATAATACCAACTCCTGGCGTGGCTTTTCTAACTTCTGTGCTCAATGTAGAAATGGGAGCTGTGATCTCTGCTTCGCATAACCCAATGCCAGATAACGGCATTAAGTTCTTTGCACGCGGAGGCTTTAAACTTCCAGATAGTAAAGAAGACGAGATTGAGGCTGTTTTAGGAAAAGAATGGCAGCGTCCTACAGGCAGCGGCGTTGGACGAATCAGCCACGATACTACTACAGCTACAAATCTTTATATTGATCATCTTGTTTCTTCTGTTGCTCCATTAAACAGCGAAACATCAACACGTCCAAAGCCTCTTTCGGGATTAAGAGTTGTGGCAGACTGCGCAAATGGTGCAACGTCTGTAGTAGCACCAGAAGCATTGCGAAGAGCAGGCGCAGAAGTAATAGTAATTAACGCTTCTCCAGACGGATACAACATTAACGATCACGCAGGTTCCACACATCCAGAACAATTGCAAGCTATGGTTAAGGCGTCTAAGGCCGATTTAGGAGTAGCCTTCGATGGTGATGCAGACCGTTGCCTAGCTGTAGACGAAAATGGAAACATGGTTAACGGCGACCAAATTATGGGCATTCTTGCGCGTTCTAAGAAAGCCGAAGGAAAGCTGAATCACAATACTCTTGTTGTTACAGTAATGAGCAATCTTGGATTAAAGCTTGCGCTAAAAGACATGGGTATTTCCACTGTTCAAACAAGCGTCGGAGACCGCTACGTTCTAGAAGAGATGCTTAGAGGTGATTATTCTCTTGGCGGTGAGCAGTCGGGTCATGTGATTAATCGCGAGTTTGCAACCACGGGAGATGGCACACTTACAGCACTTACGCTGTGTCGCGAGGTTGTGCGCGAAGGAAAGAAGCTTTCGCAAATGGCTGCCGACTTCCCTCAGCTTCCGCAATGCTTAGTCAATGTGCCGAATGTAGATAAGATGGCGTCTAAAACTAATGCTGCTGTTCTTAAAGCGGTAGAAAAAGAAAGCGCGCTTCTAGGTGATACAGGGCGCGTTCTTCTTCGACCAAGCGGAACAGAACCACTTGTGCGCGTTATGTGTGAAGCCGCGACGCAAGAGCAAGCAGATGAGGTTTGTGCACGACTCGCGCAAGTTGTAACGGATAATCTTAAGCTGTAGCGCGCAAGCGATATTCTCGCGAGAATTTCAGCTTTTTGTATCTCGACACACTGTGAATCGCTACAAAAAGCAGATAACCTTGATATACTAATCCTTTTGGTATTGTTGTTTGAATGTATGTGATTTAGCAACAATAGTCAAAGTTGGCTTTGTAAATTACTTTAGAAGTTTTGTAGAATTAGCCTTGGTAAAGGAGCCCTATGTTTACGCATCACGCAAGTGTTGATACTAAGCTTAGCCGCGCGGTGGAGCGCCTTTTAGATTCCGCTACAGATGATGGCGTGCTATCTATAGTTCAAGCAGGAGAGCCTGTGTTAAGACAACGAACAGTGGCTTACGATGGTCAGCTAACACGTGCTACTCTTAACAAGCTTATTTCGCTTATGCACAGCACTATGTTAGATGCACCAGGAGTTGGCTTAGCTGCTCCACAAATTGGTTTAGGTCTTGCAATTGCTGTTGTAGAAGATCATGTTCGAGACGATGCAGATGATCCTAGGGATATTGCAGAATTGCCATTTAGGGCGATTATAAATCCCCACTATGAACCAATTGGAACACAAACACGCAGTTTTTACGAAGGATGCTTGAGTGTTGCAGGATATCAAGCGGTTCGTCAGCGTTGGTTAGATATTCAAGCTACATGGCAAGATGAAGATGGCAAGCAGCATTCTGAACGCTTGCATGGTTGGCCAGCGAGAATTTTCCAGCATGAAACAGATCATTTACGCGGAGAGCTTTATATCGATCGTGCTGAGATGCGCTCGCTTTCTACAGATGAAAATCTTGAGGATTATTGGGCAGATGAAGCTGTTCCTGTAACAGCTGCTAGAACACTCGGTTTTGCGATTTAAAATAAAAGACTAATGTAAAATAAAATCCCCCACAAGTTTTCTTGCGGGGGATTTTATTAATCACAAATATCAGATATGGAAGTAAAGCTCATACTCAAGTGGCGTTGGAGCCAAACGAGCCATATCCATCTCTTCATGCTTTAGATTAAGCCAAGTTTCAATCAAGTCGCTAGTAAACACATCTCCTTGCATAAGGAAGTCGTGGTCTTCTTCCAAAGCTTGCAAAGCTTCACCAAGCGAAGAAGGAACCTGCTTAATGCCATCGTGCTCCTCTGGAGGAAGCTCGTATAGATCTTTATCAACAGGAGCAGGAGGCTCAATGTGGTTCATAATGCCATCTAAGCCAGCCATAAGCTGAGCAGAGAATGCCAAGAACGGGTTGCAAGAAGGATCCGGCGCGCGGAACTCAATACGCTTAGCAGCAGGAGCCTCTCCAGCAAGAGGAATACGAATAGCTGCAGAACGGTTACGAGCCGAATAAACCAAGTTTACAGGAGCTTCGTATCCTGGAACCAAGCGATGGTAAGAGTTAAGCGAAGGGTTCGTAAAAGCAAGCACAGAAGAAGCGTGCTTAATCAAACCGCCAATGTACCAGCGCGCAATATCGGAAAGCTGAGCGTAACCAGTTTCCGCATAGAACAATGGCTTGCCATCCTTCCAAAGCGACTGATGGCAGTGCATACCAGTGCCGTTATCTCCAGCAATTGGCTTAGGCATGAATGTTGCAGCCTTGCCAGCCAAAGCAGCAGTCTCGTGAACAACATACTTGTACTTCATCAAGTCGTCGCCAGCGTGAACAAGCGTATTGTAACGGTAGTTGATTTCCTGCTGACCTGCGCCGCCAACCTCGTGGTGAGAACGTTCAAGAATCAAGCCAACCTTCTGCAAATTGTAAACCATGTCGTCACGCAAGTCTTGATTGTGATCAACAGGTGGAACAGGGAAGTAGCCGTGCTTCACGCGATTCTTAAAACCAATGTTGTTGCTGCCATCATCTTCGGTATCAATGCCAGAATTCCATGGAGCTTCGTTGGAATCAACCTCGTAGAAGGAACGCTGCATGTCGTTTGCAAAACGCACCTTGTCGAAAATAAAGAACTCGGCTTCTGGAGCAAAACTTGCGGTATCTGCGATACCAGTTGCCTTTAAATAGGCTTCGGCTTTAATTGCCACCTGACGAGGATCCCTAGAATAAGGCTCATCTGTTACAGGATCCACAATCGAAAAAGCAACGTTCAAAGTCTTATGCTTACGGAATGGATCAATGTAAGCGGTGTCAACGTCTGGAATAAGCTTCATGTCGGACTCGTTAATAGCTTGGAATCCTTGCATAGAAGAGCCATCGAAAGCCATTCCATCTGTAAATGCGCTGTTTAAGAACTCGCTTGCAGGCACAGTAAAATGCTGCTGAACGCCAATCAAATCTGTAAATCGAACGGATACATATTCAATGCCTTCTTGCTTAATCAAAGCCTCGGCATCTTCTTTAGTTTGTAAAGTGGTCATGCCACAATCCTTTCATAAAAATCTCAGTAAATAGTTTAGATTGTTGCATAAGATTTTGGATTTCAGCGACTCGACTATCTGGTTACGATTGTGTTACACGCTACTTTATTTGTGTTTGTATGCACAAAAACATTGCATGCGGCTCGTGCTCTCACGCTATAAAGTACAATGTATCTTATGAATAACAAAGAACAACATGAAGGCAGCATAGATAATCACAGCACGAGTGCAAAGCTTGATTTAGCCGCGATTTTTCCAGCCAAAGGGGATGATAGGCGCCCACCAGATTGGCTTAGCCGTGCGCTTATGTATGCTGTTATTGCAGCGTTCGTAGCGATTTTTGTGTGGTTTGCTTGGGGAAATATCGCCTTTATAGTCTTCGATGTTGTAGTATCCATTTTTATAGCGTTGGCAATTGAACCTCTTGTTGTGCGGCTCATAAAACACGGGTGGAGTAGAGCTTTTGCATCTTTGGCAAGCTTGTTTGGGCTGCTTGCAATAGTGATTTTGCTTCTTGTTCTTTTTGGTAATCTTTTTGTGCAACAAGCAGTTTCCATGGTTTTAGGTCTACCTGATTTATACAACCAGTTTGCACATTTTGTACTAAATTCCACTGGTTTTAAAATGCCAAACATTGAGCAACTCGGCATGGAAATTCTTAAACACGTCCAAACATCTTGGGTTGTAGATTTTGCTGGACAAGCAATTAATACAACTTGGGGATTATTGGCGGTTTTGCTTGATTTGCTCACTATTCTTATGGTGACCTATTACATTTCTGCAGCAGGTCCTTCTATGCGCAGAAGCTTGTGCAGGCTGTTGAATCCTAAGTCTCAGAGGCGATTTTTATTTATCTGGTCCGTTGTACAGGAGCAAATATCAAGCTTCCTATTTTCGCGCACAATTTTGGCAGCAATTAACGCAACAGGTACTGCGATTTTCCTAATATTCATGAATGTTCCATATTGGCTTCCGCTTTCACTGTTTTGTGGAATCGTTTCGCAATTTGTTCCTACAATAGGAACATATTTAGGTGGAGCGCTGCCAATTTTATTTGCGTGGGGATCTAACGGTTTTGGATCAGCTATAGCAGTTTTGATTTTTGTGACAATTTATCAACAGATTGAAAACATGGTGATTTCCCCTAAGATTTCTGAAAAAACCATGGACTTAAATCCTGCCGTAGCCTTTTTATCGGTGTTGGTTATGGGCGCCGTGTTTGGTGCTCTCGGTGCATTCTTAGCACTTCCAGTAACCGCTAGTTTGCAGGCAATTCTCAAAGTTTGTACAAAACAATACAATCTAGTTTCTTCACCATTGATGGACGATCCAAAGCCTAATCGTAAATCAATTATGGTTACGAGTGTTGAAGCTATAAGAAACAGTTTTGTTAAACCTGTTAAAGATAGTGTGCTTAGAGTTATGAAAGGCTCTTCATCTCGAGTATCTATTAACGAAGACATTATGTATTGGTATAAGCAAGCCTATAATTCTTCAGACGAAACTATTGAAAATGAAAATTCAGTTGACGATTCTGGGTATGTTGAAACTATGGCAATTTCACGCGATATTTTAGACGCTGTAAATAAGGATATTGCTAAAAAACGCGCAGAAAATTCAGATTCGGATAAGTCGCCAGCAACCGCTCGAGATAAGGAACAACTAAAGTCAAAAACAAATAAATCTGGTACAATTCCAAACGAAAATAAAAACGAAAATAAAAAAGCAACAAACACAAATAGTAATCCACGAAGTGGGTGGAATAAATGATTCTTCTGTCTATTTTCGACGTTTTAGTAATCATAATTGGCGTAAGTAGCGTTGTATATCAAGGCGTTTGCGCAGTCGCGTCGCTTGTAGCAAAGCCTATTGTGTTTCCGCAAGCACCAATGGACAAGTATTACGCTGTTCTAATATCCGCGCGCAATGAGGAAGCTGTAATAGGAAACCTCATAAAATGCATACAATCCCAAACTTACGATCAAAAATTAATCGACATTTGGCTAGTCGCCGACAATTGCACCGACAGCACGGCGCAAGTTGGAAGAGAGTACGGGTGCAATGTTATAGAGCGATTCGATAAGCAGCACATTGGCAAAGGCTACGCTTTAAGCTACCTTTTGGACCACATAATGGAGCTTGGAAAAGACAAAGACTACGACGCGTACTTTGTTTTCGATGCCGATAATAAGCTGGATTTGCACTATTTTGAAGAGATGAACAAAGGATTCCATGCAGGATACCAGATTCTAACAAGCTACCGAAACTCAGTGAATTTATCGGATAATTGGGTGTCTTCTGGGTCGGCATTGTGGTTTATACGCGAATCGCGATTTACCAACAATTCGCGCATGCTTTTTGGGTCTAGCTGCCATGCAGGCGGAACAGGATTCATGTTTTCGCGCGAAATCATGCACAGAAATCGCGGGTGGAAATTCCATTTGCTTACAGAAGACCTTGAGTTTACAATGGACTCGATTTTGCACGGCGACAAAGTGGGTTATTGCGGATCGGCGGTTCTCTACGACGAGCAGCCAGTATCGTTTAGGCAAAGCTGGAGGCAGAGGCTGCGTTGGAGTAAAGGCTTCTTGCAAGTGTTCCGCTATTACGGAGCAGCTCTTATACGCCACGGAATCCGAGAGCGCGATTTTTCGTCAGTTGACTTTACGCTTATGCTATGCCCGTTTATGGTGCTTGCGATTATTCGCCTTATACTCGGATTTATTTTTGCCGCGTTTGGATTCGTCACTTGGGCAAGCCAGATTGACTCGACGCTTAACTTTATAACCACCACTGTTACAAGCGTTTTGGGTATGATGGTGTTTGTTTCGCTTACCATTCTTGTAGAACACGATAAGCTTGGAGCAACTAACAAAGAGCTTTTTGCGTACGCTCTTAGCTTCCCGATTTTTATGCTTTCGTATGTGCCGATTGCGTTCCAAGCTGTGTTCTCTAAGAGCGAGTGGAAGCCGATTCATCACACGGGGCGGTAGCGCGCCAACCTGCCTTTTTGCTTTGTCTCAGATTCGTTAGATTTGTCTCATCAATGATGCAAATATAACAAAAATCAGCTAAAAAGCGTTACAAATGTCTCATGAGTGATACAAATCTAACGAATCTGTAGTGTGTTTATACGCAAGATATGAGATAATAGAAGCCGTGGTGTAAACGTGCGATTGCGCAATAATGTGGCGCAATACGTGCGTTTATATGTATTATGTATATTGCGAGGTTTCTATGGTAGATTCTGTTCCTTCTGCAAATGCGTCTGGCAGTGTTCCAGTTTTTGGCGCAAACACTTACGCTGCTGATAGTGAAGAAGTTCCAGCTGTTTCTATTCGCGGATTCGTTAAGACTTTTGGCAAAAAAGTTGCTGTAGATAATCTTTCACTAGACATTCCAGCAGGTTCTTTCTACGGCTTGGTTGGCCCGAACGGTGCTGGCAAAACTACCACGATTAAAATGCTTACGGGCTTGCTTATGCCAGATGCTGGCTCGGCTTCGATTTTTGGCAATGACGTTTGGAGCGATGTAAATCGCGCTAAGCGTGCAATCGGTTTAATGCCTCAAGCAGACGAGATTTTTAAGACGATTACTGGCCTTCAGCTTTTAACTTATGCTGGCATGCTTCGCGATATGAGTCGCGCGGAATCCGTAAAGCGTGCAAACGACCTGCTTTCTGCTTTCGACTTAACAGAAGCTGCAAACACCATGGTTTCGGACTATTCAACTGGTATGACGAAGAAGATTTGCCTTGCAACAGCTATGATTCACAGCCCTCGCGTACTTGTGCTCGATGAGCCTTTTGAGGCAGTGGATCCTGTTTCTAGCGCAAATTTGAAGGATATTCTAGCCGAGTATGTTTCTACTGGCGGGACGGTGATTATTTCTTCGCACGTTATGGAATTGGTTGAAAAAATGTGCTCGCACGTGGCGATTATTAACGAAGGTCATGTTGCAGCTTCTGGCACTCTTGAAGAGGTGGCTCAGGGCAAAGATCTTGAAGATCGCTTTATGGAGCTTGTTGGCGGGCGTCACGCGGCTGCGCGCATTGATTGGCTTAACGGCGGCGATAGCGCAACACCAATCGCAAGTGACCAAAACGCGTAACGAAAGGCGGTAAGTAATCATGTCTATGATTTTTACAATGGTTCGCCTTCGCTGGGCGCTTACTTTTTCCGTTATGCGAAAGTCAATGTGGCAAAAAATTGGCTTTGGTATAGTCATTGTTTTTGGGCTTGCGATTATATGCGCTCTTGGTTTTGCTGGTTTTCAAGCGGGAAAGTATCTTGATCCAGGAATGATTGCAGATACTAAAAATTGGCAGGAATTCCAAGTTGTTCCAATAATGATTGCGTCGATTGTGTCAATTTTTACGCTGTTTATAAACCTGTTTATGCTCGGCAGCGACACAACACTAAAATCGCGCAGTTTTGCGCTTTATGGCATTCCTCACGTAAAGCAGCAAGCTGGCATGCTTCTTGGCTCACTTTTTGGAGCATTTTCAATAAGCTGCACAATCGCGCTTGCTTTGTGGTCTTTAGCGTACAGAAAATTTGGAATCGTGCCGGTTTTAGTAAGCGTAATCGCAGCTCCGCTTTATGTTGCCACAATAGTGTCTTTAAGCAAAATGCTTATTGAACTTTTGGATACTATTTTAATAAACAAACGTTCAAGAAACATTTTTTACATTGTTATTTTCGTAGCGTACATGATTTTTGTTTCGTCAATGAACAGGCATGGTAGTTCATCAAATGAAATTGTGTTCGGCTCGAGTTTCTGCGCTGCGTCCGCTTTTACGCCGTTAAGTGCGGCTATCGCTTTGCCACTTGACGCTATTAATGGCAATTGGCTTGCTCTTGCTATTCGCTTCCTTATTTGCGTTGTAACGATTGCTGCTTGCTTTGCAATCTCTGTATTTTGCGCAAAATTAGAGCCGAAGTTACTGCGCGGTGAGCAAAAAACAGTTGTTAAAACTAAAGGAATCGGCTTGTTTGCACTTGTTCCAGACAACATAGTTGGTGCGATTATTGCGCGAATTATTAGCGTTATGAGAAGAGATATGCGCCAGCTATTTTTGCTTCTTACGCCGCTTTTTATTCTGGTAGTTGCAGGAGGAACTAGTTTTAATGCTAAAGGATTTGGTTCTATAGCACAGGACATAGGCGTTTCTAGCTGGCTTATGTATGCTGCTTTGCTTATGGGCATGGTTGTTGGAAACAATATTGCATACGATGGCACAGCTTTTACTATGCATGCGATTATTGGCGTAAAAGGTTTGCACGATCGCTTAGCTAACGCAATAGTTTGGTCCGTGATTTGCGCTGTGTATTTTGCAATTCTTGGAATAGGGGTTTACGCTTTCCTTTTCTTCGTAGCAAATGTTCACCAAAATGTGAATGCAGTTATGTTCCAAACTCTTTCTCCAATCGGAGTAGCTTTTGCTACCATAGGCATAGGCTTAATTTCTTCGTGCATTGCAATGTACCCTGTGGCATCAATCGAAAAGCCATTTTCTAGGCCGCAAGGTTCTGCAGGCGCTAGATCCTTTGCTCCAATAGGTTTTTCGCTTCTTTCTGCAGTATGCATGATTCCTTCGGCTGCGGCTGTGATTGTGTTTTTGCTTCTTGCGCCGCAACTGCTGTGGATTGCATTCATTCTGTTTGTAGTAAACGGATTTGTTGTGTTGGTTGTTGGCGTAATTATTGGTGGCAAAGTGATGGATAAGCGCATGATTCGCATTGTAGAAAACTTGCGCAGATTTGCGTCGATTACTGCTTGAGCATTAATGCGCACGCCTCTATAAAAAACTATATTATGCACACAAACTTACTCTCGGCATATGCAAGTGTATAGTTTGTATAGTTGTAAAGAATTGCAATTAACTTAAGTACATACACATAGGCGGCGTGCGCATGCAAGACGATGAAGACCTTAAGAATCTAGATAGCATAGTCGAGATTCCAGAAGATGCTTTCACGTCGAAAGAGGCTAGGGAAAAAGCTGGTTTTAAGTCCAGTTTGCAAGAAGTATCGCAAAAAGTATTCTCGCCAACAGTATCGCAAGAAAAGCAAACTGAGGCGCTAGGCGAATCGCCAGCAACCGAACTTAGTGTAGAAAACCACACCAATGGCTCTATGTCAAAAAACCGTTTTCTAGTTTGCTTAATATCGGTAATTGGCGTAATTTCTTTAATGGGTGGCTATATTCTGTTTGATTGTAAAGATCTTTTGCAAAATCGTTTTATTAATCAGCTTGAAATTGCTGCGCGTGATCATAAGACTTTTCAAAAGTTAACTAGCCCAAAACCTAAGAGATTAGCTAAATATGCCAGCTTGCTCAAGCAGGTGGATAAGAATAAGCCTGTTGACAAGTCATCTGCGGAAAAGATTTTGCAGGAATTTTTTGAATATCCAGGTCTTGGTCCTAATGCTTCAGCTGTTATTGCTGATGCAAACGGAAAGATTATAGCTGGTAAAAATGAAAATCTTGCTTTGCAGCCTGCGTCTACTATGAAAACGCTTACGGCTCTAGCTGCCTCGCATGTTCTAGACATGGGATCGACTCTTTCTACAACAGTTTATGCAAACTATGTTGGAAGCTCTAGAAATGCTGATTCTGCTGTATCTGGTGTGAAAAATGGTTTTGCTAGGCTCGTTCTTCATGGCGGCGGCGATATGCTGATGGGTGCTGCAACCAATGATCCAAATCATGTAAATGGTAGAGCTGGTCTTGAAACCCTTGCTATTAATACAGTGAATTCGCTTAAAAAACAAGGTGTAAAAGTTGTTGAGCTTGCTGTTGATGATTCCTTGTTTGGAGGTAAACGCTATCCTGATTTGATTCATGAAAACGATGAAGAAGGACGTTTTTATGCGCCAACATCGTCTTTAGCTGTTGATGAAGGCAGAGATCGTAATTTTGCAGCATGGGTGGCTGCTGGCAATGATGCTGATGACCCAGATGATTATCCACTTTTAGATCGGCATCCAGCTGTAAGTACGGGATTAATTTTTGCGAATCTGCTCAAAAAATTTGGTATTGACGTGAGAACTTGGAGCACTGATTCTGTAAAAATTGGCAAAACTTCCAAGATTGATGGATTATCATCCATATATGTTAGCTCTAAAAAACCGATGATTTCCTCTGATTTTAAGCAAATAGCCCGCGTTTCTTCTGCTCCACTTAACGAAATTATGGCATATATGCTAAGGCATTCGGACAATTCTATTGCGGAAGAATTTGGTCGTCTTACTGCGCTCGCTATGCGTAAAAGTAATTCTCCAGAAGGTGCCACAGATGCTGTACGCGATGTTTTGCGCGATTTAGGCGTTGATGTAAACGGATTGCACATGTCTGATTGTTCTGGGCTTTCACCTAAGTCCGCAGTTCGCGCTGTGACTCTTGTGCAAGTTCAGGCTCAGAATCTTAAAATCGGTAAAGGTGCTGCTGCAGCAGAAGGCCTAGCTTTACCTGGTGTATGGTGCACTTCGGCACGCCATCGTTTGTCAGATCCTTCGGCAGCTGGTTTACTGCGTGTTAAAACTGGTTTTCTGGGTGATGTGTCATCTATGGTTGGCAATGTTTCTAGAAGATCTGGTGGAGCATTAACTTTTGCTGTTGTTGTGAATCCGCCTGGAGACATTGGATACACCTTTACAGGCGTGAATAAGATGATGGCTGAGCTGACTAATCTTTAGCCTCGTTCGCCGCGCGAATCTACTTCGATTTTCCCGTGTTTTGTACGTGTTTTGGGTGGATTTTGGTACAAAATGCGGAAAAACCGTTCGCGCGCTGCGCTCTAAGCGCTCAGGCAGGTTGGAGTGTGCGCGCAAATAGTTATAGTCTGTGATTTCCTGCTTGCCGCATATCCGCCAGGCAGCGCTACAGGTTTTTGACCATGCCATTTTGTAATTAATTCGTCGATTGATTCTATATGATTTGACGAAAAGCGTATTCCAGCGGCGGTTAGCGCGCGGGCGATTATTCTGCGTCTTATAGAAGTGTGTTGTTTTGCTAAAGGTGATATTGCTATTTTTACTTCGTGTGCGCAAGAATCATAATTTTGCTTTAAAATCGTCTCTTTTTCTATTACGTCAACCTGAGAATTGATGTAATCTAAATCGTCTTGTGCAAATTTGGCACCTTTGGCAAGTAGTAAAGTCATGTCTGTAGCAAAAAACCGTGAAATATAAGGCATTAGAGTATGTCTTATTCTTGAGCGAAGAGGGTATGACTTTGGCAGTTCAACATCGCTTTGTGTTAAATCGCCGTTTGTTGGGTCATCCCACCACTCAATTCCCAAATCTTTGCAAATATTAGTTGTTTCAAGCCTTCTAATATTAATTAGCGGTCTAGCAAAACGTATTCCACATCGAACCGTAATATTTTTCATTCCAGCTACAGCTTCCAGACCTGCAGAGTCTCGTAAACCTATAATCACTGTTTCTGCTTGGTCGTCAGCTGTGTGCGCTAAAAGAACTGCGGATGCACCCAAATCCTTAGCCACGCCAATAATAGCAGTGTATCTAGCGTCTCTTGCTGCAGATTCTTCTCCTTTTTCGCCATCTTTAACTTGCACAGACTTAACGAATATAAGTGATTTATCTACTCCTAAACTTGCAACAGTGTTAGCAGCGTTTTGTGCAACTTTTGCGGATCCTTCTTGCATGTTGTGGTTCACTATAACCGCCGCACATCGAATACCTCTGCTCGCGCATACTTTGACTGCCAGCGCTGTTAATGCTAGCGAATCGCGTCCTCCAGAGCATGCTATTAGCACAATTGGTGCGTTTGGTAAAGCCAAATGTTGCCCGTGCTGCAAGAATTGTGGACCTTGCACTTCTAGCCCAAGATTATCGAAGCAGCGTTTTACTTCGCCAATTCCTTTACGCCAACTAGGTGAGTAAACCATGCTTATAGTCTAAATCATAATGCGTAAGTTGTAACACGTCCGTCATTCGTTTATGCAATCATAGTTAGCATGCAGATTGCTGATATAAGAGATGATATTGATTACGAATTGATCAGTCACGAAGAACTTATGAAGCGTATTCGTGAGGTTGCGGCTCAGGTTAGTAAAGACTACGAGAACCGCGATATTTTGCTTGTTGCAGCGCTTAAAGGTGCTGTGAACACGCTTGCTGTTTTCTCGCAGGAGCTTAGTCTTAATGCTCCTATGGATTTCATGAGTCTTTCTAGCTATGGCAGTGGCACTAAAAGCAGTGGTCAGATTACGGTTCGTGAGGACTTGACTACTGATGTTCGCGGACGGAACGTGCTTATTGTTGAAGATATTGTTGATTCTGGCAAGACTTTGGATTGGCTTGTTAAAGAGCTTAAGAGCAGGGGTGCTGCGAGTGTAAAGGTGTTTGCACTTCTAACTAAACCTGCTCGTCGCGAAGTTGAAGTTGATATTACTTACGTTGGATTCGAGATTCCAGATGCTTTTGTAGTTGGTTTTGGAATGGATTACGACGAAAAGTATAGGAATCTTGATTCTATCGCGGTTCTTAAGCCATCTGTGTATGAATCTTAAGTATTCTTTATTGATTTTGAGTAGTAATCTTAAGAAACTTTGGTTAGTCTTAAAAAATCTTGATTAATTTTATGTAATCTTGAATAATTAAGTACTGGATAATAGAAACTAAATAGTAGGATTTAATCCTAGTTTTAAGCATATTTCTATGTAAGGAGCCTTCAGAAGGATCCTGAAAGGAGCCTGATTATATGGGCGCTTCTCCAATGTCGCCTCGCGGACCTATGGGTGGACCTATGAAAAGTCCTTTGGGAGGTAATGGGAATAACCCGTTCCTTCCGCCTAATTTTGGGAAAAATCCAAATAGGAATAGTGGGAATAATAAGAACAATAAAAATAAGAACGACAATAAGAATCAGAATGGTAATGATTCGCAGAATGATAATAATCCTGATTCTCGTCGTAAGTTCTTTAAATCTCCTTGGACTTGGATTGTTCTTCTTGTGATATTGTCTGTAGCAGGATTCCAGATGTTTGTGCATAACAGTACACAAACAATTGATACGCAAGATGGCTTGGAGTTGCTTCATAAGCGTAGTGCAAATTATGTAGAGGTTATTGACAACAAACAGCTTGTAAAGCTTACGCTTGACAAGAAGTATGTTAAGTTCGATAAGCGCGATAAGCAGAAGCACGATTATGGAAAAGACGTGCAATTCTACTATACGATTGCTCAGAGTAAGACTGTTGTTCAGGATATTGAAAAAGCTAAGCCAGTTAATGGCTGGACTGTTAGCATGCAGTCTTCTAGCATAATTTCTTATCTGATCACATCTATGCTGCCGATTTTGATTCTGCTTGGACTTGTTTGGTTTATGTTTGGCAGAATGGCAAGCGCTGGCGGCGGAATGCTTGGAATGGGTGGCGGCCGTGGTCGCGGAAAGCTTTTGGAAGGTCAAACACCTAAGACTAAGTTTGCGGATGTTGCAGGCGAGCAGTCTGCTGTAGAAGAAGTTGAGGAGATTAAGGAATTCCTTAAGGATCCTTCTCGCTACAAGGCTTTGGGTGCGCGTATTCCGCGAGGTGTGCTGCTTTATGGCCCTCCAGGAACTGGTAAGACTCTTCTTGCGCGTGCTATTGCAGGCGAAGCTGGTGTGCCGTTCTATGCTATGGCTGGTTCGGACTTTGTTGAGATGTTTGTTGGTCTTGGTGCTTCTCGTGTGCGCGAGCTGTTTGATGAGGCTAAGAAGAACGCTCCAGCAATCATCTTTATTGATGAGATTGATGCCGTTGGTCGCCGCCGCGGTAGTGGTATGACTGGCGGACACGATGAGCGTGAGCAAACTCTTAATCAGCTGCTTGTGGAGATGGACGGCTTCGATAATGACACTAATTTGATTATTATTGCTGCTACGAACCGACCAGATGTGCTTGATTCTGCGCTTTTGCGCCCAGGTCGATTTGATCGTCAGGTTGCTGTGGAAGCTCCAGATTTGGAAGGCCGCGAGGCGATTCTTAAGGTCCACGCTAAGGGCAAGCCTTTTGTTCCAGACGTTGATCTTCATATGGTTGCTGTTCGAACTCCTGGATTTACAGGCGCGGATTTGGCTAATGTGCTTAATGAGGCGGCTTTGCTTTGCGCTCGCTCTGGTGCTCAGCTTATTGACAATCGTGCTATCGATGAGGCGATTGATCGCGTTCAGGCTGGCCCTAGAAAGAAGTCTAAGGGCATGGCTTTGGATGAGTTGCGTAACACGGCTTATCACGAGGGTGGTCACGCGCTTGTTGCTGCTGCTTTGCACCATACGGATCCTGTTACCAAGGTTACGATTTTGCCTCGCGGACGCGCTCTTGGATACACGGCTGTTATGCCAACTAGCGACCGCTATTCCCAGTCTCGAAATCAGCTGCTCGATCAAATGGCGTATGCTATGGGCGGCCGTACTGCGGAAGAGGTTGTGTTCCATGATCCAACTACTGGAGCTTCTAACGATATTGAGAAGGCCACTGCAATCGCTCGTAAGATGGTTGTTGAATATGGCTTCTCCTCTAAGCTTGGTGCCGTAAAGTGGATGGACGCTGATCAGGATTCATCTGGCTCTTTGGATTCTTTGCAATCGCGTAAGTTCTCTAATAAAACTGCAGAAGTGATTGATGAAGAAGTTCATAAGCTTATTGAAACGGCTCACACTGAGGCGTGGGAGATTATTAATAATAATCGTGATGTTTTGGATGAGTTGGTTCGTCAGTTGCTTGTTAAGGAAACGCTTAACGAGAAAGAGCTTGAGCAAATCTTCTCTAAGATTCGTAAGGCTCCAGAGCGCGATTTGTGGCTTTCTAATTCGGATCGTCCAGATTCGCCTCTTCCTCCTGTTGAGATTCCAGAAAGCTTGAAGCGAAATATTGGTGTTATTAAGGATGATGCCTCTGATGGTGATGCCTCTGATGGTAATTCTTCTAAGGATAATACTGAGGATAAGTCGCAAGCTGATTCTACAGATGAAAATAAAAGTCTAAAATAATAATTTAATTTAAATAATAATTTAATTTGACAATTTTACGCGCGGTGTTTAGCGATTATGCAAAGCATCGCGCGTATAATATTTTGGGAGGCGATTATGGACACAATTAAGTTAAGTGGTATTAAACCAAGTGATACTGATGCTTTTATTGGCTTATATACTCGCCTTAGTGTTGACGCTGTTTTGAGTTTAGATTTGAGGGCAGCGGTTGCTGGCGACTCTACCCAAACGGTTGATATTGCTCAGATTTCTAAAAGACTTAGCCGCGTTTTGGACTCGTGTGTTCAAGATGATGATATTGCTAAGAATTCTTCGATTTGTTTGGAGCTTACGGCTGGAAGGCTACTGGATTCAGCTATGAAATCTTGGCTTGTTAAACAGGCAGAGATTACTGTTAATGCGCAGTTTAAAGCTGATTTTAATGATGCTTCTTATGATTTACCTAACGCAGATGGCGTGTCTATTACGATTCGTAGGGTTGCAGATGACGTGGAAACATCGCAGATTTTTGGATTGGCGAATCCTACGGACGCGTCGCTTTTTGCGGCTGGGCAGAAGGAAAAATTACAAGATGAGAAGTTGAAAGATGAGTCGCCAGATAAGTCGCCAGCAACCAGCGATTCTAATTCTTCTTTAAATTCTGTCTATAGCCAATCTGCCTATAATCCAATTGTTACAACTGCAGTAGTGTCAATGCAGGGAGAAAAATCAGAGTCAACAAAATTCGCAATGCTAGATGTAATCACTAGTTTGGAGCAATCGAAAGAACCTATTTCAACTCAATTAGACGGCGTTTCTGCGTTATATCAGGTAAGCTCGGATAGAGGCGAAGAATATTCCGCAATAATAGTGGTATCTAGTACAATGGTAGAAGATGATTTAGCGCGTAAGATCAAGGAAATGCAGATTTCTCAAGAACAAAATTTGCGATTGAGAATTTTAGGCACGAGGCAATATGGATCTGATAGCTCAAACACAAAGACCATGGATTCAGATAGGCTTGATTCACCGCTAAATGCTGCACAATTGGAGCCATGGATGCAAATTGAGCCAGATGCTTCAATTGATGGAGAACCACTTGCGTACAAACTTGCGTTTGCACCAGATGCAGCGCGAGTCGGTATTTATTCAGAACGTTGGATTATGGGAGAGTGTTGATGAAAGCTTATCGCACGCCTTGGTGGTACTTTGTACTCGGGGTGCTATTCGGATTTGTATTCGGCGCATTCCTGGTGTCTATTACGGAATCAAGTGCAATATCGCTTTCTGGTGCGCCGTGGGTTGTTCTTGCGTTTATGACAATTGGTGGAATAGTTACCTTTATTCTTACTTGGCAAACGCATCAGTATGCTACCGCAAAGCCAGAAGAGCATAAGCATTTAAATATGCAGCTTGCTGTTGCAGCTCTTATGCTTGCAAAAGCGCTTGGAATGGCTGGAGCGATTCTAACTGGCTGGTATGCTGGGCAACTATTCATGTGTTGGCCGCATGCAAATATTCCGCTCTATTCCAACATTATTCGTGAATGCATTATAGCTGGAATAGTATGTCTTGTAGACATGATTATTGGTATTGTGGGTGAGTGGATGTGCCAACTTCCTCCAGAAGATGGTGCGGATGCATCAAGTGGTACTTCCGACAGAGCACAGTCAGCTGCTGCAATTTAAAAATTATTTAAAATATAAAATTTAAAAATATAAGTATAAAACCGAAATACAAAACATAAACACAAAATCTAAAATTTAAAAATCTGCTGTAATAATTTAATTTTGATTCAATTTTTAAGGATGGTATATTACTTTGGCTGAATTTATCTATCAGATGATTAAGGCACGCAAGTCTTACGGGGATCGCGTGATTCTAGACGACGTTACCTTAAGCTTCCTTCCAGGCGCAAAGATTGGCGTTGTAGGGCCTAACGGCATGGGTAAATCAACGTTGCTGAAGATTATGGCTGGTTTGGAGAATGTCTCGAACGGCGAGGCTTCGATTACGCCAGGTTATACCGTTGGAATTTTGCAGCAGGAGCCACCTCTCGATGAAACGAAGACGGTTGGCGAAAACATTAAGATGGCTTTTGGTGAGATTGCGCAAAAAGTAGCGCGTTTTAACCAAATCGGCGAAGAGATGGCAAATCCAGATGCTGACTTTGATGCGTTGATGGAAGAAATGGGTAAGTTGCAAACAGAGATTGATGCTGCAAATGGTTGGGATTTGGATTCTCAGCTTGAGCAGGCTATGGATGCTTTGCAATGCCCAGATCCAGATTCGCCTGTTTCTGTGTGCTCTGGAGGCGAAAGGCGTCGAGTGGCTCTGTGCAAGCTTCTTCTTGAAGCCCCAGATTTGCTGCTTTTAGACGAGCCTACAAACCATTTGGATGCTGAGTCTATTCTTTGGCTTGAACAGTTCTTGCACAAGTATGAGGGTGCTGTTATTGCTGTAACCCACGATCGCTACTTTATGGATAATGTAGCAGAGTGGATTTGTGAGGTTGATCGCGGCCAGCTTTACCCTTATAAGGGTAATTACACGACTTACTTGGAGACTAAAGCCAAGCGTATGGAGATTCAGGGCGCTAAGGATGCAAAGCTTGCTAAGCGCTTAAAGAATGAGTTGGACTGGGTGCGTAGCTCGCCGAAGGCTCGTCAAGCTAAGAATAAGGCTCGTTTGGAGCGTTACGACCAGATGGAGCAAGAGGCACGCAATTCTAAGAAGCTTGATTTTTCGGAGATTCAAATTCCAGCAGGTCCACGCTTGGGCTCGCAAGTTTTGGAAGCGAAGCATATTCACAAGGCTTTTGGCGATCGTGTGCTTATCGACGACTTGTCGTTTACTTTGCCGCGTAACGGTATCGTTGGCGTTATTGGTCCGAATGGTGTTGGTAAGTCTACGCTTTTCAAGACGATTGTGGGCTTGGAGCCACTTTCTGGTGGAGAGCTTACAGTTGGAGACACTGTAAAGATTTCTTACGTGGATCAGAATCGTGCAGGATTGGATCCTAATAAGAACTTGTGGGAAGCTGTTTCAGGCGGACTTGATTTTATTGAAGTTGCAGGCGTTGAGATTCCTACTCGCGCATACGTTGCAAGCTTTGGTTTTAAGGGTTCGGATCAGCAAAAGCTTACTGGCGTGCTTTCTGGCGGTGAGCGCAACCGCTTGAATCTGGCTTTGACGCTTAAGCAGGGTGGAAACTTGCTTCTCCTAGATGAGCCTACTAACGATTTGGATGTTGAGACGCTTGAAAGCTTAGAGAACGCTTTGCTTGACTTCCCAGGCTGCGCTGTAGTGGTTTCACACGATCGCTGGTTCCTTGACCGCGTTGCCACGCATATTCTTGCATGGGAAGGTGATGACGAGAATCCTGCAAAGTGGTACTGGTTCGAAGGTAACTTCCAGGCGTATGAGGAAAACAAGATTGCACGCCTTGGTGAAGAAGCTGCTCGTCCTCATCGCTTGCATCGTAAGCTTACTCGCTAAGTCGCGTATAACTCGTGTTATCAGAGTAAAACTGAATTAAAATCACGTATTGAGCTAAAAAGGAGAACAAATGCCGATACTTGATAAAAATGATTCTTCTAAAGTCCAAGAGTATGAGGAATTCATAAAGCATTCGCCTTACGGAAACGCTATGCAAGACATGCGTTGGGCAGATGTGAAAAGCAACTGGATTAGTGAATATGTTTATCTAGAAGAAAACGGTAAGATCACGGCAGCGATGTCTGTTCTCGGCATAAAAGCTGTTGATGATAAAATGTTCCTCTATGCTCCTCATGGGCCAGTAAGTGATTTTTATGATATAGAAACCACTAAGAAGCTAATTGAAGAAGCTAAGCCCCTTATTGAAAAGTACAATGCGTTTTTGCTGCGAATGGATCCTTGCGTTCAAAACGATCAAGATCTTGTTAATATGTATAGAGAGCAAGGCTTTACTTTTAGGAGCGATGGGGAAAAACTTCACTCTTTCTCCAATCCTCGCTATGAGATGATGCTAGACCTTGAGGGTAAGTCTACGGATGATCTTCTTGCTGGGTTTAGTGCAATGACAAGAAGGCATATAAGGGCTTCTTTAAAAGCTGGCGTTACATCTAGGTGGAGTCGTTCTCAGGAAGATATTGACAAGTTCTATGAGCTTACTGAGATTATGGCAAAAAGACATGGTATTACATACAGACCTAAAGAGTATTTTGAGAGGTTGCTTGCGGCTTATCCAGAAATGAGGATTTATAGCACGGACTATGAGGGTAAGACTATTGCGTGCATGATTGGTTTGCCTTATAACGGTGAATTATGGTACATGTATGGTGCTACTGCGACCATGCAGGGCAAGGTAAGCCCAGGGTATTTGTCTATATGGGATTTGATTCAGTGGGCGCATGAGCTTGGAATGAAGTACTTTAACATGGGTGGGGTGTTCTCGCTTGATGTTAGCGATGGTCTTTATTTCTTTAAGTATGGTTTCTGCAAGGCCACTGATCCGTTCATTTGGATTGGTGAGCTTGATATTGTTGCAGATGAGGATGCATACAGCAAGTTCGTTAATAGGTGATTGCCTGAGATTTGCTATTTCTATAGTGCTGTAGTGCGCGAGCTATATTGAATCTGGCGCAAAGTGTGTCACATGTCGTTCGTGTGCTACAGCGCGAGCTTGCGTCTTCGCCTGTTTTTGTTTCTTTTATCTTGCTTTTGTTTCTTTTATCCCGTGTTTGTTCCCAAAATCGCCAAATAAGTAAACAAACGTGGGCAAGTGTTCCCGCATTTGTTTACCAAATGGGTCAAAAAGGGAACAAACGCGGGGTAAGAAATAGGCAGAGTGAAGAGTGGTGGGGTAAATGAGCTTCTTGCTAAGTATCTTGCTGCAAAGGATACATTTGAGAAATGCGCTGTTGCAGATTCAGTAGAGCCAACTTTGGCAGAGAAGCAGAAGAAGGCTATTGCTAAGGTTTATACTGCTAAGCAGAAGGTTAATCAGGCTGAGCAGGATGTTGCTCATGCCAGTGAGGCTTTTGTTAATGCTTCTAAGAAGTTGAAGGCTGCTAAGGGTGAGCTTGCTAAGGGCGGTAATAGTGCTGTGAGAGTTTAAAAATTTTGTAAAGATTTTGCACCAAAATTGGTGCTTCAACGTTTTTTGTTATATGCTTATATCACAAATAAATCTTAAATCTTAATTTTGAATTAATTGTTATTGCAGATTTTTTATAAAAGGGCGTATATATGGTTTCTGTGAATATTCGAGCACTACGTCGCTCAAAAAAATTAACTCAACAAGAGTTAGCTGAAGCATTAGGAGTATCTCGTAACAGCATTGTGCGATACGAAAATGGTACAAGTGCTATTTCAACTAGGCTAATAGATAAAATTTGTGATAAATTCAAGGTTTCTTTTTTTGATATCGTAAATGAAAAAGAATTATCTGCATCTGATAAATACGATTTGAACATGAAGATTGAAGTTTTAAAGGAGCGTGGCGCACTTTTACTAGCTCGTTTATATAAATACGAGGATAGTATGAATATACAATTTGATGATTCTTCTAATGCGTGGATTGCGATTAGTGATGATTTATCAGATGTAATTAATACAAAGATTTATACATCTACAAATTTTGAAGATATAAATCGTTATGTTGGATATTTAGATGGCATAGAACGTTTGCTTGAATACGTAAGTTGCAATAAAAATAGTTAACAATCGTATAGAAACAATATGGGTAAGTGTGATTTTGCTATGGTTATAGAAGATTTTAGCGAAGAGTATTTTACTCACTGTTTGTTAAGAAATTTACGTTCTTTACAAATGTATAAGCATGCAGATTTGCATCCTAGGGCGGTTTTACTAGGTGGTCAAAGTGGTGCTGGTAAAACTACCATTCACATAGTAAAACAAAAAGAATTTAGCGGTAACATAATAATCCTTGATGCTGATAGCTATAGGACTCAACACCCTCATTATTGCGAGTTACTTGATAAATACGGTAAAGAAAGTGTTAAATATACGAGTGCTTTTTCCGCAAAAATGGTGAGAAGCCTAATTGATGAGTTAAGTTCTAAAAAGTATAATCTCATAATTGAAGGTACTTTGCGCAGTGTTGAAGTGCCTAGCAGCACTGCAAAAATGTTGATAGATCGCGGTTACCGTGTTTCTCTTGCTGTTATTGCAACAAAACCTGAATTGTCGTGGCTCAGTACACTGATTCGCTACAGGGAAATGTATTTGGAAGATCCTAAAAGTGCTAGGGCAACTCCTAAGGATCATCACGACAATATTGTGAACAATATAGTAGATAACTTGTTGAAATTAGAAAAATCGAAAATATTTGACAGAATTCAGATTTACAAGCGAGACGAAAAATGCATATATGATTCTGATTCGTATAAAAATAGTCCAAATATTACAGCAGCTAGTGTTCTTAAGGAAGTGCTCTTTGGCAAGAAAACTATTGATGAGAAAAAGTTGATTTGCCACGCTAAGAATAGGTTGAAGGAATTAGACAAGTTGATAGATAAAAGTTTGTAGAATTTGCAGAGACTTGCATTAGCGCGTCTGATTTGCGCGAGTGGGTTATTTTGTAGTATTTTCGTTTCTTTTATCCCGTGTTTGTTTCCAAAATCGCCAAATACGTAAACAAACGTGGGCAAGTGTTCCTGCTTTCGTTTACCAAAACACCAGATACGTAAACAAACGTGGGCAAGTGTTCCCGAGTTTGTTTCCAAAATCGCCAAATACGTAAACAAACACGGGAAAGTGTTCCAGCTTTTGTTTACCAAATGGGTCAAAAAGGGAACAAACACGGGGTAGTAGGTAGTCGGCAAAAAGTGTATCTAAAAATTCGAGTTTTCATTGAAATACCAAGAAAAACTCGGCGTAGTTAATAAAAAACGAGCACATTCACAATAAAAGTGAATATGCTCGTCTTTTTTTTTAAAAAATAGCTTAAAATCACCAAAAATAAAGGTTAATAAACCACTGACTTAAGCATTTGGTCTTTTGCCGTGATTTGCTGCCTTTTTGCGGCGTGCCTTGCGCTTACGTCCACGCATACCCATAATAAACTCCTAACGATTAAAATGAACAACCTTAGGGATTATCGCACATTGCCAAGACGTTCAAGCTTTTGTCTTTCGTCAGATGTCACATATCTGCAGCTATCACATATTCTCAATCAGAGGTGAAATCCTAAATTGGTTAACAACAGTTTCCTGTGGTGCTATAACAGTCAAGTCTGTTCCTGTGTTAAACGCATTCGCATACGCCGTCTGTGGTTCCACAGCAACTCCGCAAGGATGCTTGTCTGCAGGAAAACCAGTCGCAGTGCACACTTGGAATGATGTTACGCTTTTATCGCCTTTTACCGCTATTTGTAAGTCGTCAGCGCGCGTAAAAATCGCAGTAGCCCACTCATCGTCATCCCTAATTAAATCAGTCCAAGCATCATCAAATGGCTGATTAACCAAAAATGGGTTATCGCGTAAATCAAATCGCGTTCCGTCCACGCTTTCTGTACCAACTGGTATTAAACGTTCATTTGCGCGCACATGCGTTTTTGCAGGAAGCTTAAGCTTGCACTTAGAGTTTAGTTGATCAATCTCGTCTCCATGCCCTTGTAATCCGTTGCACAGCCAAGGGTGCATTGCGGCAGCCCATGGAGCATCATCATTGCCATGATTGGTTGTATTTAACGTTAAATGAATCCCATAATCGTCAAGCTCCCAAGTGGCTATGGTAACAATGTCAAAAGGATATCCTTCTATATTTGGTGATCGCCATAAAAGACTCACACTTGATTGTGTAACGCTTAAAGTTTGCCAGTATGAGCGGTATCCGTAGCCGTGCAAAGCTGTGTCTCTATCTCGCTCATCGATAGGCAGAGTATAAGACGCGTTTTGGAACTTGTAAGACGCTTTATTTACACGATTTGGGAAAGGAATCAGTATTTGTCCATTGAAGCAAGGCGGTAACTCGTCAGCCTCAAATGGCACAACAATATCACTATTTCTCCAAGTAAAATTGCGTAGTGCAGCCCCAAGTTGTGTTATTGTAGCCTTGTAATCTTTGTGGCAAATCGTGTATTGGTTACCTGTTCTCGGTGGTAGCGAATACGATTTCATAAATCACCCCTATGTGAAAACGTTTTAATACTTCTAATATAATTTAATACTTCTAATATAAATTGTATTACTTAAGCTAATATATCTGCTATGGTTGCGTTAAGCAAGCTGACTAAATCGTTTGGGTTTAGAACAACATCAAGACCGCGTTTGCCTCCAGAAACAAGAATCTCATCAAAGTGCATAACACTAGCATCCAGAACGGTTTCGTGATGAGTACGCTGACCAAATGGGCTGATTCCACCAACCACGTAGCCGCTTTCGCGTTGGGCTACATCTGGGCTTGTCATATTGGCTTTTTTGGCGTGTACCGCGCTAGCAATCGCCTTCATGCTTAATCTACCGTTTACTGGCACAATCCCAACTACGCGTTTTTCCCCAGTGTCTACCATAAGTGTTTTGCACACTTGTTCAGCATTTACGCCTAATTTTTGCGCTGCTTCCATGCCATACCCGTCATCCATGTGGTCTGCATCGTGCTCATAGTCAACAACGCGGAACGTAATTCCAGCGTTTTCTAACTGTGCGATTGCTGGCGTTGCTTTGCCTGTTGTAGCATGTTTTTTGCTCATTTTTACCCCCAGTGTGCAAAATGCTTTGCGAAAACCCCCTGCGATGAGTCACCGCAAGGGGTTTATAGCTTTATTTTAGCCTTATTGTGTTTCGCTAACTTTACTCAGCAATCTCAGCGAAGTAAAGCAAGGTGCGAATCATGTTAGCAGTAAAGCCGTACTCGTTGTCGTAGAAGGTAACGGTACGAGCCAAGGTAACGCCGTCAACAGTGTTAACATCGGTCTGAGTTGGATCGAAAACGCCACCGTGGGTGTCGCCGATGATGTCAGAAGACACGATGCTGTCAGCATTGTAACCGAAGTACTCGCAGTTTTCGAAAGCCTTCTTAAAGGCTTCATTGATTTCTTCAGTAGTAGCTGGCTTCTCGAGAACAGTGGTCAACTCGGTAACAGATCCATCTGGAACCTGAATACGCTGAGCATGACCCTGAAGCTTGCCGTTAACTTCTGGAACAACCTTGCCAATTGCCTTAGCAGCACCAGTGGAGTGCTCGATGGTGTTGCAAGCAGCAGAACGGTTGTTGCGTGGCTTGGAGCCGCGTGGGCCGTCGAGAATCATCTGGGTGCCAGTGTAAGCGTGGATTGTGGTCATGAAGCCAGACTTAATGCCCCAGTTATCCTGCAAAAGCTTAACCATTGCAGCCATGGAGTTGGTGGTGCAAGAGCCAGCGGACACAATGTTGTCGGTTGGCTTTAAGATCTCTTGGTTCACACCAAACACAACGGTTGGGGTGGTTTCGTCTTTAGCAGGAGCAGAGATAAGAACCTTCTTAGCTCCAGCGTTCAAGTGAGCCTGGGACTTTTCTGCAGAAGTGTAGAAACCAGTGCATTCGAGCACGAACTCAACGCCATCGTTCTTAACCCATGGAATATTGTTTGCGTCTTTTTCAGCGTAAACCTTGTAAGTCTTGCCATCTACGACGATTGCGTCTTCGGTGGAGGTAACCTCAACTGGGGTGCCGTCGTCGTGGCGGAAAGTGCCATGAGTGCTGTCGTACTTAAGCAAGTAAGCAAGCATCGAAGGAGTGGTCAGATCGTTGATGGCTGCGACTTCGATATCGCCAGCTTGACCGCCACGAGCCTGAAGCTCAAAAATACGACGGAATGCCAAACGGCCGATACGTCCAAAGCCGTTAATACCAATCTTGACTGTCATATGGGATCTCCCTTGAGTGAAACCTTAACGCATAGTTCTAGCGATTTTTCGCGATTTTTAACAATACGTTTTGGTCTTCGTTATTTAAACTAACACGTTCATTTTAATGTGCGGTATGTACGACGCATTGCGAGGCATTTTTGCTCTCTACACCGCAAATTTGCGATTATTTAGGCTATTTTGATGGCACAGCGAGAGCATTCGAAATGTTAGTGTTTATATCACCTAAATCTCCAACTGGTCGTTTAAACCAGCTGACTTGAGGCAGTGGAGCGTCTATAGGGAAGGTGATTACAAGCGTTCCTTCGTGAACGTCGATATGTGCAGGAGTATCGTTTAGTAACTCGTTGCTTAAGCCTTGAACAGCATCACCATACATAGTTGCGTGCTGAAGCTGATATTTAAGACCAGCCTCGTTCACATCGCTAGAAACAGGTGTGTGAGAAAACACAGACACCATGCGACCTTCGGGACCATTGGATGCAGGAAAGTCGAGAGAACCGTTGTGAATTGCGGTAACAATCGTGCCGTCTCCATACAAAAATCCTATTCCACCCCTAACTGCAAGGCGAACCATAAGCTGAATGTTTGAAATAGTGTGATCAACGCGACCACCTAAGCCGCCAAAAATATGGAATTCTCTAGAACCTTTAGCCCAGCCAACTTTAAGAGCAGAAAGCAAATCTGGATCATCTTTTTCGGCGGGAAGTCGCGTAATTGCAGCGTCTGTTGGAAGCTTTAAGCGCACAGAATCAAAGTCACCGATTAGAGCATCAACATGCAAGCCGAGTCTGCACGCATGATCCCAGCCACCATCTGCCGCAATAGTTAAAGCGCGATCAGGAACATGTTCGCGCGTATGGTCGTAATAATCTCCAGCTGCTAAAACAACGCAGCGCTTTAAAGGCTCCATAGTCACATAATATCGCGCGCGTGGAATTGCGTTTATTTTGCGTGTTTTGCTGCGATTTGTTTAGTATTTTTGAGCACGGTTGATTATTGTCATTGATTATTGTCAAGGCTCCAAGTAGAATAGATATTTGGCTTGAGTAATCAAGAAAGTGGTATATCCCACCTGGAAGCCCAAAGTGGTTTCGGGTTCATGACTTCGGTCACGTGGCATTTATTTATTGCCACAAAGCCGCACGACTATGAATTTAGGTTGCGTGCTTATTTTGATTGATGTGTGAACTTGAATTTATCTTTGCCTTTTGGTGTGCTGTTCCACTGTTTTAACAAGGATTGGAGTCATCATTAGCGACGAACCACGCATTAACGAAGAGATTCGCGTCTCCCAGGTACGCCTTATCGGTCCGAAAGGCGAGCAAGTGGGGGTCATCGCGACCTCGGTAGCGTTGAACCTGGCAAAGGAAGCGAACCTCGATCTCGTCGAGGTGGCACCTACTGCTAAGCCTCCTGTAGCCAAGCTTATTGACTACGGTAAGTACAAGTACAACGAGAAGATTAAGGCTCGTGAAGCGCGTCGTAATCAAAGCACAGCTGAGATTAAGGAAATTCGTTTCCGACTCAAGATTGATGATCATGATTTCGACGTTAAGAAGGGTCATGTTCTTCGATTCCTAAATGGCGGCGATAAAGTTAAAGTCACCATTATGCTGCGTGGTCGCGAGCAATCGCGTCCTATCGGCGGAGTTGAGCTATTGCGTAGGCTCGCAGATGAGGTTTCCGAAAGTGGAACTATTGAGTTTGCCCCTAAGCAGGAGGGTCGTAACATAATAATGACTCTCGCTCCTAAGGGCAAGAAGATTCATACTCAGTCTGAGCAGCGTCGTAGAGGCGCTGAATCGCGCGCAGAACGTCAGGCTCGCCAGGCAGCGCGTCTTGCAGCAAAGCAAGGAACTCAGGATGCGGCAGCAGTCGCAGCACAAGCTTCTGTAGAATCTGATCAGAATCATAAGGAGGGCAGCAATGCCGAAGATGAAAACTAATTCCGCAGCGTCCAAGCGCGTTCGCCTTACCGGCACTGGTAAGGTAATGCACGATGGTAGCGCAATGCGCCACAACTTGGAGCATAAGTCTGCTCGCAAGCGTCGTGCTTTGTCTGCAGATAAAGTTTTGGCTACAGCACAGAGCAAGAATCTCAAGGGCTTGCTGGCTAAGTAAGTTGCAGTAAAGCGAAGACGCAATTAAAGATTTTTTAAGAAAGCTGAGGAATACTTATGGCACGAGTAAAGCGCGCAGTTAATGCTCACAAGAAGCGTCGCGTTGTTCTTGATAGGGCTTCGGGTTATCGCGGTCAGCGTTCCCGTCTTTATCGTAAGGCAAAGGAACAGCTGCTTCACTCATTTACTTACAACTTCCGCGACCGCAAGGCTCGCAAGGGCGACTTCCGCAAGTTGTGGATTCAGCGTATTAACGCTGCAGTTCGCGCAGAAGGAATCACCTACAACCGCTTCATTCAGGGCTTGCGTTTGGCTGGCATCGAATTGGATCGCCGCGCTTTGGCTGAGCTCGCTGTTAGCGACGTTGAAACCTTCAAGGCAATCGTTGAAGCTGCTAAGGCTGCTTTGCCAGCTGATGTGAATGCTCCAGTAGAAGCCTGATTTAGTTTGATTTAGCCTGTTCGGTCTGACTATTCTAACTAAACTGACTAGTCAGACTAAATAGAATAGACTAGATAGATTAAATTAAATAGATTAAACTAAATAGATAGTTTAGCTAGGTTTTTATCTTAAACCCGCCCATTGTGGCGGGTTTTTTGTATAAGCATTTTGCATACGTATTAGGTATGTTGCGTTTTATACATAACGGGCAATAGTATAAGCATTGAGCAAAAACCAGCGCTTTGCTAGAGCGAAACAGATCAGGTGTCGTGCTGAAAAGTCGCCAGCAACCGTCGATTGGCAAGGGTTTGCGCCTAATAAAAAATAATAAAAATAAAAAATAAAAAGCTCGATAAAGAGAAAAATCGCCAATAGGAGTGATTATGAACACCACTAATCATGATGAAAACAAAGCCGTAATCACCGTAGTAGGCAAAGATGCCGTAGGAATCATAGCCAAAGTAACATCACATTTAGCAAGCCGCAAAGCGAATATACTAGACATATCTCAAACAATCGTCAACGGCTTCTTTAACATGATGATGATTGTAGACGTAAATGAAATAAACGTAGAATTTGGCGAATTAGCAGAAGAACTAGCAAAACTAGGCGAAGGAATCGGCGTTCGCATACACTGCCAGCGCGCGGAAATTTTTACAAACATGCACCGAGTGTGAGTAGGAGAAACCCATGCTAAACATTATGGAAGTGAGCGAAACAAACTCAATGATCGAGCAAGAAAAACTCGATGTTAGAACCATAACAATGGGAATAAACCTGCTAGACTGTGCAGACGCAATCGTGCAAAAAGTGTGCGAAAACGTGTACAACAAGATTACGCGTCTTGCAAAAGATTTAGTTAGCACAGGTTGCGCGATTGAGCGCGACTACGGAATTCCGATTGTAAACAAGCGCATAACCGTAACACCAATAAGCCTAGTTGGAGCTTCTGCCTGCAAAAGCCCAGACGATTTTGTGCAAATTGCGCACGCACTAGACAAAGCAGCAAAAAAGGTTGGAGTAGATTTGATTGGCGGATACTCAGCGCTGCCTGCAAAATCCATGACAACAGCCGACCGCATGCTTATAGAGTCGCTGCCAAAAGCCTTGAGCGAGACAGATATTGTGTGCTCAAGTGCAAACGTAGGCTCCACACGCACTGGAATTGACATGGATTGCGTGGAGCTACTTGGGCGAGTAATCAAACAAATCGCACAGGCGACTGCAGAATGTGACTCCTACGGGTGCGTGAAATTCGTGGCATTCTGCAACGCTCCAGACGATAACCCGTTCATGGCTGGCGGATTCCACGGCGTAACCGAAGGAGACGCTGTGATAAACGTTGGCGTATCGGGGCCGGGCGTTGTTTCGCGCGCACTAGATGAAGCGCGTGGGAAGGATTTTGCGTTCTTGTGCGAAACAATTAAGCGCACGGCTTTTAAGATTACGCGAGTCGGACAGCTGGTTGCGCAAGAGGCGTCTAGAAGGCTAGGAGTGCCGTTTGGCATAATCGATTTGTCGCTTGCGCCAACACCAGCCGTTGGAGACTCTGTGGGCGAAGTCTTAGAAAAAATTGGACTTTCTACTGTTGGTGCTCCTGGCACAACAGCCGCTCTTGCAATGCTTAACGACCAAGTTAAAAAAGGCGGAATAATGGCTAGCAGCTACGTTGGTGGTCTTTCTGGCGCATTTATACCTGTTTCAGAAGACGCAAACATGATTGCTGCTGCAAAGTCAGGCTGCCTTAAAATAGAAAAGCTAGAAGCAATGACGTGCGTTTGTTCTGTAGGCCTAGATATGATTGCGATTCCTGGAAGCACAACAGCTGCAACAATATCTGGAATGATAGCCGACGAAGCGGCAATAGGCATGATAAACCAAAAAACCACAGCAGTACGCATAATTCCAGTGGAAGGCAAAAGCGTTGGGCAAATGGCTAATTTTGGCGGTTTAATGGGGTATGCACCAATCATGCCTGTAAATACCGCAAGCTGTGAGGAATTTGTTTCGCGCGGTGGGCGAATTCCAGCGCCTGTGCATAGCTTTAAGAATTAGGCGATGTTGTCTAAAATTGTGTGAATATCTGTGAATATTTATGAATATTTATGAAAGGGTTTCTATGATAGAAAAAACTACGCCACTAAGCAACGAGAATCTTGCTACCGCTCTTAAAAAAATAGGCGAAAGTCAGAATCGTGTTGCTGTAGTAGGTTCCATGAACGCAGATTACACAATAGTTGCCGACCGTCTTCCAAATCCTGGAGAAACTGTAAACGGAAGTGATTTGCGAGTACTACCAGGAGGAAAATCTGGGAATCAAGCCGTTTCTGCAGCAAAAATCGGCGCGAATGTGCAAATGTTTGGTGCTGTAGGCAGCGACGAAAACGCAGAATTCCTTCTTAACACGCTGGAATCTGCAGGTGTAGACACATCTAAAATTTTGCGCGTAGAAGGCATAAAAAGTGGCGCAACAGTAATAACAGTAGATGCAAAAGCTGGCGAAAACACAATCGTCTATGCTCCAGGATCTAATGCAAAAGTAAGCGTAGATTATATTAGTCAAAACGATGTTAAGAAGGCTATTAGCAGTGCAAGCGTACTAGGATTGTGCCTTGAAAGCCCAATGGAAACTGTAACGGAGGCTGCAAAAATCGCGCGCGCAGCTGGTGTAAAAGTTTTACTTAATAATTCGCCGTTTGTAAGCGAGCTTCCAAGTGAGTTGATTGAAAACGCAAGCATACTTCTTGTAAACGAGCACGAAATGGCGCAATTGCTTAAAATTCGCGAGCCAGAAGATGGCAATTGGGATGATTTTGACTGGTTTGATGCGGCGCGCATTATGCACGAGTATGGCTTTGACGAGGCAGTTGTAACTCTTGGTGCAGAAGGCTCTGTTGTTTTAGATTACAATGCGGAAGATGGTAAAAAGGCTGTTCGCATATGTCCACAAAAAGTTTCTGCAGTAGACACCACGGGATGCGGTGATGCGTTTATGGGAACCGTTTTGGCAGGACTCGCCGCTGGATTTAGTTTAGCTCAAAGCGCGCAAGTGGCAACATATGTTTCTGCATACGCAGCAACAGGATTTGGAGCGCAATCGTCTTACGGCAGCGCGCAGCAGGTGGTTCGTGCGTTTGAGTAGTGGCGCCGTATGCTGATAGACTAGGTTTGTATGCGTTTTTACCGATTTTGCAAATGGGAAGGCAGATATGTCAACAATTCTTGAAGGCACTCCAAAAAAGCAAATGATGCTAGTAACGGGTAGAGCATATCCGCAACTTGCTGAAGAAACCGCAAAATACCTTGGAATAGACGTTCTAGAAACAACTGCCTACGATTTTGCAAACGGAGAAATGTATGTGCGCTTTACGCAGCCAGTTCGAGGTGCAGACGTTTTTGTTTTACAAGCGCACACCGATCCAATCAACAATTGGATTATGGAACAGCTTCTTATGGTGGACTCTTTAAGGCGAGCATCCGCGCGTAGCATCAATGTTGTTGCACCTTTCTTTGGGTATTCGCGTCAAGACAAAAAGCATCAAGGTCGCGAGCCAATTACGGCGCGACTTATGTTTGACTTATTCCGTTCCGCTGGAGCTACTCGTATTTTGACTGTAGACATGCACGCGGCTCAAGAGCAGGGATTCTTCGACGGACCTGTAGACCACTTAACAGCAATGCCAGTGTTGATTGATTACGTTCGCAACACTATGAGCCTAGAAAACACTACGATTGTTTCCCCAGACGCTGGACGAATCAAAGTTTCGGAGCAGTGGGCTGCAAAGCTGGGCGGATTGCCGTTAGCGTTTATCCACAAAACGCGAGATACAACAAGGCCAAATCACGCGGAAGCGCACGGAATTATTGGCGATATTCAAGGCAGAGATTGCATTGTTGTAGACGATATGATTGACACGGCTGGTACGATTTGTGAAGCTGTGCGCACGCTTAGAGGAGCAGGCGCGAAGTCTGTTACTTTGGTGGCAACTCATGCGCTTCTTTCGGGACCTGCAGTAGAGCGACTTAAAGGTTGCGGCGCTCGCGAAATCATTTTGACAGACACTGTTCCTGTTCCAGAAGAAAAGCGCTTAGAGAATATGACGGTTCTTTCGATTGCGCCTCTTCTTGCTGCTGGAATTAGGTCTGTGTTTAGGTCTGGATCGCTTGTTTCGCTTAGAAATGCACTTCCGGAAGACATGAAGCATAGAAATATTTACGCTCATTAGTGTGGTTGATTAGCTGCGCGGTGATGAGTCGCCAGCATGATGTAGACTTAGCAGGTTGTTCGTAAAATTAAATATGCAAAAAATTATGCAAAAAATATTGCGTAGTAATGCGTAATATTGCATAGTAACTTAATTTGCGAACGATTTGCAAACACACTCCTGCTGTGGAAATGCCACAGCCGAATAGTCCGAAGGAGGTGGGTGATGTCTGCACATAAGTATGAACTGATGTTCATTGCCGATCCAGAGCTTGATGAGCGCGGTCTTAAGAAGTTGACCGAGCAGTATCTTGAGCTTGTCACCAAAGAGGGCGGTTCCGTTGACGGTACCGACTACTGGGGTCGTCGTAAGCTTGCCTATGAGATTGATGGCAAGACTGAAGGCAACTACGTTGTAGTGAATTACACTGCTGAGCCAGCTCTTAGCGACGAGCTTGACCGTGTTTTGAATCTTAATGAGTCTGTAGTCCGCACGAAGATTCTTCGCAAGGACGCAAAGTAAAGTCAAAAGACGCAAAGTAAAGTCAAAATAAAGTTGGATTTTTGTTCTAAAATCTCAAAGTAAGAAAAGTCTTAAAGTAGGGAATGAGGCTGCAATGGCTGGAGAAACTGTTATAACGGTGATCGGAAATTTGGCTAAAGAGCCAGAAACTGCCACCAGTTCTAACGGCAGTGTTAGAACTTCTTTCACAATTGTGTCTAATTCTTCGACTTTTGACAGAAGAACAAATAGCTACATAAATGGCACACCATTATCGCTTAGATGTGTTGCATGGGGAGACTTAGCTGAACATTGCGCACAAACCCTTGCAAAAGGAATGCGCGTTATTGTTCAAGGTAGGTTGCGTGCAAACAACTACGTTGATAAAAACAGCAACGAAAAGCGATACAGCATCGATTTGATGGTTGACGAAATTGGACCATCCCTGCGATTTGCTACCGCTCAAGTTAATCGTTTGAGCTCTAGAGGCGGTTTTGCGGGAAACAATGGTGGATTCAATCAAGGATCAGACTTTGGTGGATACGCTGGTGGCGCTAATGCTAACGCTGCTGCTGGCGGATACACTGGAGGATATGCTGGAGGCGCGAATTATGCGAATAATGCGGCATCTGCTGCTGGCATTAATTCTGGTTCTCCTATGCAGAATGCTTCTAATCAGGGTGTGAACGTTGAAGATCCGTGGAGCGCTTCGGCTCCTTCAAACGACGGGTTTGCTACGTTTGGAGCTACTTCCGATTTTGGAGGATCAGACGAAGAACCAGAATTCTAGTTTTTACTAGTTTACTAGGCAAGATAATGGCGGTTAATCCGCGGTTGCTTGCGACTATCTGGTTAGGCGTTTGCAAGTCTAATCTAAAATATAATTTAGAATTTGATTTAAAATCTAACTAAAAATTGACTTTTATAAACTTAAAAACATCAGTTTAGCGTATAAACAAAAATAAACGTTTATAACGCATTTGAGAGAGGACATCCTATGTCACGTAAGAGGCCGCAACCACCGGTCAAGCCTTTCAAAAAGAAGCCAAATCCTTTGAAGGCTGCCAAGATTACTGAAATTGATTACAAGGACGTTGCTTTGCTGCGCAAGTTCGTTTCGGACCGCGGCAAGATTCGTTCCCGTCGTATTACTGGTGTAACCGTACAGGAACAGCGCAAGATCGCGAAGGCAGTTAAGAACGCTCGCGAAATGGCTTTGCTCCCATACGCCACCACTGGTCGCTGATTGAGAGGATAAGAACATGGCAGAAACCAAGGTTATTCTCACCAAGACCGTTGCAAACTTGGGTCACTCTGGTGACGTTATTACTGTTAAGGCTGGTTACGCACGTAACTACTTGATTCCACAAGGCTTAGCTTTTGCATGGAATAAGGGTGCTGCTTCCCAGATTGAAGCAATGCGCCGCGCTCGCTTGGCTAAGGCTGTTGCCACTCGTGAAGAGGCTGTTGCAGCTAAGGCAGCAATCGAAGGCACTGTTGTGGAAATCGCTGCTAAGGTTAGCGAATCTGGCAAGCTCTTCGGTGGTGTTTCCGCCGATAAGATTGCTGCTGCTTTGGCTCCAAAGGCCGCTGTTGAAGCACGCGCTATTAGCGTTGCTGCAATCAAGACCACTGGCGAATTCCCAGCAACTGTGGCTCTTCACCCAGAAATCACTGCTTCCTTTACTGTTAAGGTTGTAGCTGAGTAGTTAAACGTGTTCCAGCTTCCCACGCGAGTGTTGCGAGTTTTGTAGGATTTGCGCTGTATTTGCGTTGGGAAGCAATCCATTTGGATTGATCTTAAGCATTGGCTCTGTGTGAGTTGTGGCGAGTTTTACTTGCTGTGACTCACACGGAGCTTTTTTATTACGAATCGACTTGCCTTTTCGCTTAGAGCGTAGCGCGAAAAGGTAATTCGGAGCGCTGAGCCGCTCAAAGCAGAAGCACTGCTTCTGCGCGGCGAAGACGTGAACGCGGCTAATCCGCGCAGCGATATTCCTGCTTAATGTTGTGTGAGGGCTGGGTGTTTCTACACTCGCGAGGGGTATTCCCGCGTTTGTTTATCGAAACGCCAAATATGGGAACAAACGCAGGGTAAAAGAAAAAAGCGCGCTGCAGAGGGTCTAAAAATGTGATTTGTATCATATACAAATGTTTAGATGAGTGAGCTAAAAATGGCGGTTGACTCGCCAGAATCGCAAGAATTTTTGAAAAAATTATTTCGCAAAAACCCTTAAAATAAAAGGCTTGGGGGGGGGGGTATGTATCCCCCGAAGCTATAAACATTTGTTAGTTGTCTTCAAAATTTTTTCTAAAATGTTATAATGATTTATCAAAGGGTGATTACATCATTATAGATGTACGCTATAAGACTTTGTAAAGCTATTGTTAAAAACTATAGGGCTTTGGGAGCCAAGGTTGGCGCGCAAAGCAATATCAAGTAAATCGAATTAATCTCACGGAAAGAGGAGAACATGACTACAAAATCTGCTAAACATGCTGACAAGACATTTGGTTCTGCAAAAGATAAGTCTGCAAAGACTGTTGATATTCGTAAGGTGGCTGCTCTTTCGGCTGGTGCTGCTGGCGTAATCGCTGGCGCTGCGATTGCTTTTGGCGCAACTCCTGCGATGGCTGCTGAGGCTAATGTTGCGCCTGTTAATACGAATGATTCTGCAAAGGAGCAGAATTTAGTTGATGCTAATAAGGGTAATTCTAAGACTTCTGATGATTCTAAGGCTACTAAGAAGAATGAGGCTTCTAAGGATGAGACTCCTAACAGTGAAGTGAAGAAAGAAGCTAAGAAGGAAGAATCTAAGGAAGCTAAGGAAGAACCTAAGAAGGAGCAGACTAAACCAGCTGAGCAGGCTGTAGCAAAGACCGACGGTAATACTGATGTTACTAAGACTGAGGCTAGGTCGAAGGTTGAGAGCATTGCGTCTGTAGATAATCAAGATGCAAAACAGGATACTGCAGAAAATAGCACTCCTGCAGAAAATGTCGCAAAGAGTCGTAAAAAGCGTGATTTGAGTGCTGAAAATCAGAAGCAGGGTGAACCTGTTGTTGGCACAGATCGCGAAGCTAATCCAGAACCTTCCGTTTCGAATCAAATAAATATTTCCGAAGATACAAAAAATAGCGTACCGAATATGTACGCATGGGGATCGTCTAATAATACGTATATTAAAAGCGGACAAAGTAACACTGTTACTTTCAACTTTGCAAAGCCAAAAGATGGATACAATATTAGCAGTATTGCCATTTTCCCTGCTCAAAACAATAGTATGACCACCGATAAAGGTAGAAATGCTGCTGAATACTATTCTGGAAATACGGGGCTGCATCAATCTTATTCTGGTGAATATACGTTTACCCCGAATACTGACGGCTCTGCAAAGCTTGAAATGACACCTCTTTTTAGAGATGGCAATCTTAACAGCGGTGTAGCATACGCTGCAAACCGTTGCATTTATGTGTACGGTAAAAAAGATGGTGGAGACGAAGTCTTGCTGTACAAGACTAATATTGCACGTGCAGCAACACTTATTCCGCCTAAAACAGCTGGGTCAATTGTGCTGAAGTATAACGAAGAACTTACTGCACAACAAATTCGTGAGAAGCTTCAAAAAGCCATTGATGCTCCTACCGAAGCAACTGGTAATAAATCAATTCGCGAGCAAATTCAAGCCGCAAGTACGTCTAAGGGCGTTGGTGGAAACACGGGAGCGAACGGTGCATTTGTTCAGACGCCAGATACCGCTGAAAACAAGGTGATTATTAACGCTCAGCGTGTATACATTCCAACTGATGTTATTAACTTTAATAGAACAACATCGAAACCGGGCGATACCGAAACAACGTACACACCTATGGTACGAACACTCAAAACTCATCTCATAACCGACACTGGTTATACTTCTGATGATTTGCCACTTACCGTTGCACGCTACGACACGCGCATCGACAAGCCCGTCGTAGACGAAGTGGATATCAAAAAGCTCACAGATGACCAAAAGGCGGATATTTGCAAGAAGCTCGCCCAGCTCAATCACGTGACGCAAGACAAAGTCAAGTTCAATGACCAGGGCCAAGCGGTCATCAGCTTCGACGGCGTGGACGAAAACGACGCTCCCAAAATTGATCTGAAAGACCTCGTCCTCAAGAATCTCAAAGCTGGCGAGTATGCCGTTCCAAGCGATGATGAAGGCTCTACAACTAAGGCGGTTATTATCTCCAATCCTTTGGGCTTCACCACAGCAGAAGAAGATGCAATTAAGAAGGCCATTTACGAAGCAAACAAAGGCAATAATGCACTTGGTTTAAGCGATACCGATTATGCAAATCAGATTACGCTCGACTGGAATAGAGGCAACCTGCAAGCATCTGGTACTGGCAACCAGGGTATTTCTAATGGTGATAGTGAAAACACTATTCATGTAACCATTAAAACCGACAAAGCGATTGCAAAGTTCGATTCAGACGTAAAGCATAACAAGCTCACTCGTTTGGTGAATTTGCGCACCGATTACACGCTTAGCTGGGAAGCAAACAAGAACAAGATTGATGGTCGCGCAAGCGATGAAGGTCTTGCTTGGATGGAAGATGGCAAGACGCTTGTTTACCGTTACGATTCAGATAGCGGCAAGACGTTTAATACTGAAGACGTCTTAGGTCTACTGAAAGCTACCATCAAAGAAGACTTGAAGAAAGACAATCCGCAGATGCGCACAGAGCTTCTTGGGTCTGAGTACAAAACTGTTGCGCACGAAGGTCAAGGTGGCAAGGATCCGCGCTCGCATACCGGTTATGCGGTTGATGATAAAGGCAATCCTATTGGCGTGCTTAACTTAAGTAAGCTTAATGGCAGTAGTTATGGCCGTTTTTCGCAACCTGTTAGTAATTCCGATAAGAAAATGGGCGATGAGCAGGCAAGCGCAGGAGACTTTACGTTTGACGCCGACAGCAAGACAGTAAAGATTGCTGGTAAAAAAGACAAGTATATGCTCGGCCGCTTGTTCATTGAGCCATATTCGCAGTATCACTACAACAACATTTACGGCGAAGGCAAGTATAATCTGCGCAACAACCCTAAGGGCATCAATATAGTGTTTATGCCTCAAACGAAGCATAAGACTAAGGATCTTAAGGATTCGATTGGCGAGCATAAGACTGAAACTGTTGAAGGCAAGGATATTCCAACCGAGTCCAAGTACTACAACGCGTCGGACGCTAAGAAGAAGGCGTATGATGATGCGTTGAAGGTTGCTCAGGATACGCTTACAAAAGTTGGTAATACCACAGACGATAAGTTATCTGAACAGCTTAAGGCTGAAGTTGATAACGCGACGATTAACCTTAATAAGGCTCGTGCCGAGCTTGATGGTGCTGACACCAACAAGGATAAGCTGAACGCCTCGATTGAAGCCGATGGCACGCCTGCTGAAGGTCAACAAGCTACAACTGGTACAAAGGCTAGTGACAAGTACAAGAATGTTACTAATCCCGACTTTAAGACGCCTGAAGGCAAGACTGACGAAGCCAGGAACAATGCCGCCAAAGCGGCTAAGAAGGCTTACGATGACGCGCTTGCTGAAGCCAATAAGTTAAAGGATGATGCCAACGCCACTCAAAAGGCTGTTGACGAAGCCAAGGCTAAGCTTGATGCTGCACGCGAAAAGCTTAATGAATTTAGCACCAACAAGGATGAGTTGAATAATGCAATCGCTCAGCATGGCAAGGTAAACACGGGAGATGCAAAGAAGACTGATCCTACAGAGAAACTTAAGACCGCCGACCCAACCTACCAGAACTCAACTCCTGAACAGCGCAAGGCGTACGACGACGCTGTTAAGAAGGCTGGTGAGGTAGTCGCCGATCCAAACGCTTCTCAGAAGGAAGTGAACGAGGCTATCAAGAAGCTTAAGGAAGCTAAGGATGCGCTCGACAAGAACGCAACCAACAAGGCTCCTCTTGACGCTGCCGTTCAAAAGACTTTAGATAACCCTGATCCAAAAGATCCTAACAAGCATAGCGTGTTCTACACGAACGCCGCCGCGAAGAAAGACACTGACGCGGCTGCTAAAAAGGCTGTTGAGGATTACGATAAGGCGCTTGCAGAAGCTAAGAGAGTGCTTGGTGACAAGAACGCTACAAAGGCCGATGTAGATAAGGCTAAGAAAGATCTTGAAGATGCTGAAAAGGTACTTTATGCTGAAACTTATCAAACAAAAGCAACTGATCTTGCGCAGGCACTTGTGGACAACTTCAGCGGTTATTTGATGCCAGCGTACTTCAATGCCTTTGATGAAGCGCAAGCTAAGGGCAAAGATTCTCAAGCCGCAAAAGACTTCAAAGACTATAACGACGCTTATCATGCTGCAAAAGACTTGATGGATGAATTAAAGAAGCCAGGGAGCACCGTAGATCAGAAAAAGGTTGACGCGGCTAAGGATAAGCTTGTTGAAGCCCGTAAGGCAATCGATAAGTACGCCACCGACACCAGCAAGATTTCTGCGGCGCTGCTTCACAGCTTGGCTATTAAAGCAAGCCCTGCTTATAAGAATGCTTCTGCTACTGACGCAACTGAGGATGCTAAGAATGCAGCGAAAGCATACGACGATGCGCTTAAGGAGTTGCAAAAGGCCTTCAATGATAATATGGATAAGGACAAGGGTGACGACGGTAGCGAAATCCCAGAGTCCGTTATTCCAGATAAAAACATTGACATGACCAACAAAGATGCGCTTAAGAAGTTGCAAGCGCACGCTAAGGGTCAGCCTTTAAATAGGGATGTAACAAAGCTCCTCGCAAAGCTTAATGATGCCGTTAAAGGTCTGGATAAGTTTAAGACTAATACCGACGAGCTGCTTAAGTCGGTCAACGAGGACGCGGCCACGCATCAAAACCCTGCGTATAAGAATGCTTCGCAGCCTGATTACAAACAAGGAGACGGCACTACTGCCGATACTACCAAGAATGATGCCGCCAAGAAGGCTGTAGATGACTATGGTGACGCTCTTAACGCAGCTAAAGACTTGCTCAAGAATCCTGCTGCAACGCAGAAGGAAGTGAACGACGCGCTTCAGAAGCTTAACGAGAAGCGTAAGGCTCTTGACACGTATAAGACCGACACCACCAAGCTTAAGGAAAGCGTAAAGAAGCATGGCGATACAGAGGGTACTGCACCTACAGAAGGCACGCAAACTTCTGATGCGTATCGCAATGCGTCTAATCCTCACTTCATGAAGGAGCAGGACGGCAAGCTTGTTCCTGATACGGATAAGAACACTAAGGCTGCTGCAGCCAAGAAGGCGTATGATGAAGCTTTGACAAAAGCTCAGGAGCTTTTGAAGAAGCATGGTGATGCAAATACGCCGCAAGACGCAAAGCCAACTCAAAAAGACATCAACGATGCACTTGATGCTCTTGATAAAGCACGCAAGAATCTTGATGACTACAAGACTGACACCACGAAGCTTGACGCGGAAGCACAGAAGTCTCAAGCTGCTGATGCAACCGCTCCAACCGCTGGCCAGTTTGAGGACTCTCCAGAGTTCAAAAATGCATCTTACAAGCAAAATGTTAAGCCAGATACTGATCCTGATGTTCAGCAGGCGAAGTCTGATATTGAAGCTTATAAGAAGGCGTTGAAGGATGCGCGTGATCTACTTGCTAAGAAGGATTCGGATACGCTTAGTGAGCGTCCAACTCAGAAGCAGATTGATGATGCTCTCGAAACGTTGAAGAAGGCAAAGCAAGCTATTACTGATGGTTACAAGACAGATACTTCTAAGCTCACCGAAGCAAAAGAATATGCAAATGGTGACTTCAAGAAGACGCCTGAGTATAAGAATGCTGAAGCAATCAAGGCTGACGCTAACAATGCAAATCATGAACAAGCTGGTAAGGACTTGGATGGTACTGATGAGAATCCTGGTCTTACCAAGCTTGTGGAAAAGATAACCCAAAAGCTGCAGAATGCTGGCAACCTTACTCAGCGTGAGGTCGACACATTGCTTAAGCAGCTTAAGGGTGCTCAGAAGAAGATTGCTGAAAACTACAAGACCAACGCTGACAAGCTTAAGAACGAAGTTGGCGATAAAGATCAAGACGGCAAGCCTGTAACTCCTAAGTTTGAGGAGTCGATTCCGTACAAGAATGCTCTGTATAAGAAGCAATCCGAAACTGGCGATGCTGCAACTGGTAAGGACTCTGCCACCAAGAAGCTGGAAACTTACAACGAGAAGCTCAAGGCTGCACAGGATCTTATAAACAAGGTGAATCACCCTGATCCAAACGCTGCCCCAGATACAAAGCCAACGCAGAAGCAGGTTGACGATGCTCTTGCAGCTTTGAAGCAGGCTAAGAAAGCTATCGATGACACCTTTACGACCAAAGTTGACGCTCTTAAGAAAGAAACAAAAGAGCTTAAGGACGACGGCGGAGAAAAGGAAGACAAATATAAGTTCGAAAACTCTACTGAGTACAAGAATGCGCTTGCTAAGACGGATGCTGACGGCAAAAAAGATGTTCAAACATACCAAGATGCTCTAAAGAAAGCTAATGATCTTCTTGGCAAGTTCGATGAGAATGGTAAGCCAAAGCCTGGTGAAAAGGACATCCCATCTCAGAAGGAAGTTGACGATGCCCTTAAGAATCTGAAGGAAATTAAGGATAAGATTACTAAGAACTACGTCACCAGTCCGCATGACTTGCAACAAGAAGTTGATAAGTCTAAGGACGGCAAAGACGACACCAGCACCGACGTGTTTGAGAACACTCCTGAGTTCAAGAACGCGACTGCTAAGGGTGATGACGCTGCCAAGAAGGCTCTTGATGAATATAATGAGAAGCTTAAGGCTGCTAAGGGTCTCCTTGATGCCTTTGACCGCACTACTGGCAAGCCAAAGGATCAGCTGCCTCAAGGAATGGATAAGGCTCCAACTCAGAAAGAGCTTGACGACGCCCTAGATGCCTTGAAAGCCGTTAAGAAGAAGATTACTGACGGCTATAAGACTGATTCTTCTAAGTTGAAGTCTGAGGCGGATGCTAATGACACCTTTACCAAGACTCCTGAGTATCAGAATGCTCAGGCTAAGGGTGATGATGCGTCTAAGAATGCTCTTGACGCCTACAAGAAGGCTTTGGAAGACGCTAACAAGGTTCTCGGTGACAAGAATGCAACGCAGGCGCAGGTTGACGCTGCTTTGAAGAAGCTTCAGGATGCTAAGTCTAAGCTTTCGGATGGTTATAAGACTGATAAGACTGATCTGACTGCTGAAGCTGGTAAGGATTCTGACTTCACTAAGTCTCCTGAGTATCAGAATGCTGCAGGAAGCCCAGAGGCTGAGGCTTATAAGAAGGCTCTCGACGAAGCTAATTCTGTGCTCGATGATCCTAACGCAACTCAGGCTCAGGTTGATGAGGCTTTGAGGAAGCTTCAGGATGCTAAGAAGAAGCTTGCTGATTCTCATAAGACTGATAAGTCTGATTTGAACACTGAGGCTGGTAAGGATTCTGATTTCCGTAAGTCGATTCCGTTCATTATTGGTAAGGCTGCTGATCTGGCAGAGTATCAGCAGGCGTTGAATGATGCGAATAGTGTGCTTAAGGATCCTAATGCTACACAAGCTCAGGTTGATCAGGCTCTTCGTAGGCTTCGTGCTGCTAAGCAAAAGTTGATTGATTCTTATAACAGGCTTATTAATAGTGGCAGTGGTGTCGGTAGTGGTTCTGACCATGATTTTGGAACCGATACCGATGTTAATACTGGTGTTGGTGTTAACGATTCGAATACTACTAGTGTTAATAATGTTGTTGATAAGAGTGTTTTGCAGGCTGAGGTTGATCAAGCTCTTGGTGATGTTTCGGCTAATGCTAATGGTGTAGTGGCTGATTCTAGCTTGGTGAGTGAGTTTAATGCGGCTTTGAATTATGCTCGTTTAGTGTTAGCGGACGCTAATGCTACTCAGGGGCAGGTTGATTCGGCATTGGCTCGTTTGCGTGCTGCGCGTGCAGCTTTGCGTGATGGAATGCTCGCAGCGCGTAACTCTGCTGGAATGAATCTCAAGCGTGGTGACGTGAGTGGCGTTAATACTGGCGCTAGCTCCTCGGTGTTTGCTGCTTTCGCTGCGGTGTTTGCTGGACTCGGAGTGGCTGGTGCTGCGTCTAAGCGTAGGAGGCATTCGGCTCGTTAGTTTAATCTGTAGCGGTGTGTGATGCTGCTACGATTGGAGTAATGTGAATTAATGGCTTGGGGATAGTTTCTTCAAGCCATTAATTATTTGGTGTTGCGCGGTTTTCCTATTTACTGTTGCGCGAGGGCTGGGTGTTTCTACGCTGGTGCGTGCTGCATCAAGTAAGGTGGAGATTCGAGATTTTTCGCAGCGGATGAAGCGAACCTCAGCATGAAATGGTGATTCGCTGAAGTAGCAAGAAAAATCGAGAATCTCGGTGATTAAGCGATACGCAATTGTTCAAGCATGTAAGAGGGCTGGGTGATTCTTGGTCGAACAGTATAAGAGCGGCAGCCGATACCAAATAATCCAATAAGCCACCACTACAAACAAACTTCAACTCAAAAAACAAAATCAAAACCAAATCGGAACAACCGCAACAATAACCAACACGCAAGAGGCAGAGCGTTGTGAGACAAGAAACACCCAGCCCTCGCGCAACAACAAATAAGGAATAATGAGCTATAACGAGCAAGTGATATTCCTGAGTTTGTTTATCGAAACGCCAAATATGGGAACAAACGCAGGAAATGTGAATGTGTTGTGTGCGTATAGCGCAAATCGTGGTGTTTAATCGCTTTAGCGACTAGATTATAAAAGTTGGGCAAATAAGCTTAAACGCGCATCAATTAAGCAATGCAACAATTAAGCAATGCAATAATTAAGCAATGCAAGTAATTGAGTAGTGTCATCAATTGAGCAGTGCCAATAATTGAGCAGTGCCAACAAGTAAGCCAGATGTGTCGCAAAGGAGGATTAGTGACTGAGTGCAACACTGTAGCGAATCGACACGCATCCAATCCGTGCGAGAGCAAGAATGCGCACAATAGTGAGCATAAGAGTGAGCGCAATAACGAGTTCAATAATATGCTCGTGAGTGAGCGCGCAAAAAATCGCGTCGGCAGAGGCACAACTTGCGCAAAAGTGATTCTTTTTGGCGAACACTCGGTTGTTTATGGGTACAGCGCAGTAGCGCTTCCATTGCAAAATCTTAAGATGCACGCAACAGTAACAAGTGCACGAGCATTCAACGACACAAATACAAGCGCAGACGAAGGCAAAAGAGCAGAATTATGCGATTCGTCAGGAGACCTTAGCTGCCAGATGCAAAACCTCATAACACTTAAAGCATTAGGATTTGATGGTCTTTTACGCAGCGCACCTGCGCGATTCGCATCGATTAAAACCGCAATACAAGAGGCATTACGTTTCGCCAATTGGCAAGGCGAAGCATTGCGAATAGAAACCGCTTGCGATTTTCCACCAGAGCGCGGATTGGGGTCTTCGGCGGCAGCAGCAGGAGCAGTGATTCGCGCAATACTCGACTACTACAGTATTGATGCCAGCGATGAAAAACTATTCGAGATTACACAAGACGCAGAACGCGTTGCGCATGGGAAAGCATCTGGATTAGACGCTACAGCAACTAGTGCTATGCTGCAACAGCCAGTTCGCTTCTTGGATGGCAAATTTAGCCGAATGACCATAAGCCCAACAATACGCGCTTGGATTGTACTAGCCGATTCTGGATTCAAAGGAACAACAAAAGTAACAGTAGAAGCATTACGCAAAAAACGCGATAGTCAGCCGAAAATCGTAAACGCACTTTTGCAAGAGCTTGGTCAAATCGCTCTTAACGCAGAGCATGATTTAGAGTTTGGCAATATACAAAATATTGGATCGAGCATGACTCGCGCCCACAAAATTCTTGCGGAATTAGGCATAAGTACGCCATTTTTAGATGCTCTAGTTAAAAATGCGTGCGAAAATGGTGCTCTAGGAGCAAAACTTACAGGCGGAGGCGGAGGCGGATGCATTATAGCCATTGCGCAAAGTCAGGAGGATGCGTCTAAAGTAAGCATAGCGCTTAAAAACGCTGGAGCAGCTAGAACGTGGATTGTAGAAATCGGGCAATAATCAAAACAAATGCGTTAGTATGCTTTAAAAGCGCTTTAAAAACTAAAGACTTAAGAAAGGATACGCGTGGAAAACGTTGAAATTGAGCCAAAAATAGCGTTTAATGTGCTTGATGATATTGATGCGTTTAATAACAGTAATCGCGGAGCCGCTTTTACAGCTACAGCAAACGCAAATATTGCGCTAATCAAATATTGGGGAAAACAAGATGAAGCTCTGATTTTGCCATATGCTTCCTCATTATCTCTGACTTTAGACGGATTTTCCACAACAACCAAAGTGCGATTTTATGATTGCCTAGAGGAAGACTCGATTTGTTTAAACGGAGTAAACTTTACAGGCGATTTACTTCAAAGTTCAGAGCGTACGCGAATAGTAAAAATGCTAGATATTGTGCGAAAAATGGCTGGAATTAAGAGCAAAGCACAAGTCGTAAGCGTAAACACAGTTCCAACAGCCGCAGGATTAGCTTCTAGCGCATCTGGTTTTGCGGCACTTGCGTCTGCAGCATCATACGCCGCAGGATTAAAACTAAGCCCACGCAACTTGTCGATTCTAGCTCGCAAAGGATCTGGATCAGCATGCAGGTCGATTTACGGCGGATTAGTATTATGGAACGCTGGCACAAGCGACGAAACGTCTTACGCAGAGCCAATCGAAACACCAGAAGAGCTTCAACTTGCAATGGTAGCTGTTATTTTAAACTCTAGTAAAAAGAAGATTTCAAGCCGTGAAGCAATGCGACGCACAGTAGAAACATCACCAATCTACGCAGACTGGATCAAGAACTGCAAAAAAGACCTAGATACGGCGTTATCAGCTATCAAAAATTGTGATATTCAAGCATTGGGAGAAGTGTCGGAGAGAAACGCTTTAGGAATGCACGACGCAATGCGCGCGGCTGCTGAAAGCGTAAACTATTTAACAGATGAAACGCATGTTGTGCTTAACGTTGTGCGAAAAATGCGCGATGAAAGCGGATTTCCAGTTTGGGCTACAATGGATGCTGGTCCGAATGTTAAAGTTTTAACTAGCGCGGAGCAAGTTTTGCGAGTTAAAAACGAGTTGAGATTGCGCGTGTTGAGTGAGATTAAGCGTTTGCGCGAGTCGCAGGAATCGCCGTCATTTAGCAGCTTTGCGCAATCCAATCCACAGTTTGTTATTGCACGCCCAGGAAGTGGCGTTAGCATACGGAGAGAATCATGACTAATGAGCAAGCTTTAGCGCCTGGAAAACTTTACATAGCAGGCGAATACGCTGTTGTAGATGGATGCGCTGCAATCGTAGCAGCTGTGAATCGTTATGTAAAAGTTACAGTTGACGATGACAACCTACTAATACGCGATAGTCATGGAAAAACGTATAACAGCTGCGACTTTAATAAAAACGAATCCGAAAAAACTAATCTTAAAAAATTAGATTTACCAACATTTTACGGAAAAATCACGAGTGAGTCTAAAAACTATAAGCCTCTTTATTGGAAGCGTGGAATCTTCGGCAGGGAATTTATTTTAGACGAAAAAGATGCAGAAGATATAAATGTGAGCGCAAAAGACTCAACGGATGCTTGCTACTTGCCAGCGGAAAAGTCGCCAGCAACCAGCGATGAACAAAACCAAGATTCTCAAATAAAAAAATTAAAAAAAATCTATTCATACGTATTTTCCGCAATGCAAATAGTAGACGATTTTGCGCGCGAAACAAAAGAAGTAAAAAACGTTCTACTAGATGAAGGAAATCCAGCCATAAACCTATACAATCTACAAATAGAAAGTGATTTAGACGATAAAAAAACAGGCAAAAAATACGGGCTTGGATCATCTGCAGCCGTAACGGTGGCGGCTGTGCGAGCGCTGTGCCAATGGTACGGATTAACGCTTACAACGCCAGAATTGTGCAAGCTAGCCATAATTGCGTCTTCGCTAGTAAAAAAGTCAGGAAGCGGCGGAGACGTGGCAGCAAGCACATACGGCGGATGGGTAATGTACCGCGCGTACAATCGCGAATGGCTTGAAGCAGAAATAGAAATGATTGAAAGTGGAGACTCAAGCCTACACAAGCTGCTTAGAAAAAAATGGCCGCGATTTGAAGTAAAACGATTAAAAGTAGGCGCAGGCTTGCGACTCTTAGTTGGGTGGACGGGGAGTCCCGCCAGCAGCGCGGAGCTCGTTGGAAGCGTAAAAGCTGGAGTGGAATCTGGCGATTTAACCGCGCACAATCCTGCTAAAACAAGCGCTAAGACTTACGCTAAAACATACGAAGATTTTTGCGTACAAAGCGAAAAATGCGTGCAAAAAATCGCAAATGCGCTAGAAAATGGGCGCATAGATGCGTTGTTAAGCGGATTTGCGCGAAATCGTGCGCTGCTAAAAGATCTTGGCGAAATCACGGGAACACTAATCGAAACGCCAAAACTTACGCGGCTAATAGAAGTTGCCAATGGTGCAGGATTGCCGTCCAAAACAAGTGGAGCAGGCGGAGGAGATTGCGGAATCGCGATTGCGCGCGCGGAAGATTTTGATGCTGTGTTTGCTCGCATTGAAGAAGAATGGCAAAACAGCGGTATTGAGGCACTTAATCTGAAAGTCGCAGAATTTGATGAAAGTAGCGACCTCTCGCTTATTGAACAACGCAAAGACGATCACATAAAACTTGCGTGCGAACAATACGATGCGCACGCGGAATCTGGTTTTGAACACGTGCGGTTTATTCCAAACGCGCTGCCGCAATTGGCATTAAGCGATGTAGATACAAGTGTGAGCGTGTTTGACGAAAGCATAAAATGGGATACTCCGCTGTATATTAACGCAATGACGGGCGGAAGCAAAAAAGGCGAAAATATAAACGAGTCGCTAGCGAGGGTAGCTGCAAAAACTGGCTTGGCAATGGCTTCTGGCTCGCTAAGCGCAGCGCTTAAAAATCCGCGGCTTGCAGGGACTTTTAGCGTGATTCGGCGCTTTAATCCGAATGGATTTGTAATGGCGAATGTAAGCGCAGGAGTGAGCGCTGAGCAGGCGATTAAAGCTGTAGAAATTTTGCAAGCAAACGCGTTGCAAATCCACCTAAACGCGGCACAAGAGCTTGTGATGAGCGAAGGAGACCGCGATTTTAGTGCGTGGCTTAACAATATTGAGGCCATTGTGCGCGAGCTTGATTCAATGAAAGTGCCAGTTGTTGTTAAAGAAACTGGGTGCGGAATGAGCGCTCGGGATGTGCTGCGGTTGAAAAATGTGGGCGTGCGTGCGGTGGACGTTGGCGGACGCGGAGGCACGAATTTTGTTGCGATTGAAAACGCAAGGCGTGGGCGTAAAAGCGACTACGAGTTCCTCGATTCTTGGGGGCTTACAACTGTCGAATCGTTGCTAGACATAGCGCAATGCGATGAGATTTTGTGCGAGCCGCGCGATTGCTCGGATTCTTGCGATAGTGCGCGAATGCAAGTGTTTGCAAGCGGAGGAGTGCGTACACCTCTTGATGTTGTGCGCTCATTGCGGCTTGGTGCAAGCGCTGCTGGAGTTGCTGGCGAATTTTTGCACACGCTTATTAACGAAGGAGAAGATGCGCTTGTTGAGCAAATTGAGTCTTGGAAGGCGCAGATTCGTGTGATTATGGCGTTGCTTGGATGCAAGAATATTGAGGATTTGCGCGAAAATTCGCGGATTTTGATTGATGATAAGCCCTGTGCGCTTTAATGTCGGGCGTAGTGATATACTTGTGTAGTTGTGCGTTCAAGCATGCTTATTTGTTTATGCGATTTAGCGTCGGTTAGTCGCGTGGGCGGTTTGCGTGGGTGAGCGACGCAAGACTTGCAAGTCAAAGAAAATAGGAGTCCAATTATGGCAGCTCGTTGCGCAGTATGTGGCAAGGGACCGCAAACCGGTTTCAGCGTTTCACATTCGCACATCCGCAATAAGCGCACCTTCCGCCCGAACCTTCAGCCGGTTCGCACCACCATTGATGGCGAAAATGTTCGCCTTCGTGTGTGCGTAAAATGCATTAAGGCAGGCAAGGTTCAGCGCGTTGAGGCGTGAATCGCGTGTTAGATGTAAGGCCCTGAGCAGTGCTCGGGGCTTTTTTGTTCGCGCTTAGACCGCGCGAACGATTTCCCTTACTTGTTGTTGCGCGAGGTTTGAGTATTTCTCTCCTCGCAAGTCCCGTCGCTACGCTCCTCTTTTATTGCTCGTATAGAAATACATCAAACCTTCTGAATATCTAAAACTTTTGCGTATATCTTAATCACCGAGATTCTCGATTTTTCTTCTTCATTCGATGAATCACCATCAAAGATGCTGAGGTTCATCTCATTCAGTGCGAAAAATCTCGAATCTCCACCTCACTTGCGCTCCGACCTACCTTTTCGCTTAAATCGTAGCGCAACGATTATAATCGAAGTATGGCAGCACGCATAACACTAAACACAGCAATATCATCAATCGTAAGCAATAAGAGACGCGTGTCTGCTTTAAAATCACTAGGCGTAATCACAGTAAAAGACGCGCTAACATACTACCCGTTTAGAGTCACAAATCCGCTAAAACGCGCGCATTTAAGCCAAATTTTGCCAGGTCAAGAAGTAGCGTTCTCAGCGACAATACAATCTATAAACATAGTGCAAATGGCAGCGCGACGAGGATATCGGCTAGAAGTAAACGTGGCGCAAGATGCGGCACAAGCACAGATTGTGTATTTTTCAAAGAACAGACAATACGTGCAATGGGTTAGTGGCAGAATTGCAGTAGGACAAACCGTTGTTGTAGGAGGCACAAGCGGCGAGTTCAATGGGAGACTACAGTTTACACATCCGCAGATTCTAACTGTTCGAGCAAAGAGTGCTGAAAGCGATGATTCTGCTTATAATACTGATGCGCGCATGCAAAGCAGCGATGATTTTGCTGTGCAAAGTGTAGAAGATGGGATTGAAAAACTTTGCGCGCCACAACCGATTTACCACGCAAATTCGAGAATATCTAGTGAACATATTCACGAGACGATTTTAGGATTATTGCGACTTTTTAAGACTTGCGATTCTGGCGATCCTAATGTTCCCGATACAGATATTCTTTCAGATGTTTTGCCAGACGTTCTGCCACAATTCGTCATAAACAGTAAAAACCTAATGCACCGCGCGGCAGCATTCGAATCAATCCACAATCCACAAAACAAAAACGACTTTGAAAACGCAATACACACAATGCGCTACGAAGAAGCATTCATATCACAAATAGCAGTTTTGCAATCACGCAAAAAATCAGGGGAAAATAAGGCATACACGTGCGAAAACAGCGAGCTAAGAAAACACTTTGAAGAAAGCCTACCATTCGAGCTAACAGAAGGACAAAAAAACGTTATTAGCGAAATAACAGCAGATATGCAAGGCGAATCGCAAGCAACCAGCGAATCGTTATTAAAACCAATGCGTCGTCTTTTGCAAGGAGAAGTCGGCTCTGGAAAAACAATAGTAGCGATGAGCGCAATGCTACAAGCCGTAGGATCAGGACACCAAGCGGTACTAATAGCCCCAACACAAGTATTAGCATCACAGCACGCCACAAACCTACAACAGATGATTGAGCGTGCAGGGATAAACGTTGAAATAACGCTCATAACAGGCGGAATGAAGCTAGCCAGCAGACGAAGTGCACTAGCAAAAGTAGCAAGTGGAGAGCCAGAGATTATTGTGGCAACGCACGCAGCTTTCTCCGCAAGCTTTAAACCAACAAACCTAGCGCTGGTGATAATCGACGAACAGCACAGATTTGGCGTAGAACAACGAGACACACTATTACACAAGATAAGCGGAAACGCGGTTCCACACTTGTTAGTCATGACAGCCACACCAATACCGCGATCCGCAGCAATGACATGGTTTGGAGACCTAGACGCATCCTATTTAACAGAGCTTCCAGGCGGACGCAAACCAATCCGCACTTTTGTAATAAACGAAGAAGACTCGCACAAGATGGCATCCATGTTCTACCACATTCGCTCTAGAATCGATGCAGGAGAGCGAGCATACGTTGTATGTGCTCGAATAGACAGTGAAGACAGTGAAGAAAACAACGATAATACTTACAATACTTACAATAATGCTGATGCGATCTACCAAGAGACCCAAGACTCATACACTCTAAATTCACAAAATTCACAAAATACACAAATTGCTCAGCGAGAAGTACACACAGTTTTACAAATATCGAAACGCTTACAAAACCTACCACAATTCAAAGGCGTAGAATTCGCACAACTAACAGGTCGTACAAGCGACGAAGAAAAACGCGAAATAATGCACAAATTCGACAGTGGACAAGTACAAATCCTAGTTTCCACAACGGTTATAGAAGTAGGAGTAGACGTAGCAAAAGCCAGTTGTATAGTGATTTTCGACGCAGACCGCTTCGGACTAGCACAACTACACCAGCTCAGAGGACGAGTGGGACGTTCAGGCACACAATCCTGGGCTTTCCTAGTGTCAAACGCACCAAACAACCAGTTAGCAGCTGAACGTTTACAAGTAGTAGAAAACTCGTTAGACGGCGCCATAATAGCCCAAAAAGACCTAGAATTAAGAAACGTTGGAGACGTTCTAGGAGACAGTCAGTCAGGTGGAAAATCCAGTCTAAAACTATTACGAGTAGTAAAAGACGCAAAAATCATTGCAGAAGCAAGAGAGGACGCAAACACGCTACTAGAACACGACCCGACCCTACTAGAACATCCACAAACCGCTGGAGAAGTTTTAGACTTTACACAAGGTAGCAGCACAGCAATACTAAGCAATTAGATTAATGAAATAAGATTCATGAAACACAAATTGCCCAAGTAGTTTTGTACAAAAATCGCTTTTAATAGGCTAAAGCACTATTAAAAGCGGCTGATAACGATTAAGCACCCAGGCGCCAAATAAAAAAAATAAACGCCAAATAAAAAAATAATATAATAAAAAATAATATATTTTCACAATAAACGTGCGAAAAAAACAATTTTTGAATATCCTAGATATATAGAAAGGTAAAATCGCGAGAGATGAGGCAAAGATGACTGAGCGCGAACAACAAATTCTATCGTGGATTCAACAGAACCCTATGATTAGTCAGCAAGAACTTGCAGACCTAGCAGGAATAACAAGATCAGGCGTAGCTGCACACATTTCCAATCTTATTCGCAAAGGATACCTTAGAGGAAAAGGATATATAGTCACACCACCTAGCTACGTAACAGTAATAGGCGGAATAAGTATGGACGTTCTGGGAATCGCGTGCGGAGACCTAATGGACTACACTTCAAACGCTGCAAAAGTACGATACGCGCTAGGCGGAGTCGGACGAAACATAGCCGTGGCACTAGAAAGAATGAACACACGAGTAAGCCTAGTATCCGTGTACGGCGGCGACCACAACGGAGAATTATTCAAAGTCGACGCGTCTGTAAACGGATTAGAAATAGGATACTCAAAGCAGCTACCAGACGCAATGACAGCATCATACATGTATGTAGGAGACGCATCGGGGCAAAGGCTTTTAGCACTAGACGATATGAGCATCTACGATTACATGACACCAGACTTCTTGCGCGAAAGAATATCGATAATAGAAAACGCAGACATAGTTGCACTAGACACCAACATTTCACAAAAATCCTTCGAATGGGTGTGCGACAACTATCACAGACCAATAATGGTGCGCGCAATAACCGACGCAAAAGCTCCACGAATACTTTCCAGACTACACTGCATAGACACACTCATATTAGACACAGCCGAATCGCAGGCGTTAACAGGCATTTGTGCGGTAGACGAAAAATCTGCAGTAAGATGCGCTAAGGTATTGCTAAAACGCGGAGTTGGACATGTGTTTGTTAACTCGGGGCGCGAGGGAGTAGCGTATGGCGTAGCGGACGAGGGAGTAGCGTTCTATCCCGTACCGCTAAAACGTGTACAAAGAATGATTGTTGCGCGCGGAAACGGTGGAGAAGGCGTGCGCGCGGTTGGCAACGACAATGGATCAAGCGATGCTGCTACAGCGGCGTTGATCTACGCTAGGTATAATCATTTTGATAACACAAAGACAGGGCGATTCGCTGTAGCCGCCGCAGCTCTTAACACGGAATCGGTAGAAGCTGTGCACGAGTCGATGACTCCAGAGCTTGTAATGGAGAGAATGGAAAACATTCACGAGCGCGTGTAAATACCGAATCTCTACCTTGCTTGTCGTATTGTATTCAACCTATGTAGTGCGATTGTACCGGTTTTACGGCGTGTCGTGGTACAAACGCACTACAAAGTCGTGAGAATTTCCGTTTTTTATATAAAAAGACCGCAGCTAAAAAACTGCGGTCTTAGTTTATTCTGTTATTTTCTGGTGATTGATTAGTGAATCACTCGCAATCTTCTGGCTTAGGAATCAAGAACGAGCATGCAAACGCCAAAGCAAGTAGCACGATTCCAGCAACCATCGAAGCAATATATCCAGCTGATGCTCCAGCAGATTGTACAAAATTAGTCATAACAGCGTAAAGAATCGCAAAGCTCAAGCCTGCACCAAGATTAAACGCGCCAGCATTCATTCCAGGCAAATATCCAGGATTATCCTTTGGCGAAAGCACAATTCCAAGACCGTTAAGCATAATGTTTGCAACGCCAGCATAACTTATACCAAGCCACAAAGAAAGCACTACAAGCGCCCAAACAGAAGGCGAGGCTGCAACATAAATTCCAAATACCACGCCAAGAACGCTCACAAGAATTCCAGCACGCAGCACCAGACGATACCCGAACTTTGCAGCAAGCATACCCGCAACAGGTCCAAACACGAAGCCGATGATTGCGTAAGGGGTAAGAGTTGCGAAGCTTACGATGTCCGCACCCATTCCAGCGCCAGCCTTAGCGTCTTGAGCTAGCTGTGGAACAACGCCGTTCATAATTGCAAATACGCCAGTCATAGTAAGAAGTGTGCAAGAAAGCAAGCCCCAAGTGCGACGCTGACTCATATATTTTGTAGAAACAAGAGGAGCAGAGTTTTTGCCCTCTACGTTCCAGAACACTACAAAGAATACTGCTGCAAGAATCACAAGACCTGCTACAAGACTCAAATTAGCGCCAGCAAGTTTACCAATCTCGTTGATAGCAAGATATGCTGCTAGGAATGCTATGCCAAGGGTTACAACTCCAACCCAATCCATCTTTGGAGTATCTTGAGCATGGGATTCTTCAGCATAGAAAGCAACCAAAAGAACAGCGATTATACCAATGGCTGCCATAGTCCAGAATACGGATCTAAAGCCAAAGTTTCCTGCAAGCCAGCCGCCAAGAAGCGCATCAACGCCTGCAATACCGCCGTTCACAGAAGTCAGAATTGCCATTAGCTTTGCGTAGCGTTTTTCTTCGCTAACGCGCACGCGAAGCATAATCAAGCACATTGGCACAACTGGTCCGCTTGCTCCTTGAAGGATTCGTCCAATCATAAGAACTGTTACGTTTGGCGCAATAGCACTCACTGCACAACCCAAAATAGTGGAGATTAAAATCCCAGTAAGAACCTTTTTTCGTCCAACAAGATCAGCTAAACGCGGCAAGAACAGCGAGAATAATGCTGCTGCAGTAAAGAATACTGTTTGCGTTAAGGCGATTTGAGAATCCGTTGTTTTAAGCTCGCGAGTCATTGTTGCTAGAGCTGGAGAAAGCATAGATGCGTTAAGCTGGAATGCGAAAATCGCGACAAGCAGCGCTACCATAAGCGCTACGATTGATCGTCCACCCTTATCCAGCATAGATGGTTTTTTAGATGAAACCTCAGTCATAATTAACCTCTATTTTCAATTACCTCAATTATTTCAATTCTTTTAAAGCGTCAATAATCAAATCCCAGAACTTGTTAAAGTCGAGTTTAGTTGCCACTTGAGTATGGCACTTGTCAGCCGATGGCTCTGGTCCACGCAAATCTGCTACCGTCATGCCAAGCGTCAAATCTCCCTTAATCTCAACGTCTACAGGGCATCTACGAGTTTGTACAACGCTGTGATCTATCAAATATGCAACCGTGCAAGGATCGTGAACTGGTGGGTCGATAAAATCCTGGTTGTTCTTGTATGCCTTACGGAAGAAGTCCATCAATCCGCTTGCAAAAGCAGAAAGAGGCGTACCGATAGCGTCAATCCTAGCTTGTACTTCTGGAGTGCAAAGTGCCTGATGAGTTAAATCAAGACCAACCATTGTAATAGGCCAATCTTCATTAAACACAACGTGAGCGGCTTCAGGATCTACCTTAATGTTAAACTCTGCAACTGCGCTCCAATTGCCAACGTGATAGCCGCCGCCCATGAGAACGACTTCCTTAACTCGGCTAACGATTCGTGGCTCTAAGCGAACTGCCATAGCGATGTTTGTAAGAGGTCCAGTTGGTACAAGTGTGATCGTGCCTGGCTCATGACTCATTATTGTGTCAATAATCCAGTTTACTGCGTGTCCCTCATCTAAAGGACGAGTCGGCTCTGGCAAAGTCACTCCATCCAGGCCGGTTTCTCCGTGAACAGCAGCAGCAACTTCTAGAGGACGGATCATTGGGCGGTCGCAGCCTGCGTGCACAGGGATATTTGTAGCATGTGCCATTTCTAGCGTTGCTCGCGCATTGTAAGTCACCTTTTCTAGGCTCTGATTTCCGCCGACTGTTGTTACACCAAGCAAATCAATGTTTGGATTGCCAAGCGCTAGCAGAATAGCCATAGCGTCGTCATGACCTGGATCGCAATCTAGAATGATTGTGGTCATTTTAGCTCCTTAGTTGTTTAATTATATGTCAGTTGTAGTTGGGATTTATATATTTTATGCTTAGGCTTTTTAGCAAACTTCATTGTTTAGCGTAGTTTGGGATAAATCGTCAGAAACCTGTGCTAAGCAACATTTGTTTATATAAATAAACAAATGACCGTTCCAAGTATATCAATAACAAAATTCGACACAAGTCTAAATAATTTAAAATGATATGCTTGAAACATGCACGTAATTGCAGGAAGATTTAAAGGCACACAATTATGCGCCGCAAAGTCATGTACAAGACCAACAACAGATCGCACAAAAGAGGCGATTTTTTCTAGGCTCGACTCATGGGGAGTATGCGATGGCGCTCGCGTACTCGACTTATTCGCTGGAACCGCGGCGTTAGGCATAGAAGCGATTTCTAGGGGCGCAAAAGAACTCGTGTGCGTAGAGGCGAACGCTGCTGCGGCGGCGTTAATAACAAAAACTGTTAAAGTACTACAAAGTCAAGGCGCGTGGAGTGAAGATTTAAGCGCTCGCGTAAATAAAAGACGCGCAGAGCAGTTCGTACAAGACTACAGCGGCGAAGCTTTCGATTTGGTGTTTGTAGATCCGCCGTACGCATTAGAGACAGAGCAAGTTGAGCTTTTGATTGAGAATATGGTTAGTAGGGGCGTTGTAAGTGCCGCAGCTGACACGCTTATTGTTTTAGAGCGTAGCGCGCGCAGTGTTGCGCCTAAGATTTGTGCTGGGTGGGAGATTTTCGACACGCGCAACTATGGCGAAACTATCGTAATGTTCATTCAAGCTACGCGCTTTGACTGAGCTTGAAATTGCATAACGCATTTCAAGCTCCTTCAAAGCGTGATTTGGCTCAAATGTAAAGTCCAGTGGACTTTACATGCCAAATCAGCCGAACGGCTACTAATAGCCGTTCGGAATAGCGCAGCTAACCTGCGTGCGAATCGACGACTTCGAGCTGCATAACGCGCGAGAAGTCACCTCGATTCGCTGAGCCGCTTAAACGTAAAGTCCAGTGGACTTTACGTGCGGCGAAGGCGTGAGCGCGATGTAACGCGCGAGCGTAGAAACACCCAGCCCTCACGCAACATCAAACAAGAAACCGCGCTAGCGCAGCTAAATTTTACACGCGTTTTGGTGAATCGCCAGAAACCTCCCACCCAAGGCTAATCAGAGTTTTTCTATCCTGCTTACTAAGCGATTTGCAATCAAGTTTCTCAATCAAATCTGGTCTAATCTGGCTCGTGCGCGCTAGTGCATCATCTCTGCGGAATCGATCCACTTTAGCGTGGTCGCCCGAAGTAAGAATCGCAGGCACGCTAATGTCGCGCCAAGTTGTGGGACGAGTGTATTGGTGATGCTCAAGAATCGCATCCGCGCCAGTGTACGACTCTTCAACAATCGACTCTGGGTTACCCATAAAGCCTGGAATCAAGCGCGTAATGGCCTCTAGCATAACGCTAACAGCCACTTCGCCGCCGTTAAGAACGTAGTCGCCAATGGAATATTCGCGCACATCTACTCCGCGCGATTTATAGTATTCTGGGATTCGCGCGTCATAGCCTTCATAGCGTCCGCACCCAAATACGAGTCGCTTTGCGCTTGCTAATTGTGTAGCGTCTTTTTGCGAAAACAGTGGGGCAGAAGGGTTTGGGAAGATTAGAACTGTGCCGTTATCGTCATTATCGGCGTCATCTCCATTATAAAGCAGCTCATCAAGGCATTCCGCCCACACTTCTGGCTTCATAACCATTCCAGCGCCGCCACCAACTGGCGTATCATCAACCGATTGATGAACGTCATGCGTCCATTTTCTAAGATTATACGCGTTGATTTTAAGCAAGCCATTATCTTGCGCTTTACCAAGCAAGCTCAGATCTAGCATGCGAAAATATTCAGGGAACACGGAGATTATGTCGATTTGCATTTTATAAAGCCTTTAAGCTTAAATCATGTGTTTTAGATTCCTGGGATTAATCCACCTGGAGGATCTAAAGTTAAATATTTTTCTTTAAGATTAACTTCTGGAACCAGTGCTTGAACGAAAGGCACTAGCGCAGTTTTATCATCGCCAACAGGAGTTGAAAGTCGGATTTTAAGCAATGATTGAGCACCATCAATAACGTCTACGACTTTGCCGATTTCACGCGGCGCAACTCCAAGTGAATTATTCTCACAAATGCGCGCGCTAAGACCCACCAAATCCTTAATATACCAAGCATTTTCTTGCTCTAACTCTTGCGCGCTTTGAGCCTTAGTGTAAAGCTCCAAGCCGTTTAAGGCCTCTGCATCGTTGCGATTTAGACTTTGTTCAAAAAGCAAAATCCAACGGCTTTTAAACGTTCGCGCAGACTCGATTGTAAACTCGCGCTCGCCGTCTTGCGTGTAAAGCACATTGCCTGCTTTAAAGCGCTCATAAGGTTCGTCGGTAAAAATTTGGACAGTGACTTCGCCTTTTAGTCCTTGCGCTTTTCCAATACGACAAACCCTCAGTAGGTTGTTTGAACCTTGCTGAGGGTCGTCAAAAAGTTGGTTTTTAGCCACGTTCAATCTCACTTACGTACGTCCATAATGTCTACGCGAACGTTGTGGCGGCTTAAAGCCTGTACAACAACACGAATGGCATTAGCGGTACGACCGTTTCTTCCAATAACTCTACCGATGTCTTCTGGATTTACGCGCACGCGCAAGAGTTCGCCGCGAGCGTTTTCGTGAGAACGCACGGACACGTCATCTGGAAAATCAACGATGTTTTTAATGAGATGTTCCACAGCTTGAGCCAGCATAATTACTCAGCCTTTTCCTCGGCTTCAGCATCTGCTGCTGGAGCTTCTTCAGCTTCGTTCTTAGCGGCTTCTGCAGCAGCCTGAGCCTTTGCAGCGGCTTCGGACTTAGCAGCCTTAAGCTTCTGAGCTTCGGCTTCTACAGCCTCAACGCGAGCCTGTGCGTCTGGACCAGCTTCGCCAGTCTTCAAAGTGCCTTCTGCACCTTCAAGACCCTTGAACTTCTGCCAATCGCCAGTAATCTTTAGCAGCTTCAACACTGGTTCGGTTGGCTGTGCGCCAACGCCAAGCCAGTACTGTGCGCGGTCAGACTTAATCTGAATCAAAGATGGCTGCTTGTTTGGATCGTAGATGCCGATCTCTTCGATGGACTTGCCGTTACGCTTGTTGCGTGAATCAGAAATTACAACGCGATAGAAGGCGTAGAACTTCTTGCCCAATCTCTTAAGACGAATCTTGGTTGCCAAAATGGCTCTCCTTATAACTAGAGTCGTAGAATTTCGCTCGGGTGTGGGGCACTCCTTGCGAGTTCCACTGTTCCTCGCGTGGTCGATAAGAGGGCTTCGATTCACGCGAATAACTTTTCTATTATGGCTGATTGTGTGGACTATGCATTTTGCTAATAATGTACGTAATTTGTGTCGATTTTGGTACAAAGTCAAGCGAAGATGTGAGCGGATTTTCCTTGTTTACTGTTGCTGAGGGCTGGGTGTTTCTGCGCTCGCGCGGATTAGCCGCGCTCACGTCTTCGCCGCATGTAAAGTCCACTGGACTTTACATTTAAGCGGCTCAGCGAATCGAGGTGACTTCTCGCGCGCTATGCAGCTCGAAGTCGTCGATTCGCACAACGCTCTGCCTCTTACGTGTAGTCTGTTGTTGCGGTTGTTCCGATTTGGCTTTGATTTTGTTTTTGGGTTGAAGTTTGTTTGTAGTGGCGGCTCATTGGATTATTTGGTATCGGCTGCCGCTCTTATATTGTTCGACCAAGAATCACCCAGCCCTCTTACATGCTTGAACAATTGCGTATAGCTTAATCGCCTGAGATTCTCGATTTTTCTTGCTCTCTCGGCGAGTCACCACCTTCGGCGCTGAGGCTCGCCTCTTTCGCTGCGAAAAATCTCGAATCTCTACCTGACTTAGTGGGGTATTGTATGCAAAGAGCATAGTTATTCGCGTGAAGAAGCGCTTTGACTGAGCTTGAAATTGCATAACGCATTTCAAGCTCCTTCAAAGCGTGATTTGGCTCAAGCATAAAGTCCAGTGGACTTTATGTGCCAAATCAGCCGAGCGGCTACTAATAGCCGTGAGGAATAGAGCTAGATGTGGATTGAAACGCAAACGATTAACGCAAAGTGGTCGCTTCCATCCACGCGAATCGCGCGTTGCTCTGTGGCTTTAGCTGTGCATCCTGTTGATTTTACTAGCACATGGTCAAGTGCAAGATTCGGCCATTTTTGCCACGTTGGCCAAGTCTTTAGTCGCTTGCCGATTTGCATTGATGAGTCTAAAAAGCCTGATTTTAGTAGCGCTCTAAAGCTTGGGTGGTCTGGAGTGGAGTTTAAGTCTCCGCCGATTATTGTGACTTTTTTGACGTCTTTGACGTTGTTTTCATTATGATTTTCTCCGATTTTTGCAAGAGCCATTATTCCGCTGCTCCAAGCAGCACATCCGCGCATAGGTGACTTTGGATGCGCCGAAGCGAATGTTATTAAAAGATTTTCCGCGGATGAGTCGCAAGTAACCGCCGTAACAATTGGCACGTTTGCTGCATCAATCTTAATAGACTTACCAAAAGATTTAACATTGCTTAGTCGCGTATAAATCGCGTTAAAGCCGCCATTTTCATGTCCGTTCGCGCTTCCCAATTGCACATGCGCAAAATCGTGTTTAATCCCAAGTTTTTCAAGGTTTTTTACAAGTTTTTTGCTTACTTCTTGTAAAAGAATCGTATCGATTTTATGCGTTTTTGCTAACTTTATTATTTGACTTGCGTTTGCGCGACCATATCTGCAATTAAGCGTCATAACGCGGATTTCTCTCGATTTTTCTAGTGATAATTCTAGTGATGATTCTGGCGATTTTTCCTGTTTTATTCGCAGCAATCTTACTGCTAAATACGGCGTATACGATTTTAAAGAGATTACGAATAACAGCGTATATGCTACGCACAAAAATAAATAAGATTTATAAAATTCATTTTGCGATCGTGTTGCAACTGCAGCCACAGCGCTGGCGACTAGCCCAAGCGCAGCGCAAAACGGCGCAATTGGAAGCAATGCAATAACATATGGCAGTGGCTTTAGTCTATCCGCTCCAGCTGGCAGCCACCTAAGTAGCTGCCAAGCTAGAAGCAAAACAAGTGCAACAAGTAAAATCGCAAGTAAAATAGCGTAAATCATCTACTGATTATTCGTATTATATGGTTATCTGCGTTCTTCACATTATCTGCATTATCTGCCGAAAAGACCTGCGAGTCCGCCGCCCAAATTAGGCGGTAAATCAGGCATTTCGTCAGCAAAGTCGCCTTCGCCACTCATAAGATTTTGAAGATTTTCTGGCAAATTATTAGGCAAATCCTGCTTCTTCTTCATAAAAGCAGACTCGCCATTCGCGTCATCATTTGCACTATTCGCAGAAGAATTTCCAGACAAGCGTTCTCTAAGCGCGCGCTCCTCGGCCTCGCGACGCATAGGATTACCAGACTTTCCACCCTTTTTCTTGCTCTTCTTGTCTTTACGCTTCGACTTTCCGCCAGGACCGCCAAACCCAGGCATTCCGCCCATTCCTGGCATTCCTGCGCCGCCGCCATTGCTCATGCGCTTCATCATTTTAGCTGCTTGCTCAAAGCGTTGCAAAAGCGCATTCACTGCAGAAACTGGAACGCCTGCGCCAGCTGCGATGCGCGCGCGCCTAGAACCATCAATAATCTTGGTGTCTTTGCGCTCTTTAGGCGTCATCGAACGAATAATCGCCTCTGTGCGGTCTATCTCGCGGTCGTCAAACTGTTCAAGTTCCTGCCTGTGCGCTGCCATTCCAGGCATCATACCAAGAATCTTCTTCATAGAACCAAGCTTTTTAACCTGCTGAAGCTGATCCAAAAAGTCGTCTAGTCCAAAAGTTCCTTCAGATATTTTAGCGGCAGCTTTTCGAGACTCTTCCTCGTCGAACTGCTTTTGCGCATTCTCAATAAGCGTTAGAATATCGCCCATGTCGAGGATTCTTGAAGCCATTCTATCTGGATGGAAAATCTCAAAATCCTTCAAACCTTCGCCAGTAGAAGCGAACAAAATCGGCTTTCCTGTAACGCTTGCAACAGATAATGCAGCGCCGCCTCGTGCATCGCCATCTAACTTAGAAAGAACAACGCCCGTAAAGTCAACGCCCTCGTTAAACGCTTGAGCGGTGCGAACAGCGTCCTGACCAATCATGGCGTCTATAACAAACAGAATTTCTTGCGGATTAACAGCATCGCGAATTTCGCGCGCCTGCTGCATAAGAGCATCGTCCACGCCAAGGCGACCAGCGGTATCGATAATAACCGTGTCGTACATTTTTGCGCGCGCGTAGTCAATGGAATCTCGCGCAACTTTAACAGGGTCTCCAGTGGCTAAACCAGCCGAAACAACTTCGCTACCGCCGTCACTTTGCACGCCTCTCTCTGGCGCAAAAATCGCCACACCTGCACGCTCTGCAACAACTTCAAGCTGCGTAACAGCGTTAGGACGTTGCAAATCCGCCGCAACAAGCAAAGGCGTATGACCCGAATCCTTAAGCCAGTAGCCCAACTTTCCAGCGAGTGTTGTTTTACCAGCGCCTTGCAAACCAGCAAGCATGATTACAGTTGGTGGATATTTTGCAAAGTTCAGCGGTCTATCAACGCCTGAACCCAAAACGTTTGTAAGCTCGTCGTTTACAATTCGCACAACTTGCTGAGCAGGATTCAGCGCGCTAGAAACTTCCTCGCCTAGTGCGCGCTCGCGAATTTTAGCGGTAAATGATCGCACAACATCTAGAGCTACGTCTGCGTCTAAAAGCGCACGGCGAATTTCACGAATCGTGCCGTCGATGTCTGCGTCGGATAATTTCCCTTTTCTGCGCAAGTGTTTGAATGCGCCAGAAAGTCTTTCTGTTAACGAACTAAATGCTGCCATAATTGCTCTATTCTACAGGTTGTTTGGAATGTTTTGTTGTATTGCTTTTTATTATGTTTACATTGCTTTTGCTTAAGACAAATGCCACGATGACCCTTGTGCGCAATCTTCGATTACAACGCCAGCAGCGGTTAAAGAGTCACGAATCGCGTCTGCGCGTGCAAAATCCTTAGCTGCGCGTGCAATCGCCCTTTGTTCAAGCTGATTTGCAATCAAAGATTCAAGAACCTTATGCTCCGCGCTTGCGCCATTATTCGCACCTAAATCTTGCGATTTTTGCGAAAGATTGCGCCATTGTGGAGAGTAAGGGTCTAGTCCAAGAGTGTCTAGCATTGCGCGAACTTGCAAAACACAAGTCCTAATAAGGCTTTTAATGCCGTTGCTTTGATTTTCGTTTTGATTTTGCGCATAGTCATCCAAAAGCGCGTTACCAGAGCGAATCGCAGTAAAAATCGCAGCCAGTGCGCCCGAAACGTTAATATCGTCGTTCATAGCTTTAGTAAAATCTTCTGGAAGATTATCTGCATCAATGCTTTGAACTTCCGCATAATCTGGCTGATTTTCGATTACGCGATTTGCGCGCTCGAGGAAGTTAGATATGCGATCATAAGCAGATTGTGCCTCGTTCAGAGACTGATCTGACCACTCAAGCATTGCGCGATATTGCACGCCGCCTAGCGCGTATCGCACAACCCACGCGGATTTTTGAGCCAAAACAGATGGAACAGAAAGACCGTTTCCAAGTGATTTGCTCATTTTTTCGCCTTTAGATGTAACCCACGCGGAGTGCATCCACACGTTTGCGCTTTTCCATCCAGCAGCAAGTGTTTGCGCCATCTCGTTTTCGTGGTGTGGGAAGCGCAAGTCAAGTCCGCCGCCGTGAATGTCGAAAGCATCGCCAAGATAGCGGTGGCTCATTGCCGAGCATTCAATGTGCCAACCTGGGCGTCCTGCTCCAAACGGCGTGTTCCAGCGCGCGTCTTTTTGGTCAAAATCGCAAGGTGCTTTCCAAAGTGCAAAATCGCGAGCATCGTGCTTATCTGGGCTTGCGTCAGCAGGGTCAACTGGATTGTATTTGTCGGCTTTGTCGTCGCTATTACTGCCGTCTGAATTACCATTTTGATGCGTTAGCGCGCCGTAATCTTGCCAACTTGGCACACTAAAATACACGTTTCCAGTAGGATTTCCATTTGCGTCTGTTATTGCGTATGCATGACCGCGATCAATAAGGCGTTGTATAAGCTCCACCATATCGTTTATGTGACCAGTTGCGCGCGGTTCCACTGTTGGCGGCATAACGCCAAGAGTGTCGTAAGCTTTAGTGAACTCGCGCTCGTAAATGTAGGCGCGCTGCCACCATGTTTGGCCATTTTCGCTAGCTTTTTTGATGATTTTATCGTCAATATCTGTAACATTTCTAACAAAAGTAACGTTGTAGCCAAGGCGCAAAAGCCATCGGCGAACAACGTCGAAGGCGATTGCGGCGCGAATATGACCTATATGAGGCGAGCTTTGCACGGTTGCGCCGCACACGTACATGCCAACGTGGCCAGGAGTAACGGTTGTAAACTCGCTAGTGTTGTGCGTTGCCGTGTTATATAGGCGCAATCGTGCCGCTGCTGCTGTAAGAGTTCTGTTCGTATTTTCAAGCATAATCTCAATTATATGTTTAGCTAATAACTCACGCGTTAAGCTCGAGGTTGTCGATTCGAGTATTTGTTGCGATTATGACTTATGCTTGTATAAACATGAGTCGCAATCAACAAAGCGCGATTTGTACGAAAGGGATGCAATGACGTTTTCAAATGATTCAAAGTATAGCGAAGATCCAAACGCTGCTAATTTGAACGCTGTTATGGAAGACGATTCACAAAGCCTCCCAGATTCTGGGTCTAGCACAAGCACGAGCGTACTTGAAAAGCCAGAGGTAGATGAATCAGCGCGAATGGACGATGGTGGTGATGCAGACCGCTTTGCACACTACGTTTCCAAGGATCGCGTAATCGAATCGCGACTAACTGGCCGCCCAGTTGTAGCACTGTGCGGGAAAGTATGGATTCCAAAGCGCGAAGCTAATGACTACCCTGTTTGCCCAGAGTGCAAAAAAATCTACGAAGAGATGAACAATCTGGGCTTTTAGCCTAAAACGTTGATTTCTGTAGGAATCGCAGGGTCGCCACGCATAAGACTTTGAGCAGAAATCGGAAGTCTGCTAAGTGCTTTAGCACAATAGTCCTGTGCGCGCATGATCGCGTCATGACCCATAAACTCTGTATTAAATTCTCCATTTTGCACGTAGTCAACTAGCAAATCTTCCCAAGAATCTTGCGGCTTAAAATCAGCGAGCGCACTCTCCGAGCCAGAAATTACATGCTCACAATCGGCTACGCCATTGCTAGCCACGCCACCATTCACATCGACGCTAAAATCGTAGGAACGGTACGCAAGCTTACGCCCTGGAACAGTTGCCTTATTCTTAGACTTCTTAGCAACAGGTTGCATAACTCCATCCGCGCCTTCACGTTCTGTGAGTTTATAAACCATTGCGCAAGTAGGCGCGCCCGAACCCGTAACAAGCATTGTTCCAATGCCGTAGGAATCAACTGGTGCATTTTGCAAAGACGCAAGCGCATACTCGTCCAAATCGTTCGTAACCGTGATTTTAGTATTTTTAGCACCCAATGCGTCGAGCTGTGCGCGAACGCGACGAGCCATAACGCACAAATCGCCCGAATCAATGCGCACACCACCAAGATCCGCACCAGCAACTTGCACGGCGGTTTTAACAGCTTCTTCTACGTTGTACGTGTCTACAAGCAATGTTGTGCCTTTTCCGAGTGCTGCAATTTGTGACTCAAAGGCATTGCGCTCCGAATCGTGCACAAGCGTAAAGCAATGCGCGGCCGTTCCAATCGCCTTAAGCCCGTAAAGCTTTGCCGCAAGCAGGTTTGCCGTGCCTTTAAAACCGCCGATTACCGCCGCGCGAGAAGCAGCCACAGCCGACCACTCGTTTGTACGCCTGCCACCCATATCCATGCACGGCCTTCCAGCAGACGCGGAAACCATGCGTGCGGCGGCGCTCGCCACTGCGCAATCGTAGTTAAGCACGGAAAGTAGCAACGTTTCTAGCAACGTGCACTCGCCAAAAGTGCCTTCAACTTGCAAAATCGGCGAATCTGGGAAGAACATTTCACCTTCTCTGTAACCGCGTATTTTGCCGCTAAAATGGTAGTTTTCTAGCCATTTAATGGTGTCTTTACTAACGATTTTGCGGTCTTGCAAAAATCGCAAGTCATCGTCGCTAAAGTGGAATCGCGCTAGCTCCTCTAGGATTCTGCCTGTGCCTGCTACCACTCCGTAACGTCGGCCTTGAGGAAGGTGTCGCGTAAAAATCTCAAAAACGCATTTGCGGTCTGCTGTGCCGTCTTTTAGTGCTGCGTCGAGCATTGTGTACTCGTACATGTCTGTCATGAGTACGGAAGAGTTTGTGTAAGACTTTACTTCGGACTTTGCTTCAGACTTTGAGAAATCAAAAGAATCAAGCATTTTCAATCCTTTCTTGCGATTTTAATAATCAAACTTAAAGCGCGTTCTTTACGACTTTTATACGCGACTTTTACCTGCAGCCAATCATAGTCCTATGCCTATCTACGATTAGTGCGTGGGGATTCTCGATTTTTCGCAGCGAATCGACGACCTCGAGCTGCGTATTTTGCCCGTGTTTGTTTATCAAAACGTCAAATATGGGAACAAACGCGGGGAAAAAGAAACAAAAGCAGGAAAAATAGGCTCATGTCTAGCTCATGCCTAGCTCATATCTATCTCATGCCTGACTCGTGTCAGACTCGTGGTAACCTGAAAATATGACTATAGCTGTTTGCCCAGGCTCGTATGACCCCGTTACAGCCGGACACTTAGACGTGATACAACGTTGTACGCATCTCTTTAAAGAAGTGCATGTTTTGGTGGCTGTTAACGCGGCAAAAACGCCAATGTTTTCCGAATCGGAGCGTGTGGATATTATTCGCAATGCTGTTAAAAACCTAAAAGATGATTTTCCAGTCGGGAAATTTGCTCCACCTTTATGCGGAGCATCACAGTCGCCAGCGTGCAAAATAGTTGTTGCCTCCACAGATGGTCTTATCACAGATTATTGCAAAAAAGTCGGCGCAACCGTAATAGTTAAAGGATTGCGTCAAAATGGCGACTATGAGGCGGAGCTTGGAATGGCGCTGGTTAATCGCAAGCTTGCTGGGATAGAAACCATGTTCCTTCCTGCAGACCCTATTTTGGAACATGTTTCTAGCTCCGTTGTAAAAGATGTTGCTCGTCACGGCGGAGACGTTTCTGGAATGGTACCAGATAATGTGGTTCCACTTTTACAGAACGTTTTTTCTAAAACAAGTGCAATATCATAAAAATACGTACAATAAAGTCATAAAATTAAAATAATAAAATAAAATTATTAGGAGAAACAGAGAGCAGCTACTTAGCGAAGGAGACAAAATGAGCGAAAACGAAGACGACACAATGGAAAGCCAAGTATCGGCAAATCGCAGCCAAAAGTTGCCATTAAATCCAGTGATTGCAAACAACGATGATTCGCCCAGTGCTGCTTTTGAAGCTTACGACGCAGTACCTGCGGCAAATAAGACTAACGATGATAATGCTGGCGATTCTACGGTTGCTGGCGATTCTTCTGCTGATTCTGCGGTTGCTGGCGATAATGCGCAAAACTTGTTCCCAATGCCAGATTTGCGTGAACGCGAAGACGGTGGTGCAATAGAGTTTGAAGATGAAGAAGAAAACGTGTTTAAAACCGCGAATCCGCAAACAGTAAGCGAAGAAGTGCGAACAAAGTCGCGTGAAGAATTCACAACGGTTTACGACATAATCGACACAATGGAAACCACGTTAAATGAAGCAAAGGGCGTGCTGTTTTCTGCTGGAATGGCGAAGATTGATCGCGAAGAATTCGGCGACTACTTATCTAGGTTAAAAGACATGCTACCAGTGCAACTTGAGCGCGCGAGTGCATTAATGCGAGAGGCAGAAAGACGCTTGCGCACAGCTCAGGCTCAAGCAAATTCAATCGTAAGTTCTGCACAAAGCCAGGCTGCTCAGATGGTTGAAGAAGCACAAGAGAGGGCTAAATTCTTGGCTGGTCAAGAAAACGTGGTTGCCATTGCAAGAAATCAGGCGCGAGGAATCGTAAACGAGGCGCAGGCAAAGGCTGATAAACTCACGCGTGGTGCGGATCAGTACAGTGCTACGGTTATGGAAGGCTTAAAACAGCAGTTAGACAAGCTAGAGCAGGATGTTCAGGCGGGTCAGCGAGTTCTAGAAGAACGCAGGCGTGCGGCGGCGCATGTGCAAGACGAGATTAACAGACAAGTTAATGGAGAAGTTGTAAACGAAAGCGAAGAAAGGAACTAAGAATGGCATCGCATCCCTCCCAGTCTTTATGGGCGGTACCAGTTGCGCAAATGGCGGCACGAGCAGGAAGTAGCATGCAGTTACATCGTGTGTTTCCAGCGCCAGAAGGTATAGGAGACAGCGTTATTGGCGTGAAGCCAGGGAGCGATGTTACAGTAGACGGCAACTTTGATTCCGTAGTGGACGGGCTTATGTTTCAGGGCACGATTACAGCGCGCGTACACGCAGAATGCTCTAGATGCCTGATGTCGTTGCATAGGGATTGGAGTGTTGATGTGTGCGCGTTCTTTGCGCAGGTGGAAAGCAAGGGCGGTGCGCGTTTCAATAATTCTAAATCTAATAGAGCTAATGGCGATAATGATGATTTAGAAGACGCTGATATTTGGGACGAGGGCGACGATTCTGGAAACGTGTATCCGCTGGTTGGCGGAGGCGACTTTGCCGATATCGAGGCATTGATTCGAGACACAATGGTTAGTGAGCTGCCGCTTAAGCCTTTGTGTGAGCCAGATTGCAAGGGTCTTTGCTCGCAGTGCGGAGAAAACTTGAACGAACATCCAGAGCATCATCACGATATTACGGATATTCGTTTTGCAGCGCTTGAAGGTCTTAAGGCAAAGCTTGAAGCACAACAATCTGCCTGAATAAAATCCTTGCTTGGTGTTGCGCGATTCCTGCTTAATGTTGCTGAGGGCTGGGTGTTTCTTGTCTCACAACGCTCCGCCTCTTACGTGTTTTCTGTTGTTGCGGTTGTTCCGATTTGGCTTTGATTTTGTTTTTGGTTTAAATTTGTTTGTAGGCGTGTGTCATTGGATTATTTGGTATCGGCTGCCGCTCTTATACTGTTCGACCAAGAATCACCCAGCCCTCTTACAAGTCTGAACAATTGCGTATTGCTTAATCACCGAGACTCTCGATTTTTCTTGCTCTCTCGGCGAGTCACCACCTTCGGCGCTGAGGCTCGCCTCGCTAGCTGCGAAAAATCTCGAATCTCTACCTTACTTGCGCTTTGACTGAGCTTGAAATTGCATAACGCATTTCAAGCTCCTTCAAAGCGTGATTTGGCTCAAATGTAAAGTCCAGTGGACTTTACATGCCAAATCAGCCGAGCGGCTACTAATAGCCGCGAGGAATAGAGCGCTGTAACGCGCGAACGACGACCTGCCATGTAGTGTGTTTCTGAATAATGTATGGCGCTTGCTGTAATATACAGAACGCTTAAGCTCAATCGGTTGAACGAAATAGAGGAAAGATTATGGCACTGCCAAAGTACAAGACCTCGCGCGCTAATACTCATTCGCGTCGCGCCAATTGGAAGGCTTCTGCCGTGCAGACTATTACCTGCCCGAACTGCGGTTCGCCAGCGTTGTCTCACATGGCTTGCCCAACCTGCGGTAACTTCCGCGGTCGCGTGTATCGCGAAGCAATTCGCTCTGCGCACACCAAGTAGGTTGTATTTTAAAAAAGAACCCTGCCATCGACGGGTGGCAGGGTTTTTTGTTTTTGCGTTGTGTTTTTCCCGTGTTTGTTCCCTTTTAGTGCGATTTGGTAAACAAACGCAAGAACATCTCCCCGCGTTTGTTTACGTTTTGGTCGATTTGGTAAACAAACGCAAGAACACTTTCCCACGTTTGTTCCCTTTTTTGCTGTTTTGGTAAACAAATGCAGGCGCGACGACCTGCCTTTTCGCTTAGAGCGTAGCGCGAAAAAGTAATTCGGAGCGCTGAGCTTGCTTAAGGTTGAAAGCACAGTGTGCTTTCAACGCAAGCGAAGGCGTGAGCCTGAGCCTTAGTCACAGAGCCAACCTTGTGGGGTGCTTTCAACGCAAGCGAAGGCGTGAGCGCGGCTAATCCGCGCGAGCGATACGCTTCATTCGCTGCGAAAAATCTCGAATCTCCACCACTCTTAGCGTAATCTGCATAAACTTGTAGTATTTCGTGGCTAATAGTTGTAAATCAACGACTTCAACGCATGCGCTATAATGTTGAAAATATGAGTGGGAACAATACAAAAGATCAGCATTATGGCAATAATGATGTAAAAAGTGATGTAAAAAGTAATGATAAAAATGACGTTCAAAATCGCTCTTATCAGAACCCAAATCATCCAGAAAATGCTAGAACTAGCAGCATAGGTGTTACGCGTTCTAAAGACGGACATACGCATGATGGAGACCCTACTCAGGAGCTTTTACGCGCGCTCGGTACTACGATTTCGCCAGATTTACTTGTGGAGGCGCTCACTCATCGCTCGTTTTCGCACGAGCATCCAGGCACTAAAAACTACGAGCGTCTAGAGTTTTTGGGAGACGCTGTTTTGGAGCTTGTCTCTACAGAAACGCTTTTTTCTGCGCACCCAGATATGACGGAAGGTCAGTTGGCTAAGCTTCGCGCTAAGGCTGTTTCGGAGTGGGCTTTGAGCGCTGTTGCGCGAGATAAGTTGCACGTTGGGCCGTATATTCTTTTGGGTCATGGCGAGATGGAGCATGGCGGCGCTCAAAAAGACTCGATTTTGTGCGATATTGTTGAGGCGCTTATTGGCGCGACTTTTGTTGAGCATGGTATTGACGAGGCGCGCGCTGTAGTGCATCGTTTGATTGACGACACTTTGGCGGAGGTTCTTACAGAAGGTCCTGCTCTGGATTGGAAGACTTCGCTTACTGTTTTGGCGCACGAGATGGGGCTTGATGAGCCTCAGTATCGAATGTCTGTTTCTGGACCAGATTATGCGCCCGTGTTCCATGCGCGCGCGGTTTTGGTGCACGAAAACGGCGATGAGCTGCTCGGCGAGGCGGACGGCTCCAGTAAACGCAAGGCTCAGCTTGCTGCAGCGGATAAAGCGTGGCATATGTTGGATAGAAGGCGTAAGTCTAGCGGAGAAAGCGGTAATTAGATTTTTCTGATTGCTGTAATATAGGCGATTCGAGGCGGTTCTATGGCTAGCAGTCGTAATAATAATGATTTATTATTTGACAATGGTTTAGTATCATCAACGGTTGCTGGCGACTTATCCGATCGGTATATTGATTATTTGCGTTCAAATAAAGGCCTTGGAAGTCGCACTCTTCGCGCATATAGGGTAGATGTTTTGCAATGCCTTGAATGGTGTGGTGTAAACGATTTTTCTGATTTGAATTCTGTGTCTACAAGCGTTCTGCGCCAATGGATGTATTGGCTTAATAAGAATCACGCGCGCTCTAGTTTGGCTCGCAAAGTGGTAGCCGTGCGCGGTTTTTTTGCATGGACTACACACGTTGGTTTAATTAGTGCGAATCCTGCGCAAATTCTTAATACACCTAAGATTGCTAATGAGCTTCCTACGGTTTTAGACGAGGCGCAGGCGGAAAAATTGTTGGATTGCGCTGAGGATCGTTCTGAAGATTATGCTGTGGATAAGTCGCCAGCAACCGAGCATCAAGAAAATACGCCACTAAAATCGCAAATAAAAACGAAACAAGAGTATGCAATCGCACTCAGAAACGCTGCGATTTTAGAGCTTTTATATGCCACGGGCATGCGAGTGGGGGAGCTTACGGGTCTTAATGTGCAAGATATGGATTTTGAAAATCACACTGTAAAAGTTACAGGTAAGGGAAACAAGCAGCGTGTAGTACCATTCGGTGTTCCTGCTGCAAAAGCGTGTAAAAAGTGGCTTGACTGTGGGCGAAATGCGCTGCAAGAAAAATCTGCCGCAAGCTCGCAAGCGTTGTTTTTGGGCGTGCGCGCAAAACGTATAGATCAGCGCGTTGTTAGGGATATTGTGCACGCTGCCGCTGCGGCTGCAAACGTGCCCGATGTGGCGCCGCACGCACTTCGCCACAGTGCTGCAACGCATATGCTCAACGGGGGAGCGGACCTTCGCGAGGTTCAGGAGCTTTTGGGGCATTCATCGCTTAACACAACGCAGCGCTACACGCATGTTTCTATTCAGGCTCTTAAACAGCGTTACTCGCAAGCCTTCCCGCGTGCGTAGTAAGACAATGTTTATGCAGAGAATGCAAAGATGTGATTTGAGTCACGTTTGGTGGCAAAATGACGCAAAGTCAAAAATCTCGGAGCGTGCGTTGCGTGGCTAAATGTATAATCGACTTATAAGCTTGATAGGAGGGTAAAACAGTGGTTGATGATTCAAATAAGCCTGAATCAAGCGCATCATTGAATGAGAATGTAGCGAATCAAAACGAATCCAGCGCCGCAGACGTTGAAATGAGCCAGTATGTGGCAGATCGCGCTCGCGTAAATGAAGAGAAAATTCGCCAAGACGAGCAAATCGTTGCCGAATTTGGTGAGTACAATTATGGCTGGCATGATTCTGATGCTGCAGGCGAAGCTGCTAAAAAGGGTATTGATGAGTCGGTTGTTCGTGCAATTTCTGCCGACAAACACGAGCCAGAGTGGATGCTAAACCTTCGTTTGCAAGGCTATCGCGCGTTTCTGCAAAAGCCGATGCCTGATTGGGGTGTGGATTTAAGCGGTTTTGACGCAGACGATTTTAAGTACTACGTGCGCCCAGTTCACGATCAAGCGAAAACTTGGGATGATTTGCCAGAAGATATTCGCAAAACTTACGATAGGCTTGGCATTCCAGAAGCGGAGAAAAAGCGCTTAGTTTCAGGTGTTGCAGCACAGTACGAGTCGGAAGTTATTTACAATTCGATTCGCGAGGACTTAGCAGCTCAAGGCGTGATTTTTGTGGATACGGATACAGCAGTTCAAAAGTATCCGGAGCTTGTAAAAAAGTATTTTGCAACTGTGATTCCAGTTGACGACAACAAGTTTGCGGCTCTTAACACAGCGGCTTGGAGTGGCGGCTCGTTCGTATACGTGCCAAAAGGCGTGCATGTGGATATTCCGCTTCAGGCTTACTTCCGCATTAATACGCCAAACATGGGTCAGTTTGAGCGAACTTTGATTATTGCAGACGAAGGATCATACGTGCATTACGTTGAAGGTTGCACGGCTCCGATTTATTCCACGGATTCTCTTCACGCTGCAAACGTTGAAATCGTTGTGGAAAAGCATGCGCGAGTGCGGTATACAACTGTACAAAACTGGTCAAATAACGTGTATAACTTGGTAACTCAGCGAGCTTACGTGCGCGAAGGCGGCACAATGGAGTGGGTTGATGGAAACATTGGCTCCAAGGCTACTATGAAGTATCCTGCTTGTATTCTCGCCGAGCCGTATGCAAAAGCGGAGACTATGTCTTTGAGCTTTGCTGGCCGCGGTCAGTATCAGGATACGGGTGCAAAGATGATTCATTTGGCTCCGCACACGAGTTCCACGATTGTTGCTAAGTCGATTTCGCGCGGCGGTGGACGCTCAGCTTACCGAGGTCTTGTGAAGATTGTTAAGGGTGCTAGCGGCTCCAGCTCTTCGGTTGTGTGCGATGCTTTGCTTGTTGACGATTTTTCGAGATCTGACACTTATCCGCATGTTGACGTGCGCGAAGATAACGTTTCTATGGCTCACGAGGCAACTGTTTCCAAGGTTTCCGAAGATCAGCTTTTCTACTTGATGAGTCGAGGGCTTGAAGAAAAAGAGGCTATGGGAATGATTGTGCGCGGATTTGTGGAGCCGATTAGTCGCCAGCTTCCGATGGAGTATGCTTTGGAGCTTAATCGTCTTGTGGAATTGCAAATGGAAGGATCCGTGGGGTGATGAGCGAAGATTTGAAAAAGAATTTGAGCGATAATTTGAGCGATAATTTAGGCAATAAAATGACGGAAAAAGAAATTAATATTCCTGTGGCAGACCCTAACGATCCTTACGCAATTCCTGCTGCAATGCCTTCTAGTGCAGATAAATCCGTGCGCTCTTTTAACGTGCAAGACTTTGCGATTCCAACTAGAAAGCAGGAAGATTGGCGATATACGCCAGTTGAGCGAATTTCCGAGTTTTTTGAGAGCTTTGAGCCGTCTAATAACGTTACAGTAGCGCTAAAAGGCGTTGATGGCGATTCGCAGGCAACGCTGCAAATTTTGCCGAAAAGTGAGGCTCCGCACACTGAAATGAAGACTTCGGATCGCGTGGCCGCTGTTGCGTGGAATTCTGCAAAGTCGGCGTACGTTTTGCATGTTTGTGGCGAAGTTACAAAGCCAGTAATATTGCAAATTCATGTGAATAACTTGCAATCGCTAGACGCTGCGAAATCATTAGACGCTTTGCACTTAGTGATTGAAGCTGATCCCAGAACAAACGCGGATATTATCGTAGAACACACGGGAGTTGCAAAGCTTGCAGAAGGCGTGGAAATCATTCTTGGAAAGCATGCGCATGTTTCTACAACGTTCATTCAAGAGTGGGATTCAGGCAGCAAGCACGTTGGAAATCATAGGATTCACGTGGGTGAGGGTGCTTCTTTGCGCCACACGATGGTCACTCTTGGCGGAGACGTTGTGCGAATCCGCATGGATCAGGATTTTGGCGGCGAAAAGGGCGATTTGAACATGCTTGGCATGTATTTTGTGGACCCAGGCGAGCATGTTGAGCATCGCACGATGGTTGTGCACAATCACCCAGAATGCAAGTCGCGAGTAGTGTATAAGGGCGCGCTTTACGGCAAAGGAGCGCATTCTACGTGGGTTGGAAACGCGCTGATTAAGCCAGAAGCTCCTGGCACGGATTCGTACGAGTTGAACCGAAATTTGGTGCTAACTCCTGGCGCGATTGCTGATTCGGAGCCGAATTTGGAAATCGAAAACGGCAATATTATTGGCGCAGGTCACGCAAGTTCTGTAGGCAGATTCGACGACGAGGAGCTGTTTTACTTGCAATCTCGCGGAGTGAGTGAAGCGGATGCTAGAAAGCTTGTTGTGCGCGGATTCTTTAACGAGCTTATTGAGGAGATTGGCGTGCCGCAAATCGTAGATCATTTGATGGCTGCGATTGAGCGTCGTTTAGCTAAGACGGACGAATCGCCAGCAACCGAAGAATAGGAGATAGAAACATGTCAACTTTAGAAATTAAGGATTTGTACGCGTCTGTAGAAACAAAAGAAGGACGAAAGCAAATCTTAAAGGGTGTAAATCTTACAGTTAATTCTGGCGAAACGCACGCGATTATGGGTCCTAATGGCTCTGGAAAGTCTACTCTCGCATACACTTTGGCAGGTCACCCAAAGTACGAAGTTGATTCGGGTCAAGTGCTTCTCGACGGCGAAGATATTTTGAAGATGACTCCAGATGAGCGCGCAAAAGCTGGTCTGTTCCTTGCGATGCAATACCCGGTGGAAGTACCAGGCGTGTCGATGACGAACTTTTTGCGTACAGCAAAAACAGAAGTGAGTGGCGAGGCTCCGACTTTGCGCGCGTGGGTTAAAGAACTTAACGAGGCAATGAAGCGCTTAAGAATGGATCCAAAGTTTGCGTCTCGCTCTGTAAACGAGGGATTTTCTGGCGGCGAGAAAAAGCGTGCGGAAGTTTTGCAACTAGAAATTTTAAAGCCAAAGTTTGCGATTTTAGACGAGACGGATTCTGGTCTAGATGTGGATGCTTTGCGAATTGTTTCGGAAGGCGTAAATCGTGCCAAAGAAAGCACTGGTTTGGGAATTATGATGGTTACGCATTACACACGAATCTTAAAGTATATTAAGCCAGATATTGTGCACGTTTTTGCGCAAGGTCACTTTGTAAAGACGGCGGGACCAGAGCTTGCAGACGAGTTGGAAGAAGAAGGATACGACAAGTATTTGCCAGAAGGTGCCAGCGAGTCTGCGATTGCATAAGCGGCGTGTCTAAAGCCGCGAGTAAACTCGTTTAAGTTTGGCTAAATAAAACGGAAGAGGTTTGTAATGACTGTTCGCGGTGATATCAGAAATGTGGCAATCGTAGCGCACGTTGACCATGGTAAGACAACGCTCGTAAATGCCATGCTTCAGCAGTCGCACGTATTCTCTGAGCGAGAAGAAGTGCCAGACCGCGTAATGGACTCCAACGACCTTGAGCGCGAAAAAGGCATCACCATTCTTGCCAAGAACACTGCTGTGCAATACACGGGTCCGCTCGCAGAAAAGTACGGTCATCCAGAGGGAATTACAATCAACGTAATCGATACCCCAGGTCACGCCGACTTTGGCGGCGAGGTGGAGCGCGGCATCTCCATGGTTGATGGTGTTGTACTGCTTGTTGATGCTTCCGAAGGCCCACTTCCGCAAACTAGATTCGTTCTACGCAAGGCTCTTGAGGCAAAGTTGCCAGTGATTTTGTGCGTTAACAAAACGGATCGTCCAGACGCGCGTATTGACGAGGTTGTGAGCGAAGCTACAGATTTGCTTCTCGGTCTTGCACAAGACGTTGTTGAAGAAGGAATTGATCTTGATATTGATTCGCTTCTTGATTTGCCTGTTATTTATTGCGCTGCAAAAACTGGCTATGCATCCTTGAATCAGCCAGAAAACGGCGGTTTGCCAGACAATGATAATTTGGAGCCGCTTTTTGACTCTATTATTTCCAACATTCCAGCACCAGAGTACGAGGAAGGCGCACCTCTTCAGGCGCACGTTGCAAACATTGATTCCTCTGACTTCTTGGGTCGTCTTGGTTTAGTGCGAATCTACAATGGCACTTTGGAAAAGGGTAAAACTTACGGGCTTTCTCGTGTAGACGGCTCTATTGAAAACTTCCGCGTTTCCGAGCTTTTGCGCACACAAGGCTTGGAGCGCACTCCTGTTGCATCTGCAGGCCCTGGAGATATTGTTGCAGTTGCAGGCGTTAACGACATTATGATTGGCGAGACGATTGTGGACCAGAACGATCCAAAGCCTCTTCCATTGATTCACGTTGACGACCCAGCTATCTCCATGACTTTCGGCATTAACGATTCGCCGCTTGCTGGCACAGAAGGCAAGGATCACAAGCTTACAGCGCGCATGATTAAAGATAGGCTTGATCGAGAGCTTATTGGTAACGTGTCTATTAAGGTTCTTCCAACAGACCGCCCAGATGCTTGGGAAGTTCAGGGTCGTGGCGAGTTGGCGTTGGCAGTTTTGGCGGAGCAAATGCGTCGCGAAGGCTACGAGCTTACAGTTGGCCGCCCTCAAGTTGTTACTAAGACGATTGATGGCCAAATTAACGAGCCTATGGAAAACACTACGATTGATGTTCCAGAAGAATACATGGGTACTGTTACGCAGCTTATGGCGGATCGCAAGGGCCGCATGGATTCTATGAGCAATCACGGATCTGGTTGGATTCGCTTGCAATTTACTGTTCCTTCGCGTGGTCTTATTGGTTTCCGCACAGCTCTTCTTTCTGCAACTCGCGGAACGGGAATCGCAAGCTCTATTTCTGCAGGCTACGCGCCTTGGGCTGGTCAGATTGTAACTCGCCAGAATGGCTCCATGGTTTGCGATCGTAAGGGTGTTGCAACGCCTTATGCTATGCAGCGTTTGCAGGCGCGCGGCGTGTTCTTTGTGGATCCGCAAAGCCCTGTGTACGAAGGTCAAATCGTTGGTATTAACAATAAGCCAGACGAGTTGGATGTTAACATTACGCTTGCTAAGCATATGACTAACATGCGTTCTTCAACCGCTGATGTGCTTGAGACTTTGACTCCACCAATTAAGATGAGCTTGGAAGAGTCGCTTGACTTTGCTAACGAGGATGAGTGTGTGGAAGTTACGCCCGAGTCGATTCGCGTGCGCAAGATTATTTTGAGCCGTGATGAATGGTATAAGTGGCGTGCTAAGCAGCGTCGTCAAAATAATGCTGCGTGATTCCTTAAAATGATGTTCAACATGAAGTCGCATTCCGTGCTATTTGCTAGCAAGTGTGCGGCTTCATGCGTTTTAGCGGTATTTTGCGCGGTTTTGGGCACTTTTGCGCATCGAATGGGCGCTATGTATAACTTTCCGTACGGTCTTGTAATCGCGCTTTTGCTTGTTACTTTGAGCGCGTGTTTTGCTCGCATGCTTTGTGGCATGTTTGGTTTGATTTTGCACTCAATCCTGTGCTGTTCGGTTGTGTGGATGATTGCGCTTGGATGGTTTAGGATTTTTGGCGCGTTTCGAGGCGTGCTTGTTGCCGTTGGATTTGGCGTGGATAATCTTCCGTGGATAGCGCAAAATGCTGGATATTTTTGGCTTTATGGCATTATTATCGCTCACGTAGTTTTGCTTTTTATGCCTAATAAATTTTTTATTATTTCTGGTGCTAAATAAGCGGTGCTAAATAAGCGGTGCTAAATAAGCGGTGCTAAATAAGTGTAAGTTAGTTTATAGGTGAATTTTTATAGGTGAATTTGCTGCATATTTGTGCAAAAATAACATTATGCAGTAGTCTTACTTACAAGTCTTATAGTCTTATAGTCTTAGAGTAGTTTTGAGGAATAGTCATGAATAGCAATATAGTCATGAATAGTAATAAGAACAGTAATAATGCCCGTAAATTATGCTATTTAGGGCCGGAAGGTTCTTTTACTCATCAAGCTGCTTTAAAAGTTAAAGAACAATGTAAATCGTTAGATGCTTTGCGTCTTATTCCAACTGCGTGTGAGAATATTCGTAATATTGCTAGCAAAATTGAAGATTGCTACCATTTGGGTATTATTGCGTGGGAAAACAATATTGAAGGCGTAGTAATACCTAATTTAGATTTATTAATTGATGCGAAAAATATGGTTGGCATTGCTCGCTTGGGCGTTGATATAAGTTTTGATGCTGTTGTTTGCCAGTCGGATTCAATCGATAACTGTTCGACTATTGTTGCTCATCCTCACGCGTTGGCGCAATGCCGTAAGTTTGCTCAAAAGCACGGATTGAAAGAAAAAACCGCGTCTTCAAACGCTGCTGCTTGTAGGGATTTAGTTCCTGGCGAAGTTGCTTTGTGCCCTAAAATTTGTGCTGATTTATACAATAGGCAAATTGTGAGTGAAGCTGTTGAAGATTTTTCTGGCGCTCGCACTGAGTTTTTAGTGTTAGCTCCTAGAGATGAAGCTTTAAATTTTGTTAGTATGCATCGCGAATGCTATTCATCTTTTTCTTCGATTATTGCTTTTATTCCGCGTTGTACAGGTGCTGGAGTGCTAGCAAATTTGCTTGACGTTGTGCGCGATCATGGTCTTAATATGACTTCTTTTATGTCTAGGCCGATTAAAGGTCAAGATGGTTTATATAGTTTTATTGCCACTGTTGATGCTGCTCCTTGGGATTCTACGTGTAAAGCTATGATTCAAGAAGTTGTTGAACATGGTGATTGGGTGCGAGTTTTAGCGGTGTATCCTTCTGATAATCGCAATAATCCGGTTATGAATGATTGGATGCTGCCTAATGGAGGAGTGTGTATTGATGCTCCAGGCGATGCTTCAGTTGATGCTTTGAGCGCTTTGAACGTAATGCATGCAGAAAGAGAATTATTATGGTAGAAGATGCTGGATTTTCTCAAAAATTTTCTGTTGGTATTGTTGGACTTGGACTTATTGGCGGATCAATCGCAAAGCGTTTGGCTGCGACTGGCTCCTGCAAAGTGTACGCGTATAATCGCCATCAAACAATGTATAAAGAAGCAAGGGCGCTTGGAATCACTTGCGTTGAAAGCGTTGCGGAGCTTGCGCGCTTGCAGCCAAATGTTTTGATTTTATGCAATTCGCTTGCCTCTATGCCAGAAGTTCTTGGCGAGATTTCGCGCGGAATCAACAGGCAGCACACAACTTTGACGGATGTTGGTAGCGTTAAGGGGCTTGTGCGCGAGCAGGTTAAGGCCGCGGGGCTTGGTGATTGCTACATTGGCGCGCATCCTATGGCTGGAAGCGAGTTTACGGGTTGGCAGGCGTCTAGCGCGCAGCTGCTGGACGGCGCACTTTGGGCAGTTAGCGTTGATGAGAATAGTGATTTTTGGCGGTTTTTGGCGGTTTTGCGCGTTATTGTGGCGTTGTGTGGCAATCGCGCGCTTGTGTTGAACGATTCTATACACGATGCTTCGGCGGCGCTGATTTCGCACATGCCGCACGTTGTTTCTACAGCGCTGGCGAACGTTTTGTGCGGAAGCGAAAATCGCAATGTTGCGTTGCAAATGTCGGCTGGTTCTTGGCGAGATATGACGCGAGTGGCGCTTACGGATCCAGATCGCACGCGTGCAATGGTTGCGGAAAATCGGCGAAATGTGGCGGATTTGCTGGGTAGTGTTATTGAGGAGTTGAGTTTTGCGAAGAAGATGCTTGAGGGGAGCGATGGCGATTCTGCGGTTGCTAGCGATGAGCGCGATGAGTGTGATGAGCGCGCGTTTTTTGCTAAGGCTGATTCTTGGCGCGAGTACAAGTATAAGGAGCGCGCGGTTGCTTGCGATGAGTCGGCTGGCGATTTGCGCGAGCTTCGATTTGCGCTTGATTGTGCTGGTGATTGGCAAAGTCAGCTGATTCAAAGCGCGCAAAGCGGCGAACAGATTGTTGGCGTGACGTTTAGCGACTCTGCGGTTGTTTGCGCATTACGCAACTCGAAGTGGTAGATTCGAGCGGCATATAATTGACATATGACCGAATCGCAGCAATCGCCATTTTCCCCAAAAATCCAGCAGTTTCTAAACCACATAAGCGTGGAGCGCGGGCTTTCTCCAAAAACCGTTGAAGCTTACGAGTCGGATCTTACAAAATACACGAACTGGCTGCGCGAAGCCCGAAAAATCAACGATGTTAGCAAAATCACGCAACTAGATATTGAAGAATACGTGCGCGCAATGGCATCACAAGCAATGGCATCACAAAACTTAGGGCCTCGCACGATTGCGCGGCGAATCGCAAGCATCCACGAGTGGAACAAATTCATGCTTTCCAACGCGCAAATCGCAAGCGACCCTTCTGCAGAAGTCAAAGCGCCAAAGCAAGCGGAGCATCTTCCAGACGTACTAAGTATTAGCGAAGTGGAGCGCGTAATCGATGCGGCTGGCGGCTTTGGTAGTACGGATGCCGTCTCTTTGCGAGACCGTGCGCTTGTGGAATTTTTGTACGCGACTGGCGCGCGCGTGAGCGAGGCGGTTGGCTTAAAATTCGAGGACATTGATTTGGCAGAATCAGTTGTGCGGCTTAGTGGCAAGGGGCAAAAGCAGAGACTTGTACCGATTGGAAAGTGCGCGGTTCGTGCGTTGCGCGATTATTTAGATAAAGCTAGGCCGATTCTTGCAAGTCGCGCGCAAAAGTCGCAAGCAACCGCAAAGTCGCGACTCAACTCATCCTTAAACTCATCGTCAAAATCCGCAAATTCTCACGTGATTTTCCTAAATAAACGTGGAAAATCACTGTCTCGCCAATCCGCGTGGGAGGCGATTTCGCGTGCGGGCAAAATGGCTAAAATTGGCAAAGAATTGCATCCTCACACGCTTCGACATTCATTTGCAACGCATTTGATTTCAGGAGGCGCCGATGTTCGCACTGTGCAGGAGCTGCTTGGTCATGCGTCCGTTACAACAACGCAAATTTATACGCATATAAGCCCAGATGCGCTTATGGAGGCGTATGTTATGAGTCATCCGCGCGCGAGGTAGCTACACGTAGACGCGCAAATCCACTGAACATACCTTTTGATAAACTGGAGCGTATGCCTACTGATTTACTTGGACGCGAATATGAGACTTTCCGCGCGCCAGATGCGCTTACAACGCACGGTCCTGCGCGCATTATTGCTATGTGTAACCAGAAGGGTGGCGTTGGTAAAACTACCAGCTCCATCAATATCGCTGGTGCGCTGAGTCAATACGGTAGGCGAGTTTTAATTGTTGACTTCGATCCGCAAGGCGCTGCAACGGTGGGGCTTGGGATTAATGCGAACGCGCTTGATAACACGGTTTATACGGCGCTTTTTGATTCTTCTGTAGACGTGCACGATGTGATTCGCCACACTGCCACCGAAAACATTGATGTTATGCCTGCAAACATTGATCTTTCTGCTGCAGAGGTGCAGCTTGTTACAGAAGTTGGTCGCGAGCAGATTTTGGCTGGCGTGTTGCGCAAAGTTCGTAACGAATACGACGTTATTATTATTGACTGCCAGCCTTCGCTTGGCTTGCTCACTGTAAACGCGCTTACGGCGGCGGATGGTGTGATTATTCCTGTTGCTGCGGAGTTCTTTGCGCTTAGAGGTGTGGCGCTGCTTATGCAGTCGATTGAAAAAGTGCAGCACAGAATTAACCCAGATTTGCAAGTGTTTGGTGTGCTCGTTACTATGTTTACGCGTACTTTGCACAGCGAAGAGGTTTTGCAAAGGATTTACGAGGCTTTCCAGGGGCGCGTGTTGCATTCTGTTATTTCGCGTTCGATTAAGCTGCCAGATTCCACTGTTGCGGCGGTTCCGATTACGATTTTTGCTCCTGAGCATAAGACTGCTAAGGAGTATCGAGAGGTTGCGCGCGAGCTGATTTCCAACGGCGTTGTTGAATAGCGCTACGACCTGCCTTTTCGCGCTGCTGTGGGCGCGCGTATACGCGTTACATTTGTCTCGCGCGTGAGGTGTTTGTAACGTTTTTTGGCTTGGATTCGTTATATTTGTCTCGCGAGTTAGACATTTGTAACACTAGCGCGTATTAGCTGCGATGTTTGCGCTCGGGTATTGGCTTTAGTCTTACGATTGTGCGCGCGTCAATGAACATTTCTTGCTCTGGTCGGCTTCCGTTTGCTGCCGCGTCGCGCATAAGATGCAATGTGATTCCGTCCCAGCTGATTACGTGACCAATCGCGTCGTGGTATTCGATTTTTTGAGCGCTGCCGTCTGTTGCTTGTTCGCTGGCATCGCCTAATTGCGCAATTTTGTACGTTCGCACTACGATTCGCGCGCCAACTGGTATAAATTCTGGCAGAATCTGCCGTCTAATTAAGCTGCTCGTAGTGTTGCCTCCGTGTTGTTTGTGTCTTTGCGTTATTTATCGTCGTAGTGGCCTTTGCAAGCATAAATTATAATCGTGTCATCTGTAAACGAGTATACGATTCTATCTTTATCGCTTACTCGTCTACTCCAACAACCAGAATAGTTTCCTTTAAGTGGTTCGGGTTTACCTTTTCCGTCGATTGGATTCCGCATAATCTCTTTAATAATATTGTTAAGCTTTTTACGAGTTTTATTATCGCTTTCCCAATAGAGATAGTCACTCCAAGCGTCTGGAGTCCAAGCAATTTTTCTCACTGTTTGAATCCTAAGGTTTAATCTAATCCATGATTAAATTGTGCTCTTCGAGCTTTATGGTGCCATTTTTAACGCCATCAATCTGCGATTTCAAATATGCTTGATTTGACGGCGAGTAAAATGGGTCAAGCGAAAAATCTAACGGTATTCTCTTTTCGCGACCAATCGTTTTGATAAACACGTTCAGCGCGGCGCTCATAGAGATTCCGAGTTCTTTGCAAACTCGTTCTGCGTTGAGTTTGTCTTCTTTCTTTGCGCGAAAGTTTACGTTTACTATGTCTGTTGTTACTGTAGTCATCTTGGTTCCTGCTCTTATGTTTTAGTGTAGAATTTTATACTTTTGCATAAATGTATACGATAATTATATATGATGTAACGTAAATGTCATTAATTATGCAAGCAATTGTTGATGATTTTAGTGCGCTACGAATTGCCTTTTCGCGCTACGCTTTAAGCGCTCAGGCAGGTCGGAGCGCATGCATATTCTCAGGCGATTATCAGATTTATAACAAAATTACGAGTAGAATAAGAACCGTGATACTTGATCGTCATAATCGTTTAAATTTGGCCGAACTTTACGCCAGCTTGCAAGGAGCGGGGGATGGTGAATCGCCAGCAACCGCTGCGCCAGAGGCGCAAAAGTCGCCAGCAACCGCTGACGAAAAGTCCGCGCAAAAATCATCTATAAAAAGCGAAACGCCTCATCTTCCGCCCGATCAAATGGACGAATTCGTAAACATGATGCAAGTGTACGAAGGCGCGATGTACGAAATAAGCACGAAGCTGGAGATTTTGGACGGCGAGTTTCAGGTGCGATTTTCGCACAATCCCGTGCATCACATGGAGCGGCGACTAAAATCCGTGCACTCGATTTTTGAGAAGCTGCGCCGCAGAAACCTAAGCATATCAACGCGTTCGATTCGTGACAACCTGTTCGACGTGGCTGGAATCCGCGTGATTTGCAACTATCGCGACGACGTGTACGCGGTTGCGCAATATCTTTCTAAGCAAACGGATATTCAAGTTTTGCAGGTTAAGGATTATATTAAAAACCCAAAGCCGAATGGGTACCGCAGTTTGCATGTGATTTACGCTGTGCCAGTGTTTTTGTCGTCGGGTGCACATTACACGCCGGTGGAGGTGCAATTCCGTACAATCGCAATGGATTATTGGGCGAGTTTGGAGCACGCGTTGCGCTATAAGGCTGATTTGCCGGACGCAAAGTTGGCGGAGCATTCTAAGACGCTGCTTGAATGCGCGCAGAATTTGCAGGCAATTGAGGCGCAAATGCAAGGGATTCATCGCGATATTAATGGTGCGCCGCGCGTGGAGGATGCGCCTGAGTCGTAACAGCTAATGCGCGACGACCTGCCTTTTCGCTTAAAGCGTAGCGCGAAAAGGCAATTCGGAGCGCTGAGCCGCTTAAACGTAAAGTCCAGTGGACTTTACGTGCGGCGAAGACGTTCGCGCGCGTAGACCGCGCGAACGACGACCTACATCTCCGCTTTTTGTAGCACGACACACATAGTCGTACAAATGTACTATAATTAGATACTTAAGGATTTATAGGGCTTAATAAGGATTTAGGAGGAATTATGGGAGATTTTGGAAATTTTAACAGCAATTATGCTGGCAACTTTGCACAAAACCCAACAATTGTTGACGCGCAGGCTACTTATGTGCGTGAGCAGGCAGAGCGAGTGAGTGTGCGTCGAGTTTACGCAGAGATGACTGTTGGGCTAATTGTTACAACGCTTGTGGCAATGTTTACGCAAAGTACGGGTGCGCTTTACTCTTATTTGTATGCTACGGGTAGGTTCGGCTTCTTTGGCATTATTATTGCGCAAGTAGCGCTTGCTGTCATTCTTGGAATGCGAGTTATGAAAATGAGCGTTTTTGCTGCGCGTGCGATGTTCTATGCGTATGCTGCACTAACTGGATTTACGCTTAGTACGATTTTTACTGTGTTTAGTCTCGGCTCTATTGCAATGGTTTTGGCTTTAACTGCTGGATTCTTCCTGTGTCTTACAATGCTTGCGCTCACTACAAAAGTGAATATGCTTAAGGCTGGCCCGATTCTTATGGTGGCTTTGCTGGTGTTGTGCGTGAGCCAAGTAATTCTTATGTTTGTTGCTCCAAGTGCTGGAACAATGCGACTTATTGCTGCAATTGCTGTGCTGATTTTTGCAGGTCTTACGGCTTATGATGCGCAGAAGACTCGTGCGATTTTTGAAGCGTATGCTGATCAGCCAGAAATGATTAAGCGTGTTTCGATTATTTGCGCATTTAATCTTTATTTGGACTTCATCAACATGTTTGTCTACTTACTGGAGTTGCTGGGAAATAGGCGCGACTAGATACGAGTGTGCGCATTTTCCTAGGGATTATGGTAGGCTATTCGCTTGTGTGATTGATGCGCATATTGCGTAGTTAACACACATGGATGGGTGTCCGAGCGGTCTAAGGAGACGGTCTTGAAAACCGTTGTAGGGAAACCTACCGCGAGTTCGAATCTCGCCTCATCCGCGAACGGGGTTTCTAGCCAATCGCTAGAAGCCCTTTTTCATGTCGAAAACCCTTGATATATCAACGTTTTTGTATTGTTTTTGTGTGTTTTTATATATTTTCGGGAAACTGGATTAGATAGAACGATAGTTACGCTCTTGAGACTTGATGGAGTCAAGCACGAATCGAGCGCCACTTCGATTCTCCTGGCTGCTTACAAAATCTTGCGGAGAATAAGGCGCCGCGCTGTTGAACATCTCCTCGTATTGCGAAACGCTTAATTGCGTGCGATTGTTTAGCGACTTTAAGTGCTGATTAGAAAACAGCGCGCTACGCCAGTCTGGAACAAGTGTTGCGCTAAAGAATTCTGCTACAGCGCCAGAACCGTATGAGAACAAGCCGATTTTTTGGCCTGGGAGTAAGGGAGACAGGCATGTCTGCGATTCGTTTGTGCGCGTTGCAGAAGATAAGTCGCAAGCAACCGTCGATGAATCGCAAGAATTCCTAAAATAATCGTAATCAAGTAAAGAAATTAATCCTAAATAGAGTGAACCAGTGTAAATATTGCCGATTCGGCGACTATATTGTGTGCTGTCTTGGTATCGAGCAAGAAGATGTTCGCGTGTATCGCCCGTAAGAGACGCGCCCGAATTTTCCTCCAACCCAGCTTGAAGCGCCTTAAGCCCCATTTTTGTGTATGGAAGATGGAAGCAAATCGCCTCAAAATCGTTGAAATTGCAGTCGTTTTCCGCGCTGTACCGCTGCCACACGTCGCAGAACATGCGAATGTATTGCTCGGTTGAAAACTTTCCGCGCGCCAAAGCTGTGCTTTGATATACGGGTCGCCAAAAATCTTGGATTTCCGCCGATTTTACAACGCTGTCGTCGTTGATTTGCAACACGTGCGGATTCTCGCTTACAAGCATCGCCACAGCACCAGCGCCTTGCGTCACCTCGCCAGGAGTTCCCACGCCGTAGCGCGCAATGTCTGCAGCAATCACCAAAACTTGCGCGCTAGGATGCGTCAAAACGTAGTCACGAGCCATCATAAGCGCCGCAGTTCCGCCATAACATGCCTCTTTTACTTCAACGCAGCGCACCCACGGACTGAGATCCAACAGTCGGTGAATGTAGAGCGCACTGGATTTGCTGGCATCGACGCCGCTTTCTGTGCCAACAATCACCATTTTGAGGCGGCTGTTATCGATGTACGGCAGCAGCGGCAGCGCAGCTTGAGCGCCAAGTGTTACGATATCTTGATGATTTGGCGGCACCGCTTGCTGGCTTTGACCGATTCCGATCGTGAATTTGTTCGGGTCTATTCCGCGCGCGATCGCCAGATCTTTCATGCTTAGATAGCAATTTGGAGTTGCGAAAGTTATGCGGTCGATTCCGACTTTTGGCGTGTTTTTTGAAGTATTGCTCATGGTTTCCTATTTTTTTTTTAAGGGCGATTTTAGTGGTGTAAATTTTACGGCGCGGTTGCTGGCGACTTATCCCAAACAGAAGAAAGTCGTAGTTAACCGAGTAACACGTGTAATTATTATTGTAAACTCTAAGTATTTTTGTCTTTTCGTAAATTATCAAGAATCATCCTTGCAGAATTCGTGTTCAAATCTGAACGCTTTTCGTTTAGAAGCGCGTGCACAACCTTCTGAATTTCGTTTCCATGTGCGCCAGATGCGATAGCGATGTTTGCGGCTTGAAGTCGCATGTGACCAGCTTGGATTCCAGGACCTGCGAGTGCGCGAAGGGCTGCCAGGTTTTGTACGAGTCCAACGGCGGCAAGAATGTTACGGAAATCATTGGCGTTTTCGACTTCAGCAACTTGCAGCGCGACTTTTGACATTGGAAGTGAGGAGATTGCGCCACCTACTGTGCCGATTTGCAATGGGATTTCGATACGACCGTAAAGGATTTGACCTGAATTTTGCAAGGTCCATGTTGAAAGAGGCATGTAACGACCGGATTTTGTTGCCCATTCGTGTGCTGCTGCTTGTAATGCGCGTGTGTCGTTGCCAGATGCGAGTGCTGCTGCCACTATTCCGTTTAGGATTCCTTTGTTGTGGGTTGCAGCGCGCTCCGCGTCTACGGTGGCTAGGGAGCTTAAGGCGGCGATGCGGCGCGCAAGGCGCATGCCGTCGGCATCTCCAGCCGCGGCTGTTTTTGCGCTAGGCACAAGCGCTTCTACGGGTATGCGCACTTCGGCGACTGTTGCTGCGCGGCTGGAGTTGGCAAGAATTGCCACTAGCGCCTTGCGCCCCACCCAGCTTTCCAGCTGGGTTTTCACGGCTTCGCCAATGGTGTTTGCTATGTTTGCTCCCATTGCGTCGCACGCGTTTATGTCTAGTGTTAGTTTGGCGAAGCCGTCCAATGTCGCCGCCTGCGCGCGTTCTAATCCGCCGCCGCGTTGGTATATTGATGGGTGTGCGGAGCGCGCAACCTCACTAATCGTCGTGCGTTTTGACTCGTCGCGCATTATTTCGTCTAGTTTTTTGGCTACACTTCCGTCTTTGTCTTCAAACACGATTTGTGTACTCGTAACGTAATGTGCGCTGTGTGCCACAACGCCATTTTCTAGGCTTTTTGCTGCGATTTTTGCACCGTTGCATGCAGCAGCGATTACGGATGGCTCTTCTGTAGCCATCAGCACGTTTCGCGTTACTCCGTTTACTTTTAGTCCGCGCACAACGCCTACTGGCAGGCTGAATCGCCCGATTTGATTTTCGATCATGCTGTTCGCAACGCTTGCAGGAATGTTTGTTTCGCTGCTTTGTGCGAGCTGTTCGAGCAGCAGTTGCGCGCAATCCTCGCTAAGCGCGCCTTCTGATTCCAGAGTTTTTATGCGCTGTTCTACGCTTAATTCTCGAAAAGCTGCCATGTTTCTCCATTTTTTTTTGCGCTATTTTCACGATTTTCACTTTTGCAATGTTGCTTTGACGCTATTGACGCTATTTTCAAGCAGCCAGCAACAGACGAATCGCCATCAACAGCAAAGTCGCCAGAAGTACTGCAATATTCGCCAGTAAACTCGCGTATCGCAACGCTACTACTACGGACGACTACGACTACTACTACAACTACGACGACGAAGACTACTACTACTTTCGCATCCTAACTTGCATGCTCACTCCAATTCCGCCTCCCACGCACAGAGCTGCAACACCGTTTTGCATGTGATTGTCTCTAAGTGCGTAAAGAAGTGTTGTCAAAATTCTGGCTCCACTAGCGCCCAAAGGATGTCCGAGAGCGATTGCTCCGCCTCTTATGTTCAGTTTGCTTTCGTTAATGTTCAGCTGCTGGCATACCGCTATGCTTTGTGCGGCAAACGCTTCGTTAATCTCAAAAAGGTCAATGTTTTCAACGGTGTAGCCCGTGTTTTTTAGCATGCGTTCCATAACGTGTTTTGGCGCGTATCCCATAAGATCTGGGCTGATTCCGCCTTCTGCAAATCCCACGATTTCTGCCAAATAGTCGATTTCGTGCTCGATTGCGTAGTCTTTGCTCATCAAGACGAGTGCTGCGGCGCCATCGTTGATGCCACTCGCGTTTCCAGCGGTTACAGTAGGCGAGTGTTTTGCGCTAAAATTCGCCTCGCGAGTTTCATTCGCCTCGCGCACATCAAAATCCGCTTTAAACAACGTTTTAAGCTTAGCAAGCTGCTCCATAGACGTGTTGGCTCGCGGATGTTCATCGCGGTTAATCACAGTTCCGTCATAAAGCTGCACTGGCGTAATTTCTGCGTCAAAATCGCCATTATTTTGTGCAAAAACAGCTTTTTGGTGAGATTTTAATGCGAAAGCGTCTTGCTGCTCGCGCGATATTCCAAATTTTGCAGCCACGTTTTCCGCGGTAACTCCCATTTCTTTGCCAGTAAAAGCGTCACAAAGACCGTCTTTTTTTAGTCCATCAACCAGTGCGCTGTTGCCGTAGCGAAGTCCACCAAATCGCACGTTTTGTGCATAAAAAGGCACGTTGCTCATGCTTTCCGTGCCGCCAGCAACTACAATCTGTGCGTCGCCCATGCAAATCGCCGTCTGCGCGAGTCGTATGGCTTTAAGACCAGATCCGCAAACTTCGTTGATTGTCATTGCACAACTTGACTCATCAAGCCCCGAGCTAAGGGCGATTTGGCGCGCAACGTTTTGACCGCTGCCTGCTTGAAGCACGTTGCCAAAAATCGCTTGATCTACAGATTTTGGACTGATTTTTGCGCGTTCGATTGCGGCTTTTGCTGCGATTGTTCCTAACTCAACCGATGTGAGCGATTTTAATGCGCCTCCGAATTTTCCTATCGGTGTGCGCGCTGCGCTTACAATCACAACATCACTCATACGTTTAGCCGCCTAATCAGTTGAAACTAGCCTATCTAGCCTATTGAAAGTATCATGCTGAAAACACTAACCGAACTACTTTATCGTATTTTTACGCAAAATTGCGATTTGTGAAGAATTATGCTTAATTTTTTCACAATTTGCGCACAATCACATTGACTAGTCTATTTGCGGAAGGTGATTGACCCATCGTTAGGATCCATTGCGTCCACAATCGCAAGCGAATCCAAATCATACCCAGCTTCGCGCAATGCATCTCCGCCGCCTTGGAAGCCTTTTTCAATTGCAATACCGATGCCAGCAACTGTGGCTCCAGCGTGGTGGCAAATGTCAATCAACCCTTGTAAAGCTTTGCCATTAGCCAAAAAATCGTCCAAAATTAAAACACGGTCGTCTGCGTTTAAATACTTTCTAGACACAATCACTGGGAACTCGCGCTGCTTTGTGAACGAGAATACGGTAGACACGTATTGGTCTCCGTCTAGATTGATCGATTGCGCTTTCTTTGCAAAAACCACTGGAACGTTTCCGAAATGACGAGCCGCAACGCACGCGATTCCGATTCCCGAAGACTCAATTGTTAGAATTTTGTTTATTTGTGAATTTTTAAAATGCTCCGCCCAAGCTGCGCCCATTGCGTCAAAAAGCGCGCAATCGCACTGGTGGTTAAGGAATGCGTCAACTTTCAAAACATTTCCCGGCTTAACAATGCCTTCTTTTTGGATGCGTTCTTCAAGTTCTTGCACGATTATTCCTTTCAAATTGCGCCGTATTTTGCGTATGTAGCGTGTATTTGTATAGCTTACCCCCCGCTTTGACTCACTTAGTGCGTTACTCTTTAAGCTCGAAGGTATGTCGTATAGCACGAGTTTGTTTCTTTCCCCGAGTTTGTTTCTTTCCCCCTGCATTTGTTTACATTTCGACCCAAAAAGGGAACAAACGCGGGAATAGCGCGACTAATCGTCGATTCGCAAAACGCTGCGATTGTGTTTAGCTGGTGTTCGTTAAAATTGGTTAGAGTTTAATTTTTGCGATTTGAAACACAGGAGCGAGGGGCTTTTGAGCAAGTACGGTTATGATTTTGATTTGTTTGGCAATCCAGAAGATGACAGCGAGCAGAGTAATGCGCTTATTAATAAAGATATGACGAGCGAAGTTTCTGCTTCTACGGTTGCTGGCGACTTTTCCGTGCAATCTTCAAATTCCGTACAATCTTCCCAAACAGCTCAATCTTCTTCCGCTGCCCAATACGCTCAAACATCCGCACAATCTTCCGACCTACCCGAAATCAATCCACAATCACTCTTAGAAGGTCTAAATCCTCAGCAATATAAGGCTGTTCAATACGAGGGGCCCGCGCTTTTAATCGGTGCAGGTGCAGGCAGTGGCAAAACGCGTGTTCTTACGCGTCGAATTGCTTGGATTTTGGCTAATCGCAAGGCGTGGCCGAGTCAGATTCTTGCAATCACGTTTACTAACAAGGCTGCAGCTGAGATGCGTGAGCGTCTTGCGAACCTAATTGGCAATAATGCAAACAGCATGTGGGTTTCCACTTTCCATTCTGCTTGCGTTAAGATTCTTCGCGCTCATGGTGATTCAATCGGCTTAAAATCGGGCTTTTCTATCTACGATTCTTCGGATTGTGAGCGTCTTGTCAAAATAATCGAATCTGAATTGAATATCGACATTAAAAAGTTTACGCCTAAACTTTTATTGTCTAAGATATCTGATTTTAAAAATAATTTGGTTACTTGGCAGGAAAATCTTAAAAATTGTGCTCCAGATTATAAGCTAGGCGCGTCTGTATCTGGTGCATCTAGCTTTAATGCTGCTGGCAATGCTGATGCGCTTTACGCTGCTGTTTACGCGGAGTATCAAAATAGGCTTAACGTGTCGAATGCTGTTGATTTTGACGATTTGATTATGTTAACGGTTAGGCTTTTGCGCCAAAATCCGCAAGTTAGTGCGTATTATAGACGAAAGTTCCGCTACATTTTGGTTGACGAGTATCAGGATACTAATCACGCGCAATACGTGTTGATTCGTGAGCTTGCAGGTGTGGATGATGCAGGTGTGGATGATTATTCCGCAGATTTACCAGATTCATCAGTTTCACCAGATTCCACTCAACTTCCGCAGTCTTCAATCACGGTTGTTGGTGATTCAGACCAGTCGATTTATGCTTTCCGCGGTGCAGATATTCGCAATATTCAAGACTTTGAGCAGGATTTTCCAAACGCTACAACAATTATGTTGGAGCAGAATTATCGCTCTACGCAAACCATTTTGGATGCTGCAAATGCTGTAATCTCCAACAACGCTAATCGAAAGCCTAAAAAGTTGTGGACTTCTTTAGGTAAAGGTTCGCCGATTATTGGTTATGTTGCTGATAATGCGCAAGGTGAGGCTTCTTGGGTTGCTCAAGAAATCGCGCGTTTGCGTGGCGAAGATGGCATAAACTACTCGGATATTGCGATTATGTATCGCGCAAATTCGCAATCTCGTAGCTTGGAAGATGCGCTTATTAAGTCAGGTTTACCGTATCAGCTTGTTGGCGGAACTAAGTTCTATGAACGTCGCGAAGTCAAAGATGCGCTTGCTTACTTGCAATCTATTGCAAATCCTGATGACGATGTCAATATGCGCCGCATTTTAAACGTTCCAAAGCGTGGTCTTGGAGCACGTGCTGAGTCGCAGATTACGTCTTATGCAAAAGAAAATTCTATAAGTTTTTGGTCTACTCTTAATCAGATAGATAAGATTGCAGAACAAATTGGTATTTCATCTCGAACTTTTAATGCGCTTAAGAGTTTTAGGGATCTTATGACTTCGCTTATCGACTTTATGGAAGCTAACGATTCCAAGCCTTCTAAGGTTGTAGAGAACGTGCTTAATCAAAGCGGATTGTTGCAGGATTTGCGAGAGTCTAAGGACCCTCAAGACGAATTTAGAGTAGATAATTTGTCTCAATTGCAATCGGTTGCAGCTGAATATGAACAGAATACGCCTGATGCTAATGTTGCTGGTTTTTTGGAGACTACGGCTTTAGTTGCAGATTCGGATCAGCTTCCAGACCAGGGCGAAGATACTGGAAAAGTTACGCTTATGACACTTCATACAGCTAAAGGTTTGGAATATCCTGTTGTGTTTTTGACTGGAATGGAGCAGGGCACTTTCCCTCATTCGCGTTGTGTTGACAATCAAAAGGAGCTTTGCGAGGAGCGTCGTCTTGCATACGTTGGTATAACTCGCGCTAAGAAGATTTTGTATGTCACTTGGGCGGCTGAGAGATCACAATGGGGCAAGTCTGCGGAAATGATTCAAAGCCAGTTTTTGGACGAGATTCCTGCGGATTTGATTTCTTGGAAGCGCACTGAGGCATCTGTTATGCGAGCTGGGCTTAGGGGAGCGGGTAGTGATTTTGACCGCGATTTTGACAGTGACTTTGGAAGCGATGGCGGTTGGGACGATGATTCGTACACCACTTACGGCGGATCGAGTTACAGAAAATCGCATTATGGCAAGTCTTATGGTTCAAAGTCTTATGGCTCTAATTCATATGGCAATTCATATGGTTCAAAGTCTGGAAAAGTCACCACTCGAATCGCCAGAAAATCTAGTGCATCCTACCAGTATCAATCATCCACATCAAATTTGCAGTCATCTTCATCATCATTGTCTTACAAAAAACAGAGTTTGCAAGAAAAGGACAATCACTTAAACATCAATGATTTCCACGAAGGTGACAAAATTTCTCACGACACTTACGGTCTTGGAACTGTTCTTAAAACGCAAGACAAGGGAAGAAACTCAATTATTACAGTTGACTTTGGTTCGGATGGTGTAAAAAGACTTATGTTAAGAGTTGCACCGATTGAGAAATTGTAAAATTGTAATTTTTTTCGTTTTATAAATGTTGCACTTAAAATAATGCAATCTTACTGAAGATTACTTTAAAATATCAATTGTAATATTGTTATAACTAGTGCGTGATTATATACACTAAAACAAAATATTCAAGACTTGTTTTCTATTAAGCTATACGAAAAAATATAAAAGTAGGAAAAATATAAAAGTAAACGAAACCGCAAATGTTGTAAGATTCGTGACTCAAGAGGAAGTTGATTAAGCTCTTAAGCATTGCGATTGTATTTATAAACGAGATTTTAAAAGGCGTGGCGCTTACAAACGTGAGTGCCGTAAAGCGTGTTGCGTTAAAAAGCAACACTAAAAATAATAACTAGATTTAATGAGGTATTTATTATGAAGAACAAATTATTCGCATCGCTTCATGCAATTATTTTTGGAATTCTTATTGCTATAGCGCCATTGACATTTGCAAAACCATGCTCAACTGGAGGCATGCACAAAATGGCTAAAATGTCTAAAATGCCTATGATGATGCAACCTATGGCATGCTACTACACCAGCCGCGTGGCTATTGGAATTGGCGTAGTTATTGCAATTCTAGGTATTATTGCGCTATTTGTTAAAGAACACGTTCGCGCTGGCTTAAATATTGCTGTAATCATTAACTCTCTGTTTATGATCGCTACTACAACGTTCCTTATTGGTGTTTGCAAAAGCCCGATGATGCATTGCACATCTGTTATGCGCCCAACGTTAATTGTGCTATCTGTGCTCGCATTAGTGTTTGCATCTGTTAGCGTGTATCTTGACACTAAGTCTGCTTGCTAGTGCGCATCTAAGTAATTTACTATGCACACTATTACATTAAAGCGATTGCCGCTAGAAAACCTAAAGCAAAAGCCGCTTAGAACCGCCGCGTTAATCGTGGTTTCCGCATGCTTAGCTGCAGTGTTTTTTGGCGGCTCGCTAATCTCACTTAATCTTTCTAATGGTTTAAGTAGTATGCGCGCTCGTCTTGGCGCGGATATTATGGTTATTCCGCAAAACACTTACAATCGCGCGGAAGCGTTGCTAACTAATGGCGGATCTAGCACGTTTTACTTTACAAACAATATTGAGGATTTTGTACGAAAGTCAAAAGGCGTTGAAAAAGCAAGCGTACAGACTTACATATCTTCTCTATCGGCTGGATGCTGTGCGGAAAAGTTGCAAATCATAGGTTTTGACCCTACTAGTGACTTTGTAATCGCTCCATGGATTTATTCACAGCACAAAAGCGAGCTTAAAAAAGGTCAGATGATTGCGGGCGCAAATGTGCTTGTGTCTTACCAAAACACAGTTCGCTTGTATGGGCATGAATGGCCGATTGTTGCGCAACTTGCTAAAACAGGCACTAGCTTAGACAACTCAGTGTTTGTAAACAGAGATACGATTCCAGCGGTTGTTAAATATTCGTCGAAAGTTGGACACACTGCGATTCCTGCAAAATATGCACGCAAGGCTGTTAGTGCGGTTCTTGTAAAAGTGCGTAAGGGTTTTAGTGCGCAAAACGTTGCGGAAAATATTCGTAAAACTAGCGGAATTAAAAGTCTTGGAATGGTGTTTCCAGGAGGAATTACCGAGCAGACTAAAAAGAGTTTAGAAGTGCTAAACAAGGCGATTTTTCTTGGCATTCTTGCGTTTTGGCTTGTGGGAATGCTGATTCTTGTGTGCGTTTTTGCATCTTCTACTTCGGAGCGCAAAAGAGAATTTGCTTCTCTTAGGATTTTGGGCGCCAATAAGAGCATGCTTCTAAAGATGGTCGCGCGTGAATCGTCGGCGATTGGTTTTTGTGGAGGCGTGATTGGCGTTGCTTTTGCTTCGCTTATTTTGTTCCCATATAATGTTGTTATTTCTCAACAGTTGCAATTGCCGTACTTGGAGTCGAATGTTTGGTTTGTGTGCGCGCTTGCGGCAGTTTCCGTAGCGTTTTCGCTCGCTAGTGTTTTGGTAACTTCTGCGATTATTGTGGGGCGAATCGCAAGCAGGGAAGCGTATTTGACTTTAAGAGATGGCGAATAAAATGGCGAATAAAGTTGTTAGTAACGATTTAGTAGTAAATCTTAAAAACGTCACTCGCGAATTTAAACGCAAAAATAGGAAGTTTATCGCTGTAGACAATGTCGATTTTTCGCTTAAAGCTGGCGACTTTGTGGCGATTATGGGCAAATCTGGCAATGGAAAGTCTACTCTTTTAAACATGATTGCAGGACTTCTAAAGCCGACGCGTGGAAACGTTACTATTTTTGAATATGATATTTCGTCTCCTTCTGTAAGCGACGAGCAAATTTCTGCGATTCGCGCAAAAAACATTGGTTTTGTTACGCAATCGCAGACACTGCTTGCTAATTTGAATGTGTTAAATAATGTTATTCTACCCGTTAAGATTGCTGATTCCTCTTCTAGGCGGGTAGACGATTCAGCGGAAAAATTTGAGCCAGAAGATTGTACGAATGTGGCTTCTCGAGCTATAAATTTGCTTAAGCGTCTTAATGTTGACGATCTTGCGCATTGTTATCCGCGTGAGCTTTCTGGCGGAGAAATGAGACGCGTTATGATTGCGCGCTCTTTGATTAACAACCCGCGTTTGCTGCTGTTAGATGAGCCTACGGGCGATTTGGATTCGCAAAACACTCAAACTGTGGTGTCTCTGCTGCGCGATTGTGTTGCTTCTGGCGCGGCTGTTTTAGTCGTTACTCACGATGAATCTGTTGCTGCAAGCGCTAACAGTGTTTACACAATGGATTCTGGCGTACTTCGTGCACTCTGTGACTGAGCTTTGTTGCGCGAGCGCGAGTATCTACGGTGTGGAGTAGCATAAGGAACGATGCCTATTTTCGTAGGCATTATCTGGAGCCTTAGCCCATCAGTGGGTCGGCGCGTAAGAATTATGGCGTTATTTCAGCGTTTTAATGCTTTCGCGTTCGTGTGTTAGCACGAAGAAGCACTGGAGAGGCCGGCTCAGCGTGAATAATCATAAATGTTTGGTTCACGTTCCGTTCAGATAACGACAGAATAAAGGATTAGTAATGACTAATATTCAGCGTTCTCGCCGTCAGGTGCGTCTTTCTCGCGCCCTCGGCATCGCTTTGACCCCAAAGGCTCAGCGTATTTTCGAGAAGCGTCCATATGCTCCAGGTGAGCACGGCCGCACTCGTCGTCGTACCGAGTCCGATTACGCAGTACGTCTTCGCGAGAAGCAGCGTCTTCGCGCTCAGTACGGTCTTTCCGAGAAGCAGCTTCGTGCAGCTTACGAAAAGGGTACGCACACTGCAGGTCAGACTGGTGACGCAATGCTCACCGATTTGGAAACCCGTCTTGACGCTTTGGTTTTGCGCGCAGGTTTTGCTCGCACAACCGCTCAGGCTCGCCAGTTTGTTGTGCATCGTCACATCTTGGTAGATGGCAATCTTGTTGATCGCCCATCCTACCGTGTTAAGCCAGGCCAGACCATTCAGGTTCGCGCTAAGAGCCAGACAATGGTGCCATTCCAGATGGCTGCTGAAGGCGTTCATCGTGACGTTTTGCCAGCAGTTCCTGGTTACCTCGATGTGAATCTTGCCTCTTTGAAGGCTACTTTGACTCGTAAGCCGGAAGTCGATCAGATTCCAGTTGAAGTCAACATCCAGTACGTCGTCGAGTACTACGCTCGCTAAATTCTGGATTTCATTCTTAAGGACATACCGCTTGACCCCTGCTGTGCATTGCATAGTGGGGGTCAATGCGTTGTGGCGGCGATTTTTGCTGTAATTTGCCCGTGTTTGTTTACGTATTGGGTCAAATGGTAAACAAAAGCAGGAACACTTGCCCGTGTTTGTTCCCTTTTTTGGTGTTTTGGTAAACAAAAGCAGGAACGATTGCCCGTGTTTGTTTACGTATTGGGTCAAATGGTAAACAAAAGCAGGAAGTTATAGCGTGTTTGCATCAAAAGCAGTCTGAATTATGCTAAAAGATAGTGATATGTTGTGATGTATTAACTTTTGTTTGGGATTAGTCGCCAGCAACCGCACATTTTATAACAAAACAGTTTAATAAAAAAACAAAATCACATATAATTATTCACAATAATATTCGTTATATTACAAAATATAACATTCTGCGAGTGTTGAATCAGAAAATATATAATAGATAACTAAGCGTCTATTAAGCGTTGTAAGTAAGAAGATACAAGAATAAGAAGTTATACGAAAATAAAAGAAGATAAAGAAGAATAAAGAGACGATGGAGTCAAAGATGTCTCAAATTAGCAGTGAAGAAGATGCGCAAGCGGTGCAAGAAGCACAGCAATATATGAATGCGCACAACGCACAGTATGCAGAAGATGCAGAAGATGTAAGAGACGCAAAAGACGTGCTAAACAATAACATTTTTGAAGGGGATGATTTTGTGGAAAAGCCTAAAAAAGTTGCAGGACTTCACAATATTCCAACAACAGCTGGTTTCGCTGGTCCTGGCGGTGGATTTGAAGGTGGCGCTGCAGCAGGATTTGAGATTGACGAAGATGGCACTACGCATAAGAAGGCAGATGAGCGTCAAGTTGAAAAAAGCTTGGAAGACACAGATGCTTTTGATGCAATAGACATTAATGTAATTCGCGCTAGGAACAAGGCTGGCGGCGCAAACGACTCGGTTATTAACAAGATAACCAGCACGGGTGTTGGAGATTCTTCGCTGAGTAGTCTTGTAGCTCAAGCAGAAGAAGAGGCGGCTGAAAACGTGCAGTCTGCGCAATCTACTACGCATTCGGAATCATACCAAGGATTACAGTCGCCAATGCGCTCTTCGCTAGGCGATAATGCCTTCTACCAAACGCAACAAATTCCGACTGTTCAAACTCCTATTCGAGATTTCGGTGGAGAGTATCCGTATAAGTTGTATCGCCCAGGAACTTACGCACGTGAGCATATTCGTATTACGGCAACAAAGCTTTCCGACGGTCGCGACTTTTTCTACATCGACGACAATCCAGAATATGTTAGCGGACACAAAACAAGGGAACTGATTGACCCTAGAAAGTTGGCGTATCGCTTTACTTCTCATTTTGATAGCGAAGGTAATGAGGTTCCTAGCGAAGTTCCACAGATGCGTCAGGATCCGCTTACAGGAGATTGGATTCCTATGTCTAGGCTGTGGGCAAAACGACCAGCCCCCATTCTTAGAGAGAGTTCAAATAGTGATAGCTTAAATAGCGATAGTGAGCAGCAATCAAGAATCGACCCATTCGCTGGTAGAAAGCCAGAATCTGAGTATCAAGATGGCGAGATTCCAGACGAAGACTACGACGTTGTTGTTTTTGAAAACCGCTATCCAGCTATGGCTCAGGTTGCAGGAGTGCCAAACACAACAACCTACGTTGACGGCAATCCGTTATGGAAGCAGGCTCCTGCAGCTGGTCGTTGTGAGGTGATTTGCTTTAGTTCCAACGAAAACATGCTTCCAGCTAATCTTTCTGTTTTGCGTATGCGAACGATTGTTGAAGCTTGGGCGTTTAGAACCGCGGAAATTAGCCAAATTGATGGCATTAAGCAGATTTATCCTTTTGAAAATCACGGCAGCCAAATTGGTGTGACTTTGAATCATCCTCACGGTCAGATTTATGCTTATCCGTTTATTGCTCCTAGGTTGGAGCAGGAGTTGCGTCACACAGAGGCTTATTTTGAGCGTACTGGCAGTAATCTTCTTAAGGATTTGATGAATTCGGAGATTGAGGCTAAAAAGCGTGTGATTATGCATAATCATAGTTGGGTTGCGTATGTTCCAGCTGCTGCTCGATGGCCACTCGAGGTTCATGTTGCTCCTGTTCGTGATGTTCTTACTTTGGATCAGCTTGATGACCAAGAGCGTTGGGATTTGGCACAAATTTATATAACACTTCTTAGACGTGCTAATAAATTCTTTGGTTTTAATGGCGACTCTGGTGCTAAATCGTTTGCAGGTTCGGCTGCTTTCAACTTATCTTCGGGTATGAGTGCTGCAAATTCTAGCGAATTTGTTGACTTGCCTTATGTTGCAGCATGGCATCAGGCTCCTGTACATGATTCTCGTCGTGCGCATTATCGTCTTAATTTACAATTCTTCTCGTTTATGCGAGATGCTAACAAAATCAAGTATTTGGCTGGATCGGAAGCTGGGATGGCATCTTGGATTTCTGATACAACGCCAGAGCTGATTGCAAGTAGGTTCCAAGAATTAGGCGATGTTGATTTGGATTAGTCTGACCTGTATTAGTCTTACTTGTATTAGTCTGATTAAACAATAACAAAGTCAATTTGTGTGAAGCACTGTGTGAAGCACTATACGAAGCATTGTTTAAAGCACTGTATGAAGCATTGCATAAAACATTGTGTAAAACAATTTATTAAAAGTGAGATGATTAAGTTATGTTGCTGCATCTTTATTTAGTTCGTCATGGTCAAACCATGTTTAATTGCTACAATCGTCTTCAAGGCTGGTCAAATTCTCCTCTTACCGATAAAGGACTTGCAGACGCAGATCGTGCAGCAGAAAAATTAGCGAATGTCATTTTTGCTGCAGCATATTGCTCAGATACAACTCGTGCGCAAATCACTGCTGAGCGTATTTTAAGCGAAAACGAAAAACACACTCATGCTCTACCACAACTCATAAGCGATATGCATTTTCGTGAGCAATGCTACGGATATTTTGAAGGACAAGACATGAATATGGCTTGGTGGGCGGCAGGTGCGCCTCATGGTGCTAAAACATATAACGAAATCGTTGAAAAGTTTGGGCTTTCGGCTACTCGCGACATGCTTAAAGAGGCGGACCCGTTCCATGATGCTGAGTCGGATATTGAGTATTGGAAGCGTGTTGAGGGCGGTTTTAAAATAATCGCCAGCAATCCAGTGTTAAAAGATGGGGATAGTGTTTTGCAAATATCTCACGGGAACACGCTTTTAAGTCTTATGCATCGTTTTGCGCCTGCTGGCTACGATTTGAGCGAGCGTCCGCAAAATGGTAGTGTGACTCGTTTAGATTTTGACATTTCTAAGCCACTTGATCAGGCTATAACCATTAAGGGTTACAACGAGTAGATCGTACTGTAAATCTACTTTTATATATTGATATATTAGTGTTGATATATTAAGAAAGATATGTGTTAGTGGTTTACTCGAAGAGTCTTGACTCTTCGTTAATCTTTTAAATACATTGCGTGGGTTGGTCGCGCGTAAAAACAGCAGGAAAGAGGTTACGATGAGCGTTGGAGACATAGCCGCTCTGATTGCCGCGATTTCGTTTGCGGTTCTTTCTGGTTTTATGATTTATCCTCTGATTAGGTTGGGTAAGATGTTTAATCAGATTGCTCAAACCGTTAAGGAATCAGGTGAACATGCTTTGCCTGCTATTGATGAGTCTGTTACTACGGTAAAGCAAGTAAACAAAACCTTAGAAGATGTTAATGCTGTTACGGATGCTGCTCGCACCACTGCGACTAATGTTGGTGCTCTTACAGATTTGTATGGTGCTTTTCTTGGAAAACCTATTATTAAGATTGCTGCAGCTGGATATGCTCTTAAGGACACTATTAACGCATTCTTCAATAAGCCTACAGTTCCAACAGATTTTTCAGAATCTTCTGCGCGCCACGCAGCTAATTCTGGTGAGTCTAGTGAGTCTAAGGGGGAGTGATGTTTAAGCGTTTATTCTGGCTTTGCATAGGAATAGTAATAGGCGTGATGTCTGTTACTAAGGCTCGCGCTTATATTAAAGGAAAATTCCCAGAAAGTGTTGGAGATTTTTTCTTTGATAAAGATCCGAAGAATTTTACTTTAACCACGATTTTGTCTTTATTTAAGGATTTTAATTCCAGCAGAAAAACTCACGAGTCGCAGCTTAATACTAAGTATGCTAATAAGTATGCTAAATAAAATAAGCTTGCTAATGAGTCTTGAAAGTTTTTTATAACTAAAGTTTTTATAGGTAAAGTTTTATAATCAAAATTGGTCTTGCAGATTAATCATTCTGCGACTCGCGCCTTAAAGCATGATGGTATGATATTCTTTTGTGCCGCCCTGTTGCATGGCGTTTTAATATAACACAAGGAGTTCGTACCTATGCGCACAGCAGAAATTGCAAAGCGTTATCTTGACTACTTTGGTAATCATGGTCATATGGTCGTGCCTTCAGCATCGCTGATTTCACCAAATCCAACGACGCTTTTCACGATTGCAGGCATGGTTCCATTCATACCTTATCTTTTGGGAGAGCAAACGCCTCCTTCTCGCAGAATGACGTCTAACCAGAAGTGCGTGCGTACTCTTGATATTGACGAAGTCGGAAAGACTACTCGTCACGGCACGTTCTTCCAGATGGTTGGTAACTTCTCGTTTGGTGATTATTTCAAGGAAGAAGCGATTCACTACGCTTGGGAGCTTTTAACAACTCCGCAAGATAAGGGCGGATACGGATTTGACCCTGAAAAGCTTTGGGTAACTACTTATACCGACGATGATGAAGCTCGTGCAATTTGGAAGAACGAGGGCTTCGACCCAGAGCACATGCAAGTTTTCGGTATGGAAGATAACTTCTGGACTACTGGTGGTCCTGGTCCTGGCGGCCCATGCTCCGAAATCTACGTTGATCGCGGTCCTGAATACGGTAAGGATGGCGGTCCTGCTGCTGACGAATCTCGTTTTATTGAGATTTGGGATTTGGTTTTCGAAAACTTCCAGGTAGATAACGTAAAGTCCAAGACTGATTTGCATATTGTTGGTGAGCTTGACCAGAAGAATATTGATACTGGCGCTGGTTTGGAGCGTTTGGCTTACCTTATGCAGGGTAAGGAAAATATTTACGAAACAGACGAAGTTTATCCAGTTATTGAAGCTGCAGAAAAGCTTAGCGGTGTAAAGTACGGCGATAATAATGATGCTGACGTGCGTTTCCGCGTTGTAGCAGATCACGTACGTTCCGCTTTGATGATTATGAGCGATGGTGTGCGTCCAAGTAACGTTGGACGCGGATACGTGCTTCGTCGTCTTCTTCGCAGAACTGTTCGCGCAATGCGCATGCTCGGCGTTCAGGACCCAGTTCTTCCAACCTTGTTCCCAGTTTCTAAGGCTGCAATGGAACCAAGCTACCCAGAGCTTAACAACACTTTCCACGAGGTTAGCGAAGCTGCATATGGTGAAGAAGACGCGTTCCGCAGAACTCTTGAAAAGGGCACAACTATTCTTGACTTGGCTGTTGAAAAAGCTAAGAAAGAACACAAGGATGACCCTATTGTTGGTGGTTCCGACGCATTTACTTTGCATGATACTTACGGCTTCCCAATCGAGTTGACTCTTGAGATGGCTGCTGAGCAGGGTGTTAAGGTTGATGAAGCTAAGTTCCGTGAGCTTATGAGCGAGCAGAAAGGTCGCGCTCGCGCTGATGCTTTGAAGAAGCGTCACAATGTGGACGTTAGCGTTTACGACGACATTAAGAAGGAGCTTGAAAAGCCAATCGACTTCCTCGGCTACACTGACTTCTCAAGCCGTTCAAACGTTTTAGCAATTGTTGAAGCAGGTAAGGGCTCTGTTAAAAGCGTTACCGCTCCTGCAAACGTTGAAGTTATTCTCGATCGCACGCCATTCTATGCTGAGCGCGGCGGTCAGATTGCTGATCAGGGTGAGATCATTTCTGATGACGGCGCAATTCTGGAAGTTGACGATGTTCAGCGTCCAATTAAGGATTTGATTGTTCATAGCTGCCGACTTACTGAAGGTACTTTGAGTGTTGGAGCTCCAGTGAACACGAATATTGATCAGGTTCGTAGGGCTGCTTTGGCTCGAAGCCACACTGCTACGCATACTCTTCACAAGGCTTTGCGCGAAGAGCTTGGTCCACAGGCAACTCAGCGCGGTTCTGTAGTTGATCCAGATCGTTTGCGCTTTGACTTCCAGTGGCCAAAGGCTGTTGATAAGGATGCGCTACTCCGTGTAGAAGCTCGCGTAAACGAGCGCATTCGTGACGATTTGCAGGTTGTTCCAAAGGAAATGCCAATCGATGACGCTTTCAAGCTTGGAGCAATGCACTTGTTCGGCGAAAAGTACGGCGATATTGTGCGCGTTGTTGAGATTGGCGACGGTTGGAGCCGCGAGCTTTGCGGCGGTACTCACGCTAAGAGCACTGGCAAGATTGGTATGGTAACCATTCTTTCCGAGTCTTCCATTGGTTCTGGTGTACGCCGTATTGATGCATTGTGCGGCGAAGAGGCGTATGAATATGGTGCTCGTGAGCACGCTTTGGTGGCGCAACTTGCTGGCATGGTTAATGCACGCCCAGATGAGTTAGCTGAGCGCTTGGAGTCCTTACTCAACAAGATGAAGGATTCAGACCGCAAGCTTTCTTCGGTGTATGAGGCTCAGCTTAACGATGCTGTTCCAGAATTGGTTGAGGCGGCTAAACAAAGTGGCGCAACGGTTAAGCTTGCTGTAAAGAATGTTGGCAACTTTGGTTCCTTCGATGCCTTGCGCAAAACAACACTGGATGTTCGTTCTCGCTTAGGTGAGGATGCTCCTGTGATTGTGGCGCTGTGTGGCGTGAATGAGGAGGATCGTGCAATGGTGGCGGTGGCGACTAACGACGCCGCGCGTGGTCTAGGTGCCAAGGCTGGCGATCTTGTGCGTACTGCTTCCAAGGTGCTTGGTGGCGGTGGCGGCGGCAAGCCAGACTTCGCTCAAGGCGGCGGAACTGATGCTTCTAAGATTGACGAAGCATTGGATGCTGTTAAAGCGCAAGTTGCTCAGCTTGCTTAGCGTGCTGCTATCAGCTTAAATAAAACGATGTAATCTTTACCAAAAGCGGCACAAAGAATGGTGTGGTTAGGTATTGATTTAGGTGATGCAAGGGTCGGAACAGCTCTTTCCGACCCTGAGCTCACTTTCGCTCATCCTGCTGGGAATGTTCAATCCTATGGTGATTCGTTTAATGCGATTGAAGATGTTTTAAACATTATCGAAGATAATAGTGTTAGCCGTGTTGTAATAGGTCTTCCTTTGCAATTAGATGGAACTGAAGGAAAATCTGCTAAAAAAGCGCGTCGTTGGGGTGCTAATTTAGTCAAAAGAATGAAGTCGCTTTTTGATTATGGAGATTGGTCTCTCGATTTTATTCCAGAAGTTGTTTGGAAAGATGAGAGACTAACAACTGTTACGGCGCATAAACAACTGTTAGATGCAGATTTTTCGACAAGAAAGCATCGTCCTATGGTTGATCAGCAGTCAGCAGTGTTAATTTTGCAATCTGCGATTGACGATTATAAGAATGATTGCAAAAATAATTAAAGCAGCCAATAGCTACGACAATATTGTGAAACAATGTTATCCTGAAATAATGTCACTGTGAAATAGTAACCAGCAATCCAAGCGGGAGGAAGCGTTTAATGACTGAGAATATCGACGATTTTTTCGATCAAAACGCTAAGTGGAGTCACGAAACTCATAATCCACCTGTGCCTCCAAAATCGCGCAAAGATTTAAAAGCACAAAAAAGACGTAAAAGCAAGAGAAAACGTATAATAGCGTTTATTCTTACGCTAATTTTTGCAATACTATTTGTTCTTGGATATGGATTATACAGGGTTGCGGTTTACATAAAAACCAACAATCAGTCTACGATTATGGACGATTGGCCAGGACCTGGAAGCGGATTTGTTGAGTTTACGATTGAGCCAGGTCAAGGATCTGTAGAAGTTGGGAACAATCTTGTTAAAGCGCAAGTTGTAAAGTCACAGTCCACTTTTTCTAATATTGTTGCTGCGAACAACAAGATTTTATACCCAGGAATTTATGCACTTAAAAAGCATATGAACTCAATTGATGTTGTAAATATTCTTTCAGATCAAAGTAAAGCAGGCGGATTCTTAGACGTTAAAGCAGGAGAACGATCAACAGACGTTATTCGTAAGGCTGCACAAATCTCTGGAATTGACATTACTCAATTTAAAGAAATTGAGAACGCAGGCGGAATGGGAGTTTTGCCTCCAGAAGCGGGCGGAAGCTTTGAAGGATGGTTGGAGCCTGGAGTTTACAACGTAAAATCCATGAAATCTGCTACTAAAATACTTGCCAAAATGGTAGATAAGCGTATTCAGAAACTCGATTCATTGGGAGTTCCTAAAGGAAAACTGCGTCAAGATATTCTCAAAATTGCGTCTATTGCGGAAGCAGAAGTAAATAATCGTGAATACTATGGTAAAGTTTCGCGCGTAATATTAAACCGTTTAGCTAAAGACATGCCTTTGGGAATGGACACTACGGTTGCTTACGGTATTGGAATTAAGGCAATTAACCTTACGCAAGCACAATTAGATGATGCGAGTAATCCATACAACACTAGGATTCACAAAGGATTGCCGCCTACTCCTATAAGTATTCCTGGAGATAATGCTATTCTGGCTTCTCTTAATCCAGAAAAAGGATCATGGATTTATTTTGTTACCACTAACTTAAAGACTGGCGAAACTAAGTTTGCGGATAACTACGATGATTTCTTGAAGATTCGCGACGAGTATAAGCGTTCCAACGAAAACGCCAACTAGCGCGACGACCTACCTTCGCGCTTAGACCGCGCGAACGATTCCCCTTATTTGTTGTTGCGCGAGGTTTGAGTATTTCTCTCCTCGCAAGTCCCGTCGCTACGCTCCTCTTTTATTGCTCGTATAGAAATACATCAAACCTTCTGAATATCTAAAACTTTTGCGTATCTTTAATCACCGAGATTCTCGATTTTTCTTGCTCTCTCGGCGAGTCACCATCTAGCGACGCTGAGGCTCACCTCGTTCGCGGCGAAAAATCTCGAATCTCTACCATACTTGGTGCAATCTGCATAACCACACAAGCCTTTAACCACATTGAGTGAAATTTGTTGCAATGCAATTTTCGCTTATTTAGCATAATCAAATGAGTCAGTTTATTGTTACTTGTTTATTTGCAACACCAACGCTTATATGCATGATTGCAGTGTGCGTAACGGATTTAATCAGCCGCGTTGTTCCTAGACTTTGGATTGTACTAGCTGCTTTTGCGCAATCTGCCGCAAACCTTATTTTTTCGATGATTACTTTTCATAATGTTAATTTTCTTTTACGTGGCTGGCTTTTTGCAGTATCAGTTTTTGCATTCTACGTTTTGGTGCAAAAACTTTGCGTGCGCGGAGCACTTGGATTTGGCGACGTTACGTGCGCTTCTATGATTGCTCAAGCTTTGGCGCTATTTGGATTTGATTGCATAATCTACTGGTTTGCATTAGTTGGAATATTTGGATTAATTTGGATTTTAGTGTGGAAAATCTGCTCTAAAGTCTGCTTGCGATTTTTCCGCGTGCATCTTGTTCAAAATGAACAAAATAAAATCCCGTTCGTACCCGTATTAGCTGCATCTGCAATCATCGCTGTTATGCTTTGAACTTTTTGCTGCGATTTTATAGCGTTAAGTCAGGTGGAGATTCGAGATTTTTCGCCGCAAGCGAGGCGAGCCTCAGCGCCGAAGGTGGTGACTCGCCGAGAGAGCAAGAAAAATCGAGAATCTCGGTGATGAAAGCCACGCAATTGTTCAAGTATGTAAGAGGGCTGGGTAATTCTTGGTCGAACAGTATAAGAGCGGCAGCCGATACCAAATAATCCAAATGATTAACCACTACAAACAAACTTCAACCAAAAAAATAAAATCAAAGCCAAATCGGAACAAACGCAACAACAGACTACACGTAAGAGGCGGAGCGTTGTGAGACAAGAATTACCCAGCCCTCGCGCAACGCTAAATAGGAAAGCATGCAACAAATTTCACTCAATGTGGTTAAAGGCTTTTTGCGATTTATTTCGTAGATTATTAGCAATACTTAGTTGTTAGTAAAATAAAGAATTTAGAATCGAGTATTGATTTAAAATAAAGTACAGTATTAAGTGCAAGAAGTATAACAATAAATATGACGCACAACGCGATTGGAGAAGGCATGCTTAGATGGCAAACGGCAGGGGAGTCGCATGGTGAAGCGCTGGTGGCAATGATTGAAGGCGTGCCAGCGGGAGTTAAGATTACTAGCGCGGACATTGTTTCGGCTCTTGCGCGCAGGCGTCTTGGTTACGGTCGCGGCGCGCGAATGAAGTTTGAGCAAGATAAAGTGCGTTTGCTTACGGGCGTTCGTCATGGTGTTACTCTTGGATCGCCAATTGCTATAGAAATCGCAAATAGTGAGTGGCCAAAGTGGGTGGAAGTTATGAGCGCCGACCCGCTAGACCATGATTTAAGTGCGGAAGGTCGTAACGCGCCGCTTTCTAGGCCTCGCCCAGGGCATGCGGATTTAACAGGCATGCGTAAGTATGGTTTTAGTGATGCTCGCGAGGTTTTGGAGCGTTCGAGTGCCAGGGAAACGGCTTCTCGCGTGGCTTTAGGCGCTGTGGCTGATGCGTTTTTGCAGCAGGCATTGGGTGTGCGAACAGTTGCGCATGTTATTGGAATCGGCGGCGAATATATAAACAAAAGTTTACCCCTACCAACTCCAGATGATGTTGATGTGCTGGATGCTTCGCCAGTTCGCACTCTCGATAAAGATGCCGAAGCTCGCATGGTTGCTCGCATTGATGAAGCAAAAGCAAATGCAGATACGCTTGGCGGCGTAGTAGAGGTTTTGGCATACGGCATGCCTGCTGGAGTTGGAACGTATGTAGAGTCGGATCGCCGTTTGGATGCGGCGCTAGCTGCTGCGCTTATGGGAATCCAAGCTATTAAAGGCGTGGAAATTGGAGACGGTTTCGAAGAAGCAAATCGCCCTGGCTCGGTTGCTCACGACGAGATCGTAACAGGCGAAGATGGCAAAATCACGCGCCTTAGCAATCGTGCTGGTGGCATTGAAGGTGGAATGTCAAATGGTGAGACGATTCGTGTGCGCGCTGCAATGAAGCCGATTCCGTCCATTCCTCGCGCTTTGCACACTGTAGATGTGCTTACTGGCGAGCCAGCTCAAGCGATTAATCAGCGCTCCGATTTTACGGCAGTTCCAGCTGCTTCCGTAGTTGCAGAGGCAATGGTTCGGTTAACACTTGCGAAGTATGCGTTAGAAAAGTTCGGCGGAGATTCGCTAGAAGAAACCGCTAAAAATGCTAGAAATTACGTTCAATCTTGGAAAGAGCATATGAGATGAGCGAAGAAGATTCCTTGCATGATTCCTTACTAGATTCGCTTCGAGATTCTTTGAAAGACATTTCGCAAGATGTATCGCAAAGTCAAATCCCGTTAGCTGTCATAATTGGTATGCCTGCAGCTGGAAAAACGCGTGTTGGCAAGGAATTAGCGCATATTTTGAATGTTCCTTTTATAGACACAGACGATTTGATTGAGCAAAAAATCAATATGCCGATTAGTCAATATTTTAAAGCTTTTGGCGAAGAGTCTTTTAGAGATATTGAAGCTCAAATTGTTAGAGATGCTATTTTCCCAGATTCTAATTTAGTTAAAGATTCTGATTCTTCAAAAGCTTGCGACTTTTCTGAACCTCAAACTCTCTCACAATCCGCCCCAATAGTCGCCCTAGGTGGCGGTGCTCCAATGCGTAAGGAGACGCAAGGTGTCTTAAGAAAATATACAAAGCTAGGCGGTCGTGTTGTGTATTTGCAAGTAAATGCAAGTGATGCAATTGAGCGCGTAAGCTGGAATTCTAATCGTCCTATGTTAAGCGGCGAAGATGGCGCAAAACGATGGATGGATTTGTTTGATAAGCGTGATCCTGTGTTTTGCAAAGTGGCGAATTTGCATGCTCGTGTTTACAATTTGACGCCAAAACCTGCCGCAAGAAAGTTGAAGAATATGATTATGCAACGAATAGTGCATGTAACTGGTAAAGGTATTGAAGATTATAATGTTCATATTGGCGCAGGTGCCATGAGCCTTTTGCCGCAACTACTTGGAAAAGAGCCTGTTCGAGTAGCTTTGATCCACACTCAGCCTGTGCAAAGACATAGCGATAAAGCAAGAACCATTTTGCGCGCTGCTGGCTACGATGTTTTCGACATTCTTATTCCAGATGCTGAGGCTGGTAAAACTGTTAAGGTTGCGGATTCTATTTGGGAACGTCTTGGAAACGCTGGTTTTACGCGTTCTGACGCGATTGTTGGTTTGGGTGGTGGAGCAGCCACGGATTTGGCTGGATTTGTTGCTTCTACTTGGATGCGTGGAATCCGTTATGTTAATTGCCCAACTTCGCTTCTTGCTATGGTTGATGCTTCGACTGGCGGTAAAACTGGTGTAAATACTGCGTTTGGTAAGAATTTGGTTGGTAGTTTTTACACTCCTGCTGGCGTTTTGGCAGATACTTGCGCGTTTTCTACTCTTCCTAACGATATTTTTGTTGAAGGACTTGGAGAAGTTGCAAAATCAGGGTTTATTGGCGATTCTAGCATCTTAAAAATTCTGGAAAATCCTCAAAATGCTAGCAAGTTGCGCTCTGTTGATGGTCCTTCTATTTTAGACGATGCAGATTTAAATAATATGGTTTGCGATTTGATAGAAAAAAGCGTGCGCGTTAAGGCATACCACGTTTCTAACGACTTAAAAGAGAAGGGTTTGCGCGAGTTTTTGAACTACGGTCACACTCTTGGGCATGCGATTGAACAAATTGAGCATTTTTCTTGGCGCCACGGAAACGCGGTTGCTGTTGGAATGGTTTTTGTTGCGAGCCTTGCGCAAATTTTGGGCTATTTAAGTCCAGAAGACGTTGAGTATCATCGTTCACTTTTGAAATCACTTGGATTGCCAATATCTTGGAATGGCGGCGGCAGCAGTGACGATGCTTTTAATAAGGTTCTTGATTTGATGCATAAAGATAAAAAAGCTAGAGGCAACACCTTACGATTTGTTGTTTTAGACGGGATTGGAAACCCGATTCACTTAGATAATCCGCCGCTGGAGGCGATTCGAGATGCGTTTAATAAGATTAGAGGTTAGAAAATGGTAGATGCAGAAAATGCTATAAACATCCGTAAAGTTTTAGTAGTGAATGGTCCAAATTTGGGGCGGTTAGGTGTTCGTCAGCCAGACGTTTATGGTAGTCAAGATTTTGAAACGTTGTGCGCGCTTTGCAAAAAGTGGGGGCAAGAGCTTAATCTACAGGTAGAAGTACGCCAAAGCGACGACGAAGCGCAAATGGTTCATTGGATGCACGAAGCTGCTGATGCTCATATGCCAGTAGTTATGAATCCTGCTGCTTTTACGCACTACAGTTATGCGCTCGCGGATGCTGCGCACATGGTTTTGGATGCTGGAGTGCCACTAATGGAAGTGCATATTTCTAATCCTTCTGCCCGCGATTCTTTCCGGAAAATAAGCGTGATTAGTCCTGTTGCAACTGGAACTATTACAGGCATGGGATTGTACGGTTATAAGCTTGCGCTCGAGGCTGTTGCTCATTTGATTTGACTTTGATTTGACTTTTCAATTATTCTTCCGAGTCGAGGCTCGAAGATACTATGGAGTTCCATGGTTAGAAGAAAACATGGTAACTCTCAGGAGCATATTACAAAGCATATTTTTGTCACTGGTGGCGTTGTTTCGTCCCTCGGAAAAGGTCTTACTGCATCTTCATTAGGCAGACTTTTGCGTAGTCGTGGTCTTCACGTTTTACAACAAAAACTCGATCCTTATATCAATGTTGACCCAGGTACAATGAACCCATTCCAACATGGTGAGGTTTATGTTACAGAAGACGGCGCAGAAACAGATCTTGATATTGGTCATTACGAGCGATTCCTCGATGTTTTCTTAAGTCAAAAAGCGAATGTTACAACTGGTCAGATTTATCAGTCTGTGCTTCGTAAGGAGCGTGCTGGCGAATATTTGGGTCAGTGCGTGCAGGTTATTCCGCATATTACTGGCGAAATTAAGTCGCGTATGCGCGCGCAGGCTAGCGACGATGTAGACGTGATTATTACGGAAATCGGTGGAACGGTTGGCGATATTGAGTCCCAGCCATTTTTGGAGGCTGCTCGCGAAGTTCGTCGCGATTTAGGTCCTGAAAACTGCATGTTTGTGCACGTTTCTTTGGTGCCTTATATAGCCGCAGCTCACGAATTAAAGACTAAGCCAACTCAGCATTCTGTGATGATGCTTCGCTCTCTTGGTATTTCTCCAGACGCGCTTGTTTTGCGTTCGGATCGTCCGCTTAATCAAGGCATTAAAGACAAGATTTCGCTTATGTGCGATGTTGATGCTGAAGGCGTTGTGAACTGCGTTGACGCTCCAAGCATTTACGATGTGCCGAAGATTTTGTTCAACGAGGGCTTGGATGCTTACGTTGTGCGTGAGCTTGAGCTTCCATTCCACGATGTTGATTGGAACGAGTGGGAAGATTTGCTTGAGCGCGTTCATCATCCAAAGCATGAGCTAAACATTGCGATTGTTGGCAAGTACATTGATTTGCCGGATGCATATCTTTCCGTTACCGAGGCTATTAAGGCTGGCGGTTTTGCAAACTGGGCTAAGGTTAACGTGCGCTGGGTTGCTGCTGACAAGTGCGAAACTCAAGAAGGTGCGGCTGCGGCTCTTGATCAAATGGATGGAATGGTTATTCCAGGCGGCTTCGGTATTCGCGGTATTGAAGGTAAGATCGGCGCTTTGCGTTACGCTCGCGAGCATGGTTTGCCAACGCTTGGTCTTTGCCTTGGCTTGCAATCTATGGTTATTGAGTACGCTCGTCACGTTCTTGGACTTGAGGATGCTAATTCCACTGAGTTCGAGAAGGATTGTGGCGATCCGGTAATCGCGACTATGGAAGAGCAGAAGGATATTGTGGACGGTAAGGGAGATATGGGTCATACAATGCGACTTGGTTCTTACCCTGCAACGCTTGAAGAAGGCTCGATTGTTGCTGAGCTTTACGGTACTACGCATGTTACTGAGCGTCATCGTCACCGTTATGAAGTGAATGTGGCGTATAAGGATCGTTTGCGCGAAGCTGGCTTGCGTATTAGTGGTCAAAGCCCAGATGGTAATTTGACTGAGTTTGTGGAGCTTCCAAAGGAAGTTCACCCATTCTACGTGGCAACTCAGGCTCATCCAGAGTTTAAGTCTCGTCCAACTAAGCCTCATCCACTGTTTGCTGGATTGGTTGCGGCTGCTCTTGAACATCAGGCTAGCGAGTCTAAGTAGTATTTACCAATAGGTGAAAATATAATAAAAATATTTTAAAAATAATTTCAATATTTATTTGATTTTATTTATTAAGTGGTGTAAACTCGTGCATTTGGGTGCGAATTTACACCACTTTTATTTTGTTTAATATTTGAATGTCTTGTTGAATATTTTGCATCGTTTAACATGATTGTTACATATTTCTAGTGCAAATTTACATTTTTGTAATATCGTCGTAGATTTAAAAGGCTTGGCAAAATACCATATAAAATACGATTTAATCCCATAATTTTATATAGCAATAGTTATTTTTATGATTAATAGACAAAATAACTGTAAATTTTACATTTAGACTTTTAGCTTGCGTTGTTTAATAAAATCCGTATGATTGAATTTTAATCAACGAAGAGGCCTCCTTATTGGCTTTGCAAAGAATCCATCTGGCAATAAATACTAGGTGGATTTTATTTATTAAGCCTGTAAAAGCCTGTAAAGCTTGTAATGAGACTTTTTCGTGATAATTAATGGAATCCTGCCATACCCAACGTTAGGAGAAAACATATGAAGAATAAGGCATTACTTTTTGCCGCAGCTGCTTGCTCGGTTGCTATGCTGCTCGGTGGATGCGGTTCTTCTGCTTCGAAGACCGCTCAAACAAATGGTGGCAAGGTTGTTATTACCGTAAACGACTCCGAGCCTCAGAACGAGCTTGTTCCAGGAAATATTAACGAAAATGCTGGCGCCCGTCCTGCTGTGCTGGTCAACTCCACGTTGGTCACTTTTGACGAAAAGGGCAATACAGTAAACGAAGATGCCGAGAGCGTAACTCCAAACGCTGATGCAACTCAGTACACTGTTAAGCTTAAGAAAGATAAGAAGTTTAGTGACGGCACACCAATCACCGCAGAAAGCTTCACCAAGGCTTGGAGCTTCGTAGCAAACGCTAAGAATGCTCAGAAGTGCGCTTCCTTCTTCCAGACAATTAAGGGCTACGAAGACTTGCAGAAGAATGACACTAAGGGCGACGAGCAGCTTTCTGGCTTGAAGGTTGTAGACAAGTACACCTTTACTGTCGATTTGAACCAGCCAGATTCTGTGTTTGCTATTAAGGTTGGTTACCTTGCATTTGCTCCTCTTCCAGAATCCTTCTACAAGAATCCAAAGGCTTATGGCGAAAAGCCAGTTTCTTCTGGTCCATACCTCTTTAAGTCCTGGGATCACAACAAGCAGATTGAAGTTGTAAAGAACCCAGATTACGATGGCCCACGTAAGGCTCAGAATGATGGTGTTACCTTCAAGATTTACACCGATGGAACCGCTGCTTACCGCGATGTTCAGTCTGGCAATCTTGATATGACCGATAACATTCCAGATACTGAAACCAAGACTTTCCAAAAGGACACCACTGTTAAGGCATACAACCGTCCAGGTTCTGTAATCCAGCAGTTCGGTATTCCTGCAAAATTGCCACACTTCGATGTAACTACCGAAGAAGGCCGCTTGCGTCGTCAAGCTGTTTCTATGGCAATCGACCGTGAAACCATCATCAAGAAGGTTCTTAATAGTACTGCATCTCCTGCAAATGAGTTCACTTCTCCTTTGACTCCAGGCTACAAGGCTGATCTTAAGGGACACGAAAACCTTAAGTTTAACGCAGAAAAGGCTAAGGAACTTTGGGCAAAGGCAGACAAGATCTCTAAGTATGATGGTCCTCTTACCTTTACTTACAACGCTGATGGTAATGCTAAGTCTGTGTTCGATGCAGTTGTAAACTCCCTCAAGAACCATCTTGGTATCAATGCTGAAACCACTCCAGTTCCAACATTCCAAGAGTTCCGTAACGCATGCGAACAGCGTCAGATTAAGGGTGCATGGCGTGCAGGCTGGATGCCAGATTACCCAAGCCCAGAAAACTACTTGACTCAGGAATTTGCTTCTGTTGCTGCAGATGGAAATGGCTCCAACGAAGCTGATTACAAGAATTCTAAGTTTGATGATTTGCTTAAGAAGGCTGCTTCTTCTCAGCCAGCTGAGGCAACTAAGCTTTATCAGCAAGCTAACGAGATTCTTCTTGAGGATCTTCCATACATCCCACTGTTCTACTCGAACGCTAAGGCTGTTATGGTTCCAACCTTGAAGGGCTTTGTAATGGATTGGCAGAATATGCCACTTTACTACAAGCTCCACAAGTAAAGATCTAAGATCGAAGATCAAGTAGCTATAGTAAAAAATAAATCATAATTAAATAGCATGTAAAAACGTGCTGCTGCCTTCGAATGGCGAATAAAATTGCAAAATTCTATCGCTATTCGAGGCAGCACTTTGTGTTTTTACTTGGGTTGGGTTAAATCAATATGCAAGCCACAAAAGTTGGGTGTGTGCTCTGCGAATTTTTAAGTAATTATATAAGGAGAAACCAATGGGTAAATATGTTCTGCGTCGTGTTCTGCAGATGATTCCTGTGGTTCTCGGCACAACATTGTTGGTGTACGCTTTGGTGTTTGCTTTGCCTGGAGACCCAGTAAAAGCAATGTTTGGAGATAAGCCAATTAACCATGCGGTTGAAGCGCAGATTCGTGCCGAGTATAACTTGGATAAGCCATTTATTATTCAGTATTTGCTGTTTTTGAAAAATGCTTTGACTCTTGATTTCGGTCATACTTTTGCTGGTCAGCCAGTAATTGACGAAATTGGTCGCGCATTTCCAGTAACCATTAAGCTTGCGTTGATGGCGTTTGCCTTTGAAGCCTTGTTCGGCGTAGCTTTTGGTATAATCTCTGGCTTAAAGAAAGGGAAGTGGTATGACAGTGTAATTCTGGTTGTATCACTTCTTCTTATTTCTGTGCCAACATTTGTCACTGGCTTTATTGGACAATACGTGTTTGGTGTTAAGTGGCATATTATGCCTGTTACAGCAAGCAATAATCCTGGATTCTATGATCTTCTTCTTCCTGCAATAGTTCTTGGATCCGTGTCAATGGCGTATATTATTCGACTTACAAGGTCGGAAGTTTCGTCAAACATATCTCTCGATTATGTTCGAACGGCTCGCGCAAAGGGCTTAAAAGAAAGCTCTGTTATTGTTCGACATATTTTGCGCAATTCGCTTATTCCTGTTGTTACATTCTTAGGTCAGGATTTGGGCGCTCTTATGGGCGGCGCTATGATTTCCGAAACAATCTTCAACATTCATGGCGTTGGATTCCTTACGTATCAGGGAATACTAAAAGGAGAAGGAAACCTTGTTGTTTCTATAGTTACGCTTCTTATGTTGATATTTGTAGTCAGCAATCTTCTTGTTGACATGTTGTACGCGGCTCTAGATCCGCGCATTCGCTACGCGTAAGGAGAGCAGACATTATGGAAGATAATTTGATGGAAAATAATTTGACTACAAATAATGCTACAGCAGCTGCAACTATGGTTGCTGGCGACTTTTCCGCTTCAAAATACAATACGCTACCTGGTCAGGAACGTTACGTAGCACCTCTTGACGATACACCTCTTCAAGAAGTGGATTCCGTAGATGAATCTGCTCCAGCTACAAGCATGTGGGCAGATGCTTGGCGTAGTTTGCGCAGAAACCCACTGTTTATTGTTTCTGCAGTTTTGATTATTGCGATTATTTTTGTTGCACTTTTCCCAAGTGTTCTTACAAAGCACAATCCTAATTATTGCGTTTTGGAACATTCGCTTGAGCCGGCTTCTGCTGCGCATCCGTTCGGATTTGATATGCAAGGCTGTGATATTTATGCTCGAGTCGTATACGGAACTCGTACATCTCTAAGCGTTGGTTTGCTAGCAACCGCTTTGGTTGTGTTAGTTGGCTCGTTAATTGGTGCTTTAGCTGGGTTCTTCGGCGGATGGATTGATGCGATTCTCAGCCGAATCACCGATATCTTCCTGGCTCTACCAATGCTGTTGGGCGCAATCGTAGTTTTGCAAATGTTCCGCACATCTAAGTCGATTTGGAAAATCGTGTTTGTTATGGTTCTCTTTGGATGGGTAGGCGTTGCTCGAATCGCAAGAAGTGCCGTTATGGAATCCAAGAATCTTGAGTTTAATACGGCTTCTACAGCTTTAGGTTCAACTCCAATGCGTAATCTTTTCCGTCATATTATTCCAAACTCGCTGGCTCCAATCATTGTTGTAGGAACAACATCCCTTGGTTCTTACATTGTTTTGGAAGCGACACTTAGCTTCCTTGGTATTGGTTTGCCAACTACGACCGTTAGCTGGGGTGTAGATATTTCTACCGCTAGGAATGTTCTTACTACAAATCCAGAAGTTTTGTTCTATCCGTCTATTGCGCTCGCTATTACTGTTCTCGCCTTTATTATGATGGGCGACGCTGTAAAAGATGCGTTGGATCCAAAGAGCCGTAAGGCGTAAGTTAGCGTGGAGGAATAGTGATTATGAACACAGCAACACGTAAAAATGTAGATACCCTTGCAATGCAACGCGAACAGGGTCCTTTGCTGGAAGTCAAAAATCTTCAGGTTGACTTTACAACGGATTCTAAAAAAGCCGTACACGCTGTTCGCGATGCGAGCTTCAACGTTTACCCAGGTCAGTGGGTTGCAATTGTAGGTGAATCTGGTTCTGGAAAGTCAACTTCCGCAATGGCGGTTCTTGGTTTACTCCCTGGAACAGGTCACGTTACTGGCGGATCTATTAAGCTTAAAGGTCAAGAAATAAGCAATCTAAAGCCTAAAGATTATGCAGCTTTGCGCGGCACAGCAATGGGCTTGGTTCCGCAAGACCCTATGAGCAACTTGAATCCTGTTTGGAGGATTGGTACCCAAGTTAAAGAAGCTCTTCTTGCAAATGGCGTTGACGTTAGTCATGAAAAGCGTTCCGCTCTTGCAGAAGCTTTAGCAGGAGATGCTGTAGAAGTTAAAAGCAACGAAGACGAAATCTTCCTTGGTTCTAAAGAACTTACGGCATTATTGGACGCTGCAAAGCAGGCTTTGGCAGAGTCTGGTCTTAGTGAGCAAACGAATGCTGAAAAGTTTAATGAAGCTATGGAATACTACAAAAAAGAGTGGGTTCCAGGCTCTGAAACTCGTTGGCGCGTTGCAGACGATTTAATCAAGTATGGTGTGAACGACGACAAAGCTTGGGGAATCGCCAAAAAGTATGTTATTGGAGCAAGTGTTGAAGACCGCATTGCTGGTTTGCTAGATGAAGCTGGTTTACCAGATGCAGCAACGCGTGCAAGGCAATTCCCACATGAGTTTTCTGGCGGTATGCGTCAGCGCGCTTTGATTGCTATCGGCTTGGCTTGCCGACCAGACTTGCTTATTGCAGATGAGCCAACTTCCGCTCTCGACGTAACTGTGCAAAAGCGTATTCTTGACCATTTGCATACTCTTACAGATTCTCTAGGCACTTCCGTGCTCTTTATTACTCACGATTTAGGTTTGGCTGCAGCTCGCGCGCAGCACGTTGTTGTTATGTATAAGGGCCGCGTTGTTGAGTCTGGTCCATCTCTAGATGTGTTGCAACATCCGCAGCATCCGTATACTAAGCGATTAGTTGCAGCGGCTCCAAGCTTGGCTTCTCAGAGAATCATCTCGGTTAAGGAGCATGGAGGCAACGCGGATAATTTGCTTGAGCATCACGTAGTAGGTGAGCAAACTCTTGAAAAGAGCGAGCACATTATTACAGTAGATCACTTAACTCGCGAGTTTAAGCTTCCGCGTAAGAAGGAACTTTTTAAAGCTGTTGACGATGTTTCGTTCTCAATTAAGCGCGGAACAACGTTGGCAATTGTGGGTGAGTCTGGTTCTGGTAAATCTACTGTTGCAAACATGGTTTTGCGACTTCTAAATCCAACAAGTGGAACAGTTACTTACGAAGGCAAGAATATTGCTGATTTCAAGGGCGCTGATTTGCTTGACTTCCGCAGACACGTGCAACCAGTGTTCCAAAATCCTTATGGTTCACTCGACCCAATGTATTCAATTTATCGTTCTATTGAGGAGCCTTTGCGCATTCATAAGATTGGCGATAAAAAGAGTAGACAGAATCGTGTGCGCGAGCTTTTGGATATGGTTCGCATGCCTGCTTCTGTTATGACTCGCTTCCCGAACGAGCTTTCTGGTGGTCAGCGTCAGCGCATTGCTATTGCGCGTGCTATGGCATTGGATCCAGACGTAATCGTTTGCGATGAGGCTGTGTCTGCTTTGGACGTGCTTGTGCAAGATCAGGTTTTGCATTTGCTTAACGATTTGCAAGCGGAGCGAGGATTAAGCTACTTGTTCATCACTCACGATTTGGCTGTTGTTCGTCAGATTGCGGACGAGGTTGTTGTTATGCAACATGGCAAACTTGTTGAACATGCTACAACCGACGAAGTGTTTGATCATCCTCAAAAGGAATACACTCGCGATCTTCTCGATGCAATCCCAGGTGGAAACTTGGAGCTTGGATTGGATTAATCGCAAGCTGGTTTATGAGTCGCAAAACGAGCGTCTTATAAACTATAAATTTAAAATAAATTTAAATTTAAAATAAAGGTGTGGGAGTCAAAACTTCTGCACCTTTATTTTTGCCTATTTTGTGTTGTGCGCATATTAGAGTGGATCTTATGATTACGATTACGACTTCAAATTTGAATGGGATTCGTGCGGCTTGGCGCAAGGGGATGCTCGATTGGGTTCAAGATCACACGCCAGATGTGTGGTGTATGCAAGAGGTTCGCGCTCCGCAAGATGCGATTGACCCGATTATGGGTAAAATCAAGGATTTGTATGTGTCTAAGAGTGATGAATCTGGGCAAAATAACAGGCGATTTTCTGTTACAAATCAGATTTGTGAAATAAAAGGTAGAGCTGGTGTGGCGCTTGTAACGTCTTTGCCAGTTGTAGAGCAGCGTTACGGTTTGCCTGGTTTAAGCGAGGATGTTGATTCTGGGCGATGGGTGGAAACTGACGTACATACCCCGCAAGGGTATGATATTACTGTTGCTTCTGTGTATGTTCACGCTGGAAACGTTGATGATCCGCAGAAAATGCAGCAAAAATTCCGCTTTCTAGATACTATGTTAAAGCGATTAGGGGAGATTAGAGATATTGCTGCAAGTGGCGGAAATCAAGCGATTTTGTGTGGTGATTTTAATATTGCACACACGCCTCTTGACATTAAAAACGCTAAAGCGAATGAGAAAAGTGCTGGATTTTTGCCAGAGGAACGCGCTTATATTGATCGCTGGATTAACGAGTATGAATTTGTGGACGTTATGCGAATGCTTGCTGGCGATATTCAAGGACCATACACTTGGTGGAGTCAACGAGGTAAAGCTTTTGATAATAACGTTGGTTGGAGATTAGACTATCAGTTTGCAACACCTGAAATTGCAGAAACTGCGTGCGGATTCGTGATTGATCGTGCTCAAAGCTACGATTCTCGCTGGTCTGACCATGCTGCTTTAAACATAAAATATAATGTGTGATTTTGCTTTGCTTGTGATAATCTGGTGAAGTTGAGTAAAAATAGCCATTAGAAATATGTAAAGTATTCATCGAAAAATGGCATTAGAGCTTATTAAGAAGAATCCATTAGAAAAGAGGAACCATGGGATGGTTTAAATCCAAGCGCAAGTCGAAAGCTGCCAAAGATGATGCTGAGAATCTTGCAGAATCTCAATCCCAAAATTCCGCTCTAAGCGAGCTGGCTGCAGGCGGATATGATGCAGACACGTACTTAGGACGCGGAAGTCTTAGAGGTCCATGGGACATATCTGATGAAAAACTACCTAATTTAGGTACTTATGTTGATTTCGGCTCCATATATATTCCATATTTGCAAGGTATAGAGTTGCGAGTAAAAAAGCAGCGTGAAACTGGTCAAGTTCTTGGCATAACTGTTACATATAAATCTTCTAGCATTGAGGTTGAAGCATTTGCAGCTCCTAAAACAGAAGGGATATGGAGTGAAGTTCGTGCGGATTTGCTTAAGGGAAACTCTAATGCTAGGGAAGTGAATGGAGTTTTTGGCAAGGAACTCATACTTCCAGTCAAGGTTGACGATAAGACAGTGGAAACCAGAATTGTTGGTGTAGATGGTCCGCGTTGGATGCTCCGCGGAGTGTTCTCTGGGAGTGCTGCTTTAGAGTCACAAAAAACAAGCGAAGAGACTGTGCTTCTTAACAAGTGGTTTAGTGATATTGTTATAAAGCGCGGAACAGAGCCACTTGCTCCTAGAGATATGATTCCAATGCACGATTTGGTTGTGCCAAGTAGTGCAGGTAAAGATGGTTCTGCTGGATCTGACGATTCTGCTGGTTCTGAAGAAAATCTAGGTCGTCCAAAAGGTCCACTTGGTGCAGATCAGCAAGTAGAAGTCAAAACCACGCTAACTCGTGGACCAATGTTTTCTGAAATCAGATAGTTAAAGTCGATAGTTAAAAGTCGATAGTTAAAAGTCGATAGTTAAAAGTCGATAGTTAAAAGTCGATAGTAAAAGTAAGGCAGCAAAGGATATTGTCTTGGAAAAAAATTCGCGCGGCAAAAAACGCTCAGGATTAGCATCTTTGGCTTCTATTGGATCTGAAGGAAACACGTTTTCTGTTATTGATTCCATTGGTGGAGTTCGAGGCGTAATCGAATCCATGCTGCCAGGCTTGCTGTTTGTTATTTGCTTTGTTGTAACGCGAAACGTACAAACAACAGTTATTGCGTCTGCAGCTCTCGCAGTTTTGCAAGTTGTAGCTCGACTTGTTCAACGCCAATCGATTATGGGCGCGTTAAGTGGGTTGGTTTCTGTAGGGATTTGCCTTATTTGGGTGTGGACGAGTCACCAAGCGCGCGACTACTACATGATGGGCTTTATTACAAATGCTGTATACGGTGCGCTTCTTGCTATTTCGATGATTGTTCGCGTGCCTGCTTTAGGTCTTGTGATTGAGTCAATTCGCAAAATGCCTACGGAAAATTTTGGCTTGTGGCTGCACGAATGGCTTGATTATAAGCCTCTTAAGCGAGCGTACATGTATGTTACTGGATTATGGATTGGTGTTTTTGCGCTGCGACTCGTTTTACAAGTGCCATTATATTTGACAAATCACGTTGTGTGGCTTGGTACAGTTCGATTGATTATGGGTTTGCCGTTCTGGGCGCTCGCAATTTGGGTTTCTTACTTGATTATCGCAACGCCGTTTATGCGTCTTCATCATAAAAATCGCGAAGAAAATTATCGTGAAGAAAATCAGATTGACGAAGATAAAAACGATGTAAATTCAAGTGAAGTAAAATCAGCTTAACTAAACGCAAAGCTAAGGGGTAGTTTATGCAAGTGACGATGCGAATCGAGAGATATGCGGATCAAGGAAGATGCGTAGGTCATCTTGACGGACGCGTTGTATTCGTGCGATTTGCGTTACCTGGTGAGCTGGTTGTTGTGCGCATGGATGAGCCGATGCGTGCAAAAGCGCACTTTTTCACCGGTGAAGTTGTGGAAGTTTTGGAGCCTAGTGTGGATCGTGTGGAGCCGCAATGGAAGCTCGCTGGTCCTTTGGCTCAGGGCGGCGGAGTTGGCGGAGCAGATTTAATTCACGTTTCTTTGCCTGGGCAGATTCGTTGGAAGGCGTCCGTGATTGCCAATCAATTCCAGCGTTTAGCGCATATGGATGTTTCTGCTAGTGATATTACTGTTGAGCGCGTGCCGGGGGATGAGGAGCTTAACGGATTTAATTGGCGTACGCGCATGGAGCTGGTGGCGGATGATGAAGGGCGTTTGTCTATGCGTAAGCGCGAGTCGCATGATCGCATTGCGATTGATACTATGCCACTTGCGTCGCGCGCTGTTTTAGCAGTTGCGGATTCTTTGGATTTGTGGAATCGAGAATTTGAGCCAAATTCGCAAATTCGTCTTGCTGTTCCAGAGCCTAGGGTTGAGGGCTTGGATTTTGGTGTTTATGGTGACAAGGCTGCGCTTCTTGATGCGATTGGCGAAAATTATGCGCTTATAGTAAATGATGAACTGATTGCAGGCTCGGCTTTGTTGCGTGAGCGTGTACGCGTTGCTGTTGATGGTGATTCATCACGTATGCGTACTTTTGATTATGATGTTGACGCGCGCGGTTTTTGGCAGATTCATCGCGCAGCTCCAGAGCATTTGGTGAACTACGTTTTGGGATTAGTTCGTTCTGCTCTTGGTGGGCGTAGTAAGAATACGGTTTTGTGGGATTTGTATTCTGGATCGGGTTTGTTTACTATTCCGCTTGCGACTTTGGCTAATGTTGGCGGAGATTCTTCTGGTGCTGCAGGTGCTCTTGGTGCTGCTGAACCAGCGCGCGTGCTTAGTATTGAGGGTGCGCCGATTGCTGTGAAGAATGCAAGGCGAAACATTGGGCGTGCTGGTCTTAGCAGGGATGTTGTTGAAGCGCTTGAAGGCGATGTTGCGCAAACGCTTGAATCGCAGGTGTTTAAGGCGAGTAAGTCATCTAGGATTGTTCGCCGATTTGCGCATCCTGATGTTGTTGTGTTAGATCCTCCGCGCGCTGGTGCTAAAGCTCAAGTTTGTAAGCAGATTGCGAAGTCTGGAGCAAGAAGCGTTGTGTATGTTGCTTGCGATCCGACTAGTCTTGCTCGCGATGTTGGCACGTTTAGAGAGCTTGGCTACAGTGTTCAGTCTTTGCGCGCGTTCGACTTATATCCGGAAACTCATCATACAGAATCAGTGGCGTTCCTTTGCAAATCGTGACTGTTTCAAAATATCGTTTTGATGACACCTACTTGCGTGCAGTTTAGTTCCTGCGTTTTAGGTCTCTTAGCGAGGGATATCGTTAAAAGGTTTAATGCGAAGCGGCTTTAAGCTGGATTCATCGCGATTTTTGAGTGTGATTTTGCTGTTTGAGGAAACATATCGAAGTTCTAGGGTTGAGTGTAATAAGTTCAATGATTGTTGCTTGTGCACAGTGTGATATACAAATGTATCAATCACTTGGATTTTCAATTAAGATTGGGAACTTGTTTGCATTTGAACCATAAGTCACAGTTATTAGATAAAAAATAAAGGAGTAAACTATGGAACATAATTGCGGATTTATTAACGATAAAAAAGCATTTAGATATAGAGCAGCAGCCATCATAGTAGAAGAAGGTTGTGTGCTATTTGCAGGAAATGATGAGGACGACTATTACTACTCAGTTGGCGGAGCGGTTCACATCGGTGAGACATCAGAAGAAGCTGTAAAGAGAGAAGTATTTGAAGAGACAGGTCTTAATTACGAGGTCGATCACCTTGCCGTCATACACGAGAACTTATTCATCGGCAGCTCCGGCTTAGATGGAGTAGACTTCCATGAGCTTACACTCTACTACTTGATGAAGTCCATGGGCAAAAGAGATTTTACGAGCCATAGTACTACAGAGTCAGGTGCTAAAGAGACAATGCATTGGTTATCTATAGATGAGCTTGATAAGTGCAAGGCTTACCCGACATTTATGAAAGAATATCTTAAATCGGAGCATAGTGGAATAGAGCATATAATTTCAGATGAAAGATATTAATGAATCCCGCTATTATGGTAAGAGATCGTTACATAAATATTATTTCTAGTTTCTTAACTCTTGTATGCAATGAAACTTTTCCTTCTGAACTCTGAAACTGTTTGCTTTCTGTGTTATATATTCCAACACTCAATCCATACAAAATCAGTAGCGCTCCTTTACAAATCGTGACTGTTTCAAAATAGCGTTTTGATGACACCTACTTGCGTGCAGTTTAGTTCCTGCGTTTAGGCTTTGCGTAGCAAGGCTTGGTGAGGGCTATCGTTAAAATGTTTAGCATGCGGTGGATCTAAGCCGGGTTCTCGCGATTTTTGAGCGTGATTTTTGCGTTTTTAATATTACGTATAAGTGTAATTTTCTAATGTTAATGTTAATGCAGTGCCATTGCAATGCCAATGCAATGTTGTATAATCGCCGTAAGAAATAAGGGGTGATTGTATGGCGAAAACAGCTAACTTGTATACTCGTATTGATCCAGAGTTAAAAGAGCAGGCAGAGTATATATTGAATTCTTTGGGTCTTCCTCCTTCGAGTGCTATTACCATGTTTTATAAGCAGGTTGTTTTACAGCAAGGGCTTCCTTTTGATGTGAAATTGGGTTATAGAGAGCCGTGTGATGTGAGTTCTATGACTCAAGGTGAGTTGAATGATGAGTTGGAAAAGGGTTATAAGTCGGTTTTGTCTGGTGATGTGAAGCCTGCGAGTAAGGTTTTTGAATCTTTGCATAAGGAATTTGACTTATGATTTACGCTGTGCACATTTCGCGTGAGGCTGAGGAAGACTTGCGTGGTATTTACGCTTATATTGCGTTTAATTTACTGTCTTTGAAAAACGCGCAGGGGCAGGTAAATAGGTTGGAGAAAGCAATATTGAGTCTTGATGAGTTTCCTCTTGTGCATCGTTTAGTTAGTTTTGAGCCATGGAGAAGTAGAGGTTTAAGGTTCATGGCGTGTGATAATTTTCTTATTTTTTATTTTGTTTTTGAAGAAAAGCATGAAGTTGTGGTTTCTCGTGTGCTTTATGGGAAAAGAGATATTGAGAAAGTTATAAATGGCAATTAAAGTTTTAACGATAGCTTTTTCCTATCGTTAAAAAGTGCGCACAATATCTATAGTGTGCACTCAAAAAAGTGTAAATATACTACCCATTCACTCAATACATACAGAATCGGTTGCGTTCCTTTACAAATCGTGACTGTTTCGAAATAGCGTTTTGATGACACCTACTATGTGCGCAGTTTAGTTCCTGCGTTTAGGCTTTGCGTAGCAAGGCTTAGCGAGGGCTATCGTTAAAAGGTGCACACACTTTGCACCCAGCTGTTTATGTGCGGAAATGTGTTTTAAGAACAATTTTTATATTGCAGTTTTGTTAAAAATTGTTTTTATTGATTTTTTTTTTATCGTTTATTTGAATATATTCAAAGATGGTTTTTCTTAAATAAGATATGTTTTGAATCACAATATAAGAGATTGTGTGTGTAAGCGAGCAGTGATATAGAAAAAGGAGCTGGGTTTGTGGCTCAGCTCCTTTTTCTAATTATTTTCAATTATTAGTTTACTTTTGTTTAATTTTGTAGGTGAACTTTTTACTCGCGATTCTTCTTGCGAGAGAAGAATGCTGCTGCAGCTCCCAGTACACCAATCATTGCGCTGATCAATCCTACTCGTTCCACTTCAGCACCAGTGTTTACTAATTGGGACGAATGCTTTGCAGGAACCTTGTTGCCAGACTTAGTAGATGCGTTGGAACCTGAAGCACCAGTGGATGCATTACCAGCTTTGCTGTTGCCAGCATTGCCGTTGCCAGTATTACCAGTTTCAGCGTTACCAGCGTTGTTAGCATTATCAGCGCTACTTGATCCATTGGTGCTATTTTGAGCGCCGGAATCTGTAGAGCTGCTACCACCAGTAGTAGATCCGCTATCTGAACCGCCATTATTAGACGTGGAATCGTTACCCGAATCAGATTCAGAACTATTGCTGTTTCCAGTCTCAGAACCAGAATCAGAACCAGAACCAGAATCAGAACCAGAATCAGAACCAGAACCAGAATCAGAACCAGAACCGGAATTTCCGTCGTTGTTTCCGGCTTTACCAGTGGCTTTTTCGCTCTTGGTACCGTTCTTAGAGTTTTGAGCGGTTACATCACTATTGTCTTTGATTTTGTTTGCTGGAATAGTGACTTCACCAGTGGTTTTATCAACGGTTACGCCTTCTGGAATGTTTTCACCAGTCCAGTTTCCGTCATTGCCTTTCTTGACAGTGATGGTCTTTTCGTTGTTTTCACCTTCTGGCGTATAAGTGATTTCCAGACTATCAGTACCGGTTGCTGGAGTGATCTTGGCTGAGCCTTGACCGTCTCCGTTTGCTGGGGTAGTGACGGTTGGAGCAGCTGGCTTAGTTTCAGGAGTGGTTGATGGGTTAGTTCCTGTTTTACCAGTGGCTTTTTCGCTCTTGGTACCGTTCTTAGAGTTTTGAGCGGTTACATCACTATTGTCTTTGATTTTGTTTGCTGGAATAGTGACTTCACCAGTGGTTTTATCAACGGTTACGCCTTCTGGAATGTTTTCACCAGTCCAGTTTCCGTCATTGCCTTTCTTGACAGTGATGGTCTTTTCGTTGTTTTCACCTTCTGGCGTATAAGTGATTTCCAGACTATCAGTACCGGTTGCTGGAGTGATCTTGGCTGAGCCTTGACCGTCTCCGTTTGCTGGGGTAGTGACGGTTGGAGCAGCTGGCTTAGTTTCAGGAGTGGTTGATGGGTTAGTTCCTGTTTTACCAGTGGCTTTTTCGCTCTTGGTACCGTTCTTAGAGTTTTGAGCGGTTACATCACTATTGTCTTTGATTTTGTTTGCTGGAATAGTGACTTCACCAGTGGTTTTATCAACGGTTACGCCTTCTGGAATGTTTTCACCAGTCCAGTTTCCGTCATTGCCTTTCTTGACAGTGATGGTCTTTTCGTTGTTTTCACCTTCTGGCGTATAAGTGATTTCCAGACTATCAGTACCGGTTGCTGGAGTGATCTTGGCTGAGCCTTGACCGTCTCCGTTTGCTGGGGTAGTGACGGTTGGAGCAGCTGGCTTAGTTTCAGGAGTGGTTGATGGGTTAGTTCCTGTTTTACCAGTGGCTTTTTCGCTCTTGGTACCGTTCTTAGAGTTTTGAGCGGTTACATCACTATTGTCTTTGATTTTGTTTGCTGGAATAGTGACTTCACCAGTGGTTTTATCAACGGTTACGCCTTCTGGAATGTTTTCACCAGTCCAGTTTCCGTCATTGCCTTTCTTGACAGTGATGGTCTTTTCGTTGTTTTCACCTTCTGGCGTATAAGTGATTTCCAGACTATCAGTACCGGTTGCTGGAGTGATCTTGGCTGAGCCTTGACCGTCTCCGTTTGCTGGGGTAGTGACGGTTGGAGCAGCTGGCTTAGTTTCAGGAGTGGTTGATGGGTTAGTTCCTGTTTTACCAGTGGCTTTTTCGCTCTTGGTACCGTTCTTAGAGTTTTGAGCGGTTACATCACTATTGTCTTTGATTTTGTTTGCTGGAATAGTGACTTCACCAGTGGTTTTATCAACGGTTACGCCTTCTGGAATGTTTTCACCAGTCCAGTTTCCGTCATTGCCTTTCTTGACAGTGATGGTCTTTTCGTTGTTTTCACCTTCTGGCGTATAAGTGATTTCCAGACTATCAGTACCGGTTGCTGGAGTGATCTTGGCTGAGCCTTGACCGTCTCCGTTTGCTGGGGTAGTGACGGTTGGAGCAGCTGGCTTAGTTTCAGGAGTGGTTGATGGGTTAGTTCCTGTTTTACCAGTGGCTTTTTCGCTCTTGGTACCGTTCTTAGAGTTTTGAGCGGTTACATCACTATTGTCTTTGATTTTGTTTGCTGGAATAGTGACTTCACCAGTGGTTTTATCAACGGTTACGCCTTCTGGAATGTTTTCACCAGTCCAGTTTCCGTCATTGCCTTTCTTGACAGTGATGGTCTTTTCGTTGTTTTCACCTTCTGGCGTATAAGTGATTTCCAGACTATCAGTACCGGTTGCTGGAGTGATCTTGGCTGAGCCTTGACCGTCTCCGTTTGCTGGGGTAGTGACGGTTGGAGCAGCTGGCTTAGTTTCAGGAGTGGTTGATGGGTTAGTTCCTGTTTTACCAGTGGCTTTTTCGCTCTTGGTACCGTTCTTAGAGTTTTGAGCGGTTACATCACTATTGTCTTTGATTTTGTTTGCTGGAATAGTGACTTCACCAGTGGTTTTATCAACGGTTACGCCTTCTGGAATGTTTTCACCAGTCCAGTTTCCGTCATTGCCTTTCTTGACAGTGATGGTCTTTTCGTTGTTTTCACCTTCTGGCGTATAAGTGATTTCCAGACTATCAGTACCGGTTGCTGGAGTGATCTTGGCTGAGCCTTGACCGTCTCCGTTTGCTGGGGTAGTGACGGTTGGAGCAGCTGGCTTAGTTTCAGGAGTGGTTGATGGGTTAGTTCCTGTTTTACCAGTGGCTTTTTCGCTCTTGGTACCGTTCTTAGAGTTTTGAGCGGTTACATCACTATTGTCTTTGATTTTGTTTGCTGGAATAGTGACTTCACCAGTGGTTTTATCAACGGTTACGCCTTCTGGAATGTTTTCACCAGTCCAGTTTCCGTCATTGCCTTTCTTGACAGTGATGGTCTTTTCGTTGTTTTCACCTTCTGGCGTATAAGTGATTTCCAGACTATCAGTACCGGTTGCTGGAGTGATCTTGGCTGAGCCTTGACCGTCTCCGTTTGCTGGGGTAGTGACGGTTGGAGCAGCTGGCTTAGTTTCAGGAGTGGTTGATGGGTTAGTTCCTGTTTTACCAGTGGCTTTTTCGCTCTTGGTACCGTTCTTAGAGTTTTGAGCGGTTACATCACTATTGTCTTTGATTTTGTTTGCTGGAATAGTGACTTCACCAGTGGTTTTATCAACGGTTACGCCTTCTGGAATGTTTTCACCAGTCCAGTTTCCGTCATTGCCTTTCTTGACAGTGATGGTCTTTTCGTTGTTTTCACCTTCTGGCGTATAAGTGATTTCCAGACTATCAGTACCGGTTGCTGGAGTGATCTTGGCTGAGCCTTGACCGTCTCCGTTTGCTGGGGTAGTGACGGTTGGAGCAGCTGGCTTAGTTTCAGGAGTGGTTGATGGGTTAGTTCCTGTTTTACCAGTGGCTTTTTCGCTCTTGGTACCGTTCTTAGAGTTTTGAGCGGTTACATCACTATTGTCTTTGATTTTGTTTGCTGGAATAGTGACTTCACCAGTGGTTTTATCAACGGTTACGCCTTCTGGAATGTTTTCACCAGTCCAGTTTCCGTCATTGCCTTTCTTGACAGTGATGGTCTTTTCGTTGTTTTCACCTTCTGGCGTATAAGTGATTTCCAGACTATCAGTACCGGTTGCTGGAGTGATCTTGGCTGAGCCTTGACCGTCTCCGTTTGCTGGGGTAGTGACGGTTGGAGCAGCTGGCTTAGTTTCAGGAGTGGTTGATGGGTTAGTTCCTGTTTTACCAGTGGCTTTTTCGCTCTTGGTACCGTTCTTAGAGTTTTGAGCGGTTACATCACTATTGTCTTTGATTTTGTTTGCTGGAATAGTGACTTCACCAGTGGTTTTATCAACGGTTACGCCTTCTGGAATGTTTTCACCAGTCCAGTTTCCGTCATTGCCTTTCTTGACAGTGATGGTCTTTTCGTTGTTTTCACCTTCTGGCGTATAAGTGATTTCCAGACTATCAGTACCGGTTGCTGGAGTGATCTTGGCTGAGCCTTGACCGTCTCCGTTTGCTGGGGTAGTGACGGTTGGAGCAGCTGGCTTAGTTTCAGGAGTGGTTGATGGGTTAGTTCCTGTTTTACCAGTGGCTTTTTCGCTCTTGGTACCGTTCTTAGAGTTTTGAGCGGTTACATCACTATTGTCTTTGATTTTGTTTGCTGGAATAGTGACTTCACCAGTGGTTTTATCAACGGTTACGCCTTCTGGAATGTTTTCACCAGTCCAGTTTCCGTCATTGCCTTTCTTGACAGTGATGGTCTTTTCGTTGTTTTCACCTTCTGGCGTATAAGTGATTTCCAGACTATCAGTACCGGTTGCTGGAGTGATCTTGGCTGAGCCTTGACCGTCTCCGTTTGCTGGGGTAGTGACGGTTGGAGCAGCTGGCTTAGTTTCAGGAGTGGTTGATGGGTTAGTTCCTGTTTTACCAGTGGCTTTTTCGCTCTTGGTACCGTTCTTAGAGTTTTGAGCGGTTACATCACTATTGTCTTTGATTTTGTTTGCTGGAATAGTGACTTCACCAGTGGTTTTATCAACGGTTACGCCTTCTGGAATGTTTTCACCAGTCCAGTTTCCGTCATTGCCTTTCTTGACAGTGATGGTCTTTTCGTTGTTTTCACCTTCTGGCGTATAAGTGATTTCCAGACTATCAGTACCGGTTGCTGGAGTGATCTTGGCTGAGCCTTGACCGTCTCCGTTTGCTGGGGTAGTGACGGTTGGAGCAGCTGGCTTAGTTTCAGGAGTGGTTGATGGGTTAGTTCCTGTTTTACCAGTGGCTTTTTCGCTCTTGGTACCGTTCTTAGAGTTTTGAGCGGTTACATCACTATTGTCTTTGATTTTGTTTGCTGGAATAGTGACTTCACCAGTGGTTTTATCAACGGTTACGCCTTCTGGAATGTTTTCACCAGTCCAGTTTCCGTCATTGCCTTTCTTGACAGTGATGGTCTTTTCGTTGTTTTCACCTTCTGGCGTATAAGTGATTTCCAGACTATCAGTACCGGTTGCTGGAGTGATCTTGGCTGAGCCTTGACCGTCTCCGTTTGCTGGGGTAGTGACGGTTGGAGCAGCTGGCTTAGTTTCAGGAGTGGTTGATGGGTTAGTTCCTGTTTTACCAGTGGCTTTTTCGCTCTTGGTACCGTTCTTAGAGTTTTGAGCGGTTACATCACTATTGTCTTTGATTTTGTTTGCTGGAATAGTGACTTCACCAGTGGTTTTATCAACGGTTACGCCTTCTGGAATGTTTTCACCAGTCCAGTTTCCGTCATTGCCTTTCTTGACAGTGATGGTCTTTTCGTTGTTTTCACCTTCTGGCGTATAAGTGATTTCCAGACTATCAGTACCGGTTGCTGGAGTGATCTTGGCTGAGCCTTGACCGTCTCCGTTTGCTGGGGTAGTGACGGTTGGAGCAGCTGGCTTAGTTTCAGGAGTGGTTGATGGGTTAGTTCCTGTTTTACCAGTGGCTTTTTCGCTCTTGGTACCGTTCTTAGAGTTTTGAGCGGTTACATCACTATTGTCTTTGATTTTGTTTGCTGGAATAGTGACTTCACCAGTGGTTTTATCAACGGTTACGCCTTCTGGAATGTTTTCACCAGTCCAGTTTCCGTCATTGCCTTTCTTGACAGTGATGGTCTTTTCGTTGTTTTCACCTTCTGGCGTATAAGTGATTTCCAGACTATCAGTACCGGTTGCTGGAGTGATCTTGGCTGAGCCTTGACCGTCTCCGTTTGCTGGGGTAGTGACGGTTGGAGCAGCTGGCTTAGTTTCAGGAGTGGTTGATGGGTTAGTTCCTGTTTTACCAGTGGCTTTTTCGCTCTTGGTACCGTTCTTAGAGTTTTGAGCGGTTACATCACTATTGTCTTTGATTTTGTTTGCTGGAATAGTGACTTCACCAGTGGTTTTATCAACGGTTACGCCTTCTGGAATGTTTTCACCAGTCCAGTTTCCGTCATTGCCTTTCTTGACAGTGATGGTCTTTTCGTTGTTTTCACCTTCTGGCGTATAAGTGATTTCCAGACTATCAGTACCGGTTGCTGGAGTGATCTTGGCTGAGCCTTGACCGTCTCCGTTTGCTGGGGTAGTGACGGTTGGAGCAGCTGGCTTC